>AP014633.1:1202501-1803751 GCA_000828835.1 Thioploca ingrica
AATATTACGGATAGA
Source organism: Thioploca ingrica (assembly GCA_000828835.1). Lineage (GTDB taxonomy): Bacteria > Pseudomonadota > Gammaproteobacteria > Beggiatoales > Beggiatoaceae > Thioploca > Thioploca ingrica. Next base: position 1,202,517 of record AP014633.1, read on the forward strand.
AATTGATCCAGTTCAGTTAGTAGAGGGACAAGTCGCTATCTTGGAATTGGAGGCGATTTTACCAGATGGATTAATGATTGCCCATAATGCCAAAGTAACTGATTTAAGTTTAAATTTGAAGAAATATTTGGGCTTGCTTAAACAACAATCGGCTTTATTGGTTTATTTAAGTGTTCCTCGCTATATACCAACTTCTTTGGAAGGCGAACAACGGTACCAATCAGTGGAAGGTGAACCGGTTAAGGGAATTAACGAAGGTGAAGGGGAAATCTCTATTCCACGCTTACGTCCACGATTACATTTATCTGTCGGTGAGGAACCACCACGAAATCGCTTTACCTCGTTACCATTGGCGCAGGTGACTTATAAAAATGAAGCTTTTGCGTTAACATCCTTTATTCCACCGGTGCTACAGATTCATATTCACTCACCTTTAGGCAAAATGATCAGTGCCATTATTCAAAAAGCCCACGGTAAAGCTAAATTTCTTTCCGAGCAATTACGTTCTTCTAGTGCGATTCAATTAGATAAATCGTTGTTATTCAATACCCAAAACGTCTTACAAGGTTTGGGCACGGCTTTGCCTCAATTAGAAGCCATGTTGGCAATTCAGGTGAGTCATCCTTATCCGCTTTATTTAAGCTTATGCAGTCTAGCAGGTAGTATAGCGACTTTTACGAGTGCCATGGTCCCTCCAGTTTTTAATGCTTATAATCACAATGATTTATTGGCTACATTTACCCCAGTTTGTCAATTTATCGACGAAATTTTAGATCGCATTCGGGAATCTTATATTGTTATCCCCTTTGATCGGCAAAATCAGCAGAACACTTTAAAAATTTCTTCTGAATTTCAGTGGTTACCAACTAAAAATTATTTTGTATTGCGTTTGGAAGAACGGCAAATTTTAGCGGATAAAAATTTAACTTATCTGGTCATTGGCTTAAAGGGATTCGAGGGTAAACCGAAATTAGAAGAACTGGTTAGCTGGGGAGAGTCCTGTCAAATTGGTTCAAATAGTTATATTAATTCGATACGAGAGCGGCGAATTTATGGGGCAAAACGACAACGTATCTTAGAAAAAGAGAAAAATCTCAATCTCATTCCACCCAATGAGGTTGCCCTCTTCCAAGTGGAAATCAATCCTGAATTTATTGCGGTAGAGGAAGTATTAGTCATAGTGAGCGAATTAGAAAATATTCCTCAGCCAGTAGAAGTGATGTTATACACGGTACCCTATCAATAATTTAAAGGTTAGCCTATATGCTGTTTTCTGGCGAGCAAATTGAAAGTACCTTATATCGCTATTTTCATGAATTTTATAATGAAGTAATCCAAATTAAACAAGCACCAGATGAACGTTCTCGTATTCAACATCAACTGATTAGTGTCTTCGATCGCCAACGTTTAGATGCGAGTCAACGGGGAGGGGAACAACACCTGAAATTGTATAAAGAAGCCCAGTATTTAATGGTTGCTTTGACCGATGAAATTTTCTTACATTTATTTGAGTGGGCTGGTAAGGAAACTTGGCGTACCCAATTATTAGAAGTAAGAATGTTTAATTCCCAAATTGCTGGGCAACGGGTATTTGAAAACTTGAACGCCTTGTTGAATAAACGCGACCAGAATACTTTAGAATTAGCTCGACTGTATTTAATTGTGTTATTTCTCGGTTTTCAAGGTCAATATCGAAGCACCACCGATCCAATTCAATTACAAGAATATGAAAATTATCGTCGCCAATTGTATTTCTTTATTACCCAAAAAAATGTTGATGAACTGCATGATCGTCTTTACTATGAAGTAAATAAACGGATTTTTCCAGAGGCTTACCGTGTTACGGAATTAAAACAGGAAGAACGCCAATGGCTTCCCTCTTTATTTTGGTGGCAGGTGTCTTTTATAGCGCTATTTGTTAGCTTATTTTTCGTTTCAATCGGGTTATGGTATCAAGTCACTCATGATATCAATAGTCAAACTGAACAAATTTTAGAAAAGCATGCTTCACCCTAAACTGTTAACTTTATAAATCAATAATATGCGCCACTGTGCCTAAGAAACCGGCATGAGCGTTTCAATTACCTAGCGATGACGCTCAATTTTTCCATGAGAAAATTAACCCAGCGATTTTTTATGGTCTCATTCTGTCTGTTGCTTGTTTATTTACTGATTAATCAAGATGAAATTAACCCAACCAGAACACTGGAAGAAGAATTAGCCGAGTTAGTACAAAAAGGCGAACAGGCTGGTTACGAATATACAATTGCTTTGCCTTTATGGCAAAAAGGCTTGGAGTTGGCTAAAAAAAGCCATTATCAAGCTGATATGGCGAGATTTAATGCTAAGTTGGGAGAAGCTTATAATAAGTTAGGTCAATATGATCAAGCGCGGCTTTATTTGGATCAGGCCTTAACAATTTATCGCGATAACCAAAAGGTTGATAATGATAAATCTTTTCAAGGTGAAAAAAATGTCTTCGGTAATTTAGGAAACCTAAAAGTTAATAATAACGAACATCTTCTAAGTAATAATCAAAATGATAGCGGTAAAAGTGAGGATAGGTGGTTTTCTTGGCTTTATAACCCAGTTAAGATGTATTGGAATCGAATTTATCGTGGCGGTCTAACGGCTAATCGTGATATAAGTAAACAGCTAGATAACAACCAACTGATTAAAAACCAGTGCCAAGTTTTGAAGGAGTTAGGTATTTTGTATCGTTCTCTGGCTCGATATGAACAAGCGGTAGACTATTTTCAACAAGCCATTGACAATTACCATCAAATTGAAGAGTTAACCGGTAAAGCGGCTATTTTTACTGAAATGGCCGTGGTTGATTATCATCAACAGCAGTATGATTCCGCTTTAGAAAAGCTAGCCACTGCACTGGATATTTACAGTAAGAGTAAAGATAATCAGGGTATTGGAGAAGTTTTTACCCAAATCGGTATAATCTATCGTGGGCAACAAAAGTATCTCCAGGCTATAGAGAAATTGGATGATGCCTTTAAAATAACCACTGAACCGAGTAAAAAAGGGGATATCCTGGTGCAGAAAGGCATAACTTATCGTGAGAATAAACAATATGATGAGGCTATCAGTTCATTGGAGCGTGCCCGCTTTTTTTACAGTAATAGTGAGAATAAAAATTATATTGGCGAAAGTGAGGCTTTAATGCAGATGGGTCTCCTTGAATATACACGTAATCAGTATAAAGCAGCCATTGATTATTTTACCCTCGCCTTGGATCTCAGTAACAAAATTAATAATCGTCAAGGTCAATGGGATAATCTCGTGCAATTAGCACGACTCTATCGTCAACAGGGAGAAAATGAAACTGCGTTAAATCAGTTTTGGCAAGCTTTAGCGGTTGATATGGCTGACGATTCGGTGTTTGTCATGACTAGATCGGCTATTTACGACGAAATGATTCAATTTTTGCAACCCACCAAAGCGGTGCATAAATCAGTCACCACACCAACTGATTATTATCAAGGCTTAAAAGTGTTTGAGCTAAAAATCAATCGCTTATTTTCTGGATGGTTTAGTCAATATAAACTGCGGCTACCAACTGAACCGGTAGCGGATTTAACCACCACTGCTAAAGAATTATTACCCAGTGAAATCTTTTTCATTTATAACATCATGGCTGATAAAACGCTGTTGTGGGTGATAACCGGTGGTGAACAAGGTGAATTATTGCAATTTACCCTGTCGATAACCGCAGCAAAAATAATTCAACAAATTAATAGTTTATATGACAGAGGGATACAACCCGCGTTATTAGAACTAGGTTATCAACAAACCCCAACCGATAAGCAGTTAGCCGCTACTTTACGCTACAGTTTGCGGTATTTTGTCGATACCAGTTACAACCTCTATGGACAATTATTTCCTCGAGCCGTACAGCAATTACTCGATAAAATTAAGCCACAAACGGTGTATATTATACCCACTGGACCCTTATGTTATTTACCGTTTGAAGCGTTAGTCACTCAAAAAAGATATGATATTCCACATTATCTCATTCAAAATTATACCTTGGCTTATATTCCCTCCGTTACGTTGTTTAGCAAATGGCGTCATCAATTAATCAAACAACCTACCCAGTTTCATGACAACTGCAAAACAGTATCTGCACAACAGGCTAAAGAATTATTTCAAAAATCGCCTTTACAATCAGGTTGTTTAGCTAAGTTGACACAACCAATTAAAGATAAAGAAAATATTTGTAATATTTCAGCGAGCTTGATGTCGCTTGGTATTCCTAATACCGTGCTGAAATTATGGTCAAGTGTCAATGACAGTACTTTGGAAGTAGAAGCGGTTAAGGTGAGTGATACTGAAATTCAGCGTTCGCTGATTGAACAAGTACGACAAGCTAAATTAGCAGTGCTAGAGAATAAAAAATCTTTTTACTATCATCCTTATTTCTGGGCTAATTCTTTAGTGTATGGAGTTGAAATGTGACCCGGTTAAACACCAACTATTATTCATTGTGGCGGAGAGGTTCTCTGTGGTTAGTACTCCTGTTGATGAAAACCGCTTGTATTTGGGCGGCTGAAGTGACTATGCAAATAGACGCGTCACCGCTACCGGCGACCATTAATGAGGAATTGACTTATAATATTCAACTCACGGCTACCACCGAACCCGTTGATAATACAGTATTAAACTATATTTTACCACCCAGCTTTACTTTCGTTTCTGCTGCCACCACTCAAGGAAATTGTCAACTGAGTCAATTTGTTGAGTGCCAATTGGGACAGTTGACTGATATTGCTGTGGTGACTATCAAAGTTAAACCCACTATAGTTGGTAATGTTAATAATCATTTTAATGTTCAAGGTCTGGAAAATAATAATCAGGTAGTTATTGAAGAACAGTCAGTTAATGTCACAGTCAATGCCATAGCACCAGTGACTACTAATGAACCAGCGGCTAAATTAGCCATGACGATAGCCACTTCACCAACCCCAGCACTCCTCAATGAAGATTTAACTTATAGTATTAAAGTGTTTCCAATCCCCGTGTCAGCGCCCATTAATAATGTAGTGTTAACTTATGGGTTACCGCCTAACTTCAATTTGCAGTTGGCTCAAGCAAGTCAAGGTAATTGTCAACTTAATGGTGTGGTCGAATGCCAGCTAGGCATTATTAATCAAGCTGTTACTGTTACTTTGGTGGTAAAACCAATGGCGGTTGGTAATTCCAACAATCAATTTAATATTCGCGGCGCGGATTCCAATAATCAAGTCATAGAAACCACCGAAGCCGTTGAAATCATGGTGAATAGACCAGCGCCGGTGCAAGTGAGCTTTAGTGAAGCAGTTTATACCGCCGATGAAGCACAATCGCTAGTAACTATTACCGTTAATCGCACCGGTGACAGTGATCGAGCCATTGCGGTGAGTTATACCACTCGAGACGGTTCTGCTATTGCCGGTCGCGATTATCAGCCAGTACAAGGTCGATTGCAATGGGCAGTCGGTGATATTACCCCGAAAGAATTCACCATTGCTTTGATTAATGATCTCGAAAAAGAAGCTGATGAGAATTTAACGATTTTATTAACTAACCCAGAGCAAGCCGTTATCGAACAAGGCAAAGCGGAACTGATTATTCAAGATCATAAAATCACCGGAGAGGTGGGTTTTAATCCAACGACTTATACAATTAATGAAGCTAGCCATACCGTGGCTATCAAAGTGGTTCGCTCGGCGGGTTCAGACGGGAATTTATCAGTTAATTATATCACTCAAGATGGAACGGCGATGGCCGGTCAAGATTATGAAACCACTGCTGGCACCTTAAGCTGGCAGAATGGTGAAAGCGGTGAAAAAGAAATTGTCGTTAAAATCTTAAATGATGCGCAACCAGAGTGGGAAAAAGCTTTCCAGGTAATATTAACTCAACCCACTAATCAAGCGAGTATTATTCAAACTCAAGCGGTGGCGACGATTACGATCCAAGATGATCAAACTCAATATAATGCCAGCCAGATTTTAAACTCGGTTGCCCAAAATCCCAGTCAACAAGCCATCGCCCAAAACTTAGGAACAGTTTGTCAAAGTGGTCGAATTAGTCCGGATTTACAAACCCGTTGTCAAGAAATGATCATTAATGCTCGCCTGAATCCCAGCGGAGTAGCTTACGCCTTGCAACAAATTGCGCCGGAAGAATTTGCAGCGCAAGGACGACTTTCTACTGAAGCCGCTGCCCGACAAGTTCGTAACATTTATACTCGCCTAATGGCGTTACGAAGCGGTGCTATTGAAACGATCAGCTTAAAAGATTTGCAGCTCAACGTCGATGGTCAAAATGTTCCTTTACCTACCACTGATGATTCCGAATACCGCTTGGAAGGTAAACCACTAGCGAGTCAAGGTCGAGAACAAAAAATGTACAGTGGAACGGCACATGCCCTGGAAATGAATAAATTCGGTGTGTTTGTGAATGGTCAGATTGGCTTGGGTGATAAAAATACCACGGCTAATGAAACTGGTTTTGATTTTAACAGTTTAGGTTTGACTGGCGGCGCTGATTATCGGTTGACCGATAAAATGATTTTTGGGGCTGCTTTAGGTTATAGTTTAGCTAAAGCGGATTTTTATGAAAATAGTGGTAATATCAAAGTGGATGGTCTCAACTTATCGCTTTATGGTAGCTTTTACCAACCCAAAAAATTTTATATTGATATGTTATACAGTTACGGCATGACCGCTTATGATAACAGCCGTTCGATTGTTTATACTTTAGAGCATGACACCCCTATTAATCAAACAGCTCATTCTGATCCCGATGGTGAACAACAAATTTTAAGCCTCAGTGGCGGTTACCATCTGCATTTTGGCAAACTGAGTGTGACTCCCACCTTGCGTCTGGATCAAATCGGTACCAGCATCAGTAGTTTTACCGAAAGTATTGCCAATCCACAGGCACCGGGAGCGGGATTAGCTTTAGCCATTAACGATCAAACTGTCAAATCAGTTACTTTAGCTTTTGGGGCGCAATTAGCTTTAGAATTAAAACAAAGTTCGGGCGTGACATTTATCCCGCAAGTAAACTTAGAATGGGTCACGGAATCCAAAACCGGACAACGCTGGATCAAAGGTCGATTGGTTGATTATACTGGCGAAGACAGTTTTGCTTTACCGACTGATGAAGCCGATGGCAGTTATGCCAATCTGGGTTTAGGTTTAGCGGTTCAATTCAATGAAAAAATTTCAGCTTTTGTGAATTATGAAACGCTCTTGGGTTTACGTGATATGAGTAGCAGTTCTCTCATGGGTGGGATACGGATGGAGTTTTAATATGCCGACGGGAACGGTACGTTGGTGGCTGGGGTTATTATTGATTTTATCAGCCTGTAGTGAAGTGATTGTTAAAACTCAACTCATTATGTTTGCAATTGATGCTCAAGCCAACTTAAATCACCCGATCGCGGTGGATTTAGTATTGGTTTATGACGAACAATTATTAGCCGAAATTGTCAAACTATCTGCGCATGACTGGTTCACTAAACGGGTACAACTGAAGCGAGATTATCCTATCAGTCTAGCGACCTGGGAATGGGAATTTGTACCCGATCAACCCTCACAAAAAGTATTATCTTTTAAAATGCCACCCGAACGTAAAGAAGCGAAAGCGGCTCTATTTTTCGCCAATTATATCACGCCCGGTATCCACCGAATTCGGATTGACTCCATGACGAGCGTCAAAGTACATCTGCAAGAGAAACTCTTTGTAGTCGAACCATTAGGAACCCAAACCTAATAACTGAAAATTCAGTGAGGTTGAATATCAAAAATAAACGAGATGGATATTGTTAATAAAATTTTAGATATTTTTGCTAAATTATTTGGTACGCAGGGCTTACGTTGGGTATATATTCTTATAGCTATTACTGTCTTATTGGTGGTTATTTATAAAGCCTATCAGCTTTATCAACATAAAAAACGCAAACCAGCAGCACTAGCACCTACCACCGAGACACCTACCACCGCATCACCACCCGAAAAGCCCAAAGACGTTTCCAGTCGTCTCCTCGAAAAAGCCTGTGAGGAACTGTTAAAAAAATTACGCACCCATGTTGTTGGTAGAAACCTCCGTGCTCAAGTTGCCGGTCGCAGTTATCTCTATCAGATTCCATGGCTAATGATGATAGGTGAAAGTGAGAGTGGGAAATCGACACTCTTAGCCCATACCCAACTCAGTTTACCTTTAGGAAAGCCAAAGTCTTCTGAACATGGTTGTGACGCTTGGTTATTTGATAAAGGCATTGTCCTCGATATCAAAGGTAAATATGTCTTGCAACCCGAATCCATAACAGCAGATGAAAAAGGTTGGCTCACGTTACTGCGGTTACTTCGTCAATATCGTCCGAGTTGTCCGCTGGATAGCATTATTTTGACGATTCCTTGTGGTGACTTGCTAGAGCCACAACAACATTTATCCGGTCATTCCGAGCAATTAGTCAAAAAAGCCGATCATCTTTATCATAAACTGTGGCAAGCCCAAAAAGAATTAGGTATCCGTTTTCCGGTTTTTATTTTAGTCACTCAATGTGATCGATTGCGTGGTTTTACCAGTTTTAGTGCTGCGTTACCCGAACAATTACGTCATAATATTCTCGGTTGGTCTAATCCTTATAACTTAGATACCGTTTACGAATCCCGCTTCATTGAGGAAGCTTTCCAAAAAATTTATCAAGGCATTAATGAATTACAAATCGAACTGGTCACTTTAGCTAGCACCGAGGCTATCGCTCAAAAAGATGATTTTTTAGTATTTCCTCATCAATTTCGGACCGTATTTAAGCAATTAAAAATTTATTTGGATAGTTTATTTCAACCCAGTGTTTACCATGAACCATTTTTTTTACGTGGTATTTATTTTTGTGGTGATGTGGCTGAAGAAACGCCGGCCGGCACTTATCAAGCCACGATAAGTTCCGATAAGATTGAGTTTGAACCACAGTGGGCAAAAATTACGGCGCCCAAACAACCGATTTTTTTAGCTCATCTGTTTCGAGATAAATTATTTCGCGAAGTTGATTTAGCAAGACCGGTTTTAGAAGCCCTGTATCGACAAAAACAGATTTTGCGGCGGCGACAAGCTATTGTTGCCACGGCAGCAGTCGGTATTAGTTTTGGACAATGGTGGGATTTTAACCAGCTCAAACGCAGTAAAGCAGCGGTATTACCGGTATTAGAACAATTATCTCAAGACTTAAATTACGTCCAGGAAGCTAGAACCAATGCGAGTTTGCATGGTGAAGGCATTGGTGAAGTCCATCGCTTGCAATTTGAAGGTGCGGAGCATTTGTTGGCGGGCATGTCGAAAATGCAGAATGAAAACTTCTTGTCCTTCTTTTTACCGGCTTCGTGGCTTAGTTCGGTCAATAACCATATTGTCAAAGCCTTAGCTTTGGGGTATGACCAATTCTTCTTAAAATGGATTTATCAAAAATTATTTGATAAGGCAGATAATTTATTATTTCAATACAATATCACTGAAGAAGTCGCTGTAGCTAATCAGGAATACCGTCAGGATTATATTGTTAGCACCGCTGAATTTCGCTTATTTAAAAGTTTCGTCTCCGATTTCAGACAATTACAAGAAAACGTTGATTTTTATAATGGTCTTAAAACAACTGATTTTAGTCAACTGTCTGAAGAAGAAATGAAAAAAATTAGTTTTCTGGTCCAATATTTAGGAGGAAATTTAAAATTTAACTTAGATACCTGGCGATTTTACGGCAAAATTTTGGCCTCTATTCGCAATGATGTTCGCTTTACTCAATTTGATCTCGTTAGCTATCTACCTAAGATACATAACAAAATTACCGATTTGGCCAATCAGTGGTTTAGTCGAGTCTTCACCCAAAACCGGGTCTATCTAGAAGTCGCTAGCTTGGTAAAGGAATTAGAAAAAATTGAAGTGACCGCTGATTTAAACCAATGGGTGGCGAGCGTCTTTAATACCGTTAAATTGATTGGGGAAGTCGAAAAATATCTCGGCAGAAATTCGGAATGGAATTGGATTGCGCACTCTGAATTGGAATTCACGGAACCGCATTTTACCCAATTGTTGCTCGATATCGACAATACCACTTCTTTGAAATATTTGAAAAATGAATTACAACGCTTGGGCGATAAATATTATCGATTATTTCGTAAAGATTTGTTTGAGTTAAGAAGTCGGTTAACTGCAGGTCCCATTTTAATTATTCTCAGTGAAGAAATCTCAGCAGCACCTCCCAATACCCCAATCTCAGATAAGAAATCCAGTTCAGCTAAACCGGCAGCAGAGAATTTACTGGCATCAACTCAGCGAACCTATTTGGCTTTAGCACCCATTTTACTCAAACTAAAAAAATCGGTGGAACGACTGAGCAAAGAGGGATTTATGACCCCGGTGGAATCCACTGTGCCCATCACGCAATTACCAGAGGAAGTGGAGTCGTTGAACAAAGCGATTTCGTTAACGCAATCTTTTAAACAATACTTAGAAAATGAATTACCGAAGGTAGAAGAACCACAGTTACAACGCTGGTTGCGTAAAGCCGCCGAAATTCGGCTTTATCAAAATACTAATCATTTTATCGTTCAAGCTCAACCCAAGCAAAATCAGATTTTTTTTACTAGTAAGCCCGAATTGCAAGGTGAAATCCAACATGAGCAAAAAATTCAGGTCGATACCCAAAATTTTTTCAATATTATTGCACTGTTAGAAAAGATTTTTGAAGTATTTAAAAGTTTTGAGAATATTAATACGCTAGATGAACCCACTCACAATAAAATTCACCAATTAGTTCTTAATCGCGCTTATGAGTTATTAAAGCAAGTGGATCATTTGTTAGAAAGCGATCTTTATGTGCCGGATGACAATACTTTTAATACCTGGGATGGCACTCAATCGCCTTTGCAGATCGCTTTTGCGGTTAGAGATCCAGAAGAAACTGAATATTACTTATCATTAGAACGGAATCGCATCAAGTATCTGATTGAAAATTATATTAAACCATTAATGACTTTGTTAGGTGAGCAAGCCCAGCGGTGGGGTACCAGTGACGTCCTGCTGAAAAAGTGGGAGCGGATTTTGTTAGAACTGGACAAATATGATGCCAAAAAAGAAGCCAATTCTCTCCGTGATTTAGAGCAATTTATTTTGTTTAAACTGGATAAAGTCTCGTTAGATAATTGCCCAGAACTTACCTATTATGGACAAAGTAGCGGCGATTACTTTTTGGAAAAACTCCATCAAATCCAAGACGCGGTATTTAAGCGTTGTCAAACTCTAGCAGATGAACAAATTTATAGCCGCTACATGGCGATTGCTGAAGCTTTCGATCGTGAATTAGCGAGGCGTTTTCCGTTTGCACCTTTAACTGAGGCAAAATTTTTCGATGAAGTCACCCCAGAATCGATCCAAAACTTTTTTGTGGTATATGACACTTATAACCAAGAGTTAATCAAATTACTCAACCAAAGCGATATTTTTGCCGCGAGTCGGGAAAAAATTCTGGGTTTTCTACACCAATTGGAAGAAGTGAAGTTATTTTTTAGCAGTTTGTTAGCAGCCACTTTGCCGCTAGATAAGCCAATTTATGAGGTGGTGGTTGATTTTCGCGTCAATCAAGCCTATGAAAAAGGCGCTAACCAAATTATCGATTGGAAATTGACCATTGCCGATAAAACCCTAAATTACCCTTACAATAACGATGAGCAAGGATATCAAGCCCGTTGGCAACTGTGGGATCCGATCCAAATCACCTTACGCTGGGCACGCAATTCCTCTTTTCGACCATATTTGCCAGATGAGGCTATAAAACAAGCTACCGCCGCTAAATGGACGATGACCTTGGCTAATGAAGGTGACCAAGTGATATTTCAATATCGAAGTATGTGGGCTTTATTGGAATTATTACAACGTCAACGTCAGCAAATTGGTACCGCCGACTTTGTCCACGGCAGAGATGAAAAACCTTATACTATCAAATTCATTATTCCAGTCAAAAATCTGTTACCAAACCATCCATTGCCACCCCCAGAACAACCTGAATCCGAACCGAAAAGTGGTGATTGGAAAAGTAAACTATTTTGGTGGCGCAAACACCCGACGCCGGAATTAGAAAAGAGCCCAACGTTATCCGAACCCCAATCGCAGCAATTACCTTACCAAGAGCAATATCGCGCCCAATTTGAAAAGAAATCCGCAGCGGTTGTTTTTATGCGGTTGATTCTAATGCACCCGGATAAAAAAGAACAAGTTATGCTCCCGAATTTTCCCTATCAAGCGCCTACTTTAGATAATATTCCAGAACATCTTAAACAAACCCGTCGGTTATTACCTCTTTCTCCTCGCTTACCCTCCAAACCCCAATCACCGCCACCAGAAAAAGAGCCGCCCAAACCGAAACCATCCAAATCAGAACCATCAAAAGCTGAAGCGAAGGATACCGGGCAAAAGAAAAAGTAGAGTTGTTAGAGGGGTGGAAGGGTGTATCATTAAATTTTTGTGGAATGTGGTGCCGCATTCGCGGTGCGCATGTGACAAAACGATGTGATAACTTACAACATGAGTCTATTCAAAATGAGAATTGCTGACCTCGTGTAATAAAAGTTGTTTTTTTAACAGTTTTAGACTAATATTTTAAAATACGGGCAAGCGGTGATGAAAGTTTTCTTTCCAAGAAGTGAATGGGTGTTAATTCATTAACTTGCATGCACTTTACCAGCTAAAAGAGTATCAAGACCATGGCTAAAAAAGAGAGTACCCAAAGTAAACTAAGTCGTGTTCGCCCACCGAGGGTTCAAATTACTTATGATGTAGAAACCGGCGGTGCGATTGAAAAGAAGGAATTACCTTTTGTCTTGGGCGTTATCAGTGATTTATCTGGTAAACCTGAAAAACCCTTACCTCCCCTTAAAAAGCGTAAATTCGTTGACATTGACCGCGATAATTTCAATGATGTCCTCAAATCCGCTAAACCACGTTTAGCCTATCGTGTTGATAATAAATTGGCTAATGATGATAGTCAGTTAAATGTGGAACTCAAATTTGAGCATATGGATGATTTTCATCCGGGAAGAGTTATTCAACAGGTCGAACCATTACGTAAACTTTACCAAGCGCGGCAAAAATTAACCGATTTGTTGACTAAATTGGATGGAAACGATGAGCTAGAGCGGCTATTGCAGGAGGTAGTCAATAATACCGAGGAATTACAACAAATTAAAGACTCCGCTAACAAAGAACCTTCACTTCAATCTCAAGATGAAAATCCCTCTCAGCCAATTTCAGGAGAGGAATGATTAATCGATTTTAGTAATTAACTTGTTAAATTAGCTAAAGAAGATTAAAAATGGCTGCAGCAGAAAAATTAGTCGAATCGGAAGCAAGGCCGGTTGTTGAAGAAATCAGCCTATTGGACAAAATTGTTCAAGAAGGCAAGATGGCACGTGATGAAAGCCAAAAAGAACGTGCTAAAGACATGGTAGCAGAACTGGCTGAACAGGTCTTAGAAGGCCATATGACCGTCAGTACTGATACGGTAGCCATGATTAATAACCGGATTGCGCAAATTGATGAATTGTTGAGTTCACAACTTAATGAAATTATTCATGCCCCCGAATTTCAAAAACTGGAAGCCTCATGGCGAGGTTTAGAGTATCTCGTTAAAAATACAGAAACTAGTACGTCGTTAAAGCTCCGTTTATTAAATGCCAGCCGTCAAGAGTTACAGAAAGATTTAGAAAAAGCGGTTGAATTTGATCAAAGTGTTCTGTTCAAAAAAATCTATGAAGAAGAATATGGCGTCTTTGGTGGACATCCTTTTAGTGCGCTGATAGGCGATTTTGAATTTGGACGTCATCCCCAAGATATTGCTTTCCTAGAGAAAATGTCCAATGTTGCTGCTGCTGCTCACGCTCCTTTTATTGCCGCAGCGAGTCCCAGATTATTTGATATGGATAGTTTTACTGAATTATCTAATCCTCGCGATCTCGCTAAGATATTTGAGAGTACTGAACTTATTAAATGGCGTTCCTTCCGTGAAACCGAAGATTCGCGTTATGTGGCGCTAGCGCTACCTCACATTTTACTTCGTTACCCCTATGGACCTGATACAGTTCCAGTAGAAGAATTTGTTTTCCAAGAAGATGTTGATGGTAGAGACCATGATAAATATTTATGGGGTAATGCCGCTTATGCTCTGGCACAACGATTAACTACCGCTTTTTCACTGTATAATTGGTGCAGTGCCATTCGAGGCGTAGAAGGTGGTGGTTTAGTAGAAGGATTACCGACTCATACCTTTAAGACTGATGAAGGTGATATTGCCCTAAAATGTCCTACTGAAGTTGTTATTACGGATAGACGAGAAAAAGAATTAGATGAATTAGGTTTTATTTCGTTATTGCATTGCAAAGGCACTGATTATGCTGCCTTTTTTGGTGGACATACGGTTAATAAACCGAAAGTGTTTGATACCGATGCTGCTACAGCGAATGCTCAATTATCAGCGATGTTACCCTATATTTTGGCTGCATCGCGGTTTGCGCACTATATTAAAGTGATTATGCGCGATAAGATTGGCAGTTTCGCTTCCAAACAAGAAATAGAAGCTTATTTAAATCGTTGGATTAAGCAATACACGATGGGTAGAGATGATGCCGGTTTTGAACTCAAAGCTAAATACCCATTGCGAGAAGCCAGAGTGGATGTGAAAGAAATTCCAGGCAAACCCGGTTACTATACGTCAGTGGTATTTTTACGTCCCCATTTTCAATTGGAAGGTTTAACCACTTCAATTCGTTTAGTAGCTGAATTGCCACCTCCGGTGGCTTAATTGAATTCAAGAGCTCTTTTTTTGTTAGGAAGAGCTACTTGTAACTAGGTGGTGCGCCTACACCGCTGAAAGTTTACCGTTTTAACAGTAACTGATAAGAAATGTTAAACACCTTTTAATCATGAAAGGTAACAAACAAAGGCGCGTACTTATATTGCAATTAACCTAACTTAATTAGATGGAGGTAATTTACCATGGCATTAAATGCTTATCTTACTATAGAAGGTGAAATCAGTGGTGTATGGAAAGGCTCCTGCACCGCAAAAGGACATGAGGATAAGATGGAAATCGTGAGTTGGAATCATGGCTTTACTCAACCGATAACAGGTGCAGCAGAAAGTGCGTTTGGTGGTAGTGCTACTTCACGTGCTACTCACGCAGATATTACGGTGGTGAAGTATTATGATAACGCTTCTGATGAAATCTTAAAAGCTTGCTGGACCGGTGAACAACTTAAAAAATGTCAGCTGCAAATATTTCGTTCCAGTGGTGATCCCAACACCGGTGCTTCTACCAACTACCTCACGATCGATCTAGAAAAAGCCTATGTGGCTAGCTACGATATTGGTTCTAGTGGAGAAGATCTACCCACTGAGACCATTCGGTTAGCTTACAAGAAAGTGACTTATACCTTTACACCAACTGATGCAACCGGTAAAGCCGGTGATCAAGTACCGATTAGTTGTGATTTAGCAACTAACACGATTGCCTAACTAAAAAAATCAATAACCAACTGCGCTAACATATAAAAAATAGTTGAAGGGTAATAGTTAGTGGGAAGAATAGCCACTCACGCCCGTGCCTCACTGCTTGACCGCCTTATTGATTTAGAACCTGAATCGCAACAGGAAGCGCAACCACTCAGAGCGCTTCCTCTTAGGGAATGGCGGCAAGCATTTTTTCGTGATTTAGAATGGTTATTAAATACTTATTGTCCGCTTACCGAAGCCAAGTTAGCTGATCGTCAACAACTCACGGTGCTTGAATACGGCTTAATGGACTTTGCCACTTTTTTTACGCATAATCCCAGTGATTATGCGCGGTTAGTGGAAGCCATAGAAAAAACTTTAGCGATTTATGAACCACGATTAAAAGACGTCAAAATAATTATTGAACCACCAGATGAGGGGCATATCCATAATGAATTACAAGTAGGACTCGATGCCCGACTTGATGCGACCCTGTTAATGGATAAAGTGGAGGAGCCCATTTCCTTTTTTATTAGAGGAGGCCAAGTTGGAGAACTAAAAATTGTCAGCGAATAAGCAAGAAATTTTATTACATCATTATATCCAAGAATTAACCTATTTGCGGAAAATGGGGGCGATATTTGCGGCTCAGTACCCTAAGATCGCCGCTCGCTTAGAACTGGATAAAGATGAATGTGCCGATCCACATATAGAACGTTTAATTGAATCAGTGGCTTTTTTAACCGGACGCATTCAATATCATATTGATAGTGAATTTCCCATCTTTACCACCGCACTACTGGATATCCTCTACCCCCAATATTTACAACCGATTCCTTCACTAACGATTGCTGAATTTGAGATTGACTCAACTCAAGGTCAAATTAACGATGGTTATTTAATTCCGAAACATACCAAGCTAGCCACTTTAGAGACCACCAAAGGTCTGCTTGGTCAATTTCGTACTTGTTATCCTTTAACTTTATGGCCTCTAGAAGTCAGTGAAGCACAATTTGAATCCACTGATAAATATTATTTTTTAGATACCAGAACCGATGTCGTCGGGGTATTACGATTACAATTGACCTGTCAATCAACAGTCACCCTACCAGACCTGACTAAGCTCAAGCAATTGTGTATTCATTTAAATCAACCGTGGTTACAAGCCGGCCCTTTGTATGAATTGTTATTTGGCGAAGTGATAGAGATCGTGTTATTGTCCAATGAGCACCGCCTCACTTTATCTACCGAAGCGATTAGACCGATTGGATTTGAGGAGAATGAGAGCATTTTACCTTATCCCCAACATGCTCATCCTGCTTATGCCTTGCTACAAGAATATTTTGTTTTTCCTGACAAATTTTTATTTGTTGAACTGTCGCAGTTAGAACAATTATTTGAGCGAGATTCAACTGGTCAGTTTCAATATTTACAAAAAGAACAATCCACTGTTGATATTTTATTTTTACTCAAAAACACTCCCCCTCCTACTTTAGTGGTCGATAAAAACGCCTTTAAATTAGGTTGTGTTCCCATTGTCAACTTATTTACCAAATATTCCGAACCACTGCGCTTAGATCATCGGCAATTAGAGTATCGATTAGCGGGCGATCTGTATCGGGAGCGATATACCGAAATTCATTCCGTTCTTAAAGTATTTGCTTCTAACCAAGACGAAACCGAAGTAGTCGAATTACAACCCTATTTCTCTTTTCGCCATCATACGCAAAAAAATCGGCCCCGCGGATTTTGGTTTACCCGCCGAATACCGACTCAGCGAGCTGACTTGACTGGTACTGATATCCTGTTAAGTTTTCTCGATTTGGATTTTACTCCCGAACTACCTTCTTATCCAACGACCTTTGCACAGTTACTTTGCACTAATCGAGAATTGTCTAAACATATCCAGCCAGGTACCCTATTACAGTTAGATGATTCGGCACCGATAAAAGGGATTTATACTTTAAAACATCCCACTGTCCAAATCTCACCGCCTTTAGAAGGTGCTACCATTTGGCGGATTATTTCTCACCTGTCCTTGAACCATTTATCGTTTACTGAACCCACTCACGGATTAACCGCTTTACAAGAAATTTTACGTCTCTATAATTTCACCCAGGATAAAGCCGTTGAAAAACGGATTATCGGAATTCGTAATCTGAAAACTGTGCGCAAAATGGGACGATTAGGCTCAGATGCTTGGCGTGGTTTTATCCGCGGTTTTGAAGTAACGCTGGAAGTCGATAAAGAGGCTTATCGAGGCAATAGTGCTTTGGTATTGGCTAGCGTATTAGAACGCTTTTTTGCGCTTTATGTTTCTGCCAATTCCTTTACTCAGTTAGTTTTAAAAGAAGTCAACTCCGCACCAGAGGACGTATGGAAAAAATGGCCCCCTCGTCCAGGCAAACAACTCCATCTGTAGAAGAACAACTCTTTACCGAAAGTTACCGATTTGAATTTTACCAAGCGGTACAACTGCTGGAAAAACTAGCAGATAATGCTCGAAAACGCTT
The DNA here is from genome assembly GCA_000828835.1 of Thioploca ingrica. Classification (GTDB taxonomy): domain Bacteria; phylum Pseudomonadota; class Gammaproteobacteria; order Beggiatoales; family Beggiatoaceae; genus Thioploca; species Thioploca ingrica. The sequence continues at coordinate 1,220,573 of AP014633.1, forward strand.
AGCAATTCCCATTGAAATTCGCTTTGCCTCAACTGTCAGTGCCGCTTTTCCGGCAAGTGATATTGAGCAAATTCGCTTAATGGCGGCCGTCGTTTTCCAAGTTAATGGTCGCCAACAAACTAAAATGATTGATTTTAGAGATATTACGGGTAAACGTTACCCTACACTGAGTCAGTTAGACCCCATAACCGAGGTTAATATCAACGGACAACTGGGTCGGCTGCAGCGTATTATTATCCTCATGCAAGTTAATTTCATGGGTTTGGCCGGTGCGCATGGTCCATTGCCCATGCCGTATACCGAACTCATTATTGAACGCGTGTGGAAAAGGGATACTACCTTACGTGACTTTCTCGATCTCTTTAACCATCACCTCATTTCATTGTTATATCGTGGTCGTAAGAGTCAACGGATTGGTTTAGAAGCCAATTTACCTTGGCAAAGTCAGTTCGCACAGCACTTATTTGCTTTGATTGGCTTAGGGACACCCGAATTGCGGGAACGAATGGCGATTGATGATAACGCCTTATTATTTTATGGCGGTTTACTAACGCATCAATCTCGTTCGCTGAGTACTTTGGAACATTTACTGACCGATTTCTTTCAAGTTAAAGTCACTAGTCAACCGTGGATAGGACGCTGGCAATATTTATCAACAGAAAGTCATACTCGCCTTGGCATTAACCAGCCCAATCAGGAACTAGGTCGCACTACCGTCTTGGGAACCCGAATCTGGGATCAAGATGGCAAATTTGCGCTGTCAGTAGGACCACTGAATTTAGAACAATTTCTCGATTTTTTACCCACCGGTGCCGGTTACACCCGTCTCTGTGAATTAACTCGCTTTTTTGTCAAAGATGAATTAGATTTTGAAATTAATCTTATCCTTAAAGCCGACGAAGTTCCTGAAAGCCGTTTAGGTCAACAAACCCAATTAGGCTGGACTTCTTGGCTGAAAACTCAACCCGGACAGCAGCACAAAATTGTCAAGCTAACCCTGCCGTTACCGGGATAATATTTTTAATAGAACATTAATAAGATAATTTATCATAATGTCAATTCAAACCAGATTATGGAGAAGAATTTGCGGTTTTTATCTACATTCATCTAATCACAACTGAGATGATTTCATTTTTAAGTGAGGAATAGGCGGTTTTTATACGCAATTACCTAATAAAAACTAAGCCATTAGTCTATTTAAGTGAGATTAAAGCGGTTTTTACCGGCAATAACCAATTAAAAACTGAGATTTTTGTCACTTTAAAGCTGGTGAATTCAGTTTTTTACCGCAATATCCCAACCATTCATCTTAGAAAATAATTTCCAAACTACATTATCATAATTAGTTTTCTTTAAATTACAATAGAATTACTACAATCATTAAAAATTATCACACCTAAACCAAAAAAAATATAAAAAAAGACCAAAATTACCTTGAGAATTTAACTTATGACTACTGAATTAAAACCACTCATTGCGAGACTCAACTCAACTTGCCGTAAAGCTTTTGAAAAATCGGCAGAGTTATGTGTCACTCAAACCCATTACACTATAGAAATTGAACATCTTTTCCTTAAATTAATTGAACCCACCGATAATGATGTGTTTTTTATCTTAAAACACTATGAAATTTCCATTCCGCGCTTGACTAAAGAACTGATGCGCACCATCGATCGATTTAAACGGGGTAATGAACGCACCCCAGCTATGTCTCCTTACGTGATCACTCTCCTACGCGAAGCTTGGCTTATTGCTTCATTACAATTTAATGGTCAAGCACTACGTTCTGGTGCGCTGTTATTAGCTATTATTGATCATGATGCTTTACGAGGCAGCCTAATTGAAACCTTGCCGTCGTTATTTAAAATCCCCCGTGAATCTTTACGGCAAGATTTACCTAACTTAGTTCAATATTCAACTGAAACCGAATCCATTACGGTAACCGTTGAATCCGGGACATCGGGTTCAACCACGGCGGTTCAAGCCGCTATGCCCGCCTTAGATCAATATACCCTCAATTTAACCGAAGCGGCTCGTGCTGGACGCCTTGATCCTATCACCGGACGAGATGCTGAAATTCGGCAGCTAATTGATATCCTAACGCGGCGGCGCCAAAACAATCCCATCCTAACCGGTCATGCTGGCGTTGGTAAAACGGCTATTGTCGAAGGTTTTGCTTTAAGAGTCGCTCAAGGAGAAGTTCCACCGATTTTACGCAATGTCTCCGTACGGGTTTTAGATTTAGGTTTATTACAAGCCGGTGCGGGGGTGAAAGGCGAATTTGAAAATCGGTTTAAGTCCATTATTAACGAAATCAAAGCCGCTCTCAATCCCGTAGTGCTGTTCATTGACGAAGCGCATACTTTAATCGGTGCTGGCGGACAAACCGGACAGAGTGACGCTGCTAATTTATTAAAACCGGCTTTAGCGCGTGGTGAATTACGAACGATTGCCGCGACTACTTGGTCGGAATACAAAACTTATTTTGAGAAAGATAAAGCGCTCACTCGCCGCTTTCAAGTGATTAAAGTCGATGAACCGAGTGAAGATATGGCGATTACCATGTTACGCGGTATCGTACCTAATCTAGAAAAACATCATCAGGTACGGATTTTAGATGAAGCGATTCGTGATGCTGTGCGCTTATCCCACCGTTACATTTCCGACCGTTATTTACCCGATAAAGCCATCAGTGTTTTAGATACCGCCTGTGCCCGGGTAGCGATTGCCCAAAATAGTACGCCGCCAGCACTCGAAGCGACCTTACATCGTATTACCCGCCGGCAAAAAGAATCAGAGTTATTACAACGCGAACAAGACGCCGGCAATCCACATCAACACCGTCTCCAGCATTTAACTACCGAATTAACCCAACTCGAAGAGTTAAAGAATCAATTAGACAGCCGCTGGCAAGCAGAGCGTGCCGCTGTTAAACAATTGCGTGAACTAGAAGAACGCTTAACTACTGCTGCTCAATCAACCGCTCCAAAACTAGAAGCGATCAGTACGCTCCAAACTGAATTAGCCACGGCTAAACAACAACTCGAAACCCTCCAAACGCCGGAACCGATGATACCGATTCATGTCGATAGTCATCTAGTCACTACCGTTATCTCTGGTTGGACTGGGATTCCGCTAGGCAAAATGGTTACTAATGAAATTACCACCATTCTCAATATTGAAGCCAAAATGGCTGAACGCTTGGTAGGTCAAGACCAAGCTTTGGAAATGGTTGCCCGCCGAATCCAAACTGCTCGCGCTAGCCTCGATGATCCTAAAAAACCGATGGGCGTATTTCTACTGGTTGGACCCAGTGGCGTGGGTAAAACCGAAACTGCTTTAACTTTAGCTGACTTATTGTATGGTGGTGAACATCACGTCGTTACCATTAATATGTCTGAATATCAAGAAGCGCACACTATTTCAGCATTACGCGGTTCGCCACCCGGTTATGTTGGTTATGGTAAAGGCGGCGTACTTACCGAAGCCGTACGGCGTAATCCTTACAGCGTAGTTTTACTGGATGAAATCGAAAAGGCACATCCGGATGTGATGGAACTTTTTTATCAAGTGTTTGATAAAGGGACTTTAGAGGATGGTGAAGGTGCCATTATTGATTTTAAAAATACCCTGATTTTACTGACTTCCAATGTGGGCACCGAAATTATCATGCGTGCTCCGAAGGAATGGGATGTGGAACAATTACAAGAAGCTTTACGCCCAGAATTATTGCGCTACTTTCAAGCCGGTTTCTTAGGTCGCCTCATTGTTATACCTTACTATGCCCTGGGCGATGAAGAAATTTATGAGATCGTCAAGCTCAAGCTGGCCAAAGTACAGCAACGTTTTGTAGAAAACCATCATGCCAAATTCACTTACGATGACAATTTAGTCACTGCTATTGCCAACCGTTGTACTGAAGTCGACAGTGGTGCGCGCAATATCGATCATATTCTCACGGATACCATTTTACCGATATTAGCCATAGAAATTTTAAAATGGATAGCCCATGGGCAAAGTTTTACCGCCGTACATTTGGGTTGCGACGAGGAAGGCAATTTACACTATGACTTTAAAGTAGAAACGACCGAAGATGAGATAATCTCGCCAACCACTTTGCCAATCAGTCAGTGGTCGAATGATTTACCGTCGTTGTTGGAGTGGTTGAAGTCGGCGTAATTTGTGATTACCGCTTGATGAAATTTCTTGTTCCCGCCGTCTCAGTGAGTCTGTGTTGTACGCTACGCATCGCAAAAGCGGTGCAATACAAATTCCCACGCTGGAGCGTGGGAACTAGCACGGCAGGTATTACCAAGCAAAGCTTGGTAACGAGCTAAAAAAGTGGACACGAATCACTCAAAAACTAGGTTAACCAAAGGAGGATAGTTATATTTAGTTTTTTTAAAGGCATTTTGGAGTTAAAAACTCAAAAAAATTAGGCGGGGTACTGTTGATGAAAATTAATTTATTGAATAAGCTAACTTATCTACCTTTGGTTTTGTTATTAGGACTATTTGGGGTTACGGGTATTCTGGGGGTGGATTTTGGGCATCAGTGGGATGAACCTATATTTTTAACTAGTCTTAAAATTTCCCTCGAAACGGGCGTCTTTTTACCACACTCATATATTTATCCTTCGGTAAGTTACGATTTAAGCTTGTTGGGAATTGTTCCTGACATAATAGGATATTATCTTGTTAATCCTGAACCAACGGTTGGAGGCTTGAATAAATATTTAGTTGACTCTGCCAATAGCCATGATTTTCTGTTACGGCTCCGTGTTTTGTTTTTGTTAGTCTCTTCACTCACGATTATTTGGACTTATTTAACAGTGATATCTTGGCGAAAAAATTCATTAGAAGCCTTATTAGCTGCCGCACTGGTTGGATTATCTTGGGAAGTTGCTTACCATTCTCGTTGGATAGCTCCCAATGTCATCATGGCGCAGTTTGGAATGATGACCATCATGTTATTGTTTTTTGCGGCTAAAGCCCAAAATAATCAAAACAAAAGGTTCTGGTTAAGGTTAGCGGCGGTAGCAGCAGCGTTAGCCTGTGCTACTAAATATCAAGCGGGCTTATTTTTATTACCAGTATGGATGGGAACTTTATTTTTCACCCGAACTTTTAAAATAAAATTTATTGTTATAGTTGAAACTTTTTTTATTTTTGGTCTTGCTTATTACATTGTCTCTCCTGGAACTTTCTTGGAGGCTTACCAATCTATTCAACACTTAAAACTAGTAGCATTAATCTACAATGAAGCCGGTCATGCTGGATATACCACTCACTCTGGCTTAGAACATTTACATTTGATGGCTAACTACTTTGCTTTAGTTATATTTTCCAAATATAGCTTAATTAGTTTATTTTTTTTCATGATGAGCATAGTTGGTACAATTTACTTGATTAAAGAAAGAAAAATCATCTCCTGGGTGGCTCTTGGGTTTCCTATCCTCTATATTCTGTATCTAAGTTTGCAAATAAAGGTCATGATAGTAAGAAACCTAGTAGTGCTTATACCTTTCTTTGCTATATTTGCAGCCCGAGGCGTATTTGTTTTACAAAATCGATTCTTTAATAAGAATAGTCTCTTTCGTGCTGGCTTTGCCACATTCATTATTACTTTATTATTGATAAATACTTTTTGGCTCATTCAATCTACTGCTTCTATTGTTAACCGACATAAAACCAATTATATCCAACAACTTGCTGAGTTTATTGAGGGAAACCAAGATAAAAGATTTCTAGTTTCTACCCAAGTATTAAATGACTTATCCTCACTTCATGGCAAAATTCCTTCTCTGGTAACGAATGTTCCAGAACAAGCTGAAATAGCGGTTTTTTATTCTTCTGAAGTGTCAAACTGGAATGCTTGGACCGCTAATCAATTCAATTACACGCTGACTTGGTTTGGTCCTGATGAAGTCAACTTTAATTATTATCCTTCCTGGGCTGGAGATAGACGCATTGTAGTGATGTCGGTTGATAAATTGCAAAATTTGGCATCTTTAATAAAATGGCAGTGAGATAGTAATGGCGTGACACTTTTAGTGAATTGGGTTTGATTGTAACTACTTGGAAAAGTCAATTGAAATTGTATCCGGTGCCCGCTAGGTGGTGGTTTGAACGATCTTTACATTTTATTGCTCTTTTGAAGAAAGAGAATGACTAAGCCCGTAGCTTGGACTATGCTACGCGAAATCTAGGAGAACCGACAACCTGGATTCCACTTCGTTTCATCCAGGCTACACGCCACTGCCGTCAATAGATGAATTACACCAAAATCACTCCATTTTTGAGCACTCCCATTTAATTATCACTCCGGGTAGATAAATTATCTAAGGCACTAGGGCGTGTATGAGCTATAAGTGTTTGGACTCGTTTTTGTACTGCCGGTTGATTAAAATTGACCCGCTGATTTCGAGCTAGTTGCAAAGCTTGTTGATAATAATTAAGTGCCGCGCCGGTTTGATTGAGTTGATCTAAACTAATAGCTAAATTGTAAGCATAATCAGCTTGACTACTATCATAACGATAAGCATCAAAATAAGCTTGTTGGGCTTGTGCCCACCGTCCTTGATTAGCATAAAGATTACCCAAACTGAAATAGATATAAGCCGATTGTGGACTCTTTTCTAATAACAATTTTAATTGACTTTCACTGCTAGTCGGTTGGTAGTTTAACGTATTGATTAAACCCACTTGAGCAGGTGGATTTTGCGGATCAGATTGCAGCACTTGCTGATAATATTGCTGAGCTAAAGTGAGATTACCATGACGAACCGCCAAGGCAGCAAAACCTAATAAGGCATCTCGATTATTGGGATCTTGTTGCAAGATTTGGTGATAGGTGTCGTAAGCTAATTTTTCGTTACCCTGGTGAAAATTTTTATAAGCTGATGATAATTGATTATTAATTTTTTCAGTTACATTTTTATGTAAAGTGGGAATACGAGTCGGTTCAGTGACAGCGGTAGTTGATTCTGTAGGTGCTGGGGAAGAAGTACTTGGCTGGTTTTTGGGTAGGCGGATTTTAGCCGATGGTGGTGGTTGAAGTGGAGTCGATGAAGCGGTTGCATTAGCTTTTTTCGACTTTTGCTCAGTGGGCATCACGGTCATTTTAGTCGCAAATTGTTTAGCGATTTCATCCGCAATGAGCTTGGCAATTTCTGTTCTTATTTCTTTATTAGCTAATAAATTGTCAGCCGAAATGGGGGTTGTTTGCCCATGAGAAGGGTTGTTTTCAATGGAGTTTACTAGATTAACTGGGGTTTGAACCGGGGATTTACTTGACTCTGGCTCTTCAACTAGCGTCGTGGTCTGATGGGTTACTTCATGAGGTTCTGGGGGAGCACTGGGTTGAGGTTGAGTCATTATTGGTACCGATCCAGTTTGACTGGGTTGCGATAGTGCCAAGGTCGGAGAAGGATTGGGTCGTTTTTCAATAGAATCAGTCACTTTATCCACGGGAGGCGTTGATAATGCAGTGGCTTTCAACCGCTGATTTAATTGACCAAATTTTAAAGAAGAAGGCTGAATCAGTGACGATTGAGTATAATAATAGTAACTACCGCCCATTCCGAGCAATAACACGCCCAATAACCCACTTAACCACCAAGTTCGTTTGGAAGAAGTGGCTGGGGTATGTGCAGCTAAAATGCGTTGTGCTATTTCAGCAGATGGTTCAGTCGGTGATACTGTTTGCTCAGCGGGTTCAGTTTGAGTAACTTGTTCTATTCGTACTAGTTCTTGCTCAACTTCCGGTTCTGTTCGGGTGCTGACTTCTGCTTCTAAATCGATCTCTGCTATCGTGTTGTGTTGTTTCAGTTTATTAGCAGTGGGCAATGATAAAAACCAATTCTTAGCTTGATGCTTGGATGAACTCAGCGAAATTGAAGAGGTCAATGCTGAGGGTTCTTGAGAAATTTCTTGGTCGAGTTGTTTAAATTCATTGAATTGTTGTTCTGGAGTCGCTTCATCAGTAGTGATTTCTTCTCGAGTTTCTTCAAGCTGCGGTTGAACGAATTCTTGCTCATCATAATCAATAAATTCATTAACTTGAGGTGATTTTTCCGTCGGGATAGTCGCTTCCTCAATACTCGGATTTTCCAGTTCTTCTAGATCTTTTTGAAATTCAGGAAGAAATTCATCATCCCACGAATTTTTTTCTTTTTCTTCAATAGGATATTCTTTAAACTCCGCTAAGAATGGATCATGGGTTTCGGTTATTAAAGAAAAATCATTCTGTTCTTCAGGGATAGGTGTTGGTTCCGTTAAGGTAGTGGCGGCTATTTCTTCATCATCAGTCACCTCGATAAAAACTAATTCCTCTTCTTCTTCATCAATAATGAGTAAATCCTTGGCTTCGTTGGGCGCAAGAGAATCCTTGGCTTCAGTAATAGCCGATGAATTTTGGCTGTCATTCGATGAATTTTGGCCAGCATTTAAAGTAGTAGCAACGACTTGTTTTTTTTTAGCTTCATCGGCTTTTTTCAAAGCATCCATGAGTAAGCTCATGAGAAGATTCCTCAAAACTGAAAAATTAAGTAGAACCAATAAGTTGGTTTTAATCTGCACTTTGAATAATTGAGGTTACGTGTTCCTCCGTCTCACCTTTGCCAAAGGCAGGTATAGCCGTTATGCGTAACCTGAGTTAACTAAGCTGAAAAACAAATACGGCTCATTTTATAAGCATAGCAAATTGTTAGCGCCTGGTTATGGAATCATTTAACTGCTGGAAATATCTTTATGAGAATAGCACTGTAATAAAGCTTGGGCTAATTCTTCCTCACGAATCGGTTTACTCAAATAGTCATCCATACCGGCGGCTAAACAAATTTCTCGATCGCCTTGCATCGCATTAGCCGTCATCGCAATAATCCAAGGACGTGGTTTACCTGACCATTCTTTAATAATTTGGCGAGTGGCAGTCAGTCCATCCATTTCTGGCATTTGAATATCCATGAAAATAATATCATAAGAATGGCGTTGTAAAGCAGTTAATACCTCTAAACCATTACTAACCACATCAACCACTTCATGACCTAATTTCTTTAGAAGTAATAAGGCTACCTTTTGATTGACTAAATTATCTTCTGCTAACAAAATTTTTAATGGGTTTGAGTTTAAGATAGTTTTGGGTAGTGAGTGAGTCGTCGCTGTCGGTGGTAAAGGCGTGGTATGAGCCGGAGGAGTAAACAGTTCAATTAATACTTCATAAAGTTTAATCGGTTTAATCGGTTTAGATAAGCAAGCGACAATATTCGGTTGATTTTGCTGAATATGATAAATCGGTACTAATAAAATTAAGGGCAACCTTTTTTTTTGAAATTTAGTCATTTTTTCAAGCAAAATGAGATCTTTATTTTCTGGTGAGGACATTTCAACAATAATGACATCCCATTGTGGGTTCTGACGTAAGGCGCCAAACACTTCGAGCAAAGTCGTTGCAATCTGCGATTTCATTCCCCAACGTTTAGTTTGTTGTTTTAATAACATACAGTTGGTCTTATTGGAACTACTAATCAGTAACCGTTTATTGAGTAAATGAGGATGTTTACGAGTTAAATGAGCGTAGTGTTCGCTATAGCTTGCTTGAGTAACAATCGTGACGTGAAAAGTTGAACCCGTACCCACTTCACTCTCAACCCAAATTTGTCCACCCATCATCTGGCTTAGACGTTGACTAATCACTAATCCAAGTCCCGTACCACCGTACTTGCGCGTGATGGAAGCATCTACTTGACTAAAGGATTGAAAAATTGTATTAACTCGCTCCGGAGGAATTCCAATACCGGTGTCTTTAACCGCAAAATGTAATTCATATTCGGTGTAGTCAGTGGATTTTTCGCTAGGACTATTTTCTTCTGCTGATAACGGATAAGCGGATACCGAGACGACGACTTCACCACCATGGGGGGTAAATTTGACGGCATTACTCAGCAAATTGCCTAATATTTGTCGCAACCGCGTCACATCACTGACTACGATTTCCGGGGTATCATTGGCGATTAAATAAGCTAAATTAATTTGTTTTTGAGCGGCGGCGGGTGCTAATAAATCGAGTGATTCTTCTATACATTGGCGTAAATCAATGGGTTGACTTTCGAGATCTAATTTACCCGCTTCAATTTTAGAGAAATCAAGAATATCATTGACCAGCGCCAGGAGTACTTCACCACTGGTTCGAATGGTATCAACATAATCTCGTTGCACATAGGTCAGCGGCGTATCTGATAACAAGTTCGTCATGCCGATAATCCCATTTAAGGGGGTACGAATCTCATGACTCATATTAGCGAGAAACTGTGACTTCGCTCGAGAAGCCTCCTCTGCAATTTCTCGAGCAGTCAGTAATTGACTTTCAATCGCATCAGCATGCTCAGTGGTCGTTTCCAGCATGATTTCTAGATTGGCTTTTTCGCTTCTGAGTGTTTCTAGCAGGTGCTGCAATTGTTCTATTTCTACAAGAAGTTGTTCTTTAGTTGATTTTTTGATTGGCATGACGATCATCTATTTTAATGGATCGGTTTATTCCCATTCGATAATTCAGCTAACAGTATGACGATCTCTTCCTCTCTCCTTATTGAGTTCAATTCGGTTTTCTTGGATTAAAATGAAAATTGATTGTTAACGATAATATAATATTAATTTATTTTTTCCATAACTTTGACCCAAGCGGTTTGGTATGAATATCCTATGAGTTCCTCTAATAAATTTTATCAACGTCACCCATGGCGATGGCATACTTTCTTACCGTGGTTAATCTTTTTCATGACGATGGCAGGAACGATGGGGATATGGCATACATTACAACACACTATTTATCAACACCATTATGCGCAATTTGAAGAGCGAATAGCACAAATCAAGACCACTATTTCTCATCGTTTTTATGCCTATGAACAAATGCTACGTGGAATCGAATCTTTATTTGCTGCTGTTCCGGTGGTGACTTATCCGGTCTGGTATAAATATGTTAGCTATCTCCAGGGACAAAATGACTATCCTCAGTTTACCAGCATTTTCTTTGCTAAATATATATTAGACAAGGAAAAAGATAAATATACTACGCCGATTCAAACGCCCAGAGTTTCTCATTATACCGTTCAACCTTCCGGAAAACGTCCTGAATATCTGCCCATTGTTTACCAAAAATCATTCACCGCCATTGATTTAAAAAATGGCTTTGATTTGCTCACTGATTCCAACCAGCGTGCGGCTATAGAACGTGCTCGTGATACCGCTCTGCCAAGTCTTACTAAGCAAATACAATGGCTTATTCCCAATCAGCAAGAAAAAACCACCGGCTTTTTTCTGTATCTGCCGCTCTATTATCAACGGAGTACTTCTTTTAAGACAGTGACTACCCGTAGAGCCGATTTCTTTGGAGTGATATTGGTTTCATTCAGTATGGATGAATTTATTCATGATCATTTGAATCGCTATTCTGATATCGCTGTTACGATTCATGATAGCGAGCCTCAGTACTTAGAAAATCAAGTTGATAACAATCAATTAACTTATAATCCTATTCATCCCTATTTTTTCAAAGTGATTTACTTAGAAATAGGTGGTCAGTTATGGCAAATTCGCTTGGTTACTTTACCCCATTCTAATACCATAGCTTATCACCAAATCCAGTATGGCGTATTTATCAGTGGTCTAATAATGAGTTTATTATTAGCGGGTATGACGGGGTCATTTATAAAAACGCGTCGAATCAATAGCCGCTTACAAACAGAAATTAATAAAAGAATCCGCCTGGAAAAAAGATTACGTAATCGAGAAAAATTACTGCGTTTAGTCATAGACAGTATCCCACAATATATTTTCTGGAAAGACCTTAATCAAGTTTACTTAGGTTGTAATCAACATTTTGCCACCCTGACCGGTGCCGGTTCACCCGCACAAATTGTCGGTAAAACCGATAGTGAAATAACCTGGCCAGTGAAAAATTACCAGAATTTTCATTCGGTTATTCAGCAAGTACTCGCAAGAAATTCCCCAGAATACCACACCATTGAAATTTTACAATTGGAAGGTAAACCACCTCAATGGCTAGATATTCATCTGATTTCTTTACAAGATTGTGAGAGTCAAATAATGGGTATTTTAGTGACATTTGCCGATATTACTGAACAAAAATTAGCGGAACAAGCCCTAAAACAAGCGCATTTGGAATTACATCAATTCAAAACCACTTTGGATATGGCGCCAGATGGTGTGTTTATCCGTGAAGCCGATACCTTAAAACTTTCTTATGTCAATCAGGGCATGACGAAACTATTTGGCTATACGGAAACGGAATTATTGCAAACCATGCCCGGTGCTTTCAACCCAGAAATTTCTGAACAACAGTTGTCAACCTTACTTAATTCTTTACGTAATGGTTCGCAACCCGCCATTACCTTTGAAACGGTACGTCAGCATCAAAATGGGAGCGTGATTCCGATAGAAATTTCTTTGCAATATATTGAAGTACCTGAACAACTAAGCCGATTCATTGGGATTGTCCGTGATATTACCGAACGCAAACAGGCTCAAACTTTACTACAACAAGCTATCGAAACCGTAGCACAAGTGAATATTGAACTCAGCCAGTTTAAAATGACTTTAGACATGACCTTAGATATCGTGTTAATGCGGGATGCCAATACCTTAAAATTCACTTATGCTAATCAAGGTGCAGTCAAACAACTGGGTTACACTCAAGCGGAACTATTACAACTCACGCCAGTCCAATTGACGCCAGAATTTACTCCAGATAGTTTACGAGCCTGGCTTGCTCCACTGGTGACTGGTTCTCAATCCGCCATGACTTTTGAAACCGTTGCGCAACATAAAGCCGGACACCTGATTCCGGTAGAAATTTTTGTTCAATATATTAAAGTTCCGGGTGTCGATCGATTTATCTCCATTGCTCGCGATATTACTGAACGTAAACAAGCCGAAATCGCTTTATTACAAGCCAAAAAATTAGCCGAAAGTGCTAAACAAGAAGCAGAGATTGCCAATCGAGCTAAAAGTATTTTTCTGGCTAATATGAGCCATGAACTTCGCACCCCACTCAATAGCATTTTAGGCTATGCGCAAATCTTGAGTCGTGACTCACAATTAACCGCTAAACAACAAGAAGGAGTCGATATTATTCAACGCAGTGGTGATTACCTGTTAACGTTGATTAATGACATTTTGGATTTAGCTAAAATTGAAGCCGGTAAAATTGAACTATGGCTCACTGACTTTAACTTTATTCACTTTATTCAAAGTATTACTGATTTATTTTCGTGGCGCGCCCAACAAAAAGGTATTTCTTTTCGTTATGAAGCACTTTCCCATCTACCCAAAGGGGTTCGCACCGATGAAAAACGCTTACGCCAAATTTTAATTAATTTATTAGGTAACGCCATTAAATTTACCGACAAAGGGGGCGTGACTTTAAAAATGGGTTACCATAATCAAAGAATTCGTTTTCAGATTGAAGACACCGGAATTGGGATTGCTCCCGATGAATTAGATAGAATTTTTACGCCTTTTCAACAAGTCGGTGATCCACATTATTGGGCGCAAGGGACGGGTTTAGGTTTAGCTATCACCAAAAATTTAATTGAAATTATGGGTGGAAAGTTAGCGGTTGAAAGTACTTTTCAGCGAGGCAGTACCTTTTGGTTTGCTTTAGATTTGCCGGACGTTTCTGACCTGATGAAAAAAGAACCCCATGAACTTCAGGTTATCATTGGTTTTGAAGGAACTGCACGTAAAATTTTGGTGGTCGATGACAAATGGGAAAATCGTTCTGTCATTATTAATCTGTTAACGCCACTGGGTTTTGAGATCATTGAAGCCAACCACGGTCAAGAAGGCTTAACTAAAGCACAAGCGCTCATACCCGATTTAATCATAACCGACTTAGTCATGCCGGTATTAGATGGTTTTGAATTGATTCGGCAACTCAGAAAAATACCGCAACTTAAAAAAATACCCATTATTGTCGTCTCGGCGAGTGTTTTTGAGACTGATCAACTACAGAGCTTTCAAGCCGGTTGCGATGATTTTCTAGCTAAACCGATTCGAGCTGATATTTTATTAGATCGATTACAAAACTATTTAAATCTACAATGGATTTATGAACCCATTGCTCCGCCAACGACCAGCGGCGTTAATATGAAACCAGTGAATCATTCGGTTACTTTAATTACGCCACCATTAGCACAATTGGTAACACTTTATGATTTAGCTATGCAAGGAGATATTAGCGGGATTATGGCAGAAATAGATAAACTAGAACCCGTTGAGCCGCAATGGGTATCTTTTTGTCGCCAAATTCGCCAATTAGCCAAAAATTTTGAAGAAGAAAAAATTTGTCAATTACTTGAACAATATATGAATGACCTTGGCGCTCAACCACCGAATTAGTCGCACCGCCATCAACTTAAGCGATTTGCAAGGTTAAGCCACCGGTGATTAGCCCTCTTCTTCTTCAATCGATTCTGAATAAATATGATAAGTATTAATACCCGCTTCTTTAGCAAGATACATTGCCATATCAGCATGTTGGATAAGGATTTCGACACTTTCGTGTTGAGAAGCCATTTGATCATCGGGGTAAAAGCTAATACCAACATTACAATCAATTTGGGGTAACTGTCCATTAATTAATGCCGGTTCACTGATACTGGCAATTATTTTTTCCACAATAATCCGAACATCGTAATCTTGATGTATCGGTGAGAGAATAATGCCAAATTCATCCCCTTCTAAACGTGAAATGGTATCCCCTTCACGAACACATTGTTGGAGACGATGCGCAATCAACTTAATAAAGTCATCACCCACATCAAAACCAAAATCTTCGTTAATTTGTTTAAAATCATCTAAATCTAAGTAAAGTAAAGCTAATCGTTCTTCTTGTCGACAAGCTCTCGTTAAATATTCGTAAAATAACAATCGGTTAGGTAATTCGGTCAACGAATCATAATGAGTCAACAAACGTAAGCGTTGGTCATCTTGTTTTAACGCGCTCAGATCAGAATACACCGCCACATAGTGAGTGACTTCATTATGTTCACCACGGACCGCACTCATTGACATCCAACTCGAATAAATTTCTCCATTCTTACGTTGATTCCAAATCTCACCTCGCCAACGACCAGTTTCTCGCGTTGCTGCCCACATTTCTTCATAAAAAACTCTATCATGATGACCCGATTGTAAAATCCGCGGATTTTTATCTAATACTTCTTCATAACTATAACCGGTCAGTGCTAAAAAGGCTTGGTTGACATCAATGATATGACTTTCGGCATTGGTAATCATAATGCCATCCGAAGTGGTTTCAAATACTTTCGCCGCTAACCGTTGTTTAGCCTGAGCACGCTTACGCTCAGTAATATCCTCAATCATCTGAATAATAAATTGGGGGGTATTATCGGCTTCTCTCACTAATGAAGTGGTGAGTCGCGCCCAGAGTATCGGCGTATTCTTGCGGAAAAAATATTTTTCCATTTGATAATAATCGCGTTCACCCGCTAACAATTGTTGATAGAATTCTTTTTCTACTGCGGTATCATAAGGGTAGAAAAATTTATTAAACAATTTGCCGCGTAAATCCACTGCTTCAATGCCCAGCATTTTTTTAGCCGCCGGATTACTCTGAATTAATTGCCCGGTCATGGTGACTAAAGCAATGCCCATAGCGGCTTGCTCAAAAATCCCTCGAAACCGGGCTTCGCTCGCTTCAAGTGCCGCAGCGGCTTGTCGAGCATGGAGGATAATTTCTACTCGATGGCGTAACACCGACCAATGAACTGGTTTGGTGATGTATTCAGTGGCACCCGCTTCAAAGGCTCTATTAACGGATTGTTCATCATCAAGCGCCGTAATCATAATCACCGGAATATCCGCTCCGGTTTCTAATTTCTTTAACTGTGCACAAGCCATGAAACCATCCATAACCGGCATGGCCGCATCCATTAAGACTAAGTCAGGAGAACAGTGTTGAAATTCTTCTAGCGCATTAACACCATTTTGTGCTTCAGTAACACGATAACCCTGTTCTTCAAGGAGGTTTTGTAGCATACCTCGCATAAAAACATCATCATCAACGACTAGCACGAGAGGTGATTGTTGATTTTCACTCAACATGTTTTGCTTTCTCCAAGGCAAACTGAAATATTTCGCTTGCCTTTTTTAACTGTGTAGAAACCAGTTTCTTTGCTTTATCAGTGATATTAGCACAACTAAACAATTCTAACTGTAGACGCCCGTTTGCCAACAACATGGGGTTACATAGTACTAATCGCCTTCAATTAGGTAACAATCCATTAATTAGACTGATTTTGCTCAAGTGACGAAGTCAGTTTACTACTACTTTAATTTGACATTTCATTGAGGTCAACATGGGGTTAACCACAGTTTAGTCAACAATATTATCTTTTACGACTAAAATGTGCCATCCCTTTTGGATCTTGTGATAAAAGATTGTGATAAAAATACCGACTTTAGCTGACGAGTTCATTCATCACCCGGCTTATTGAGGTGTCGTTTAATGGCTTGCTAAAATTTAACTCGGTAACTAAGCAAAGTACGGCTGAAAAAATTAAGGATTATAGAATAAAAAATCAAGCCAGTATTGGTAATTTGTTCTTATCAGGGCAGGAGAGCACGTGTTGAGGAGTGAGAACGTTTTTCTTGGAAGGGATAACAGCGCGGCCAGATAAAGAGAAATCGAGTAGATCAATTTTAATTAGGAAATGTTGGTGGGCCGTGTGCGATTCGAACGCACGACCAACGGATTAAAAGTCCGGTGCTCTACCGGCTGAGCTAACGGCCCTCATTTAAAGCGCGGCATTTTAACCGGGTTCGAGGAAAAATTCAAGCGGTTAGTAAAAATTTAATCCTCATCAAAATAGAAAAAAGCAACTGTTATCTCTCTCAGCAGACAACAGTTGCTCCGCTCGTTATAAGTTAGTTTCTATAAATGCAGCCGAGTGACTAGAAACAATAATCTTTTGTCATTACTTTTAGGGTATCGACATCCATCATGTTATAGCAGGAACCCGCTGTAGGTACGAATTGAGTCGTGAAGGTAGCTTGACCGGTGCCACGTTCTACCATAAATGGCCCTTGCACTAACTTCTGGGCATCCATAATGGCTACTGCACCTTCGCCAACCACGGTGAAGTTAAGAACGCCATTTTCATAGGAATTGATGGCTACTTCGCTAACGGGTAGGCAATCGGTGTCGGCTACAAAACTGAAATCAGGATTTATTTTTACATTATCTATAAGACCATCAGGAAATTCAATCTTTAAGGTACTGTAAAGATCGTGTGTTGGTATACGGTCAGCAGGCTTATTAGGGCCAGTACCGCCATTAGCTGTAGAGAATGAAATAGTGGTACTATCACCTGAGAATCGGGTAGAAATCGGTGCTATACTATCGGCAACATTATGCTTTGGAGTATATACTGGACCACTATAAATTGCTTTGAAATCAACTGGTTGATTATCAATAACCCTTTGTACAATAGATTGTCCTCTAGCTGAATCAGGAGTATGCTCGTAAGGTGGACGATCTGCTGGATATTTAGGTAGTTTTCCACCAACATCAAAAGCATACCATCTTCCATCTGGTTCTTGTCTCAGAGATGGTTCAAGTAGGATGCTTGTTATAACTGTTCCCGGATCTACAGTTAATTTCCACGCAGAATTCCAGGAATCTGCTGGTGGTAATTTCAATTCCCAGCCAGTTCCTGTGACGGTACTCCCGTTCCAAGTACCCAACTCACCATTCACCGTCACCGGGAATTTAGCCATGGCAGGCCCATCTACTTGGAATGATGGATCACACATTTTGATAGTATGCCGCTCTATTGCTGGATAACTATCATCTATAGCAACATTTCCAGGTAAAGGTTGGGCTAGATCGAAACCTGCTGGTAAATCAAGGGTACTGTCGATGAGTTCTCCATTTTCATTTATAAAATCAGAAAGGATTACATCATCAGCAAGAACATAAACACTTGAAGTACCATATAATAACGCGCTGATAGCCAGCACTAGACTAGTTTTTTTCATGAGAGTTCTCCTTACGACTATGATCAATCATAGGTCTGTTAATACATAGCTTGAAGAAAAAAGCAAGAAATGGTTTGCTCTAGATTAAGCAAATTCCTACCCATTCTTCTTTCTTTGGTTGAAAATGAAATCACATTCTCAACTGATATAGTTAACTATTGGTTGGGGTGGCTTTGGTTAAGCTCACTTTACTTATTTAGTAAACCAACTAATAATTAGTATAATGTAAAAAAAAATATTATACAACTTAAATTTACACTTTTAAATTTTTTCTCTTCTACCTAATTGAATTACATTTAAAAAAACTTTTTGATGAGCGGGAACTGAATAAGAGCAACTGTTTTCTAGACTCGATCACAGTTGCTCTTTTAGTTGTTAGTTAGCTGCTATAAGTGCGCCACTGACTAGAAGCAATAATTTTGTGTCATTACTTTGAGGGTATCCACATCCATCATGCTATAGCAGGAACCCGCTGTCGGTACGAATTGAGTCGTGAAGGTAGCTTGACCTTGGCCACGGTCTACCATAAATGGCCCTTGTACTAACTTCTGGGCGTTATCCATAATGGCTACCGCACCTTCGCCAACCACGATGAACTTAAGAATGCCATTTTCATAAGAAATAATTTTCACTTCGCTAACGGGTAAGCAATCAGTATCCGCTACGAAACTAAAACCAGGATCGATTAGCAAATCTCCGGTGACTTTTGAATCGAATTTAATCTCTAGAGTACTATAAAGGTCATGTGTTGGTTTACGGTCAGCTTTTGGATCACCTGTACCGTAAGGGCTAGCTAGTGGAATATCGGTGCTATCTCCGATGGGGCCATGAAAATCAGGATAGTCAGGGAGAGTAGAAATTCTACCTTCCATCATGGAACCTGTATATATGGGACCACTATAAGTTGCCGTGAAAATGGGTGATGGTGTACCAGGAGTCATTTGTACAATAAACTGTCCTCTGGCGGCATCTGGAGTATGTTCGTACTCCGTACGAGGTGCTGGATAACGAGGCAGTTTCCCACCGATATCAAAAGCATATCTCATTTGGTCTGGGTCTTTCCTCTTAAACGGCTCGAGCAGAATGCTTGTTATAACAGTTCCAGATTCAACAGTTAGTTTCCATTGAGAGCTCCAACTGTCACCCACCGGTGGTTTTAACGTCCAGCCAGGTCCTGTGACGGTTTTTTTATCCGCGCTCCAAGTACCCACTGAACCATTCACTGTCACTGGAAATTCGGCCATTGCAGGTCCATTTACTGCGAATGATGGATTACACATCTTGAGCCCCTTCCAGTATATTGGCTGGTCACTACCAGCTACAGCAACATTCTTAGGTAAAGCTTGAGGTGGGTCGAAGCCTAGAGTTCCATCGCCTTCTGGGGCAGGAGCATTTTCTGGGGTGCTATTAAGATACTGTTGGATTTCGTCAGACGACATATCAGCAAGAACATAACTACTTGAAGTACCAAATAATAACGCGCTGATGGCCAGCACTAGACTAGTTTTTTTCATGAAGGGTTCCTTATTACTATGATCAATACATAGGTCAATCAATACATAGTTGAAAGAAAAGAGTAAGAATTGGTTTGCCTTTGAGCAAACTCCTACCAATTCTTCTCGCTTTGGTTGAAAATGAAATCACATTCTCAAACCGATAGTTAACTACTTTAGGTTGCTTTGGTTTAAGTTATCCTAAAAATAGAAAACTATATATTTTTATACTATAGCAATAAAATACTATATACAATAAAATTCGTCTAAGCGGTAATAAAAATAGAATGAGCGGTAGCAGTGTGAAATAGCCAGTGATCGCTGGCATCTACACTTCCACTGTTTGTTTCTTCTATCTGATTGATAGCAGTACTTATTCAGAGCTTAACTACTTTAAATTGCTTTAGTTTAACTCAACAAAATAGTGGCTTATATTTTTTATTTTACATAAACAAAATACCATAAACAATAAAAATTGTCTAGAAGGTTTTAAAAATAGAATAAGCGGTAGCGACGCGGAAGTGAGTTAGCAAAGCGTAACACACCAATTCTGAGTTAGAGTGCTTTACTAAGCCAAATCAATTGGGTAAGCGAGCGGTAGGTCAATGAGTTATGGTATAATTTTAATATTATGTTGCTAAAAACCGGAATAAAAACCATGCGTATTACCACCAAAGGTCAAATCACTATCCCCCAACATATTCGTGAAAAACTAGGTATTACTCCGAATACTGAGGTTGATTTTTTAGAGAAAGAAGGCCAAGTTTATCTGGTTAAGGTGGACACAAATGCTAAAACCAGTAAATTCAAGCGATTAAGAGGAATAGCAACGGTTAAAATGACTACTGATAAAATTATGTCTCTAACCCGAGATTCTTAATGGGCGAAGTATTTATTCCTTCATCCCACCCGATGTTCACTTATTCACTTCTAATTCACAAATATTATACTATAATGCCGCCTATCACTATTCCAACTTAATGTCGGCACCGGATTGCCGACCGACGCTGATTTTTCTTAGATCAATATGATGATAAAACCGACTAAAACTTTCTCTATTAATGCGCTTGAATTAGGCCCGATGGAAAATTTTGTTTATTTAATTCAAGATTATCGTTCAAAATGTGCTGCGGTAGTTGATCCTGCTTGGGAAGTCACTAAAGTGGTGGCTTTGATGCAGCATCAAGGATTTAAAATTACTGAGGTGTTATTAACTCATAGTCATCATGATCACACCAACGGTTTAGATGATCTCTTAAATGTTTTTGATGCTCAGGTACATTTGTTAAAGGCAGAAGCTCAATTTTGGGGACAGGCGTTAAAAAAACCGACCTTGCATTATGGTGGCGATACGATTCAATTGGGGGATACTGAAATTGCAATCTGGCATACCCCTGGACACACGCCGGGTTCGGCTTGTTATTATTTAGATGGTCATTTGTTGACGGGTGATACTTTATTTGTATATGGTTGTGGACGCTGTGATTTAAGTGGTGGTGAGCCAGAACAGATGTATCATTCATTGAAAAAGCTCGCCACTGAATTAGCACCAGCAACGGTTATTCATCCTGGACATCACTATGCTCATCAACCTTCCTCGACTTTGGCAGAACAATTAACGGGTAACCCGTTTATGCATTTTAATAATGTAACTGATTTTGTTCACTATCGTATGTACGGACATAATCGTCAAACACCTTATACCCCGGTTATTACGCGTTGAATTCAGTAAAATGATAATAGAACAATGGCAACAGTATTTACAACAAAACGGTGCCCAATTTGAGGACAATGTTGTTCTTCATTTTGGTTCTCCTGAACAAGAGCGACAAGCCGCTTTACAAGGGGATATTCTCACCGATTTATCTTATTTCGGTATCATTAAAGTCAGTGGTAGTGATGCCGCTAAATTTTTGCAAGGTCAATTGACTAATGATGTCTTGCAAGTTAATGCTAACCAAAGTCAATTAACCGCTTGGTGCAATCCGAAAGGTCGGATTATCGTCAATTTGCGGTTGTTCAAACGCCAGGATGCTTATTATTTATTCCTTCCGCAAGCCAGTGTTGAAATTACGCTTAAGCGGTTGCGAATGTATATATTGCGTGCGGCAGTTCAATTGGAGGATGTTAGTCATCAACTCGTTCGGCTGGGAATTGCCGGTGAGCAAAGCGCTTCATTAATCGCTGATAACTTAAAGTGTATTCCTCCGGCTGCTATTAATGCGAGTCTTACCTTAGAAACAACGACTATAATACGAGTTCAAGGTACACAACCCCGTTATTTGCTATTCACTGAAACGCCCCAAATGATTTGGTCACCGTTAGCTCAATTCGCCCGCCCAGTGGGTGCAGCAATTTGGCAATGGTTAGATATTTTGGCGGGTTTACCGCAAATTGTCCCGGCTACCAGCGAAGAGTTTGTGCCGCAGATGATCAATTACTCGCTGATTGGTGGGGTTAATTTTAAAAAAGGCTGTTATACTGGTCAAGAAATTGTCGCACGAATGCAATACTTAGGAACACTCAAGCGGCGAATGTATTTAGCGAAAATCGACACCACCTCATTACCACAGCCCGGTGATGCGCTTTATGTAAATAGCGAACCACAAAGTGTGGGCAAAATTGTTAATGCGCAATGGCATCCGCACGGTGGAGTAGTTGTATTAGCGGTCATTCAAATAACTCATGCCGAACAAGATGAAATTCATTGGCAAACACCACTCGGTGAAAAGCTACACTGGTTAGATTTACCGTATCCAGTTGCTGATAACTAGCGTTTGACTGTCGCTCCCTAACTAAAGTTGTCACTAAGAATTAAATAGATTCAACGAGATATTCTTGGCATGTCAGTAAGAGAAAACGGTTGTAGTGAATTTTGCTCTAAAATTGAAGTGATAGGAATACGTGGTGTTTTTTTAGCAAAAAATGTATTTTCAGCCAAGCGCACCGGTGACAAACTGACTGCGGCATTAAGTTGATTAATTAATCCCTGAGTTGCAGCAAAAAATGGTAATAAAGCTTCATCACTAATTGGCATGGTGAGTGGAGCTTGAGCGAGTAAGGGATCGATGGGGATATCATCGATTCGAATTTCATAGTGTAAATGTGGTCCGGTTGTGCGTCCACTTTGACCTACATAACCAATAATTTGTCCAGTGACGACTTTATCACCTACTTGTAATTCCGGTTCATATTTGGATAAATGCGCATAAAGTGTATGCAACCGCTGATTGTGTTCTAAGATAACCGTTCTACCATAACCGCCTTTATAACCAATAAATGCAATGGTCGCTTCACCCGCCGCCACAATCGAAGTACCCCGGGGAGCAGCATAATCAATTCCGGTGTGGGTACGAAATTTATTTAAAATCGGGTGTTTTCGATCCCCAAATAGGGAACTGATTCGCGTAAATTCAACGGGTGCGCTGAGTAATGAAAGTTGCTCCCAGCTATCGCCCATGGGCGTGTAATAACCGGTGTAACCTTGTTGATCAGTATAACGTATGGCTCGATGCGTTTGTCCTTGTTGGATTATCTCCGCCGCTAAAATAGGACCGGCTTCTCGATCGCTTTCTAAAGTACGTTCTTCATAAATAACACAAAATTGGTCGCCCTCGCGGCTTTGATGTTTTAGATCCAGTTTGGGGTAAAAGATATTGATCAGTTGGGCGAGTAAGGATTGCGGTAAGTCTGGAACCATTGATGAGGTGTTGACTGTACTGCACTGCGAGATTGGTTTGGTATAGATTTCGATGGGTTTTATTTTCGCCTGAAAGATTCCATTGACTTGAGAACAATATAATTCATCGCGAGCATTTAACACTAATATCAAGCTGTGGATATTACCTTTAGGATCATGTTTAATATGTAATTCTTGCCCTGCCTGCAGTTGCTGTAACGGTTGCCCCTCGAGTTCTATAGCTAATATTGGCGGTAATTGCGTTTTATTGAGTTGATATTGCTCAAAGAGGGTAGCTAGAGTATCACCTACTTTGGTGGTCAGATGTAACCAAGGTAATACGGGTTGGTTCAGTAATGGTTCTGAGTAAATAATCGGTTGGGAGGGGTTCAAAGAAACGGGTTGGGTTAATGAAATTGGCAATTGCTTAGTCGACTGAGCTGAAATAGGAGTAGCTGAAGCGACTTTGGCAACCGGAGTTGTCGTGTTGTAAATGGGAAAAGATACTTTGGATTTATTGGCAGCGGACGCTGTGCTGGGAATAGAGGCACTGGAGCTATTTAACCACCATAATAGCGGCAACGTTGTTAATATCGTGGTGATGAGAAGAGTAGAACGTAACCAAAAGTTAGAACGCGGTTTTAAGCGTAATCCATTTTCAATGCTAAAATCATAGCCGACAACTTTAAAGGGTAAAGCTGGTTTGGTATAACCCCTCAACCCCATTGAATTTTTACCGACTAAAGGCTGGAAAGAACGAGGTGAATTAAAAATATACTTAGCTTGTGGTCTGGGTCGAGAATGAACACGTTGTTGTTGAGTGATTTTTTTGTATTTCATTGTTAAATAAATTGAGTTAAATCGCCTTAGCCCTATTTATCTGAACATGGCCAATGACTAAATGAATGATTCCTTTCTACCGTAAATAAAACTAACACCGGCGAATGAGTACGGTTACCGCTATTGGGTATCCATTATTGTTCGCAATCAGATGGCTATAAAGTGGGTATACGGTTAAGCGATTAGCTTTCGCGCATCCTACCAACAGGAAGATTGTTATTAATGATTGATTGAACGTTTATGTATTATTCCGTTATCCTCGATAGTTAAATTCGTTTCTGGGAAATCCGTTTGAGTTAATTGGCGAATTAAGGAAATAACTCTTTGTTGGGGATCAAGCGTAACACCACCCGGTTTAATCTGTACAATCGAGGTAATCTGAGCATCGACAAATTGACCAGTTTTATTGACATTCACTTTGATGATAGGTGCAAGACTGGTTTCATCACGTAAACTAAAGCGGCCATAAGTGCAGAAATTGCCTAAACTATAGGCGATGAAGCGATCTTTATACAATTCAACCGCTCTGGTGACATGAGGTCCCTGTCCAAAGACAATATCTGCACCGGCATCAATGACCGCATGGGCAAATTGGTAAACATTACCCCGATCTTCATCATAATAAATTTCAGTTGTCCGCGTCACATGCTGATGATCCGTGCCTTCAGCACCGCCATGAAATGAGACGATGACAATATCAGCAGTTTGTTTTAATTGACGGACAATATTTTGAGCGTTAGAGATATCATTAATTGATACGGTACCGACATTCGGCGCAAAGGCGGCAAAGCCATATTTCACGCCTTTTTTCTCAAAGGTCACTGCCGGAATGCTGAGCAGTCCAGCCGCATAAATACCTAATCGATTAAGAACTTGTTTAGTGTTTTGTAACCCGCTCTCACCGAAATCTCTGACATGATTGTTAGCTAAGCTTAAGATATCAAAACCGGCGGTAACTAGATTTTGAGCCAGATATTCTGGCATTCTAAAAGCATAACAATTGTTACAATTGGTTTTTATGGTCGCACCCTGATCAAGCAAGGTCCCTTCTAAATTGCCAAAGGTGACATCTGCGCTCGCTAGAAGATCATTGACGGCTATTAATAAATCTTTACCTTCATTCGGGGGTAAATATTCTTGGGAGGGGTAACTGGTTCCCAACATGATATCACCCACGCCAATGATGCTGATGGTTTCCTGACTTTGAACATAATTGCTGGTGGCAAGCCAAATAAGTAGAAACGCATTTATTTTATCAACTATTTTCATCTTCAAATCGGTTTAGTCATTGCCTATAATTGACTTTTTTAGAAGGTTTACTGGTTACTAAAAATAATGCCAAAAATAACCGGTTCACTGTTCGGAGTCAATCAATAAAATGAATTATGAGGAGCGGCTTATTATTTTTATATAATAAATTCAATTAGTTATTTTTTAAGCAAAGTCATTTTTCTAGTGATGGAATCCTTTATTTCCTTATTAAAAAAATCAGTTAAACGAATAACAACCATCTATGTTAAGCTTAATAGTTTAAGAAAGTTAGGTGCAGTAACCCTAACTGATAACTGACAACTGAAGAGGTTAGGCATGGTAACCATAACAGAAGCACTGATGCAAATAAAACAAGGTGCCCAAGAAATATTACTTGAAGAAGAACTACAAACTAAGCTAGCTCGTGGTAAACCTTTGCGAATTAAGGCTGGTTTTGACCCCACCGCGCCGGATTTGCATTTAGGGCATACTGTATTGCTTAATAAACTCCGTCAATTCCAACAGTTAGGGCATACTATCTTATTCTTAATAGGAGATTTTACTGGCATGATTGGCGATCCCACTGGGAAAAATGTGACTCGTCAGCCTTTGTCAAAAGAACAAGTTTTAGAAAATGCCCGGACTTATCAAGAGCAAATTTATAAAATTCTTGATCCGGAAACGACCCAAATTTGTTTTAATTCCACTTGGATGAGTTCAATGGACGCCATTGGCTTAATCCAATTGGCTGCCAAACATACCGTTGCTCGAATGTTAGAACGCGATGATTTTCATAAACGCTATACCAGCGGGCAACCGATTGCGATTCATGAATTTTTATATCCATTAATTCAAGGATATGACTCGGTTGCTTTGCAAGCCGATATTGAATTAGGCGGCACTGACCAAAAATTTAACTTATTAGTTGGACGTGAACTCCAAAAACATTATGGTCAATTACCGCAAGTCGTTATCACGATGCCTATCTTGGAAGGATTAGATGGCGTTCAAAAAATGTCCAAATCTTTAGGAAATTATATTGGTATTGATGAACCACCCGATGAAATGTTTGGTAAATTGATGTCCATTTCTGACACCCTCATGTGGCGTTATATTGATTTATTGAGCTTTAAAACCCCGGTTGAAATTCAGCAATGGCAACAAGCGGTGGTCGAAGGTGCTAATCCACGCGATATTAAAGTCGAATTTGCCCAGGAAATCGTGGAACGTTTCCATAATCAATCGGCGGCTGTACAAGCGTATGAGAACTTTGTGGCTCGTTTCCAACAGGGTCAAATGCCCGAAGAAATGCCAGAGGTTATTGTGACTGTCGCCAGTGCGGCTATTCCAATAACCCAGTTGCTGAAAGAAGCCGGTCTCACGGCGAGCACTTCCGAAGCGATACGAATGATTCAACAAGGTGCCGTTAAAATCGATGGGGAACGGGTCAGTGATCGGGCGCTACAAATTCCGGTGACTTCCAATCATGTTTATCAAGTTGGCAAACGTCGCTTCGCTCGGGTTAAAATCAATACCTCAGTGTGATAAAGTATTTCAACAAATTCTAGCTAAGCTTTTCAAGGTGTTATCAAACCTTGGTTGCCGATTTCGTTGGAAAAAATTTCTGGATAATTCAATTTAACCATGGATAATTTATGCAAGCATTTACCCTGTTAACCGGATTGGTTGCGCCTTTAGATCGTGCTAATGTCGATACGGATGCCATTATTCCTAAACAATTTCTCAAATCGATTTATCGAACCGGATTTGGGCCTAATTTATTTGATGAATGGCGTTACCTCGATTATGGTGAACCGGGACAAGATTGTCGTCACCGCCCGCTTAATCCAGAATTCTTTTTAAATCAAGCACGTTATCAAAATGCCCAGATTTTGTTAGCTCAACACAATTTTGGTTGTGGTTCCAGTCGGGAACACGCACCTTGGGCTTTACTGGATTATGGTTTTCGAGCTTTGATCGCACCGAGTTTTGCCGATATTTTTTATAATAATTGTTGTAAAAATGGTATTTTACCGATTGTTTTACCTGAAGAAACCGTGGATACTTTATTCAAAGCGGTAGCTGCCACACCCGGTTACCAATTAACTGTTGATTTAGCTAAACAAACGGTAACAACTCCTTCAGGAGCAGCGTTTAATTTTACTCTAGATGCTTTTCGGAAAAACTGCTTACTTAACGGTTTAGATGATATCGGTCTGACATTACAATATGCCAATGAGATTAAAGCCTATGAGGCACGCCGTAAACCAGAAGCACCTTGGCTATTTTCAACCATAACTCACAACCCGGTTTAACCCGATATGACTAAAACAATTGCAATATTACCTGGTGATGGAATTGGTCCAGAAATTGTAACTGAAGCGGTTAAAGTTCTAGAAACTTTACGAGATAAATTTAGTTTAGCTATTCATTTAGAATCAGGATTAGTCGGGGGTGCCGCTATTGACGCCACCGGTTCGCCACTGCCACCAGCAACCCTTGATTTAGCGAAAAGAGCCGACGCGGTGCTGTTAGGTGCGGTAGGTGGTCCCAAATGGGAATCGCTTGATATCAGTATTCGTCCAGAAAAAGGCTTACTGGGATTACGTTCTGAATTAAAATTGTTCGCGAATTTAAGACCGGTGGTGCTGTTTCCAGAATTAGCCAGTGCTTCTACCCTAAAACCCGAAGTAGTGGCGGGCTTGGATATTCTGATTGTGCGAGAATTAACCGGTGATATTTATTTTGGACAACCGCGTGGAATTCGCACTTTGGAAACTGGCGAGAAACAAGGGATTAATACGCTGGTATACACTGAAAGTGAAATTGAACGAATTGCGCGGGTGGCTTTTGCCAGTGCGGAACAGCGCCAGAAAAAGCTATGTTCAGTGGATAAAGCCAATGTGTTGGAAGCCACTGAATTGTGGCGACAAGTGGTTACCCGAGTAAGTCGGGATTATCCCACGGTTCAACTGACCCATATGTATGTTGATAATGCCGCTATGCAATTAGTCCGTGCTCCTAAGCAATTTGATGTCATCGTGACGACGAATATGTTTGGCGATATCTTGTCTGATTTAGCTTCGCAGCTCACCGGGTCGATTGGGATGTTACCGTCTGCGTCTTTAGATGCCAATAATAAAGGAATGTATGAACCCATCCACGGATCAGCACCGGATATTGCAGGTCAGAATTTAGCTAATCCGCTCGCGACCATTTTGTCAGTGGCGATGTTATTGCGCTATAGTTTAAATAGAGTGGATTTAGCTACGGCGATTGAACGGGCGGTTCGGCA
Source organism: Thioploca ingrica (assembly GCA_000828835.1). Classification (GTDB taxonomy): domain Bacteria; phylum Pseudomonadota; class Gammaproteobacteria; order Beggiatoales; family Beggiatoaceae; genus Thioploca; species Thioploca ingrica. The sequence goes on from AP014633.1 coordinate 1,249,214, forward strand.
AGTTTTGCAAGCCGGTTTACGAACGCGGGATATTTTGGGAGATGGACAATATACCGTCGTGACTACTCGTGAAATGGGCGACGCGGTGGTCGCTCAGTTACGCGCTCAATAATCAATTTAGGATCTTAAGATTACGTACTTCCTTCCCCCCCTTTGAAAAAGGGGGGCATAGGAAAGAGGGGAATGGGAAAAAAACTGTTGGGGGCGTAATCAGAATTAGGATATATTTAAGGAAAATTCATTTTTTGACTGATATTAAAATGGAGAAGTGAATCAATGAGTCGTTTATTTGATGTAGCGGTGGTAGGTGCAACTGGCGCTGTAGGCGAAACCATGATATCGATTCTGGAGGAACGCAATTTTCCAGTGAATAATTTGTATTTACTGGCCAGTAGCCGTTCCGAAGGTAAACGAATCGATTTCAAAGGCAAGTCTTTAGTGGTCAGTGATTTAGAAAAATTTGATTTTGCCAAAGTTCAAATTGGGTTATTTTCGCCGGGTGCCTCGGTATCCGCTATTTATGCTCCCAAAGCGGCTCAAGCCGGTTGTGTGGTGGTGGATAATACTTCGCAATTTCGCCAAGATAAGGATATCCCTTTAGTGGTACCCGAGGTCAATCCGCAGGCGATAGCGCAATATAAATCCCGTTATATTATCGCCAATCCGAATTGCTCTACCATCCAAATGTTGGTGGCGCTTAAACCGATTTACGATGCCGTGGGGATTGAACGGATTAATGTGGCCACTTATCAATCTGTTTCCGGTACCGGTAAGGAAGCGATTGAAGAATTAGCTGGCCAAACGGCCGCATTACTCAATGGCAAACCGATAACGGTAAAAGTGTATCCGAAACAGATTGCTTTTAATGTGTTACCCCAGATTGATATTTTCATGGAAAACGGCTATACCAAAGAAGAGATGAAAATGGTATGGGAGACCCAGAAAATTTTTGAAGATGATTCTATTCTAGTCAACCCAACGACTGTCCGAGTACCGGTTTTTTACGGTCACTCCGAAGCGGTACATATCGAAACCCGTGACAAAATAACAGTTGAACAAGCACGCGCGTTATTGCAACGGGCACCGGGTGTGGTCTTAATGGATGAACGTCAACCGGGGGGATATCCAACCGCTGTCACCGAAGCAGCTAATCAAGATCCGGTCTTTGTGGGGCGTATTCGTGAAGATATTTCTCATCCACGGGGACTGAATTTATGGGTAGTGGCTGACAATATCCGTAAAGGTGCTGCTTTGAATGCCATTCAAATTGCGGAAATTTTAATAAAAGACTATATATAATTTATACTTATTAGTATATCATAAAGTATATTCTAGAAATCGTATGGAACTTAGCATGTTCTCGTGTAATTTTCTACCAACTGGCTCACAATCCGGTTAAAATAGCTATCAATTGCACGAGAACTGTCTATTAGGTCAAGTTTTTGAATCTAAAAGAAGTAAATTGAATATCGTACTTAACCTATGGCCTAAGGGCTGCCTTTGAGTACATAGGTAGCGTGCTGTGACATTGAGTTGAAACAATGAACTCTTTAGTTTTAAAAAAAGTTACTACTGAGACGAGCATTCCTCATGCGGGTATGCTGAGGTAACTCTTAAGGAGATTATGATGATGCACAAACTAGCGGCGACCTTGGCCTTGTTGATAGGTACACTCTTTGCGCGAGATATCTATGCGTTAGGGCTGAGCCATATCCAGGTTTTTTCTAAGTTAAATGAGCCTTTAAATGCGAAGATAAACGTTCTTGCTATTCCCAAAGGCAGTATTGCTAGTCTTAAAGTCGATCTCGCTTCAGCCAGTGCTTTTGGTCGAGCGGGGATAGAGCGTCCCTATGTATTAACGGCAATACGATTTAATATTGAACCAGTTGGTAAAACCGACGCAGTCATTCGGTTAACAACCGCTCAGCCTTTAAAAGAACCCTTCCTTAACTTTTTAGTCGAAGTGACTTGGCCAAGTGGGCGAATTTTACGTGAATATACGGTCTTATTAGATCCGCCCTTGTATAAAAAGAAACCACCGATAGTGACTGCTCGTTCTCCCAAAGAACAACCTCAATCACCACGTACTACTGGTGGTAAATCAACTTCTGCAAGTGCTCAGAGAAAAGGAACCGGAAAAACCGGTGAGCGTCGCACCAGTTCAAAAGGGGGTGCTGGTTCCTACACAGTGAATCCAAGCGATACCTTGTGGAAAATTGCTCTGCAAACTCAACCGTCCGGAAAGAATGCGCACCGGCATATGGTTAACATTTATAATGCTAATCCTCATGCTTTTATCAGAAATGATATGAATTTGATTAAGGCCGGGGTTAATTTGCGGATACCAGAGTGGGGTGGTGAACCGACTCCGCAGCAACCAATTCCTACAAACGGTGTAGAGGAACCAGGAACTCCAGAGAATACAGGGAAGATAGAAAAACCATTACCTCCAACTGGAAGAAAAAGTACTTTAGAAGAACAGGGTGGTGACGGAACAGGAACACTTACTGTTACAACATCAGAATCAGAATCACCGCAACCTAAAGAAACAAGAACCACAGGTTTAGGTTTAAAACCTTCTGCAGAAAGTGGTGAAGTAGAAGGTTTGCAAAAGCAACTTAATCAGATTACTGAAGAAAATGCTACCTTTAAAGCTGAAAATAAAGATTTAAAAGCAAACTTGTCAGCGACCAAGAAATTGGTTGAGGACACGAAAAAAGATGTAGATGCTCTAAAAGATGTAGATGCTCTAATTAAAGTTCAAAACCAAAAACTAGCTGAATTACAAAGCGATTTCAATAAATTGCAAGCTCAATTAGATGAAAAATCTAAAGAGAATGAACTGCTTAAAAAAGAGAATGAAGGTCTAAGCAAACAACTTGCTGAAGCAAAAGCGACATCAGTAGCACAGGAAGAAACTAAACAACCGCAACTAGCTGAGAAACCGGCTCAACCGCCACAACCCAAGGAAGAAACTAAACAACCGCAACTAACTGAGAAACCGGCTCAACCGCCACAACCCAAGGAAGAAACTAAACAACCGCAACTAACCGAGGAACCGGCTCAACCGCCACAACCCAAGGAAGAAACTAAACAACCGCAACTAACTGAGAAACCGGCTCAACCGCCACAACCCAAGGAAGAAACTAAACAACCGCAACTAACTGAGAAACCGGTTAAACAACCTCCGGTTAAAGAACAAGAGCCTAGCTTCATCGATCAAATCCCCGGTGGTTGGATGACAGTCGGTGGTGTTGGCGGGGGTGTGTTCTTACTTTTCCTAGTCGGTGGATTTTTAAGAAAACAACGGGGCAAGTCAGCAGAACCAGCAGAGTGGAAGCAAGGTACTCATCTGACCGATGAAGAAATTCAGGAAGAATTGGCGCGGTTGAACTCTCAAACCCAAACTGAAGAAATGGAGTCCTTAGTAGGATTGGAGGGTGATACTGATGAAGCTGATGTGGATGAATTAATAAAACGAATCAGAGATGAAACGGAACCCAGCAAAGCCGAAAGTGACTTGGATCAAGTGGATCCAGCGTTTGATAAAGAACTGCATGAAGAAGTCGATGTTTACATGGCTTATGAGCGTTATGACCAAGCCGAGAACTTAATTAAATCAGCTATCGAGCAATACCCACATCACCCTGAATATCGATTGAAATTGTTAGAAGTACACGCCGCCGCTAATGAAACGGATAAATTTGAGGAACAAGCCAGATTGTTACATGATTCTGTAGGCGGAGAAGGACCTTTGTGGGATAGAACGCAGTCGTTATGGCAAGATTTATCAACGGGGCGTGAATTAGTTGTTACCCCACCGAAAGCGGGTAAAGGCAAAGGCATTTCTGGTGCTGCCGCAGCGGCTGGTATTGCTGGTGGTGTTGCAGTGGGTGCCATTGCTGCCGATTCTCTTGGAGAAGACGAGGAAGAATCAACTGCAACAGAATTTGCAGAAGAATCATTTGATGGCATGTCCTTAGAGGGAGAAGGTGGGTTAGATTTTAATCTTGAAGAGACGCTTAGTGAAGAAACGACAGACTACGAATCCGATCAGGATGAAAGTAGCCTACTTGATATGGGTGAAGAGGAAAGCTACTCATTAGGAGAAACCTCCGACTACGAATCCGATCAAGATGAGAGTAGTTCACTCGATATGGGTGAAGAGGAAAGCTACTCACTAACGGATACTGAATCTCTTGATTTAGGAGAAGATGACGGTGACTTGTCTTTAGATTTAGATACTGACATAGAAGGAATAGACTCGGATCTGGATATGGGTGAAGGTGACCTTTCAACAGATGACGATTTAGATTTATCTTTAGACAGTAGTGAAGAAATGGACTTAGATTTAGCAGACGACGACGCTAATTTATCCTTAGATATGAGTGATGAAGACAGTTCATCCCTGGATTCTGACATGGATCTTTCTTTGGATGAGGAACTTAGTTCAGAAACAGCGAGTGATGAGGAAGATTTATCATTAGGAGATGAGTTTAATCTTGAAGAGGAAACCACTACTCATGATGAAGAAGACTTAGGGTTAACCGACGATTTCGACCTGTCGTTGGAAGAAGAACCGGCCGCCGCTGTTAGTGAAGCCGAAGAAGAGTTAAGTTTAGGTGACGATTTTGACTTGTCGTTGGAAGAAGAACCGGCCGCCGCTGTTAGTGAAGCCGAAGAAGAGTTAAGTTTAGGTGACGATTTTGATCTATCGTTGGAAGAAGAACCGGCCGCCGCTGTTAGTGAAGCCGAAGAAGAGTTAAGTTTAGGTGACGATTTTGATCTATCGTTGGAAGAAGAACCGGCTGCCGCTGTCAGTGAAGCCGAAGAAGAGTTAAGTTTAGGTGACGATTTCGACCTGTCGTTGGAAGAAGAACCGGCCGCCGCTGTTAGTGAAGCCGAAGAAGAGTTAAGTTTAGGTGACGATTTTGACTTGTCGCTGGAAGAAGAACCCGCCGCTGCTGTCAGTGAAGCCGAAGAAGAGTTAAGTTTAGGTGACGATTTTGACTTGTCGCTGGAAGAAGAACCCGCCGCTGCTGTCAGTGAAGCCGAAGAAGAGTTAAGTTTAGGTGACGATTTTGACTTGTCGCTGGAAGAAGAACCCGCCGCTGCTGTTAGTGAAGCCGAAGAAGAAGAGTTAAGTTTAAGTGACGATTTTGACTTGTCACTGGAAGAAGAACCCGCTGCCGCTGTCAGTGAAGCCGAAGAAGAGTTAAGTTTAGGTGACGATTTTGACTTGTCGCTGGAAGAAGAACCGGCCGCTGCTGTCAGTGAAGCCGAAGAAGAGTTAAGTTTAGGTGACGATTTTGATCTGTCGTTGGAAGAAGAACCCGCCGCCGCTGCCAGTGAAGCCGAAGAAGAAGATTTAGGGTTAAGTGACGATTTCAACCTGTCGCTGGAAGAAGAACCCGTGGCCACCAATTTGGAAGATGAAGATTCTGTCGCTATGGAAATGAGTGAAGAGGATTTGTCCTTATTTGAAGAAGAAAATCAAAGTGTTGCTAACGAATTAGATTTAGATGCTATCGGATTGAACGAAGAATTAGCCGGTGAATTAGAAAACCTTTCTGGAGATTATGACAATACTGAAGAAACCGATTTAGGAAGTACAGATGATCTAGAGAGTTTATTGAGTAGTCTTGGTGATCAAGATCTGTCTGACTTATCAGAAGAGGATACGAGTTTTGATTCTGCCGACGAGATCAGTGGTCAATTTGATTTAGCCAAAATGTTTATCGATATGGATGATAATGAAAGTGCTCTTGGTATTCTTGAGGAAATTTCTGCTAAAGGCAATGATGAACAAAAGCGTAAGGCTAAAGAATTAATGGAAGAAATTGCTTAATAAGCACGTAAATAAGAACGAAGAGATAGTTTAAAAATTTTTTCGTTCTAAGATGATGAGAATCGCCTTGGGTGTCGAGTACGCCGGAACTCATTTTTGTGGTTGGCAATTCCAACCACATGCGCCTTCCATTCAGGGTTGTGTCGAAGCAGCCTTATCTAAAGTAGCTCATCATCCAGTAACGGTTATTTGTGCAGGACGTACTGATACCGGGGTACATGCCCTAGCGCAGGTAATACATATGGATGTTACTGCACAACGTTCGCCTCGTTCTTGGGTACTCGGAGCTAATGCTAATCTTTCTAAAGATATCAGTATTCTCTGGGCACAACCGGTGGATGAGGGTTTTCATGCTCGTTTTTCGGCCAGCGCCCGTCACTACCGCTATATCATTTTAAACCGTCCTACTCGCCCAGCCCTGCTTGCTAAACAAGTCACTTGGGAACATAGACCATTGAATGTGGAAAAAATGCAAGTAGCGGCCAATTATTTGATAGGAACTCACGATTTTTCTTCTTATCGTGCCTTAGCTTGTCAAGCTAAAAACCCCATCCGCACTTTATCCTCCCTAACCGTTTCTCGGGTTGACGAACAGGTCATTATTGAGATTTCAGCCAATGCTTTTTTACATCATATGGTACGTAACATAGCCGGCGTCTTGATGACTATCGGTTGCGGTGAACAACTACCCCTATGGGCAAAAACAGTTCTAGAATCGCGTAATAGAACTCAAGGTGGAGTAACTGCACCGGCTAGCGGTTTATATTTATGTGGAGTAGATTATCCTTCACCTTATATTTTTCCGAAACAATCAATACTTTAATCTCATCAATTTCTGGACTGCAAAAAATAACTAGACCGGTGTAGACTAAACATATTGAGTAGCCACGCCAGTCGGCAACGGATTGCCGACCTACATTTATTCTTGAACGCAATCTAGCACGAGTAGCACGAGTAGGCTGGGTTGAGGAACGAAACCCAGCTTTCATATCTTTGCCGACCTAAATTATTCGGTAGGAAAATCGGGAGGAAAAATGATAACGCCTGATTTTGTCATCCATTAAGTTATGTTAGAGAATAATCATATAATTCACTTGTTACGGTTAGAAATAGCACAACTCCGTCAAGAACTCGCCCAAGTCAAACAAGAAAAACATTATCTCGAACTCTTATTAGAAACCAGCAATTATCATGGTGATTCTATTGAAACTTTGCTGTATGACCAAACTGAAAGGGTCACCCGCGAAAGTGAACACCGTTTAGCTCAATTCCTCGAAGCCTTGCCAGTGGGCATTAGTGTGTTGAATAATCAGGGTCAGCCTTACTATATCAATCAAAAAGCGAAACAGATATTGGGGCAAGGCATTATTCCCGATACTCACCTGGAACAATTTCCTCAAGTTTATCAAATTTATTTCGCCGGAACACACCAACTTTATCCCTATCAACATCTACCCATTACCCGCGCTTTACAGGGAGAGTTGGCTTATGCTGACGATATAGAAATCCACCAAGCTAATCAAATTATTCCGATTGAAGCTTGGGGAACACCGATCTTTGATAAACAAGGTCAAGTGTGTTATGCCATCACCGTTTTTCAAGATATTCGCTTGCGCAAACAAGCTGAAGAGATCGCACGCCAGGCGGCCGAACAACAATGTGTGGCAGCCGTAGAAAATAAATTTCATCATTTAGTTATCAATGTTCCCGGCATTGTTTACCAATGGTATGAACGTCGTCATGGGGAATGCGGATTTTATTACCTGAGTCCTCGTTGTGAAGAATATTCTAGTATTCGTATCCAAGAATGGCAACAACATTGGCAAAAATTGCCTATTCATCCGGACGATCGATTCCGCTTATTGAAAAACTATCGCCAAGCGGTTAAACATCAACAAGAATGGTCATTTGAAAGTCGCTTTATTTTACCTTCCGGTCAAGTGAAATGGTGGCGAGGCATTGCCAAACCCAGTCAAGTCAGTCATGACGAGATTGTTTTTAATGGCATTATCATCGATATTACCGAGCAAAAAAACTTGGAAACCAAACTCCGCGAACGCGAAGCGATTTTAGCGGATGCACAGCGGATGGCATTAGTGGGTAGCTGGATATGGGATAAAAACAGTCAAGTTATTCAGCGTTCTGAACAAGATCGGCGTAATTTAGGCTTGCGAAATCATGAAGAAGCCGCTACTTTTCCTGATTTTATTGACCGAATTTATGCAGATGATCGACTCAAAGTCGAAGCGCAAATTGCCAATTGTTTCGATAAGCAACACCCGGTTGAATTTGAATTTCGAGTAGTTTGGCCCTCTAAGCAAATCCATTATTTACGAACGCGCCTGGAATGGGAAATAGATGCTTTGGGTATTCCAGTGGCGGTGAAAGGATTTAGCCAGGACATTACGGCTTATAAACAAGCTGAGCAAGCCCGCTATGAAAGTGAAGAACGTTTAAATGCTTTTTTTCATGCTTTACCAGATTTGGCTTTCATTTTTGACGAGGAGGGTCAATACGTCGAAATTCTCAGTGGTCCAAGTCAGTTACTCTATGATGCCGCCGAGCGCTTAAAAGGTGCTTATTTTCATGACGTGCTGCCACGTGCCGATGCTGATAAGTTTCTTGCCGTGGTCCGTCATACTTTGGCCACTCAAACTTTACAAATCTTAGAATATTCTCTGGATTTGCCGATTGGACCACGCTGGTTTGAGGGTAGAGCTTTTCCTTTGCAAGTGAAGGCCGAAAAACGGATGGTTACCTTCATTGCCCGTGATATTACGCAACGCAAACAAACTGAAGAAGCACTTCGTGAGAACGAGGAGATGTTTAGGGCGATAGGAACTTCCGCGCAAGATGCTATTGTTATGATGGATAGTCAAGGCAATATCTCTTATTGGAACGAATCAGCCGAACGCATTTTTGGTTACCCTAAAGCAGAAGCATTAGGACAAAACTTACACCAGTTTCTCGCCGTGGGAAAATACTACCAAGCTTATCTGTGTAGCGCTCACTTCTTTCAACAAACCGGTCAAGGTGCTTTAGTTGGGAAAACAGTTGAATTAGCGGCGATAAAGAAAAACGGAACTATTTTTCCGGTAGAAATTTCTTTCTCTGCGGTTAGATTAAAAGGACAATGGCATGCCTTAGGCATCGTGCGCGACATCACCGAACGTAAACAAGCCGACCAAGCTTTGCGCGAAAGCCAACAACAACTTCGCTCGATTATCAGCAATTTACCCGTCATTTTATACCGTATCGATCATCAGGGTTTTATCACCCTATTGGAAGGTAAAGGATTACAGACCTTAGGATTACAACCCAAAGAAATGATTGGTAAATCGGTTTTTGAGCTTTATCAAGATTATCCCCATTTCTTATTAGCTGTTCAGCGTGCCTTGGCGGGAGAAGAAGTCATTGAAACGCTCGAATTAACCCAGGTTGTTTTAGAATCATGCTATATTCCAGTACGAAATGAACAAAACAAAGTGACTAGTATTATCGGTGTAGCTATCGATATTACTGAACGTCGCCAAGCGGAAGAAAAATTACGCAAGCTATCACGAGCCGTTGAACAAAGCGCGAGTACGATTGTTATTACTGACCTTAACGGTAACATTGAATTTGTCAATCCCACTTTTTCTAAAAAAACCGGCTATACCGCTGCCGAAGCGATAGGACAAAATCCGCGTATTCTGAAATCCGGTCACCAACCACCATTATTTTATGAAGAATTATGGGCTACCATTACCCGGGAACAGGTATGGCAAGGTGAATTCTTAAACAAACGCAAGAATGGTGAATTATTTTGGGAATTTGCGACGATCTCGCCGATAAAAGCGCATGATAATCAAACCACTCATTATTTAGCGATAAAAGAAGATATTACGGAACGCAAACAAGCTGAAGCAGCACTACGTCAAAGTGAAGAACGTTTTGAATTAGCGATGCGCGGTGCTAGTGACGGCTTATGGGATTGGAATATCGAAACCGATGAAGTGTATTACTCGCCGCGCTTTAAACAAATGTTAGGTTTATCTGATCGCGATATCGGTAATCGGTGTTCGGATTGGCACAACCGCATCCACCCGCAAGATCTTCCCCAAGTACAAGCCCATCTCCTGGCTTATTTGCAACAGGAGATACCGGCTTATGAAGTGCAACACCGCGAACAACATCAAGCCGGTCATTATTTATGGATTCTCAGTCGTGGGATTGCCATTTTCAATGAGCAAGGTAAAGCGATTCGCATGGTGGGTACCATTGTCGATATGACGGCTCAAAAACAAATTGAGGAAGCGTTGCGCCAAAGTGAAGCCCGTTACCGTCTGCTCGCTGAACATTCCACTGACTTGATATCCAGGCATAATCTGGGTGGCATTTTTCTGTATGTGTCACCCGCAAGTTTCACCTTATTAGGTTATAAAGCGGAGGCTTTGCTTGGGCAAGCCGTACAAAAGTTTATTCATCCTCAAGACCTAAAAAAAATTAAGCAGACCTACTTGCAGTTACTGAGTACTTTAACTAGCCAAACGGTTCGTTATCGGATTTGTCATCAACAGGGCTATTACATTTGGGTTGAAACTATCAGTACGCTAGTCGAAAATACGCCCCTGGGCAATCAACAAGAGATTATCGCGGTTTCTCGTGACATTACTGAGCGTAAACAAGTCGAAGATAATTTACAAAGTCATCTGCAATTTTTAGAAACGTTGATGAATACGATACCGATTCCGATTTTTTACAAAGATATCCAAGGGAGGTATCTTGGGTGCAACTTGGCGTTTGCTCAATTGATTAGTGATCAACCCCCAGCCGATTTGATTGGTAAAACCGTTTATGACATTGCCCCAGCAGCCATAGCCCAACTTAATACTCAAATTGATCAGGATCTGATCCGGCGGCGAGGTAAACAAACCTATGAAACCCAAGTCATCAGTAAAAATGGTCGCTATCATGATGTCATTTTTAGTAAGGCGGTTTATTTCAACACCAACGACGAAATCGGCGGGATTGTGGGTGCTTTTACGGATATTACCGAACGGAAAAAAGCGGAGGAAGAGTTACGTCAAGCGATTGAAGTCGCCGAACAAGCTCAACAACAAGCTGAAGTCGCTAATCGGGCCAAAAGTACTTTTCTCGCCACCATGAGCCACGAATTACGTACCCCGCTCAATGGTATTTTAGGCTATACTCAGATCTTAAGTCGAGATAGAACCTTAACTGACAAACAACGTGAGGCTATCCAAATTATTTACCGCAGTGGTGAACATTTGCTCATGCTCATCAATGATATTTTGGATTTGTCCAAAATTGAAGCCGGTAAATTGGAATTGCGCACCGCTGATTTTGCTTTGCCGGAATTTTTACAAGATATTGTGGATCTGTTTAAAATGCGAGCCCAACAAAAAGGAATTGCTTGTTATTATGAAGCATTATCTCCGCTACCATTAGCAGTCCATGCCGATGAAAAAAGATTACGGCAAATTTTATTAAATTTGTTAAGCAATGCGGTCAAATTTACGCAACAAGGACAAGTGAGTTTAAAAGTGATTTATGGTAACCACCGCGCTGGTTTTGAGGTAGAAGATACTGGGGAAGGCATTAGCGCAGTCGATCGTGAAACCATTTTTTTACCTTTTCGCCAACTGAGTCAGCAAAATCATCTGATAGAAGGGACTGGTTTGGGCTTATCTATCAGTAAACACCTGGTAGAAATGATGGATGGACAGTTATATGTCGAAAGTATTTTAGGGCAAGGTAGTTTATTTTGGTTTGAAATAAAACTCCCGGAAGTTCAGGCGATTTCTAAGCCACCCCGATCAAATTCTCCAACTGTTATTGGTTATCGTCGACGGATTGATAAGATTCAAACCGATGCTGATACGAAAGATAAACCTTTTACCTTACTGATTGTTGATGATAAATGGGCTAATCGGCAGGTGTTAGTGAATCTACTCACAGAGTTGGGATTTCAGGTGTTAGAAGCCGATAACGGTCAAGAAGCCTTGGAATTGGCTCATAAAAATCAACCGGATCTAATTATTACCGATCTGATGATGCCAACGATGGATGGTTTTGAATTAACCCGGCAAATTCGGCAAACGACATCTTTACAAACTACCGTGGTCATTGCCGCTTCCGCGAGTGTCTTTGAACATCATCGTCGTCAAAGTATCCAAGCGGGTTGTAGTGAATTTATTGCTAAACCCATTAATACTCAAGTTGTGTTAGACTTATTGTCGCATTATTTGTTACTCGATTGGATCTATGAAGAACCAACCCCAACTATTCCAGTAACCACAGCAATCACCCCAGCAATAAAGCCTTCTGCAGCGCAAATGGCTACCCTATTTAAATTGGTGATGACTGGAAAGGTACAAAAAATCATTGAATATACCACTCAGCTTGAGCAACAAGACCCTTCGTTGTCACCTTTTGCTCAGGAAGTACGATATTTAGCCAAAAATTTTGAAATGAATAAATTACGCGCATTGGTAAGTACTGAAGTATAAATTTGCTGGTATTTTGAGTTCGTCACCCCCCTTTGTCAACCGGGGGGAAGTTTTTTATTGACTTGGTCAAAGGGGGAGATTTTTCAGCAAAATACCCGTTTGTTTGTGTTTAGATACTTAAAACAGTAATGCTAAACTAGTGGTGATTTTAGGATAACAAGAGGTTGCAATCCCTTGTTGCAACCTGACTAATATCACTACCCATTTAGCACTACTCTTAAAACTATACCCGGATTTATTCTGAAAAATACTGAAGAGACATTGACCATGATAACCAAGCAACCTACTACCATTTTGATAGTCGATGATGTGCCATCTAATGTCAGTGTACTATTTGATTTTTTGACGACTCATGATTTTGAAGTTTCGGTGGCCCAAAGTGGAGAAAGTGCGTTACAACTGGTTGATTATGAAATACCCGATTTAATTTTATTAGATGTGATGATGCCCGGTATGGATGGTTTGGAAACTTGCCAACAGTTTAAATCGAATCCTAAAACTCAAGCGATTCCCATTATTTTTATGACTGCTTTAGCAGAAACCATAGATAAAATAAAGGGATTTAAAGCGGGTGCGGTTGACTATATCACTAAGCCGTTTCAACAAGAAGAAGTCTTAGCGAGAATTAATACCCATTTAACTATTCATCAATTACAACAACAACTTCACGAGAAAAATAGCGAGTTAGAATTACAAAACATTGAATTAGCTGCTAAAAATACTGAACTAGATACCTTTGCGCGTACTGTTGCCCACGATTTGAAAAATCCTTTACAAAGTTTAGTCGGTTTTGCTGATTTATTACTAGATACTTTGGTTGCGCGAATCGAGCCAGAGGAATTAGAATATTTACAATATATTTCTCAGTCTGGGCAAAAAATGCTCGAAATTATTGATTCTTTATTACTGTTAGCCAGAGTATCACAACAAGAAATTGAACCGACTCCTTTAAACATGCCTGAAATCATTACGCAAGTGCAACAGCGTTTAGCACCACTGATCAAAGCTTGTCAAGGAGAAATTATTTTGCCAGCCGATTGGCCCATTGCGCAAGGCTATGCGCTGTGGGTAGAGGAAATTTGGGTTAATTATCTCAGTAATGGTCTCAAATACAGTGGTCAACCACCCCATTTAGAACTCGGTGCAACCCCTCATAAAAATAAGATTCGTTTTTGGGTACGTGATAATGGTACTGGTTTATCCCTCCCGGATCAGGCTAAATTATTCCATCCATTTATTCGACTTTCGCAAAATCAGACTCAAGAAGGACATGGTTTAGGTCTATCAATTGTCAGACGCATTGTCGAAAGATTAGGTGGCGAAGTGGGTATTGAAAGCCAGCCCGGCCAAGGTTGTCTCTTTTATTTTACTTTACCAGCCTTAACTTAAATCCACCATTACCGCTCCAGATACTGTTTATAACCCATTGTTTCTACAAGGTTAGCTTTTTCACTGACCTCGGTGGCTAATTGGGCTTTGTATTGTCTAACACGCTGACGAACTTCAGGTTGTTTGATACCAATCATTTGCGCCGCTAATATTCCCGCATTTTTTGCATTATTGATAGCGACGGTAGCCACCGGAACACCGCTGGGCATTTGTACAATGGACAGCAATGAATCTAATCCTTGTAAATGACCGGTTTTGACCGGAACACCGATGACGGGTAAAGGCGTTATCGCCGCGATCATTCCCGGCAAGTGTGCGGCTCCGCCGGCACCGGCAATAATCACTTCTAAACCTTTAGCCTCAGCTTGTTGCGCATAATCAACTAACCGTTGCGGGGTACGATGGGCAGAAACAATCGTTAATTCATAAGCCACTTGTAATTCTTCTAAGATTTGAGCCGCCGCTTGCAATATGGGTAAATCAGAATCACTCCCCATAATAATACCGACACTGGGGTTAAGCATCTTGTTCTGCTCCGATTATTTTTAAAACCATTTTAGCTTGTCGCAGTTTGGTCATCGCATTGTCTAGATTATCATCTAAAATGGTAATATGCCCCATTTTCCGCAAAGGATGGGTGCTTTTTTTATCGTAGAAATGAAAAGATAGACCCGGGATTGCTAAAGCATCCGCCAACCCTTCAATAATGGGTGCGCCATGATAACCTTTTTCACCTAATAAATTGAACATCACCACCGGTCGTAATAAAGTCGTCATACCGAGTGGCAACCCACTGATAACCCGAATCAATTGTTCAAATTGAGAAGTCATACACGCTTCGATGGTGTAGTGTCCTGAATTATGGGGACGCGGGGCAATTTCATTCACTAAAATTTGCCCCGTTGCAGTGAGAAACATTTCTACGCCAAATATACCTACCCCTTGCAACGATTCAATCGCCTGCAATGCCACTTGGCGTGCTTGTTCAGCAATAGCATTATCAATAGGCGCTGGGGCGATAACCGCTTGACAAATATTCGCATTATCATCAAAACGCATTTCTACGATAGGATAACAAGCCGTTTCGCCGGTGGCAGTGCGGGCGATAATAATGGCTAATTCCTTTTCAATCGGAATAAATTGTTCCAAAATCGAGGGTCCCGGTAAAATCTGCTCTAAATCAGCTTGATTTTTCAGGACGACAACCCCTTTACCATCATAACCCCCAAAACGGGCTTTTTGCACGACTGGGAACCCAAATTGAGCCAGATGCTCGGGGGTTACTTGTTCAAATGCCGCAAATTGCGGAACCGGTATACCATATTTACGGAGTTGTTGTTTTTGTAAAAATTTATCTTGAATTATTTCGAGTAATTCTGGCGAAGGGGAAATGACATGACCCGCTTGAGCTAACTTTTTTAAGGTTTGAACATCAATGTGCTCAACATCATAAGTTAATACTTCACTGACCTGCGCTAATGCAGTGAGGGTAGTGGCGTCGTACAGTTCACCGACAATCTGAGCATCAGCCAGATGTGCCGCCGGGCAATGCGGAGTCGGGTCCAAGACAGTTACATAAAAACCCATTTGTTTAGCAGCTTGTGCCGTCATTTTACCTAGTTGTCCACCACCGATAATGCCTATCCGTTTGACTGGGTAAGGAAAAACTTTTGATTTCATATTGCTAATTTACTATGACTAGGCTTTTGTGAATAAAAAATCGAAACAGATTAGTATCTTAACTTATAAAATTTTTCTACCATTTGGGTAACTTATTGACAAGTTTACTAAATCAGGTCAGTTTGACGAAACCCAAGTCGCCTCATTTCTGCTGTCGCGGCAATGATGAAGCCAGTGTAATTGCAACAGACTATTTTAAATAATATTTTCCGTCTAATTCACGTTAAACCAATTAACTAGGTAACTGAGTTTACTGTAACAATCTATTCTAGCGAATAAAATTAATTTATAGTTAAATTTTTTAATTTAATTTTTAAATGAGTTTACTCTTTATAAAGTTAAACAAAATAACTATAATTTAAAGTTGATACTAAATTTATTTAGACTAAATTATTTATCTATACTTTTACAATTTAGCGGTAGGAAATTGCCTGGATATGAGTCAGTGAATAAGTGCGCAAGAACAATGACTTCCTCAACCCAGACAATAACATACCATCAAATCAGTGACTATTCCATTATCGCGGAGGATGGCAAATTTTACCAACACCAAAGGGAAAATGAATTGCCATAAAGGTTATGAACAAACATATTTTTTTGAATAATATCATATTGTTAATAGGTGGGTATTGTTTATGCTTTACTGTTTCGGTAACAGCAGCTAACCTTAAAAGTATCCAACCTGACGGTGATAACAATACGTGGTCTTCGACGATCATGAATCCGTTAGTGAATGTTCCCTTCTTTTTTTCCAAAGATGGTTGGCGTTTAGAAAGTAATCAAACCGATAAAATGGGTACCCTCCATAAGCGATTTCAACAAACTTATATGGGTATTCCGGTGTTTGGTTATCGAATTGCGACTCACGAACAAGATGATGTATTAAAGCGGGTCAATGGCGTTGTTGTCGAAGGGCTGGACTCAGAAATCAAGACAACTATCCCTAAATTGAGTAAATTAGCAGCCCATAATCAAGCTCAATCCATCTTTCTAAAAGAACAAGATAATTCAAGCGACTGGCTGTTTGACAATGAAAAAATTGAAGTGATTATTTATATTGATGAAACCAGTCAACAAGCCAAATTAGCTTACTATGTGAATTTTTTTGCCAAAAATGATTTAGAAGGTCATTTCGCCCAACCACATCTGATAATAGATGCCTTGGATGGTACTTTACTCAAACAGTGGGATGGACTTAATCATGATAAGATTGGGACTGGTCCAGGTGGCAATATTAGAATGCCCAATGCGCCTTACTATTATGGCACCACACCCAATTATGATTTTTTAGAGGTTACTGTGAGTAATGATAAGAAGACTTGTCGATTAGAAACCGCTGATGTTAAAACCGTTATCTATCCTTATAGTTCCGCTTTTGCCTATACTTGTCCCAATAATACCAAAGAGCAGATTAATGGTGCGTTTTCACCATTGAATGATGTTCACTACTTTGGTCAAAAGACTTTTGATTTATATAGAAACTGGTATGGCATTAATGTGCTTCCTTTTAAGCTCCAAATGAATGTATTGTATTGGTATTACTATGACAATGCGTTTTGGAGTGGAACTCAAGTCTATTTTGGTGATGGTGATTACTATTTTCATCCGTTGGTTAGCTTGGACATTGTCGCTCATGAAATTTCCCATGGTTTTACCGAACGTAATTCCAAACTGATTTACACCGATCAATCGGGCGGAATTAACGAAGCCTTTTCTGATATGGCGGGAGAAACGGCTGAATTCTACGTATTGGGTAATAATGATTGGAATATTGGTGCTTATATTACTAAGGAAGATGGGCCTTTAAAAGGTAACCCAGCTCGATATATGTGTGATCCGAGTTTAGATGGTTACTCTATTGATCATGCTGATAAATATCAACCGGGAATGGATGTTCATCATAGTAGTGGTGTATTTAACAAAGCATTTTGTATTTTAGCCCATAAAACCGGTTGGGATACTAAAAAAGCTTTTGAAGTTATGGTGGAAGCTAACCGTCATTACTGGTCAGCCAATGCTAATTTTAATGATGCTGCTTGTGGGGTTGAATTAGCTACTGAAAATCTAGGTTATAATGTGTTTGATGCGTATGATACTTTTTTACAAGTCGGTGTGGAAGCGACCTGTGGAGTGGTATTAACCTCACCTTGCCTAGCAACCTATTCTAATGAAACCAAACAAGCAACTATTCCTTGTTTACAAGTTCCTCTCTATACCGATATTGATGGCAAACCACTTTATACCGATGTTGATGGACAACCTCTGCCATTGACAGCCTTATATTCTGCGGTGTTGAACATGCCTTTGGGGTTTACCAATATTCAAGTCAATCAAGTTTCTTTCCTTGACTGGATTATTCAACCGAGTGCCAACCAAGCTAAATTTACACCGGAAAATGGCATTTTGGAAATTCCCAGTATCTATTTGCCGGCTCACTTGATTCCTGATTATCAAGGGACACCGGTAGATAAATTAGCTAACTGCCATATCACCTTACAACAATTTATATTTCCTAACCCAGGAATATTTAATTTAAGCAGCTACAGTTGTAATTTAAGTAAAACTAAATAGGTAATAATTCTAATGTAACAAGGGGTTACAACCCCTTGCCGCGATAGCGGCTCACATCGATACCCGTTGAGTGCTAAACTTTTTGAAAATAAGCGGTAATAATCAAAGTAAATTTAGGGTTGGAAGCGGATGGAAAAATATCAAATCGTTCAGTAACTGTCATTTGGATATTTTGAGCAATAGCTAAAAGTAAGTTGTTGACTTTGTTAGATTCAAATTGACCTTCTAGCTGCGCTGTTACTTGCCATAAATAAGAATAATGTTCAACCTCAATCGCCGGATCGACTGTTAAACGAGCATTATTGATTTTAGTTAAATTCACTTGATCATTAAACCATTTTTGGAAAGTGGCTTGAGCTAAACCTTTGGTGTTGGCTTGCCAGAGTCGTGCTTCTAGTTGCGTCAGTAATTGTTGTGTTTCAGCAGCTCGATCGGGCCATTGTTTTTGAGTAGCAACGGTTTGTAACTGTGAGAGTTGAGCTACTGCATTATGGTAATCTTGTTGGAAGCGGTGGTGGTAATCATTCAATTCGAGAATTGCATAAGTAACGAGAATAATGACAATTAAGCCACTACCGATCCGTAACCGCAAATTTTGCTGAAATTCTTTTGAAAATGAATTGTTCAATTGCAGCATCCCATCAAAGATTATAGCTGACTGGGTTCTACCCGCATTTTAAGAATCAATTTTTTCGGATCAGTAAAGGTATCTACTTTCACTTCGGTCAAAAAAGGGAGTGATTGAAAAGTTTTAATATATTGAGTGGGGTCGATTTGTTCATCTGCCTCAATAGTAAACCGTAGTTCTTTCAATTGATAGGACCAATTGATGAAATGTACTTTATTCTTAGGTAATTTTTCCGCCACTTTAGCCATTAATTCGAGTTGTAAAGGCTGAGCGGTACTCAGGGCAAGTAATTGTTCAAAGCGTTGTCTGTTAGCAAGAGCTTGAGTTCGTGCCGTTAAAATCGGGGTAACTTGCTCATTGAGTGTTTCAATTTGTTGTTGAATTTGGTTAACTGAATGTTGCCATTTTACAATACTGATACTTTGCCAAGTCAAGATGACGGTCATTATCGCTACACTGGAAGTAATCCAAGTGGATTCTTTATAGAGAAAACTGAATTTATTCAAGCGATGGGGCGCACGACCCCAAGGGCGATTTAATAAAGGCGCTGCAACTAATATCATCGATAATTGAGAATGAGCAGCGAGACCATGTGCCCGTTGAAATAGTGACCATTCTGCTGGGCTTGGTTTACTTGACCACCATCGACTACCCACTAACACCCCTTGTTGCCAAATTTGTCCTTCATAACCTTCGATACATTGAAGCAACTGAGTCGTTTCAGTCGTGGGGCGAATTTGCAATACCGTTTCTGGTAACAGGGTCGCTTTTTTAAGTCCCGTTTCTAACCATTTATTTTGTTGAATAACTTGATCCCAAATCCAAACTTGAGCTTGTTCACCTCGCCAAACGATATAACTACCATACTCAGGAAAAGGACTCCATTGTTGAATTTGCAGTTGTAAAACCGGTTCGCGGCGGTTAACCGGAATATCCTTTAAGGTAAAACATCGATAATGACATAATCCCCGCGAGATGACCCATTCACGACGACCTCTGGCTCGTTCTGGGGGAATAATAACATCATAACGTCTTTGCAGATAGCGTTGAGTCGAAAAGAATTGTGGGCGCATGGGCAGGAGAAGTTTGAATATAATAGGGTAATAAAGTTAATTGTAAATTAGCATCAACTTGCCACGGTTTATTGCCATCAAAAGTATGGGTTAAACGGATATACGCTTGCCGCATGTACCGAGCACCTTCATACCACAGCGTTAACCGCAGCGCTTGAGCGGGAAAAAAATTAGTTTCAAAGGGATCCACTTCCGGAGGCATACCCGCAATCTGAGTGACCGTAGTAAGCGTATAAAAAGGTAAACTTTGACGGATTTTAATGAGGCGTTCTGCTGCTAATTCATTGAGGTTATAAGCTGCTTGTAATACCAACGATGGCGCGGTGTTAAAATTCGGGTGTGCGGCGACGGTAACGGTGGTTATTTGACCTAATTGGTCATTTTTCCACAAGTTTTTTTGGTCACTCCAGTCAAGCACGCGATAGATTTCCAGCGGATGAAGCAAAAAATGATTACGCGGTGGTGGTAAATGACGTTCTTCATAGTGATAAGCTTCTGCGCCATTCAATCGATGCAAATCATCCGAATCAATATAATCGTTAAACTTGGCTATTAAGGGTGCCTGTAACTCATTCTCAATGCCAAATAAACTTAATAGACGAGTAAGAACTGTTTCAGTTTCCAGTTGGAGATTAAGTAACCCCCCTTCGTCTTGTAAAGCAAAATAAGCTTTACCATAACCAAAATAAGGTTGATCATCTAAAGCGATTTCAGTGCCATCCGATAAAATCGTGTCATTGTCTTCATCCCCAAAAATGGCTGGATTATTTTGTTGCTGTTTTTGTTGTTTTTGCATCGCTACAAATTCATCCATGATTTCCTCTAAGGTTTTGCTATCATCTGCTAGGTTTTCAAGGCTGACGGGTGGTTTTTCTTGCGCTACCGCTTTAGAAATCGTCACCCCAGCAATGGTAAACCGTTGAGTTGTTAACAGATAAATCAGCGTTGCTTGAGTATTATACATATCGATCTCACCTTGCAGATCAGTTTGCCGCGTTTGAACCCGTTCGATGGTTCGTTGGGTCCACACCGCAAACGAACTCGCTGCCAGGGTCAAAATCACTAATACCCATAAGGTCATAACCAAAACAAAGCCAGTTTGAGATTGTTGCATGACCATTAATCAACCCGGTTAACTGATAACGGCTTAATCCTCGTATAAGCGATAATCATATCGAGTATAATTCGCATCGGAGAGTTTTACCAGCCAGTTAATTGGCATTTGGCGTCGTTGTCCTTGAAACAGAATCATTTTAGGAATTTGTAATGCTTTTAAGCCAAATTGTGGCGGCCATTGCTTATGCCATTCACCTTCCATGCTCATATACTGAAATTCACCGCTATCTCCGGACCATTTGGCCACTTCCCAATAATCGCCTTGACTGTTTTGATAACGTAAGGTGGTTATACCATCCGTATATTGTAATTGCCAAGCAAAAGAGGTTGGTACACCGACTTGCATGTCTAACGCCGCCAAGGTTAAGCCACTCAATTCTCGTGGTTGACCTTGAAAAATAGACTTACCATCTTCATAATCAGTCACAATCCCAGCTAGCGTACTTCGGAACCAATATTCTTGGAGAATCCCTCTTTGAGAATCGTCGAGTTGCTCTAAAAAGCGGGAACGGAGGTGTAGGATATAAGTAAAACTTTCCAATAACAACATACTAATTAGGCCCATCAAAACTAATACCACTAACATTTCCAATAAAGTGAACCCGTGGAAAAAATAGTTTGGAGATGGAGTGGGTTTGAATGGCTGCATCTCACTGAAAATCATCTTTAAATTGACGTACTTGTTTATAGCCAGCTTGACGTAAAGTAAATTGAGCGAGTAAATCCTTTTTTACCGTGACTTTGACTTCGGTTTCGTATAGTCCGACTTGAAAAAGACTGATGCCACCAATACTAGTCACCCCATCCTTCGGTAATTCTATGGCAGTTGCGTTCCAATCAATTTGATAAATCCCAATTGTTTCTTTGCCTTGAGGTTTTTCTAGCGGGTTAATTGTTTCCATAAACACGAGGGCATTTTGAATAGCTTGTTGGCGTTGTTGGGCTTGTTGTACCCGTTGTAAGCTTGTTAGATTGGTGTTGATCCAACTTAATAACGCTATTCCGGTACTGGCAAGGAGTACTAAAGCGACAATCGCCTCTAGCAAAGTGAAACCACGTTGGTTCATTCAACTGCAGATAATGCTAATTGGTAAGCTGCGTTAATATCTTGACTAAATGCGACTAAATAAATAATATCAATACCATGATAAGTTTTAGTCCAAAGCTTAATCGTTTGGACAGCAATTTGAGTAGCTAGTATAATTGGATAACCATAAGCGCCACAACTAATAGCCGGAAATGCGATGGTTTTTACTTGATGCGTTAAAGCGAGTTCTAAACTGTAAGTATAACACGCCGCTAGTAATTGAGGTTCATGATGATGTCCACCTTGCCACACCGGACCGACCGTATGAATGACATATTGAGCGGGTAATTGATAACCTTGAGTTATTTTTGCTTGCCCGGTTAGACATCCACCTAAGGTGCGACATTCCGCTAATAGTTTTGGCCCGGCAGCGCGATGAATCGCACCATCAACACCACCGCCACCGAGTAAAGATGGATTAGCGGCATTAACGATAGCATCGACTGCTAATTTAGTAATATCGTCTTGAATGATTTTAAGTTGCGTGGCCATTTCGCGGGTTGTTTTCCTCAAGGTAAATAGTGAATACTCTCTTGGAGAATGCGACATTGTTACTGAGGTTAAGCACCTTAGCAAAACGAATGAAATCGGCATTTTCATATGGGTTTCCCCCTTTGAAAAAACTCGGGGAGATTTTTAACCCATTAAATACCCAATTGATTGTGCTTAGTGACTTAAAACACGAGTTAATAATAAATAGTTGCAATCCTGGTTACCCTAAAATGACTATCACCCTCTCCCATTCATTGTTGAGATA
Source organism: Thioploca ingrica (assembly GCA_000828835.1). GTDB lineage: Bacteria > Pseudomonadota > Gammaproteobacteria > Beggiatoales > Beggiatoaceae > Thioploca > Thioploca ingrica. The sequence continues at coordinate 1,271,875 of AP014633.1, forward strand.
AGAAAAAAATAAAAAAGTAAAATGATGTTAATGACCAATAAATAAATTTATGCTATAATCTCTTTGTAAAATAGTTTTAAGATTAAGTTTAATATGAAAAGTCTTAGAATTTATCATTTTTCATTGCTAGTGAACTAACATTAAGTGGATAAAATTTCAATATTACTTAATAATTCAATCACTGAGAGTCAATTCGTTTAAAGAGGTTTGCAGATGAGGATTAAAATAATATTGTATCTATATTTTTTAGTGTTCATTAGTTTACCTACGGTTACTTCAGCTAAGAGTTTAGGTATACATTGTTGGCTACAATCGCCAGTGAATCAGATTTTATGTTTTGAAGTTAATGATATTAATGGTAAATATTATTCTTTGATCGGTGAAGATATTGGAGAGAAAGACCGTTATCCGGTAAGCGGCTCCGCTTTATTCGATGAAAATAATCAAATTTACCGCCTTGAATTTACTCAAAATCAAGGAAATATCAATGTATTTGAAAATGCTATCACCCTCAATACGACCACACTGAGCGGCAATTGGACCGATGACAGTAGTAATGAGGGTGAATTTCAGTATCTTGGCACTGGACCACTTGATCCTGACCAAATTAAGACGCTGACCAAGCCCCGTGCAAAGAGAAAAAAATAATAATAAAACTGAAGAAGGCCCCTTCTTACCTTCTTCTCCACTATTCTCTTTGGGTAGGAATAAGAGAACCAGTGGCTACTCTCTCCCTTGAAGGTAGGTCAGGGAGAGTTTCTTTTTTTTTATTTGGTTTTGGGTAAAATGGAAATGTTACTATGAACCACCGAATTTTTCCAATCTTTATTTTCAGTGTTATTGTCAGTTTGACTCCAACAGTCAAGGCCAATTCAGCTATCCAGTTGCTTTCGAGTCATGAGAGTGAACTGGTTTTACAGCTTATTTTACCCGATTTTAGTCTCCAAACTCAGGTTGAATCCGGTTGTCAACAAATTGATATAGCCAACTGGGCAACCACCTCCACTCCGGGTTATCCTGAAATTCCCATGGTGGGTACATTGATACAAATTCCTAATACCGGAGAAATCTCTGCTCATATTTTGGCAGCAGAATATGAAACCATTTCTGCAACAGAATTATGTCCCACACCAACCCCCCTTGTCTCTACGCGAGGAGAAGTGACTTATTCATTGACCAAGAATAAAATAGCTTATCAAAGCAATCATTTTTGGCCAACAACGGAGTTGGAAATAGGAACTCGCCAAGTTTTACGAGGAGTACCGGTAAGTCGGATAAGTATTTTCCCCTTTCAATGGAATCCGGTAACTCAAGAGTTACGTTATCTTAAAAAATTATCACTACAAGTTCAGTTTGAAGCGGTTTTGTCGCCAGTAGATAAGAGAACCAGGGAGAGAAATCAATCGGTTGCCGACAGTTATGCCGCCTTACTTCAAAATGTCTTGATTAATTACCAACCGCCCGCTTTATCTTCGAGCAAACGTGGCTCAAGAAGTCAAGCAGAAACAACCCCGGTTGCAGAAACTGAAACCCAACCGACCCAGCGACTCATTAAAGCGGATAATACTTTACGGATTGAAATAACCCAAGACGGTATTTACCGATTATCTTACGAACAATTAGCCGAAGTGGGATTACCTGTTCAATTTATCAATCCTACGCGGTTGCAATTATTTCATCAAGACCAAGAAATCGCTATCCAGGTGAATTCACAACAACCCGACCAATTTGAACCGGGTGATTATATTGAATTTTATGGGCAAGGGGTTAGTAATAATATCTTTACTGACACTAATGTCTATTGGTTGTCTTGGCAAAGTAGAATACCGGGCAAAAGAGTGGTTCCACTCGATAGTCATCTCACTCCAGAGAGTGAAAATAACCTCATTAATACTTTTTATAACCATCTTCATCTTGAAGAAGATAAACAATCCTGGTTAGGCACACCGGGCGCACCAGAACAAGATTATTGGTTTTGGCAAAGATTAAATGCTTCAGAAACGGGAAGCTTTACTTTTGAACTGACTTCAGTTTCGCCAACACCAACCGAAGCGACTATTCGGGTTGGTTTTCGTGGTCGTTCTACCGCGACACCTCACCCTGATCATCACACTTTAATTAAGTTAAATGATACCTTGATTGGTGATGAACATTGGGATGGGGATGTGGAATTCATACAACCCATGTCATTTTCCTCAGAATTACTCAAAATTGGCCAAAATCAACTGAACATCGAAATGCCAGGCGATACCGGGGCGATAGTCGATGTGGTTTATCCCAATTGGATAGAAATCAACTCTTGGCAAAATCTCGAAGTGAAAGAAGATAAGCTGACTTTCACCATTCCTGGTGCAGCGAGCAGTCGGCAGATTATGATTGACAAGCTGACTCAACCGGAATTAGTCATCTATGACATTACCAATCCTAATGAAGTGGTAGAATTAACTGATTTTTCGGTAACAGAATCCGAATCAACCTATCAAGTGCGCTTTACTACCTCGGCAACCGCAGATAAAACCTACTTTATTTCAACGCTGAGCCAAATTCAATCACCGAATCGGATTATCCCTTGGCAAACCCACCAGTTAAAGAATATTAAAAATGCGGCAGATTACATTCTGATTACAACGAGCAAATTTTTACCGGCAGTAGAACCGCTGGTTCAATTGCGCCGCCAACAAGGGTTACGCGTTAAAGCCGTGAGTATGGAACAAATTTATAATGAATTTAATGCGGGTTTAGCAGAACCGAAAGCCATTAAACAATTTTTAACCTATGCTTATGAAAATTGGCGTGCACCGGCACCAACGGAAGTCTTTTTAGTCGGAGATGCCTCTCTTAATTATAAAAAAATTCAAGGAAAGTCGGCTAACAAGGTAAGTCAAGTACCTACTTATCTTTCTCCTTCCTGGGATGGTTTAACCCCCGATGATAGTTGGTATGTCAGCATCGACGGTGACGATAACCTACCCGATATGTTTATTGGAAGAATTCCTGGCAATACGCCCGAAAAAGTAGCTGAATTAATTAATAAAATTGTCCGCTTTGAAAAATCTAACCAACCTAGTCCGCGCAAAATTTTACTGGCAACAGATAGTGAGCAAGACTTTGAAGATTCCAGTGAGGAATTAGTTAATCATTTACCCGTTGGTTTTAGTACTGATAAAGTTTATTTACAATCTTATCTGGCGCTTACTGAAGAGGGAATGACTAAGGACGACAAAATTGACCGTGCCACTCAAGATATTATTGCTAGCATGAATCAAGGGATTATGATTAGTAGTTATATCGGACACGGTGTTGTTAACCAATGGAGTGGTTCTAAGGGATTGTTTAAGCCAGAAGATCTGCAACAGGTCACCAATGAAGAACAACTGTTTTTTGCTTTTATGCTCACCTGTATTAATGGTTATTTTGTCGGTGATAAATACGCGTTGGCTGAAGAATTTGTTTTAGCTAAAGGGGGTGCTATTGGTAGTTTTGCGCCAAGTAATCTCAGTTATTTATGGGAGGATGCCATTCTAGCTCAAGAAGCTTTTTCCATCTTGTTTGAACAAGGTGTTAAAAGATTGGGTGCACTCACTACTCAAGCCAAAATTGCTGCTTATGGCAAAGGTACCTCAGCAGATGTAATAAAAACGTTTACTCTATTTGGTGATCCCGCCGTAAGTTTAAAAGATTGGCAATAAAATTCTTGGTTAAAGATGAGGTAAGGAGAAGGTTGTTGGGGTTGAAATTTCAAATAAGCACTTGAATTTACTAAATAATATTATTTAAAATAAGCCGTTACTATTCTATGCGGCGCCATTGTTTATAACTTATTGATTTTAAATAAATGGTGAGTTAAGACTATCGCCTCGCGCACTCTACTCCAATTGGTGAAGTGAATATTAATAAATAACTTAATTCCTGCCTAAAAAATAGCGGATAAGAATCATCGACATCACCAAAAAAATCTGTTAAATTCATGATTGTAAATAGAAAGGTAATTCTAGGCTATAACCTCGCCAGATTACCAATTCATGGGTAGATACGATATCAACCGATGTTTTTTTTACCTTGAATTCACCTGATACTGTTAACATTATTAACCTCAATCCACAGCAAATTGGTAATGCAAGGTATTAAAGCTAATTCATAATCGCTTTTTTGCTCCCCCAAATCTGAGAGAAACGACGTTATGACCTCCATTTCACCCAAATCTAGTGTTAAATTATCCACCTCAGATTGGCATAAAATTTTAGTCGCATGGAATGATACTAAGACAGATTATCCCAAAGATAAGTGCATTCATCGCTTGTTTGAAATACAAGTAGAACAAACACCAGATAACATAGCGGTCGTATTTGATAATAACAAACTCAGTTATCGAGAGTTAAATACTCAGGCGAATCAATTAGCCCACTATTTGAGAATATTAGGGGTTAAACCAGCAACGTTAGTTGGAATTTGCTTAGAGCGATCCCTCAACATGATAATCGGATTATTAGCGATTCTTAAAGCCGGCGGTGTTTATGTCCCTTTAGATCCAGACTATCCTAAAGAACGCTTGACCATCATGTTAGCCGATTCACAGGTAGCGGTTTTGTTGACTCAGGAAAAATTAGTCACTCGATTATCAACACTTTCAATACCCCTCGTGAAGTTAGATACCGATTGGGAAACGATTGCACAACAAAATCAAGAAAATCCTATTAATAACAGTAATCCGGAAGATTTAGCTTATGTTATTTACACTTCGGGTTCTACTGGGAAACCCAAGGGAGTTGCCATTCCTCACCAAGCGATCAATCGGTTAGTTAACAATACCAACTATATCGACATTAGCGCGACTGATGTGATGGCGCAGGTTTCAAATTGTTCCTTTGATGCCGCCACTTTTGAGATTTGGGGAGCACTACTTCATGGTGCTAAACTGGTTATTCTTACTAAAAATATCGTCCTTTCTCCCCAAGATTTTGTCACTCAACTCCGTGAACAAGGGATTAGTTTATTATTTTTGACAACCGCCTTATTCAATCAATTAGCTCAAGCAGTACCGTCTGCTTTTGCTTCGTTGCGTTGCCTGTTGTTTGGAGGAGAGGCCGTTAATCCAATTTGGGTTAGCAAAGTACTTAAGCAAGCGCCACCGCAACAACTCTTACATGTTTATGGACCAACAGAAACCACTACATTTGCAACCTGGTATTTAGTCAAGGAAGTACCGGAAAACGCCACGACAGTTCCCATTGGTCGTCCTATCTCTAATACCCAATGTTATATACTTGATGATCAATTACAACCGCTACCTATCGGTTCAGCCGGAGAATTGTATATTGGTGGTGATGGTTTGGCTCAAGGTTATTTAAATCAACTTGACTTGACCCAGGATCGGTTTATCACGGTTTCTTTGGGTGACCTCGGTGAGAGCCGTGTGTACAAAACCGGAGATTTAGTCCGCTACTTACCCGATGGTAACATTGAATTTTTAGGACGCCTTGACAATCAAGTCAAACTGCGTGGCTTTCGCATTGAACTGGGTGAAATTGAAACGGTATTAGCTCGCCATCCCAACGTGCAACAGGCGGTCGTTATTATTAATGAAGTTCAGCCCGATGACAAACGCTTGGTTGCTTATATCACTTGTGCTCAGCCACCAACGCCCAGTGAACTCTATCACTTTCTGCAAACACAATTGCCTGACTACATGATACCAGCGGCTTTTATTCAGTTAGAAAAACTGCCGTTAACGCCTAATGGTAAAATCGATCGTCAAGCTTTACCCACCCCCGATTTTTCCCAAAGCGATCACCCCGACAATGAGGTTGCACCTCGTAGCGCGACAGAAACTTCCCTGACAACGATTTGGTCTCAAGTGTTAAAGCGAGAATTCATCAGTATTCAGAGTAATTTTTTTGAATTAGGTGGACATTCACTATTAGCCACTCAAGTTATTTCAAGAATCCGCGAAACTTTTCAAGTTAATTTACCGCTGGCTTATTTATTTGATAACCCAACCATAGCCGATTTAGCCAAACAAATAGACATGCTCCTCCAGATTTCTTCGCTAGAAATCCCGGTGGTGCAAGCGAGTGAAGGCAAAGCCAGTACTCACACTTTATCGATTAGTCAACAAAGTTTTTGGTTATTTGAACAGCTTCATCCGCAAACCCCAACTTATCATATTCCCTTCGCTTTTAAACTGAGCGGCACGTTAGATTTATCTGCTTTAGAGCGAGCTTTAAGCGAAATGGTATGTCGTCATACCATCTTAAGAACCACTTTTGAGTTAGATGACAATAACGTTCCCACTCAACGAATTGCACCACCTCGTCCAGTTACCGTTATCGTCAAAGAACGCCAAACCTCAGCGGCTGATGAAATAAAGCAATGGTTAGCAGAAGAAATTCGTCAACCTTTTGATTTAACCAAAGAACATTTATTGAGAGTCACCCTCTGGTTAATCGGGAAACAAGAACAAATTTTACTACTTCTTTTCCATCATTTAATCACCGATGGTTGGTCAGTTGGCTTATTTATAAAAGAATTAAGCGAATTATATACAACCGGCTTAGAAAACCAAATTATACCCAAGGATTCCTCTTATCAATATGTTGATTTTTGTCGCTGGCAGACCCAATGGTTAGCTAGTCCATTAGCAGATACCCAACTAACTTATTGGCAAACGCAATTAGCGGCTCCTTTACCGGTACTCGAATTACCGACTGATTATTCCCGTCCACCGGTACAAACTTACCACGGTGCCCGGCAAGTGATAGTGATTGCGTCACCACTCACCCTGGCTTTGCGCCAATTAAGTCATCAACAGGGTGTGACTTTGTTTATGACTTTATTAGCGGCTTTTAAAATTTTATTGTACCGTTATACCGGACAAACAGATTTATTAGTCGGTACTGCCATTGCTAATCGACAACGACTGGAATGGGAACAAGTGTTGGGACTGTTTATCAATACTTTAATTTTACGGACGCAACCCGCCGGACCAACTGCTTTTACTACATTTTTGCACCAAGTTCGTGATGTTGCCTTAGCGGCTTACCAACATCAAGACTTATCTTTTCAAATCTTAGTTGATAAAATTCATCCGGATCGCGATCTCAGTCATAATCCTTTATTCCAAACCTTTTTCTTATTGCAAAATTTCGATTTTCCCAATTTAGAATTAGCTGGACTAATCACAACGCCTATTGCTATCAACACCGGTACTTCTAAGTTTGATTTAACTTTAGAATTATACGAAAAAGCAGATCATTTAGAGGGTTGGTTTGAATACAATGTCGATTTGTTCAATGCGAGTACGATTCAACGTTTAGAAGAACATCTGCAAACTTTATTAACTGATATTGTGGCTCATCCGGAAAAATCCTTGTCTCGCTTGCGAATTTTGACTGAGGCGGAACGAAACCGGTTAGTACACCCACCTAAGCTAATTCGCCCAATAAATCCCTTTACCGAATTTACTCAAGCTGAAATTGAACAATCGATTCCGGCACGATTTGCTCAACAAGTTAAAAAATATCCTCAGCATATTGCTGTTAAAACCCCACATACTCAATTGACCTATACGCAATTACACGCACAAGCGAATCAAGTTGCACAAGCACTATTAGCAGTGGTCAATGGAGAACAACCTAACGTTGGCTTATTGTTTGAGCATGATGCTGCTATGATTGTAGCGATAATGGGTGTATTGACAGCGGGTTTAACTTATGTTCCGTTAACGCCGGATTTACCCTTTCAAAGATTGGTTTACATTTTACAAGATTCACAAGCTCAGATTTTACTAACGCATAATCCACATCTCACTTTAGCGCAAAATTTAATTTCAGCCACCAGAAAACTGATTAATATTGATGACCTTAAAGCCAACTCAGGCGCTAAACTGCCGACGGTCATTTCTCCTGATACCTTGGCTTATCTTTTATATACTTCCGGAACGACTGGGCAACCCAAAGGGGTTATCCAAAATCATCGCAACGTATTACATTTTATTAGAAACTATACCAATAATTTACATATCAATGCGAATGATCAATTGAGTTTGTTATCATCTTATAGTTTTGATGCTGCTGTTATGGACATTTTTGCGGCTTTACTGAATGGTGCCACACTTTGTCCTATTAATTTAAAAGAGGATTATCAAGCATATTCACTCAAAAATTTAATTCAAGAACAAGGTATAACAATTTATCATTCAACGCCAACGGTTTATCGGCATTTTATTAGTACTTTAACCGCCAACGATCGGTTTCCTAAGTTGCGCTTAATTGTCATGGGTGGAGAAGAAGTTTACCAAGCCGATTTTGCCGCTTACCAACAATATTTCTCCAATCATTGTTTATTTATCAATGGATTAGGCCCAAGTGAATCGACTGTTACTTTACAATATTTTCTCAATAAACAAAGTTCCAATCCGCAACCAACGGTTCCGGTCGGTTATCCCGTAGAAGAAACCGAGATTACTTTGCTCAATGAGAAGGGTGAAGAAACTGAACTTTATGGTGAAATGGCTATCAAAAGCGACTATATTGCACTGGGCTATTGGCAACAACCTAGCTTGACTCAAGCCGCCTTTCAGTTTGACCAGAACCAGCGTCGTTACTATCGCACCGGTGATTTAGGTCGGTTAAGAGGGGATGGTAGTATTGAATTTAATGGCAGAAAAGATTCTCAAGTAAAATTGAGAGGTTATCGTATTGAATTGAGTGAGATTGAAGCGATTTTACAACAACATCCCGCAGTCCAAGAAAGTACGGCAATGATTCGTGAAGATCAACCCGGGTTAAAACAACTGGTCGCTTATATCGTCCCACCGGCTCAAGAATTAGTTATTCCAACCGGTCATGAATTTCGTCAATTCTTAAAAGAAAAACTACCGGATTATATGGTACCTTCTGCTATCATGATATTAAATGCCATTCCCTTGTTACCTAACGGCAAAGTGAATTACCGCCAACTCCCCATCCCCGTACCAGAATCAACCACCTTTGTCGCCCCTCGGAGTGATTTAGAACAACAACTCACGTCAATTTGGGAAAAAATACTCGGTATCTCTTCTATTGGTGTGCATGATAACTTTTTCAATCTGGGTGGACATTCCTTATTAGCCGTTGCTTTGGTCAATCAAATTGAAAAACAATTCGGTAAACGTCTCCCTTTAATCAGCTTATTTCAAGCGCCTACTATTGCACAACAGGCTGGGCTATTACAAGAACAACAATCGTCTCGTTCTTGGACCATCTTAGAGGCTATTCAACCTTTAGGAACGCGTCCAATTTTGTTTTTTCTTTGCCCAGGCCATTATGTGCGTAATTTAAGTCAAGTACTTGGTCTTGAGCAACCCATTTACCGCTTAGAAATTCTTGGTCTACAATCATCACATCAACAAATATTTTCCTTAGACATTGCGACTAAGCGATTTATTCAAGAAATCCAATCCATTCAACCACAAGGCCCTTATTATTTTCTCGGTTTTTGTGGGCTAGCCAAAATGGCTATCGAGCTAGCAAGACAACTCCAGGAACAAGGACACTCGATAGCATTTTTAGGACTTATTCAAGCGATACCTTATTATCCACGTTGGTCTTTTTCCCAACATTGGTCTAAGTTATTGGAAAGTGGACCGGTTTATTTGTGGCGAAAAATAATTAGGAAATTTCGTTCTAACCAGAACCGTTTAATCCATTTCTTTTTAAGTAAAACGAATAAAATAACTTCCCTAAAGCCGGTAAAAGAAAATTTATCACCTCAGTTAGAATACACCCGGTTTGTTAATTCTTTTATTCATACCTTAAATAGCTATGCAATGCCTCCCTATCGTGGCGATATGGTATTGTTTCATTTAAGTGAATGGTGTACTAAGAATGCGACCGAACTCGAATTAGCTCGACAAGTAGCCGCTGGCAAGCTAGAAGTTTATGAAATTCCTGCAAAAATACATGATAGACTTTGTATAACACCCCAGGTCGAAGTATTAGGCAAACAATTACAACTCTATTTGGAACAACACTGTTTTAACATGAGTTCGACCAAAATCGAATCCCAAAATTAACTAGCCGGTGGAGGGGATTAAGTTGGAGAAAGCTTCCGTTCTACTTCAATTACTCAGTATGCGAAATTTTCTTTAAAAATCATTAAGGATCAATAAATGAACCCCTGGTATCAAGAACTGTTCACCAATTACGCCAATGCCTATGATAAAGAATCCTTTACTCAAGGCACGGTTGCTGAAGTTGATTTTATTGAAGCCGAAATTCAATCAGATCGCTCCAAAATGATTTTGGATATTGGTTGCGGCACTGGAAGACACTCTATTGAATTAGCTAAACGCGGTTATCAAGTCGTCGGGATTGATTTATCTGAATCGCAACTCCAGAAAGCCAGAGAAAAAGCGCAACGTGAAGGTGTTCAAGTCAAGTTTCTCCAAGCCGATGCTCGACACTTTAATTTTGAGACTCCCTTCGATTTGGTCATTATGTTATGTGAAGGTGCTTTTCCATTAATGGAAACGGACGAAATGAATTTTAGCATTGGTACCAGAAAAACCAGGCTACTACCAATTTAGCTTCGATAAAGACCAGAAAAGTGAATTGATAACAGAGGTCAAAGGATGGAGTAAGTTATTAAGGGCATGCTTGAGTGTGACCAGCACTCAAGCCCCCTAGCCGCTATTCAAATTAGGTAGGAATTGTTTGAATAACCGTCATAATTTATTTTAGCAAAATTGATACCAGTTTTAGTCAATTTAGATTTTTTCTCTTTTACAATACGTTGGAGCCTTTGCGGTCGGGTGCGTTAGACTGACTATAGCCGTAACGCACCCGACCACAAACGAGCAGAAGTATTGTTAAATGATTTTTGGGTTTTAACCCGTAAAGTGTTATGATTTTTAATGCTGATTTAGCTATGTCATTAAAATGCCAGGTCGTGTTAAAACGGTCATGCTCGTTCAATACTAATTATTAATCATCCGGTTTATTTTTAAAGTAAAGGAACAATACTATGCCTGCTGTTATCAGTAGTGCTAATCCGTCGTGTTTTGTATTTCTTATTGATCAATCGGCTTCAATGCGAAAACCGTTTGGTGGTAGCGAAGTTAATCAGAAAAAAACCGAAGGGGTTGCTGACGCCATTAATCGTTGGTTACAAAATCTGATTATCAAGTGTGCTAAATCAGAAGGAATACGAGATTATTATTGTGTGAGTGTTATCGGTTATGGTGCCCAAATTACTTCTGCTTTTAAAGGGGATTTAACCGGGAAGCGATTGGTTCCGATTAGTCAAATTGCAAATCACCCTTTGCGAATTGAAAAACGGACTAAATTCGTTGACGATGGTGTGGGTGGCTTAGCTGAACAAATAGTCAAATTTCCCGTCTGGATTGATCCCATTGCTAATGGACAAACGCCGATGTGTGAAGCCATCGTATTGGCACAAAGGATTCTCTCTAAATGGTTGGATGAACATCCCGATTGCTTTCCACCCATTGTTATTAATATGACAGACGGTGCCGCTACCGACGGTGATCCGCGAATTTTTGCTAAAAAACTGACTCATTTAGCAAGTAGTGATGGTAATGTGTTGTTATTTAATATTAATTTTACCTCGCACCAAGCGAATCCCATTGAATTTCCGGATACTGATAGGAATTTATTAGATAAGTACGCTAAACAACTTTTTCAAATGTCGAGTCTATTACCGGATTATATGAGAAAGATTGCTGCTCACGAATACAACATACCGGTTTCAGAAACAACCCGAGGCTTTACTTTTAATGCGGATATGGTCGCACTCATTAAATTTTTGGATATTGGTACCCGTCCAAGCAATTTAGAATAACATGCAGATCACTGCTGAAACCTTTTGGTTACCTAAACAAGGTTATGCGCTATCTGACTATGAAGATGCTTATTATCCTAACTCATTTATTAAACAACAATTAAGCATTTTTAGATGCGCCGTGGCGGACGGAGCCACTGAAAGTTCATTTGCGGGTCAATGGGCACGGCTATTAGTTAAAGCCTACTGCGAAGATAAACTAAAAGGCGATGATTTTAATTATCATTTGCCCAAATTACAGCAACAATGGTTGAGTCAAGTAACCGCTCAACCTTTGCCGTGGTATGCTGAAGAAAAGTTACAGCAAGGTGCATTTTCGGCTTTGGTGGGATTAACCTTGTACCAGCAACCGCCCATAGGCAAAGTACTCGCTATTGGAGATAGTTGTCTATTTCAGGTTCGTCAAGAAAATCTTATTCACTGTTTTCCTTTGATCCATTCCCAACAATTTAATAATAATCCTTCTTTATTATCGAGCAACGTTTTATATAATAAGCACCTTGCTGATCACATTTACCAAATAAACATAAAGTGGCAACGAGGAGATGAATTTTATCTGATGACAGACGCACTGGCTTACTGGTTTTTACACAATTATGAACAACATAGTCAACCCTGGCAAACTTTGCGTCACTTAATTCAATCTAATTTTAAAGATTGGATTATTAAATTAATCGCGGCGCAACACTTATCTAATGATGATGTGACTCTCATGCGCATCTTGCTTAAATAGTCAGTTATCAGTTATCAAATGTTTTCAATGTCAATTTTGGTTCTGAGTTGTTGACGTCTTAAATAAATATGAGCAAAAATGTTTCTGGTGATGACTCGTTATGATTTGTCCAACCGCGCTAGATTATAGTAATGCTATTCAAAATCCACATCTTAACTTTCAAGATCCCGAATTACAACAAGGTGAGCCGGAATTAACCCCGTTCGGATTACCTCGTCCTTGGAGTGGTAATTTTGCTACCGTTTTTCAAATGCATTGCCAACAGCATGATTGGGCAGTTCGTTGTTTTACCCGTGAATTAAGTGATCAGCAATCTCGTTATGCCGTTATCCATCATCATTTAGAAAGTGCTAAGTTACCCTATACCGTTCAATTTGACTTTATTCCTAAAGGGATTAAGGTCAATGGTCAATGGTTTCCTATTCTTAAAATGGCTTGGGTGGAAGGTGAATTGTTAGATCAGTTTATGTTTAAACACTTGCATAATGCTAAGATCTTACGTCAACTCGCTATCCGTTGGGTACGAATGGTTAAACAGTTAGACGCGACTCAAATGGCACATGGCGATCTACAACAGGGTAATGTTTTAATTGTTAGAGGCAATATTAAATTAGTTGATTATGATGCTATGTTTGTTCCGGCACTGGGTGGGCAAAAAAGTCGCGAGATTGGACATCCGAATTATCAACACCCTTCCAGAACAGCAAGTGACTTTGATGTTTACGTCGATCGTTTTTCTGCTTGGATTGTTTATATCAGTTTAGTTGCTCTGAGTCTTAATCCCGATCTATGGCAATTAGTTCGTGCTGGGGATGAGTTTATTTTGTTTTGCCGAGAGGATTTTGTCAAACCCAAAGAATCGTTACTTCTAGCCTTACTCGTAACTCATGAAGATCCGCGGTTACAATTACTGGCACAACTGGTTGAAAAATTACTCTCGCTGCCGTTATCACAAATACCACCACTGATATCACTCGCTAGGCAATTTGAGCCGCTACTTAATTTAGAACTGACTCAGATTCGTTGCTTGAAAGATTACGTCAATTCTCAACTCAGAGTGAAATTATTTGAACAATTATTCTCGGCTAAAGAGAATACGCTAACAAAAATCACCACAGTAACAGCAAAAATTAATATTCAATCGAATGAAAAAGAAGTGAATGATTTAATTGAATTACTAACCGCATTAAACCAAACACCAGCGGCAACAGTAGAAGGGGAAACGACTACAACACTTAATGAAAATAAGTTAAATAATTTACTTGATCTATCGACAGCATTGCCAATAGTGCCTTGGTTGCAGAATTCGACTAAACCTTCTTCATCCCCAACTAAAGCAGAAATGGAATCAGTACAATGGTTTCAACAAGCGGCTCAACAAGGTCATGCTGAAGCTCAATACACCTTAGCCTGGATGTATGCTCAAGGAAGAGGTGTTTCTCAAGATTTGCAGCAGGCAGCTAGATTATTTCGTCGAGCAGCACTTAAAGGTTATGCAGAAGCTCAATACCATTTAGGTCTGATGTATATTCAAGGAGTGGGTGTTTCACAAGATTTTACTCAAGCGGCACACTGGTTTGTTAAAGCCGCTATGCAAGGACACGTAGCCGCTCGCCAAGCACGAATCAATTTGTATCTCCAAATTGCAGAACAAGGTGATGTTCAAGCGCAATATTTATTATGGGAAATGTCTACTCAAGGTGAAACTGAAATTACCCAACCTTTACAATGGCTTGAACAATCGGCCCAGCAGGGTTACGTAAAAGCTCAATATACTTTGGCCAAGTTATATGAACAAGGTGATGAGGTTGAACGGGATTTTTTTAAAGCGACCTATTGGTATAGACAAGCGATAAAACAAGGTCATTTTTTAGCAGCTAAACAATACTTTAGGTTGTGGGTTTCTCGTTATCAAGATAAAATTAAATTTATAGTTATCTTATTTCTTTTATTAGGAATTTTTATAGTATTCTATCAATATAGTTGAGTTGCTAAGTGGATCCAATAATCAAATTATTGCTGAAACAGAGATAACGGCATTAGAAAATACTGAAATAGAAGTCATTCAAGCAGAAGCCATGGCAGCGAAAAAGTACCAGCAAGCCGCTGAACAAAACTCTGCTACCGAGTTTTCACAACTAATAAAAATTATAACTAATTGATTTTAATTTATTTTATCAGTATATTTTCAACATAGTTGGGGCAGACAGGTAAGTCTGTCCCTATCCATTAAAATCAGGTTGACAAAACCCGAGTTGAGTTTGCCAATACAGCACCATACCGATCTTCTTGCACATTCTTCAACATCATCCGTTCTTTTTTTCCTCTTTTATTGTCAACTTATGTTAAAGTTATTTAATTCTTCTTAGCAACGGTTATTTCTTAATCGGTAGTAAATGACCTCAGATCTGGCACTAAGATTCCCTCTGGGGATTGAAACGCTGTGACTAACACCTCTCTATCTGGGTGACTTTATCAAAAAAAATAAGAAGAACCGAGAAATTTCTCCAATATTAATTGGCTTAGATATTCATCTTTTGAAAAGACGAGAATCTCAAGAGAAACAAAAATAAGGTTATTCAACTAAAGTCATTAGGTAATTCGTGCGTGAACGTCATCGCTTGTGTACATCAAAAAGGTGGAACTGGTAAAACAACGTTGGCTATCAGTGTTGCTCTCACACTCGCACAACAAAATCAACGGGTGTTATTACTAGATACAGATTATCAAGCTACAGCCAGTGATTGGGGACAACAGTTTGGTGAAATTTTTAACATTGTGGTTCGCTCCCAAGTACAAGCGAACATCCAACTGGAACAAGAAATCAAACGTTTTCAAACCCGGTTTAATTGGTGTGTCATTGATGCAGCGCCGACCTTATCAGATATTACCGTAAAAATTTTACAAATCAGCCACGAGTTACTTATTCCAATTCGTCCGGCTTTACCTGACATTTGGGCTATATCGAGATTAGCTTCTCTCATTCATCAAACTCATCGTGCTGCCGGTTACATACCGAAAACTAAAATCGTGTTTAATCAATATCAAGGAGAAACTTTACCACCACTCCATGCCGCACTAATGCAATATCATTTGCCCATTTCCCCAACTTTATTACCGTTTGACCCGTGCTTTGCCGAGTTATTTACCGGTCAACCGCTTTCACCATCCTTGCGACGCTTGATTCAAAATTTATTAACTGAGGGCGGATCAAAGCAACTTTTTGATGAGTGAAGCTAGATTGAATAAGGCCCATCGGGTGATGCACCTTATTCAAACAATGGCATTAAGTTATTGTTGTTGAACTTGACTTTGATAGTATCCCATCAAGATTTTTGCGACTTCCGGACGAGAAAATTCGGGGGGTAAATTTTTGCCGGCCGACAACATTTCTCGCACTTTGGTGCCGGAGAGGAGAACAAAATCATCTTTCGTATGATCCGGTACATCACGCATCATCACGACTTTATTGAGCTTTTTAGAATAAGCCGTATGATCGGCACCGAAAATTTCGATTTGCAAAGCACCTGGAGGAACTTCTTTATCAAAGATAGTTTGTGCATCGAAAGCACCATAATAATCACCTACACCGGCATGGTCACGACCAATGATGAAGTGAGTACAGCCGGCATTTTGCCGAAATATCGCATGTAATACCGCTTCCCGTGGACCCGCATACAGCATATCAAAACCATAACCCGTAATCATAACGGTATTGGGTGGGAAATAAAGTTCTACCATCTTCCGAATAGAGGCATCACGCACTGGCGCTGGAATATCGCCGGCTTTTAGTCTACCGAGTAACATATGAATAAGAACACCATCGGCTTTGACGGCATCTTTCGCTATTTTACAGAGTTCTTCATGGGCACGGTGCATTGGATTACGAGTTTGAAAGGCGACTACTTTTTGCCAGCCCCGTTCTTGAATTTCGTTACGAATTTCTACGGCGGTACGGAAAGTATCCGGGAAATCTTGTTGGAAATAGCTGAAATTCAACACTTGAATGGGGCCAGAAATAACATATTTCCCCAAGGAAGTAAAAGTAGCAACGCCGACATGGCCCATTTCTAAGGTACCAAAAATTTTTTCTGCCATGAGATTGAGTTGTTCGTCACTGATCTGCTCAATCGCTTCAACTTCTTGAATTGCTAAAACCGGGTGTCCTTCAACATTCGGATCGCGTAAAGCAATTCGCTTCGCCCCCGCAATTGACGAAATATCATTAGTCAGATTGAAAATAGGAACGGGCCAAAATAAACCGCTGGTGGTATGCATATTTTCAGCGATACTCATGGCATCAGCGATATTCATATAGCCGGTTAAAGGATTAAAGTAACCTCCACCCAGCATAACTGCATTAGCAGCCGCTGCGGAATTAAGTAATAATGAAGGTAACTGTTTGGCTTCTTGCATTAATTGTTGATGTTTTTTCTCGTTATAAACAAATAACGGATTGAGCGTTTCCGATCCATGTGGCTTGATCATCATTTTCTCCTAAGTATTGACATGATTGTGCCTGGGAAAGTACCAAAAACCTTGCTTACCAAAGCAACAAGATTTTTAATCACTTTTATTTCCTTTTATTGGTTACACTGAGTATTATACCTGTTATCCCCGTTGTTTCGAGTAGTTTACTCGTATTTTTCCATAAAAATAAAAATAGTTAATATTAAAAAAATATATTGTTAACCCTTTCAAGTGGAGTATATCCCACTCCATTACTCGCTTCTAAAATTAAAACCAGAGGTAATAGGCAGTGTAACCAGGGGTTGTAAGCTCTGGTTACGACATTGAGAAATAGACGACCACATTTATTTTCTCATTTCATTGAATTCGTCTATTATTTTAAATAATATCAGAAAATAGGTATAGATATTGCCTTTTCGCTCGTATCGTGTTTTCTGTAACGAGCATCATCATGATAAACCGAGTTCTCGATTTGAAAATCTATTCATAAACTAAACATTTCATAAAATCTCGGTTAAGCCCTTTTATTAAAGGGCCATCATTTTTTTGATGAATAACGACCAACAAAGCATTATGATAAGTTATTTGCCCTGATGGTGCTTTGAAAAGATGTCATTATTTTTTCAATAGGTGATAAGAAACTAATTCTCTTTTGGCAGGGACAAGATGAGTAAATAAAATGAAAAAGCGATTGTTATCCTATTCCATTATTTTGATTTTTTTTATCAATTTCCCCTTAACATCGGCTGACTCTACTGAATTTTTAAAAGAGAACCTCAAGACAGATAATTGCCAACTTAATCCAAATAGTTCCCCGCTATCGATGAAAATACCCATTGGTAAACATCAACTTGAAGTTAAAAATCATTGTAAATATATTAGCCTAAAGGTTATTTTTGCAGATGGTCGGGAAGTCATGAGAAAAATAACCTTAGTTGACACTATTCCGTCACTGTCCATAGAAAATAAAGAAGTTAAGGTAACTGATATTTTCAGTCCCATTAAAGACAGTTTTGAGACTGAGGTAGAATTCAAACAACGTCAACAATTTTTATTAAACCGGCAATCACAATTGCTTGACTTATTCAATCAGCTGGTCCAAAAACACGAACCACATTATCAAGCCGGGATTGCTTATTTAGACAAAGAAAATTACAACATTAAAAACAATACATTCCCAATCTATATTGAATGGCAAAGCTGGACTGATCGGTTTGAATTACCGGTTCAAGCGAGCATTACGGCTACACGAGATGAGGCCAGTCGTTTATGGCATGAAGGATCGCGAAAACCAGTCTATATTTATATGGGCATGGTTGGAGAACAAGTGAGAGTTAGTCAACAAATTTTAATGGGGCTTGAACAAGAATGGGTTATTCGCAATCCTTTACCGACCCACTTATTGAACACGTTACGGGGACATAAAAAAACAGTATACTCAGTTGATTTTAGCCCAAACGGAAAAATTCTCGCTTCTGGGAGCCGAGATAACACCATTAAACTTTGGGATGTGGGAACTGGACAGGAAATTAGCACCCTACAGGGGCATGGCAATTCTGTGTTCTCAGTAGCAATTAATCCTCAAGGAAATATCCTTGCCTCCGGTAGTAAAGATAGAACCATTAAATTATGGGACCTAAATACCAATCAAGTCATACGAACTTGGCGACATAAAGATGGTGTCAGGGCCGTGATTTTTAGTCATGATGGTCGCATTCTCGCTTCCGGTAGCTATGACGGCACCATCAAATTGTGGGAGGTTAAATCCGGTCGATTACTCAATACCATCGATGCCCATAAAGAGGGGGTGCTTACCATTGCTTTTGCTCCAGATGACAAAATAATTGCCTCTGGTGGAAGAGAAGAAACGATCAAATTGTGGAATGTAAATACGGGGCAACTAGAAAAAACCATTCGTGCTGATGGTGATCGGGTATGGGCAATCGCTTTTAACCCAGATGGATTTATGTTAGCGGCTGGTAGTGGCGATAATTCCCTCAAAATATGGGAAACTAAAACCGGTAATGAATTGCATAATTTACAAGGACATGGGTACTGGGTGTTATCATTAGCTTTTAGTCAAGATGGACGTACCCTGGCTTCTGGTAGTAGTGATAGTACTATTCGATTATGGGAAGTTCATAGTGGTAACCAATTAGATATTTTACAACAACATGGTAATTCGGTATTTTCAGTTACTTTTAGCCCAGATGGACGTCTGCTCGCTTCCGCCAGTAAGGATGAAACGGTTAAATTATGGGGAGCAAAGTAACTTATACTCACAGGCATCCAAGCTAACATAACATGATGGAGAATTAATGTAGCTAGGTTGGGCACGCTGTACACACTTTTTACCCAAGGTTTGTGGACAAAGCCGCGTAATAAGTCTTTCATCATCTGGAGATCGGAAAAAAGTAATTTGTAACTTTCGTCGTGAGCAACCATTTTTAAGGTGGTGATTGTTTTGGCAAAACGTCTTCGATACACGGTGCTGACCACAAACGAATCACACACTGGCTTAATTGCTCAGCCGGCAAGGTGTAGATTTGCTGTTCTAACTCTGTGGGAACGCTACCAAAGCGGCTGGCTAATAGTTGTAACAATAAGATGGCTTTGCCTCTAGTTTCACCCCGGATTTCACCCCGGATTTCACCCGCCAATACGCCTTGCTGCCAGCCTTCCTGTTGTCCTTGTTGCCAGCCTTCCAGGCGTCCTTCCTGTTGTCCTTGTTGCCAACCTTGCTGCCAGCCTTGTTGTTCGGCTTGTGCGTACCATTGTTGAACGGTTTCTGCTAACATTGTCTTCATCTCCTGTAAGGTTTTTACTTCGGGAATCGCTACGTTAGGTAAGCGTCTGGGCAATAACACCCACTTGAGCCACTGAATAAAGGCTTGCCGAAGACTATCTTGCTCATCCTGAGCAAGCCACTCAATGAGTGATTCCAGCACCCGCTGAAGATCGGGCTCCGTGCGACTGTTTTCGAGCCGAAATAAAGCCGCAACTAAATTGTGTAACGGGGCTAACTGTGTTTCACTATAAGTGCCTTCATCTAAGAGTAAGTATTCGATTTGTAACTGATATTGTTCCAAACCAGCGACCGATTCTATCAAGTCGTGAGTCGCTGTCGGTGCTGACCAACGAGTCGCACCGTTGTAAAGGACGATGGGAATAACCGGTGGTAATTGATCTTGGCTGGTTAATTTCTGTTCTTTAATGAGATCTTGATAGAACAAACCAACATACACCGCCACCCGAATTCCCATAAACGGCTGTGGTGTGGCTTGAAAAGCTAACAAGATATACAAATATAACCAGCGCTGTTGCCAGCGGACTCGCCAAATGACATCTTCATCACGACGTTTGAGGTTACTACTGACAAAACTACTTTTCACTGCTTCTAAGGTCGTGAAATCTAACTCGGCTACCCAAGGTTCGTGGACGAAGCCGCGTAATAAATCTTCCACCATCTGGGGATGGGAAAAAAGTAATTTGTAACTTTCATCGTGAGCAACCATTGGGGAAGATTTTCCAATTATTCAAGGTCTGCTAAGGTAAGTATTGACTTAATAATTTCTTTGTCAAGTTTAACCAGTCATGTCGCTCGGATTAAGCAAAGATGGAATTCCTAAAATCAATAACCTCTATCCTAAACTTCACTTGGTTTTATTTAAACAACTTGCTCTATTACTACTTCCCAAAGTCATCGCATAATATCCACCCCAGATCCCACCAAAAAGAATATTTATCAATAAAATAACCATTGACAGAAGTAAAGAAGATTCTGGTGGAACTGAATAAAGCTCTTTTAAAATAAATACGAAACTGAAATCACGTACACCTATTCCGGCTATTGTTAAAGGTAATATTGCAATAATGACAACTAACGCAATAAGCCAAGTTGCGACAGAAATAGGTAGATGAATGTTAACCATTGTTAGAGCAAGATACATAAAAACAATAGCGAGTAATTGGGAAGCAAAAGATAAAATGATTATCTTAATATTAAACCGAATGGGCATTTCTCGACTGATTTTAACTGCATTCCACACGTTTTGATTTGCTTCTAACAAACGCTTTGATAATTTTTTTAGCGGCAGCAGCGAAATCAAATAATTTAACAACGATTCAGTAAAAATTGCCAAACTATGCCATAAGAAAGGTAGTAACATTACCAACAATAATAATCCAAACATAAGAATATAAATTTGGATATTATATTCTTCTAATTTAGGTTCAAAGTAAATTCCAAGTAATGCAAATGGAAGGAGAGTGATCAGGTTTAAAATTCTTAAATAGACAATAACACTAGCTACTTCGGCACGTCTGCCATTATCTTTAGAAAGTAGATACCAACTCACACCACCGGCAATTAGATCACTAGAAAGAATTAAGGAGTAAAATGTAGAAATGAGGTGAATTTTGAAAACTTCGTTAGTATCGATTTTAATTTGGAAAGGAGTAAGACTTATTTTAGTTTGGTAAGCTACCAGTAATCTAATTACATAAATCAAAAATACCAGTAATAGTAAAATAAAATAATTAATGTTTGGTAATATATAAATAAATTTATTAAAATCTATATACTTATATATTAATACTATAATTATAGTAAAAGAAAGTGTAATCTTTAAAAAGAAGAGACCTTTTCTCATTTTTGAAAATGATCATTTTTTTTGAGAATTACAATAATCCCTTCTCCTTTTATCTTAGCCATAATTCCCATTACAAGTTTAATAATGGGAATGAATGGTACAAACAATACCCACCCCTTACGATTTACTTTGAATATCGAGGTTAATTTTAAAGCGGCTTCTCGAAAATTTTTTATTTTAAATTGATGACTAAAATCTTTTAAGTAGTATAAAGAACTAGCAAAATTCTTCCTAAAAAAAGTTTTATTAAACCGTAAAAAATGATGAGGGGGTAAATCACCTTGAAATTCATCGTAATTAATAAAAAACCTTTCTCTATTAGGAACAGTTATAACAACTATCCCATTTTGAGCTACCAAATTAAATACCAATTTTATAAATTCTTTAGGATTAATTTGATGTTCTAGCACTTCTAGTAGTAACACGACATCAAATTTGCCATTGATTTTAGAAACGGTCTTTGGTCCAAATGCTGAATTAATAATATTGGTAAGTCCTCTTGCTTTACATTGTTCTACACTTTTAGAATCAAGTTCTACCACATAATAATTTTTAGTTTCAATAGAATATATTTCATTCAAGGCAGTATAGTTAATCCCATCTCCACCACCTATTTCTAAAATTTTTTTATCATTTAAATTGATAGATAAATTTCTTAAAACACGTATTGTCTCTTTTGTCCAAGGGGGGAATATTATCCTTCCTTTGTGAAAATTGGCATATTCCTTAATCGTTTCACTTTCATATACATTTTCAAATATAAGCGGGGTAAAAAATTGTAGTTCACATTCAAAACAATTCATTAGTTTATATTTTTTTTGATTAAATGGAGAAATGATAGCTTTTATTTCTTTTATAGTTTTACTACCACAGAATGGACAATTAACATTTTTCATGTTCTAACCAAGCCTGAAACATCAAAATATCCCACAATTCATAGTGCCAAGTTCGTTTTCTGGACACCTGTTCCGGCGTTCTCCGGATAAAAATGCTTATCTAACAATTGTTCAATGGTGTAGAGACACGTTTTTGGAAAAGTATATTCCGGTAAACCGGTTTCATCAATAGCCAAGTCTAGGGCATCCGGATAAGCATCTATTATAGCGTTCGGTAATTCTCGTTTTAGGCTAGGGACTTTTCTTAATAGACGCAATAATTGAACGCGTTGCTCACTCATTGAGCCACGCCAACTACTACTTTGTTTCTCTGGTTGAAACTGCCATTTAAGCAAGTGCGCAATTAAGATAACAAAACGATTTTCTAGTTCTCTTAGATTGCTCTTGCCCATATCTTCTAGTTCTTCAATCAGGTGTTCAATATCAATTTCATTGGTTTTGCCTGCTTTTAAGAGGCTAATTTGGTTATGAATCCAGGCATTAAAGTCGTGTTCATATAACTCGGCAAATTTATTCATAGACTCTTTCAATTTTAAACCGTGTTTTCAGGATAAAAATCATCATCTAATAATTGTTCAATCGTATAGGGGCAATCAATAGGAAAAATAGATTTGGATAATTTTGATTCTTTCACTACCAGCATAACTGCTTCTAAATAAGCTTCGGTGACAGCATTCTGCAATTTCTGTTTCAAACTAGGTACTTTTTTTAATAAATATAAGAGTTGAGTGCGTTGCTCAATAATGGTTTTCCGCCAACTTTTACCTTCAAAATCTTGCCATTGTGTTTCTAGCGTAGCCAGTTGAAACTGCCATTTGAGCAAGTGTGCAATCAAGATAATAAAGCGACTCTCTAACTCTCTTAGATTGCTTTTGCCCATATCTTCTAATTCTTCAATCAAGTGTTCAATATCAATTTCATTGGTTTTACCGGCTTTTAACAGGCTAATTTGGTTATGAATCCAGGCATTAAAGTCGTGTTCATACAGTTCGGTAAATTTATTCATCGGTTTAGCTCCCCATTTCAATTTTAATTTCAGTCTCGAGGGTAAAAATACTTATCTAACAATTGTTCAATGGTGTAGGGACACGTTTTTGGAAAAGTAGATTCTGGTAACCCCGTTTCATCAATAGCTAGGTCTAGGGCATGGGGATAAGCGTCTATCATGGCATTCTGTAACTCTTGTTTCAAGCTAGGCACTTTTCTTAATAAATGTAGAAGTTGGGCGCGTTGCTCAATAATAGTTTTCCGCCAACTTTTACCTTCAAAATCTTGCCATTGTGTTTCCAGCGTAGCCAGTTGAAACTGCCATTTGAGCAAGTGCGCAATCAAGATAATAAAGCGACTTTCTAACTCTCTTAGATTGCTTTTGCCCATATCTTCTAATTCTTCAATCAAGTGTTCAATATCAATTTCATTGGTTTTACCCGCTTTTAAGAGGCTAATTTGGTTATGAATCCACGCATTGAAGTCGTGTTCATACAGTTCGGCAAATTTATTCATACACTCTCTCCATTTTAAACCCGGTTTTCAGGATAAAAATCATCATCTAACAATTGCTCAATCCTATAAGGGCATTCTTTAGGAAATATTTCAAGGGACAAGCCGGTTTCCTTAGCAGCTAAAGTAACGGCTTTAGGATAAGCTCTACCAATACCTTCATGAAGTGTATTTTTTAAACTGGGACTTTCTTCTAATTGTTCAATAATTTGAATACGTTGTTCATCAATAGAACTTTGCCAACTACCACTTTGTTTATTTGGTTGAAACTGCCATTTTAAGAGATGAGCCATTAAAATCATCAACCGACTCGTTAATTCGCGTTTATCACGTTTAGCCATGCTCTCCAATTCATCAATTAAAATATCAATATCAATTTCATTCAATTTACCTTGTTTAAGCAAAGCAATATTATGTTGAATCCAAGCGTAAAAATCTTGTTCATAGTCTCGTTCTAATGTATTCATCACCTGTTCTCCGGTTAGATTGAATAACAATTACCCTTTATTTTTAATAAGTTAAATAACCATTAGCAAATAACTCTATCTGAGTTAGAGATCGTAGGGTGCATAAGCGATAGCGTCATGCACCAATTTCAATTCGGCATACCTACGCTAGTCACCCAGGACTGGGGTAAAAACTATCATCCAACAATTGTTCGATTGGGTAAGGACAATCTTTTGGAAAAACTTTTGAAGATAATTTGGTTTCTTTGATGGCTAACTTCAAAGCGTCAGGATAAGCTACTTTAATACTTTCAGACAGTTGGTTTCTTAGACTGGGGCTATCTTCCAAGTGTTTGCCAATTTTAAAACGTTGTTCATCAATAGAACCTTGCCAACTACCACTACGTTGTTCCGGTTGAAACTGCCATTTAAGCAAATGGGCAATTAGAATTGTTAATCGGCTCGTTAATTCGCGTTTATCACGTTTAGCCATGCTCTCCAATTCATCAATTAAAATATCAATATCAATTTCATTCAATTTACCTTGTTTAAGCAAAGCAATATTATGTTGAATCCAAGCGTAAAAATCTTGTTCATAGTCTCGTTCTAATGTATTCATCACCTGTTCTCCGGTTAGATTGAATAACAATTACCCTTTATTTTTAATAATTCAAAAACGCAATGTCAAGCAAATCGGCTATCGCTAGACTCGTGTACTTGTGCAGTTCCTTGAGTAAGGGGTATTTATAAGTAAAAAAGGAAACTCTAACCTTTTCTAATAAAACATGTAGCGTATTATGAGACTGATGAAACAATTCAAATGTTCCTATAAAATGAAAAAATCAAAATCAATAGAATGCCGATGTCCTAGATGAAGTGCTAATGCAGTACCGCCCGCTAAATAGAAAGATTCTAGCCAGGACTGTTGGACGAGTTTGTCCCACAAACGTTTCTGAGGTTCTGGTAATCCTTCAAAATGTAATTTAGGGTTCATATAAGATAAGATTCCAGTAATTTCTGGTTTTGTCATTCAAATTTTTGCTATTATCAATCACTTCAATTAAAAACGTTTTATCAACCTGACTAAAGAGCCATTGCAAAGATGGCATATCACCATAATTCAAGATTCTTTCGCAGATAAAAAAGGCATAGTTATTCATGCTTAAATGATCAAAATCACAATCCCAGAAATATTTTTTCAACGATTCGGGTAATAAGGTTGCTGTCATGGCATTCTCCTATGTTGGCTAAAAAAACCTCTCTTACCAGACCGGAAACATCATCAGATTCCACAGCCAAAAAACGTTGGGTTACGCTACACTAACCCAACCTACGGTACTCCTCATCTGGATTTTTGGTTATAACTGTCATTAGCAATGACAGCGGATGACGCTATTGCTTATCAAACTTACGTGTGCTAGTCTTATTTTGGTAAGCAATCAGTAATCTGATTACATAAATTAAAAATATCAGTAATAGCAAAATAGAATAATTAATGTTTGGTAATATATAAATAATTTATTAATATCTATGAATATTTATAGAATATTAATATAATTATAGTGAAAGAAAGTGTAATCTTTAATAAGATGAATACTAATTCTTTAATGAACTTAAATTTCATTATTTGTATTTTAATATTTTCTATATATTATATACTTCATATCATTACAAATATTTTTATATTTTTCGTATAGTACTATACCTCCTTTAGGTCTGTATAGAAGATAGTCATTATTAGAAATAATTTCAAACTTATCAGCTAATAATTGCAAAATTTTATTCCATTCTATGTGATCATCCTTCCATACATGAAGATCTCCTTCTCGCTCATAACGTGAATTTACAAAAAGTTTTATAAGAACTGTTTTAAGGAAATCATAGGTAAATAATTCTCTTGTTTCTATTAATTGCTTTAAAAGTTTGTTTTGTTCTCTCATAATATTGCTCTAGATGTTGACTTGGGTTCCATCTGTTGTCATTAAATTCATGGTCAATATAAATTAAGCCTTTTGATTTAGTCACTCTCATCATTTCTTGAATAACAAACAAATAATCAGGTATGTGATGTAGAACTGAATAGGTGGCTACAATATCAAAATGGTTATCTGGGAAGGGGATTTTATGATTTTTTAGTACAACGGTATTAACTTTACCGTGGTATAAACTTTCTGTTTTTTGTAATAGAACTGATAACGATTTTTCAGAAACATCTACTGCTGTTACTAAACAACCGAAAGATAAAAATTTTAAGGTAAGATTACCTGTTCCTGAGCCGAAATCCAAAACACTAATAATTCCATCATCTGATTTCAAGTTGTAAATCGTTTTTAACGTTTCCTGTAGTCTATTTTGTTCAATTTCATTGTATATTTCAGTATGCTTTTTATCATAAACTTGGCTAAGTTCATCATGTATTTTTTTGTTTAATAAAATTTTTGAACTCATTATTAATTACCTATTTTTTATATCTCGTTAATAATAAGTATAATTGTTTTAATTTGGGTAAGTAACTTGAGATAGAAAAATTTTGAGAACTGTTATAAGCATTATAAATAATCTTTTTTTGTAATTCATTATCTTTTACTAAAAATTCTATCTTATTAATTAAATCTTGCACATTATTGGATTTAAAGAAGATACCATTGTACCCATCGGTAATCAATTCTTTAAAAGAATCAATATCAGAAGCAATAACCGGAACACCCGCTAATTGAGCTTCAATTACAACCACTCCCATAGGTTCCCATAAAGATGGAATCACTAAACAATCTAATTTTGAATAAAACTGAGATACATTTTGAATGTACCCTAAGTAATTAATTTTATCTGACCTATTTAGTTGCTTGATTGTATCAATTACTATTGATTTTTGAGGACCATCACCAGCTATCAAGAATATTATATTGTCGTGTTTTTTTACTATTTTCTCAGCAGCTTGTAAATAAATTTTAACACTTTTTCTTTCAATTAATCTTCCGATAAAACCAACATAAAAGACATTTGAGCTTGTTTGACTTTTTTTCAGTGATTTTAAATGAATGGGATTATATAATACATTTATTTTGTTGTATTCAATATTAGTCCTAGTAATTAATTTATTTTTTGTTGTTTCAGATACGGCTATAAATAGGTCGACTTTATTTTTAGCGAATTGTAAAAATAATATAAATAATTTATCTTCTAACAAATTATCAGAGTCACTACCAAAAATTTGCCCATGTTCATGAAAAATTAATTTTATCTTTGAACAACAAAAAGTTTTTACTAGCCATCCAAATCCTTGTGAACGAAAAAGATGACAATGCAAAATGTCTATTTTTTCACGTTTTATGATTTGTCGAATTTTAAGAAGGGGTAAAAACGAATACTTTGAAGAACTATTATAAAGAGTTATATTGGGATGAGAAATAGTGATTATTCTTTCAGTTCTACGCAATGCTAGCAGGAAAATATCATTACTATGATCCTGTTCAAAAATGCTTTTTACTACAGTTTGTGCTCCTCCGAAATCTAGGGAGTCAATTAAAT
This sequence comes from Thioploca ingrica, assembly GCA_000828835.1. Taxonomy (GTDB): domain Bacteria; phylum Pseudomonadota; class Gammaproteobacteria; order Beggiatoales; family Beggiatoaceae; genus Thioploca; species Thioploca ingrica. The sequence continues at coordinate 1,299,941 of AP014633.1, forward strand.
GGAGAATTTTCATCTTTTTATTGTCATTAAGAAAATAAATTTATTATGGCAATCAAGCTTATCAAGGTCAATTCATAACGAATGCACCCTTTAGGGACACTACCCAAATTTTTTTTATGGAAATATTCCACGTTCATTACGGACTGCCAGTTGTAATCGCATAACTAACTAGTGAATTGCAACTTACACTGTTCAAAGAGATAGTTAAGCACACCACCTAATTTATCTAATTCCTTTATAACATATAAATCGCTATTTTTGATAAACCGCTGTCCAATTAGTTTGCCAAATTCCCAGATTTCTCCATTAGATACTATCCCAAATAGAGTCTGCTCAAAATTATTACCATTCAATTTTTGGGCAGCCACTAATTCGGCTAAACATTGTCCCCACCCTTCAGTAAAATTATCTTTTTTGGCTTTCACAACCATCAAATAGGGCTGTTCAAACACTAATTTGCCTAAAGGAGACTTTTTTCTTGTACCACACGGCGAATTCAGATTCAGCAATTTGCTGAATCTTATCAAACTCGCTAATGTAGGTTTCTAAAAAGAGTTTTTCAAACAATATCTTCTTGAATAGGAACTAATTCTGCATATACCTCTTCGACCAACTCTCTAAAACCAAGTGTTAATGCGGCATCAAATAGATCTTTGTGGATTTTAGGGTTTTTCGCCATTTTTATACCATTTAGTTAGAACGAACCACGACATACAATACTCATTTCACAGAATAGAAACAAAGAATCTTTTCTCAAAAATTTTCATCTACTTGGGACAACACGGTTTGATATAATTCAACACTCATGTGAAATCCAGTATTAACAAGTTGGTCTAACAACGGTTTTACTTGACTAATCAATCCCTGTTTCTTTGCAATTACCAACAAACCCAAAGTGCCGATTAATTGTATTTCATGTTTTTTAGAAAGTTGGCGACCTTTGGCTTCATCCATTAACAACAAATCTGCTTTTGATTCTAAAGTCAGCACAATAGCCTCACTTTCTCCTGCATCAAGACGTTCTCGTAGCAACTCTACTGCGAGTCTATTAATTACTGTTTGTACAGTAATCCAACTTGCTAACGCAACTTCTTCTGCACCAATCGCGCCTTGTCCGTGAACAACAACCTCACGTTGTACTGCTTCTGGAATCACAATTGTGCCATATAATTCCTTTAACAGACATAGTTTTCCTATCTTAGATAAAGTAATTAAGGGTCCTGCATTGGAAATAACATTCACAGCAATTCTTTTTTCAGTAGTGCATCAGCCTGTGAAATTTGTTCGGACAACTCTGCTGGTGATTCAGAAAAATAGTCAATATTATTTTGTTTTAACAGGGTGATAAATGCAAATCTTGGCATATCTAGTAATTCGGCGGCTTTACCGGTTGAAAGTAATCCTTCTCGAAATAATTCTAACACGATTAACTCTTTAAGTTTCGATGGTAAACTCATTTGATGAATGTTCATAATACTTAACAAATCAGTCGGTAAAGGTAAATTGACCGTGATAATATTTACCGAATGAGTAGAATGAACTTCAGTTTTTCTCGCTTCCTTTTGCATAATTGTGCCCTGCCGCAATGATGGGAATATGACAACATTATTTGCTTATATTATGTTGCCAACAATTTTCTAAAGCCTAGTGTTAAAGCGACATCAAATAGGTATTGCTGTCAGATATTTTAGGTCACGATAACTGATTATAATGTTTTAATTTTCTCGTGTTTGCTCATTTCCCAATTTCTTTTAAAAATTCTTTTTCGAGTTTTAGCAATTCTCTACTTCTGTCTTTTATCTTTTTTGCTGGATTACCGACGTATATACTCCACTCCTCAGTTGACTTTCTTACAAGTGACATAGCTCCAATAGATGTACCCTCTCGCAATTCAACCCCGGGCATAATGATAGAACCTGTGCCTACGATAGTATGCCTTCTTATATAAATGGTCGCTTTTGTCTCATTTTTATATTTCTTAGGAATATTCGGATTAGTCATGGTTTTCCCACTCGCTCCTGCGGCGCAAACCTTTAAACCAACTCTTGATGTATCTCTATCAATAGGGTGCATTTACAAAGATTTTATCTGCTCAATGCTTAATCCAGTGATATCCGCAATGTCTTCGGTGGAAAAGTTTTTCTGCTTCATTTTTCGGGCATTTTCTAGCATCGTCGCTTTAACTCCCTGTTCTACTCCATCACTAAACGCCGTATCGATGACATTTTTCAAATCGCGATAGACCTTTAAACTTTCTTCATATTCAACATATTCGGTATCTGAATAATTTGCAAGCTCTGCTTGTTCAAATAGCTTTTGAAAGATTTTTTCTTGCAGTTTGCTCGGTCTATCGGTTAAATCTTCTAAGTTTCTCAGCACATATAACCACTTGTCAAAGTGAGTTTCTAACTCCGCTTCGGTTTTTTTGAACTTGGGCATTTCCAGATAGATGTAAGTTAGTTTGTTATAGAAGATTTTTTGGGTTTGTTTATCAAATAATTGCACTTCATGATGAAAAACGTGATTGTCGTCTTTATCTTCATCAAATACAAAATCTAGAATACCAATGGTATACACAGCAGTCAGTTGAAATTTCCATTCGCCTTTTTCAGCTTGTTGTTGAATCGGAAAAGTGGAGTAGTAAATACTGCGTTCTTTGAAGTAGTTTTGTTTCGCTTTTTGAATCTCGACAATGAATTTTTCACCCATTTCGTTTTCGCAGTAAATATCAAAAATCGCTTTTCTATCAACAATACGCGGCGGTAATTGTTCTTTTTGTAGATAAATCAGTTCGACAATTTCTCCGGTTTCTTTGCCCAAGAGGGTGTTGAGAAAATCAATGAGTAGGTCTTTGTTAGGTTCAGTGCCAAACAATTTTTTAAAGCCAAAATCAGTGAAAGGACTAATGTATCTATCTTTAATACGCATGATGACAATTCATCAGTGTTATGCCCAATTGTTACTGTTAGTTGCTAGCGGGATTGACATATTTAGAAACAATTCCTTTCAGGATCTTGGCAATCGTTTCGGCATCGTATTGTTCAGCATATTGTCTGGAAGATTCAATTTGCATACTCGGTCGATCAGCCATCATTCCATTCACTTCGGCACGAATAAAACTCCAACTATCTGCAATCGTATAGCAACCAAAAATCTCTTGAGGTTCTTCTGGGTTATTTTCCCAATTTAAGTGAGCGGCTACCAATAGTTGTCCATACAGTTGATAGACGGGATTTTGTGCTTCTAATCCCCGTTTAGCTTCGACAACGATTAAATAAGGTGTTTCGATAAACCCAGAAACGCATTTACCCAAAACACCGTCGGCAATCCCTTCAATCTCAAATTGAGGATAAGTTGCACGCATGGCGACACCTGCCCAGGCTTCAATGTTACCTTGTTCTGCTAACAATAACAGAGGGTAAATGCCTCTCGCCCAAATGGTTGCCTCATTCATCAGTAACGTCCGATGGTTCAAAAGTCGTAACCGAAGTCGTTGCAATTCTTGTTGCTCCGTTTCGCTAAGGGAAATGGCTTCCACGTTTAGCCAGTCATAATCAGCAATCCCATATTCATTTAGATTAACCCATTGTTTTAAAATAGGTAACGAGAGAGTTGAGAGAATTAATTTTTCCATAATTTCTTCATTTTTTTGTTGGTGGAGATATTCGGTATCTCATTATGGACTGCCCATTAGCGTGGTCTAACAGCTGAATTGCAACTTACACTGTTCAAAGAGATAGTTAAGCACACCACCTAATTTATCTAATTCTTTTATAGCATATAAATCGCTATTTTTGGTAAATTGTTGTCCAACTAATTTGCCAAATTCCCAGATTTCTCCATTAGATACTATCCCAAATAGAGTCTGATCAAAATTATTACCATTCAACTTTTGTGCAGCCACTAATTCGGCTAAACATTGTCCCCACCCTTCGGTAAAATTATCCTTTTTTGCTTCCACAACCATCAAATAGGGCTGTTCAAACACCAATTTGCCTAAAGGAGACTTTTGAGCAATCAAGTAATCCGGGACACCGGACAAATCTTCATCATAGTTTAACGGTTCATGGCTCCATAACATCAGTTGTTCCTTATGAAGTTTCCAGATTTCCTTTAAGAGGGGATAAATCAAGTTTTCACACACTGCATATTCGGAGTTATTTGTTACCAATTCGGTTCTCACCAAATTTAGTTCTGCTTGGAAGTAGTCACTGAGAATCACTGGTGTTACAACTACGTAATTTTCCTCACGGTAGATAATCTGAAATTTTTTCAATACCATACCCATATTTTTATAAGAAGCAAATGGCACTATTTACTCCAAATCGTCTCTAACTCATTTTAATGAGTAGTTTATTTCCTCGTGGTAAGATTTATCGTACATTGAGCAAATATTGAATACAAGACACCTAAAATAAAGTCTAATTGAGTTTCAGCATAAACAGAGCTTTCATAAACGTCATTTTCAGGTGTCAGTTTATAAAATCGCCAAACGATGGCGTTGGTTACGATTCCAAAAACTTCAAATGGTTTAAAAATCTTGTTAAGCCACTGACAAGCTTGCATCTCTACTAAACACTGTGCTAATCCCTGTTCAAAATTATCTTTTTTAGCTTCAACTACACATAAAAATGGCGATTGATAAACTGTTCCTTGCGGAGCAACTAGATAATCTATTGTTCCAGTCAAAGCGTCGGTTTGTAAAGAAGCATCTTTCCATATTTTCAATTCTTTGAAATCGTCAATCGCTTCGAGTAATAGAGCATCAATCAGTAGAGATTTTGCTGCTTCTGACAGTGACAGGTCAAAATGTGACTTCAACTTAACAATCGTTTGCTGGTAATATGCCGATGGAGCGCGTGGAATTATCTCCAGGTGCCATTCTTTTAATTGGTTAACTCCTACGACTTTCAAAGATTCCTGTAAACTGAAGCCAGAAAACCGTTTTTTACGTGGTTTTTTCATTATTACTTCCTCCTATCCGGTTCATCTCACACCCCGTTAGCAATTTGAAGAAAGAAGTGTGCGGAGGAGGCTATATTCTACATTCGCTTACTTTAATTGTAACTCACAGTGTACCAACACATTCTCCAAAGCCCCACACAAAGTTGTTAGTGCCTGTAGTGTGTAAGAAGTTCGGTTTTTAGTAAACTGGTTAGCGGTCAATTTTCCAAATTCCCACTTGTCACCATTAGATACCACCCCAAACACGGTAAGTTCCGCAGGTTGACTCAATTTTTGGGCCGCTATCAATTCCACCAGACATTGACCCCAACCTTCTTGGAAATTGTCTTTCTTAGCTTCTACAACCAGCAGATAGGGTTGGTCGCAAACGATTTTTCCCAGCGGGGACTTTTTGGTAATCATATAATCTGGTGTACCTGATAAATCTTCATCATATTGCAAAGGTTCATGGCTCCACAACATGAGCTTGTCACGGTGTGGTTTCCACGATTCTTTTAAAATAGGGTAAATAAGATTTTCACACACCGCAGCTTCAGAATTATTCGTGACTAACTCGACTAAAACAAATTCCAGCTCAGTTTGTAAATACTCACTGGGCGTGACCTCGGCCGACACGATATAATCTTCCTCTTGATAACAAAGTTGAAACTTTTTCAGGACGTTTCCCAGACTTTTGTAAGAACTGAATGGCATATTAGCAAATCCTCTGTTCTCTTGTGTTTAACGAAGCAGATTCGACCCCCCCCACGTACACCTCAATGCTATTATTAAGTTAAGCGATTTACGGCTCTCCCTCTCCCAGAGTGAGAGTGGAGTTTTTCTTAACTTAATGGCAGTGCACGTACACCTACGTTGATGATCTTTGCATAAACCGCTATAAGAATACATACTTCAGAGTAGAGAGATAAACTAAAACCAGAAAACCGTTTTCTACGTGGTTTGTTCATAGAAGTTAACTTTTTCCAAACACAAATTCGTTGCATCAGGTGTATCTTGGAATAAAAACATTGCTTGGTTTTGACTTTTAGTTGAAAATTTTTTCAAGGGATAACTGAATATCTAATACTTCATCAATCACCTCGTTATTCCCACTTAATAAATCAAAGTTTTTAAACTTATTTATAGAGGAGTAGACGGTTATAACCTCAATTTCAGGTGCAACCAACCAACAGGATTTGACACCCAACGCAAAATACACTTTGAATTTTTCTTTAATCTCATACATCCCCTGGGTAGGAGCTAATATTTCAATTGCCAACAGCGGCATCTCAGACATCTTCAAAATATCAGTGGGTCTACTCAATCCACGTCGAGTCGGCGGGTATAGGCAAATATCAGGCTTGAGTTCTCCTCTAGCCTTAAGGTTGAATTGACTTAAGTCAATGGCGCTTATATCCAAGCTTAATTCCGTCACCAGCGTAAATTTATCGTCCGGTAACAACCGATTCAAACGACTTTGAACTAGTGCATGATTCCATGAACCCATATCAAAACTTTCTTTATTTTCAACTGATTCTGTTGCAAGAAGGTCAATCATAGCGTTGTCTTATTAAACACAAATTCGTTGCATCCGGTGGGCACTTGAGCAGGTATCGCTTTTACTATCACAAATCCCGGTTTGTTTAACAATCGTTCTATTTCCTCAATGTCCGTTTCGGCTTGAGCCACTTTACTCTGCGGTTAAGGCACTTTTGGAGAATTCTAGGAAATAAACCGTCACAGAGAATTAGAAATCATTGAATTCGCTCGTGCTCCTTAAGAATCAGTTCCCTAAATGAGTCGCTTAATAGTGACCAATCTGCAATATCTACGCGGATAGGAAGATCAGACTCACTAAATGCCTCTTTTATCATACCACAATATGCTTCATCCAAAGGCTGTTCGGTTATGAACACTAAATCTAAATCAGAAAAAGGTTTTAAGCCACGTTGATGCACTCTGGAACCAAATGCCCATACTTCACAATTGGGCACCCAGTCGCGCAGGATACTTCGCACTTGGTTTAAATATTCAACTTCTAACACTATCATACGTTTCTCTGTTTCAAATTTTGCAGCAATGTCTTTGCATCTTGAATGAAAACTAATGCTGTTTTATAAACTTGCTTGGCTTTGGCTTCGTTATAAGCATGGGAAGTCATATTGCGTTGTCGCCGATATTCAAACCAAGATTCGGGATTATTTATCAAACCACGCTCAGCCGATTCCCGTATCATTTCCTTAAAACCCATTGCATCAATGCTAACGGGTGTAGGTGAATCAATTTCAAGTTGGCGTTTAAGCATTTTCCAGGATAATTCATAACTATACTCAAATCTTTGGATCACACTGTCTCGCACTTCTTCATCCATTGGTTCTCTTTGCGAACGCACAATAGCTTGCTCTAAACTAGATAAGGCTTTTTCTAAAGAGGTCAATTCAAGCATGATAATTAGTTTTATTTAATGAATATTGATGTAGTCGTTTTTGACAATTGACCATACACTGAGAAAATATTGAATACAAAATACCTATACGCATAAAAATGGCGACTGGTAAATTTTTCCTTCAAAGCTTTCTGTAAACTAAAGCTAGCAAACCGCCTTTTACGTTATTTGTTCATCACTAAAGCTAGTTTTTCCTAAACACAAACTCATTGCATCCGGTGGGCACTTGAGCAGGAATTGCTTTTATCATCACAAATCCTTGTTTGTTTAACAAACGTTCTATTTCCTCAACAGAAGCATATTCATCCTGTTAGTTTAATAAAATGAGAGGAAAAGAAGTTGCAATAGCTTCAAAATCCCTATCATTGTGTAATAATGAACAATTATTGACCAGTGCAACCGCCGCAATCATACAATCTACTGATTTGCGAATGGTGATGCCTTTTTTTCTCAGTTCACGATAAATCTCGGCGGCTGTGACAAATACCGTCTGCGACATTTCTAAAAAATTTAGTGTATTGAGTTTATAAAGTGTTTCCGTGTATTGACGGTTATCACGAATGCCTTGCAATATTTCAGTCAAAATCACACCACATAAACTCACCTTTTCTCTTTCACCAAGCAAAAATTCTAATTGTGTAACTTGTGGTGTTTCCTTACCATGTAGGAAATCAATCCAGACGCTGGTATCAACTAAAATCATCGTAAATCCTTCCAGTTCGCCATGCCGTTAAATCTCCTTCCCAACGGATTTTTCCTTTCAGTTGAAGAAGGCTCTTTTGTTGTTCACGACGAACTAATTCGGTCAGTGCCAAGCTAACCACTTCTTCGGCAGTTTGAAGACCAGTTGTTTTTAGTGCCAATTCAATTAGAGTTTTCTCGATAGCTAATTCCATGGTGAATCCTTCACAGAGTGAATGTTAGACTGACAGAATTAATCTAGCTCAGCAAGTTGCAATGAAGCGTTTAGAATAGTAACAATAATACTTTAAATCCGTTTTTTACGTTGTTTGTTCATCACTGAAGTTAGTTTTTTCTAAACACAAATAATTCGTTATCTAACGGGCAAAAATTTAAGGGGTTCAACAAATTCATTCTCAAAAATTCTCTCTACCACATAATCAAAAATGTTAGAGTCAATGCGGTCCATCATGGTATTAAACTTTTGATAGTGAGCTATTATGCCATCTTTGGTGAAGGCTATCCATTGACCTCGATATTTTTTTAGATTGATGTCATTGTTTTAGTAGAAACCGTGTTTAATACAATATGCACCATGGTGCTGTATCTTGGTTCATCCGATACCATAGATAGTCGTTAACTAAGTTCAACTTAACATTTAAAATTCTATTATTTATTAATGGTATATACTTTATAAGTATTTACTTCAGCAAGTAAATGCAAATTTTTTAACAAGCTTGGGTTAACAAAGATACCTGATTCTATAATGATAAAATTTATTGAAAATTCGTCAAGCAGATCAGCAGTCGGTTCTTGAAATAATTTATTAATTGCTAATTTATTAGCCGTATTAAATGGATAATCAATAGCAAATTGATTGAATCTAAAGTTAAGATGTTCATTGATCTCAGCTAGATCTTGTTTAGTTTCAAAAAATACTATTCCGGGTAAAGTACTCCTATCTAATATCGATGTTCTATGACTGCCTTTAACCGGAGAACCAGCATCACAGGAATTTATATAGATATTTGATATACCAGAAAATGTTGTGAATTCCATGACTAAGCTTGCAAAAAAAGCTTGCTTTCTTGACACTGAATAACACTTGTCATAAATGATAATGGTATCAGAACTATTTTTTTTGTATTTTCTTAAAGATAAAGCAACCTGATTCAATGGGACAACATAGCGGTAAAATGATGTCAAGTTAAATTTATTTTTAATGTAGTCAAATTTAAACAAATTAACCAATAAAAATATACCCAATATAACAAAAATACTTACTCTAACCCCTAGTTTTTTATTTTCTAAAAAAGCCAACCCTTTGTATTTACCAGTGAATAAAGAGATCGTTTTTTCCATTGTCACTAATACACCCACTATCACAAATACAGCAATAAAGGGGTAGATAAATAGTATGTACCTTCCTTGGCTTGCAATAGGGAGTTCAGCGTGTGCTTCAAGCACCTTATAGTATAAGGTCAAACTATCACCTGGAAAATTAGAGGATAGATACCCATAAGGTGTAAGCCAACTGGTTTGGGAAAAAATCTGGGCTAGATGATAAACATCATAATAGGAGTATGCGTAGGGTGATATAACAAAAAGTATTAAGATGTATAAAAGAGGTACCGCTAGATAAGGGTAGTATTTCTTATTTTTCAAGGATACTAAGGTACCAATGACAAAAAACAAAAAGTATGTATATGATTTGAGTACTATAAGCCCCAATATAAAATAGTTAAGTGGAATTAAAATTAGATTACTAATTAATTTAGATAATTTTTCTGAATCAACATTCAAATAGCTTTCATAACTTTGCTCTAATATTAATGATTCTGCTTGTGGTGCTCCGGTATAGAAAAAGTCGAATAATTTGTACAAAAATAAGATAAATAAAAATGAGGTAAAATTTATAATAGATTTCTTTCGATTTTGTTCATCTATTAATATAATTAGAATAAACAGAGGTATTATCAATATTCCTTCGGGTCTAGCAATCGTCACTAAAAAAGATATGATTGCAGAAATTGCTGTTATATGGTAAGTCGACAACCATATTAATAGAGTAATAGCAAGCAGAAACGACTGATCAACAGCTCTACTTTCTATGATGAATAAAGGCAGCGTGAAAACAAATATAACTGTTAATACTCTGACTTTAAAATCAATAGCAAATTGATTCTTATTAGTTAAGAAAAAATAAATACTTATTAATGTCAACAGTGTGATAATATCGCTTAGATTCTCGTAAATGTTCTTGAAATCACGAACATCAGAGATTTTTATTGCAATATACTCTATGACAGACAATAGTTTATCTGATCCATATATCCAAGCAAAAATGCCTTCAGCCCATAATTCAGCTCGAAAAAAATATTCTCCAAAATCATTAGCATTAAAGAAATAATATAAATTTTGCTTAAAATAAAAGATTCCGATGATGGTAGTGACCGCTATAGAAATAACATAATTATTGTATTTATCTAGTTTATCTAAATTTTTAATCATTTTTTACTATCTCATTACAAAAGTTTACTTTTTAGAACTAATAACTTAACCTTACTCGCTGACTTTCTGGATAGAATCAGCATAAAAAAAACCATATTTTAGACTTTTTATAAAATGTCCACAAAGCTTTACAATTCCTGGTTCTTGGGGCATAACTCGACTATTAGCTATCAACCAAATATATCTCTCCCAAATAGATCTCTTCTCTAGGTCAATTAAATTCATTATTGTTATTGAGGTAAACTGGCTTAAATTGGCAGTAATTTCTCGGTCAAGTTCTTGGACAAGATCAGAGGGACCACTCCTTAAACTTGCTTTAAAATCGATTAAATACATAGAGGGTAACCAAGTTAAATTGTAAGCTGGTTCAAAAGGATCACTAATCACGGTGATGGATGAACCTGGAGTGATACGTACATATCTCGTTTCTTGCCCGGTTGAACAGGCTGATTGAACAAATTGAGGAGGTTTGCTTATTATTTTGGTTAAAATTGGTCCTAAAATAGTTAGACTTGCTAAGGCAATACCAAATACGAGGGGAAATTTTAATATTTTCTGGCTTGGTGGAAGAAAAATTAATATGCCGGCCTTTTTGATTAAATTAGTTACAGATGTGATGATAGGTACCACACCAAGCACAACCAATACACTAGAAAAAGGTATAGTTGCAGCGTAAACCCGTACACCTCCATCAGCCAAAAATGGAACTGATAGCAAGATGCCGAGCGTAGCTGTAAATACTAATGAGTTATAAGAATCTTGCCATTGACAGTAACAACGAAGTAATCCCCAAAAACTGAGCACATAGACGCCAAAACGAACCAGCAGATCTACTCCCTGAATATGACTACCACCAATAAAGCCGAAAGCACCGTATAGAGGATTCAAATAGGCATGAAACGCTTGCAATAATCCAGTTATGAAATAAGAGGGATTAGTATGAATAACTTCAAAAGCTAACCGATATATTTCACTCGCTTCACTTACACCAGGGTGATCAGTGTATATCTGTTGCCAACCTTTTCCTCCTACTGCTAACCCGTATAGAGTATAAGAGAAATTTGAATTAGGGACGCCATCAGGATGCCCCGCTATTTTGAGTACGATGAGGTTACTTAAGAAACCCATTATAACGGCCATAATTCCACCAACCAAAAAATGGCGAGAAATACGAGATTGACCCCGAAATACTAAACTTCCCCACAAAATCAGCATAGGTAAGACAAAAAAAGCTCCCGCACGTGCATTTAGTGCTAAAGTGAGCAAAAAAATACCTAATAAAATAGTATTGATATGCTTTTGTCCGGTACCTTGCCATACAACAGCTAATCCGATTGCCCCCAATGCCAATCCAAGGTTTTCTGTGGTAGTTAAACCAATATAAGGTCGATAAAACAAAAAGAGTATGATGAGAACAATTAATCCAGCCATTGTTCCGTGACTTCTTTGTATTTCACGTACCAGAAGAAAACCGGAAATAGCTGTAATAAGCACTATTATAGCTAATGCAATTTGTAGATTTTGTTGGGTCAATCCTAAAAAGACTGCTAATACCCCAGAAAATAAGGGGCGCTGGTTACTTCCCCAAAGGGAAAAAGTATTGCCCTCAAGTAACAGCCGCGCATCGTGGTAGTAATTACTTGCATCACTCCATGGCAGTAATCCACCTATAACGAAATATTCAGTTGTGCCACTAGTCCACAATCCTGATAGCGGTAAAGCAAATAGAATCAGAGTTAAACTTAAACTAGTAAAGGTTCCAATCCAACCAGAAAGGCGAAAAACTGGGTAAAACAAAATGATGGCAAAAATAACGGGAAAAAGACCATATCGAACTGATAGACCCATTTGTTGAGGCATTCCAACCAGTAAAATGATTAGGTATGTTAGTAGAGAAAAAACCATACCAACCGTAAATAGAATACTTGCTGACAAATTGCTGCTATCTATTTTAATTTTATAAGGACTCATTTAAGTTTTACTGCTCTCTGTCACTGTTAATCAAAAGGAAGTGCCCGGTTCTGATTCTAGGTAATGGCTTGTGGTAAATTTCCTTGCTGAGTATAAACTTGTCCTCATTCAAAATAAACTGTTGGGTTTTAACCCCCTGACACAACGGGAATCTGGGGAAATACCCGGAGTAATGATGCCAACATTCATCTTTCTACAGTTAACGTCAAGCCGATGTTACTTTTGATATTATTAATTTTCTGGGTAAAAATTTTTAGCCAACAATTGTTCTTGGGAATAGGGGCAACTTGGCGGAAAAGTTGACTGGGAAAAACCGGTATCATCGCCGGCTAACTCTACCGCATCAAAATAAGCGTCGGCTAAGGCTATAGTGAGATAAGGTTTTAAACCGGGTTTTTTTCTCACTAAGCTATTAATCTGTATACGTTGTTCATTAATTGAACCTCGCCAACTACTACTGCGGTGATCCGGTTGATATTCCCATTTTAATAAGTGCCCAATTAAGACGATAAAGCGACTGGTTAACTCCTGTTTGTTATTCCCCATATCCTCCAATTCCTCAGCGAGGTGTTCGACATCAAGCTCGGCAAACCGACCTTGGCGTAGTAGTTGGGCATTATGTAAGGCCCACGTGTATAAATCTGTTTCGTAATCAATGAGTTTACTCATATTTTTCCCTTGTGCAACCATGAAATAATTAACGGGTGAACCCAGACACAGCTATGCTCTTAGTCCTATTGATTTTCTGGGTAAAAATCTTCGTCTAGTATTTGTTCTATGGAATAGAGGCATTTTTGAGGAAAATCCGTTGTGGGAATTTTGGTTTCCTTAGCGGCTAATTTCACCGCATGAGGATAAGCATTAGCTACAGCTTCAAACAAGAATGGCTTTAGGCTAGGATTGGTTGCTAACTTATCATTCAGTTGTACACGTTGTTCGGTAATCGTACTACGCCAACTACCCCCTTCCCAAGGCCATATTTCAGCAATCTGTTTAAATTGGTACTGCCACTTCAATAAATGGGCAATTAAAATTTTAAGGCGACTGACTATTTCCTGGCGGTTATTTTTTCCCATATCCTCCAATTCCTCGGCGAGGTGTTCGACATCAAGTTCGGCAAACCGACCTTGGCGTAGTAATTGGGCATTATGTAAAGCCCACGTGTATAAATCGGTTTCGTAATCAATAGTTTTACTCATATTCTTCCCTTGTGCAACCATGAAATAATTAACGGGTGAACCCCACCCCACCCCACCCCACCCCACCCCAGCGGCGAGGATTTCGAGATGGGGTTGCAATCCTACGAATTAAGTCAGCAGATAAACCAATAGCGGCTATAATAAACGCAGCGGCAAAACTAAAAGCGGCATTCGTTCCCCAAAAGAGAGTGAATTTAGGGTTATCAGCAACCAGAAAACCGAGAAAAGCCATCAAGCTGATACTCAGCATCATATTGACCAGTAATAAAAACAGCTTGAATGGATTGTAATAAAGAATATTTTCAATAATGATTTGTAGGCTTCTGAGACTATCTCGCCAATAGCGTATATGAGATTTTCCGATGCGTTTATAGTAATTTATAGGAATATACTTGACAAAATAACCATTCAGGAGTGCCGCTAACGTAATTGTAGTGGTAAAACTAAACCCGTTACTAATGGTATGTAGGTATTTAAGTACAATTTCCTTTTTAAAAATTCTCAACCCACTGTTAATATCATCTATTTTTTGGCCGGTGGCATATTCACTAAGCCATAAGAAAACCCATCGTGCTGGCATTTTTAGAAAAGTACCTCGATATTCTGGTCCAGTACGTGCGCCAACTACCATATCATAACCCTCTTCAACAATCACTTTATATAATTCAGGTAATTTATCATGCGGATAAGTACCATCTGCATCTGTAATCGCTATCAGGTCATAACTGGCTTGTAAAATTCCCTCTTTAAGTGAGTGTCCATAACCACCCGGTTGAGGGTGGTGGATAACATGCACAATACCTTGTTTTTCAAAGGCATCAACGATTTTTCCGGTGTGATCTGTTGAACCGTCATTGATCACGATTATTTCATGTTCGATCTGGGCAACCTTTAGATTAGAAATAATGGATTCAATGGTTTGCCCAATAGCTGATTCTTCGTTGCGTGCGGGGATGATAACTGAAAGCATACTGCCTAAACTTTGTTTGGTGGCTATAATAATTGGCTGATTTTTCCTGCCGAAGAAAATCAATAATAATCGAGATATCTATTAAAATTCTTCTACGTTCCATGACTTCATTTCAACTTGGCAATTTCCTCTACACTCAGCCCCGTTTTCAAAGCAATTGTTTCCAAGTCTAATATTTCCAATAGGCTTTGAGCAATCTTGAGTTGTTCCCGTTTCCTTCCGGCTTCTATCCCTTGTTCCATACCTTCTTTTATCCCTTTGTCCCAAGCGGAGATTATTTTGCTTTCCATATCGAGCAACACTTGCATTCGGGTTTCATAAACTTGACGCTCTGCCTCATTAAACATGCGATCGACCGCCTCAATGGCTTTGACAATCGTTTTATCGTGAGCTAGTTCGGGTGGTAAATGAGATTTATCCAGTTCATGGGCACGAGACAAGAACAGGATCCATCTATCTAAAGCGGTAGCTATTTCATGGTAGGGTTTGTTAAATTTTCTCAGTTCGAGGTAATGTAGTTCAAAAACGTCATGCAATTTGTCATCTTTACCGGTGCCGATATTGATAATTTTATAGCAATTATGGAAGGCATCGACGTCAGTAATAAAATTGAAATCGAGGATATTGATGCAGAAGGTTTTTTTCAACTCTTTAAACATCATGCCTTCACTGAGTTGCTCGGTCACTAATTTCGCCCAGTAGTAAATGGAACGTTTATCAAAATTGAGGTCTTCGCCGACTTGCATTTCAATATTAAACCAACGACCAGTTTGATCACTGGCTTTAATGTCAAGAATAGACATTTTACCGGCTTGATAATCCGCTAAGTTATATGGATTTTTTAATTCCAGTTCCACGATTTGATCTTCATTGGCTAGAATGGCATTGAGCAAGGCTATCAATAAATCCTTATTTTCTTCGCTACCAAACAGTTTTTTGAAAGCAAAATCGACTTTGGGATTGATTCGGCACATATTGATTATTGGGGATAATTATTGAAGTTGAAAAAACAGTTATTAGTTGGTGTAGGTTGGGCTCAATGAAATCCAACTTAGATTTGGGAATGACCGAAAGCATACTAAGTCTTTTTGGTAGCCATAACAATAACAGATTGTCCAATAAATGGAATTAAGTAATCAAAATACTTCAAGAAAGGAATCAATTTGTCGTAAAGCTTGATTTGAGAATGAGTACTTTTGGAATTAATGTGACTCTTTGAATATTTATTGACTAGCCAGCCCCAAAAGCCAATTTTATTAAAATAGTGCATTTTTTCAATAGTAAAATGGTTTTGTAAAAGAATTCTGAACTGGCTTTTGGTGTAACGTCTATAATGTCCAGCTTGCCTATCATAATTTGAGAATAAAATCTGAAAAGCCGGTGCAAAAATAATGAGCCTACCATTTAAGTTTAATATGTCGTAACAACATTTAATAAATGTATCGTCATTTCTTATGTGCTCGATAATGTTAATAGCAATAATAGTGTCAACTTGAAAAGGTAATTTACTGTTGTCTACACCGTCCATTACCACATAATCAATATTATTAATTGATTTTAAATGTTCTTTAATAATTTCTATCGCCCTAACATCAATATCTGAAACAATAAGTTTATGAACCAATTTAGCAATTTTTTTTGAATAAATGCCATGACCGGAACCAATCTCCAATGCTATTCCATTTTTTATAAAATCTTTGAAACTATTGAATACCCAATCATGGTAATGAGTTATTTGGGTAATCGCATTTGACATCGTTTCACGAGATTTTATCTGACTAGGATTATTCATTTAAATAATTTAAAAAAAACTGATATGACGATATAACGTAAAAAAAGCACTTGAAAAACCAATTGTAAAGTATCTGTATAAAACGAGTAACGTAGTAAAATAGGTTCAAAAAGTGCGATAAGCCCATAATTTGCAAAATGAATAGTTGTAATCAATGGAAAAATAAAAAATAGCGTCTTACGGGTTCTCAAAAAAATAAAAGTCAAGATGACAGCTTGTATGATTAGAAAACTGGTGTAAATGATACCCAGTAGGTTGGCATAGTGGTAATAGTAGCCACTCCAGTAATAACTCATCCAACTGACTATAGTACCCAGGTAAAGTTTAATAAATTCAAAATAGTTCGCTTTCATTAACTTCAATGCAATTGAAGTTTTAAGCTGATCTGACTCGATATAACTTTGCTCCGCTGGATTGCAAAGATAGCAAACAGCAGCTACCTTCCAGTAACATGCTCGCCACGCATCCATATAATGTGTCCAATAGATATTTTCTAGGGTAACCGCTTCACTTTTTTTAATAGGTACATAAGGCATAATATCATTTATATATTGTGAAAGACTGGCTTCTTTTTCTCTTATTTTTATAGCAGCATAAAGCCATTTCAAAAAATCAATTTGTTTTTTATCGTGAAATAATTGTATGTCCAGTGAAGGATTAGAAAGATACAGTTGAGCAACAAGAAGTTGAGTGCCAATCAAGGGAGGAATTGATGAAAATACGCCATGAAAAAAGTAATTATAGGTTCTTTGATAAAGTGAAGCACTCAATAAAAATACTGTAAACATCAATACTAGATTGATTGTTTTATGGATATTTTTCGATTTAAACCAATAGTAAAAAATCAATATTACATCAATGATATATAAAAATATAAACTGAGGTCTAACAGTTACTATCAATATAGAAATAAAAAGAATATAAATTAAACCTTTAAAATTGAGTTTAAATATCGTTTTTGTCACAATACCGATATAAAGAAGAAACAGACTATAGGTTAGCGAGTCGGTTCCAATCTGGTTAACTAGGTTTTGCTTTATATAAGTAAAAGGTGAATAAACTGGGGAGATAAGAATTAAATAGATCAGAAAAAAAGTAATTTTTCCTAATTTAAAATATTTTTTTAGTACTAACGATAAAAATAAAACTGACGTGAAGGAGATAATGATTTGAAAATACACTACGCATAACAAGTAGTCTTCTGTCCCAAAAAGAAACTCAAAAAAATCTAACCATAACGGGTATGAAGGAGTACGAATAATGTGATTGATAATATAGCTTTGGCTATCACCAAACGTCATCACTCCTTGTTGAAATAAAAAAATAATGATTACCACATTGAGTGCAATAAAAATTGCATCTATTATTGTAATTTTACTCAAATTTATAGAGTTCATCTTGGGGCTATCAACAATTTCATTTGGTGCTCACTCGCCCTTGAAGGATGAAAACAGCAAGAATCTTTAAGGAATATCGGTAAAAACTTCCTCAATCGTTATTGCGGTCAATAACCGTTTGGCACAATGTAATAAAGTTTCAGCATCAAGCGCCTGAATTTGTTCTTCTATAGCCAAGGAAAGTGAGCCAAATTTAGCTTGGAGTTGCAACTTAAAAATCAGCCGCTCTCCTTCTAATTTTCCCTGTTGAAGTCCCTGTTGAAGTCCCTGTTGAAGCCCTTGCTGAAGTCCCTGTTGAAGTCCCTGTTGAAGTCCCTGTTGAAGTCCCTGTTGAAGTCCCTGTTGAAGTCCTTGCTGAAGTCCTTGCTGAAGTCCTTGAGTCTCCGCATCGGCATACCACTGTTGTACGGTTTCTGCCAACATATTACGCATCTCCTGTAATTCATGGATTTGGGGAAATTGTACCTGAGGTAATCGCTTGGGTAGTATTACTCGCTGTAACCAAGTGATAAAATCTCGGCGTAGAGAGTCTTGTTTGGGTGTTTGTAACCATTTAATAAGATTGGTTAAAATCGATTGGATATCGGTTACGGTCTGACTTTTTTCTAAACGGAAGAGCGCAGCGACCAAATTTTGGAGCGGTGCTAACTCCGCTTCACTCAAGGCGCCTTCGTCTAAGAGCAGGTACTCCAGTTGAGGTCGATACCTTTCTAAACCACCTGGCACGACTGAAATTAAGTCACGGATATTACGGGCTGAATGCCAACGAGGCTGACCATTGTACAAGACCAAAGGTAAAACCGGTGGTAGCTGATCTTGCGCCGTCAACTGGCGGTGTTTGATCAAATCTTGGTATAACAGTCCTAAGTAGGTCATAATCCGTACCGCCATGAACGGATCGACTGTCGATTGAAACTCGATTAGGAGGTAAACATACAGCCATTCTCCTGACCAACGAACTCGCCAGATCAGGTCATCTTCACGACTCCGTAAATCATCGCTGATGAAACTGCCGCTGACTTTTTCTAGGCTAGCAAAATCTAACTCCTCAACCCAGGCTTCGTGGACAAATCCACGCAGCAAGTCTTTTACCATAGTCGCATGGGAAAAGAGTAATTTGTAACTGTGATCGTGTTCATACATGTTGAAAGTGTAGCACAGCAGTATAGGGTAATGGTATCTATGTGGCGATTTTTCGCTCGTGGAATGACGCTAACGCATCGGTATGGCATTTCCAACGAAAATCAAGAAATAGTATTTATTACTGCAATTTTACTCAAATTTATAGAGTCTATCACTTTTAAACAAAGAAACTAATTTATTCTTGAATATAAATAAGTTGTTAGAAATAAACCTAATAATGTAATAAAAAATAATGAGTTGAAAAACCAGTTGCAGAATATCGGTGTAAAAAGAATACCGGATCATAACCACTTCAACTAACATAACTAATCCATAGTTCATAAAATGAACGATATTAATGCAGAGAAAAGCAAAAAAAAGAACTTGACGGGTTTTAAGATAAAAATAAGTAAAGAAACCTAACTGTATCAGTAAAAAAATAGCGTAATAACGCCCCATGTCTATTATGAAACTCACACCTGAAGCCATATAATCAGCTATTGAAGAAGTGTAAAATTCAGTAAATTTAGAGTAATTAGCTAACATTAACTTTAATGCAATGGATGTAGTTAGCTGGTCTAACTGTGGTAATAATTCCGGATCGGAGTATATCTTAAAAAAATTACCTTCGACATGGTGCATAATAGCGAAAGTTTGAGCGACAGTGTTATGACATATTTTATTATATACCTCTCCATAGTTTTGTACGGTTGGTGGATTATTAGCCCCATAATTCAACCGCTCAGCTTCCATTTTTGGGTATATTTTTTCCAAAAAAGCGATTTCTTCTTTATTTTGAAAGAAGCGTATATAGGAAGAATCCGATAGATACAGTTGGGGAGTAAGAAGTTGGACTCCTGTAAACGATAACCCTGAAAAAGAATCGTAAAGAATATAATGATATGTTCTTTGATATATTGAAGCACCTAACATAAATAACATTAACAAAACACCTGCAATAGCTGATTTTTTAATATTTTTAATTAAAAATAAATAATGCCCAATGAACAGTACATTAATTAGATATAGAAATATAAACTGCGGTCTTACTGTTGCTGTTAATGCAGAGAAGAAAAAAAGATATATTAAACCGGTTAATTTTGGCTTAAAAATATTAGCTATCATAATACTCATAGTTATGAGAAATAGACTATAGGCTAATGGTTCTGTTGCAATCCCATTAGCTATGTACTGTGCGCCATAACCGAACTGAATTAAAGGAAAAATATTACTGATGGAAAAGGAGAAGGGAAAAATAGGAAAAAGAAAAAGCAAATAAGTGATATAGAAAATAATCCATCCTAGTTTAAAATAATTCTTAATAGTCAATGAAATAATTGAAACTGCGATGAAACATATCATAATCTGAAAAATAACTACTTTAGATAAATAATTAGCACCAAAAATAGTCTCAAAAAGATCAAGTAACAACGGGTAAGTTGGGGAGCGGACAGGTATATTCTGGATATAGCCTTGACTATCTGGATAAATGATAACTTCCTTATTAATTAAATTAGACACCATAATAATATTCACTGCAATAAAAAAAGCCTGCATTATTATTGTGTCTGTTAGATTATTTAGGTGGCTTAAATTTTTATAATTCATAATTCTCAATTGTTATTAGTAAATTTTGCTTTCACCCTAAAAATTTGAGTTTATGTTGTTACCCACTAATAAATGGTTGTGAAAAGGGGATGTGAAACCAAAAGTAAAACCACGGAACACCAAAAACATCAATATTGTTAAGTATAAAATAAGCCACTATAAAAATATAGGTACCTGAACCTATTAGGTAATTGACGATACTATTCTTTTTAGTAGCGGCAAATTCACGCTGTTTCGTCTTTTATTGGGGTTTGAAATCCAGGAAAGTGGTGCCATTTATTACGATGGTAAAGATTTGGCCATGTTAGATACGGTTGCGGTACGCCAACAAATTGGGGTGGTATTACAACAAGGTAAAATCACGGCTGGCAACCTGTTTGAAAACATTGTCGGCAATTCACAACTTACCCATGAAGATGCGAAACCACTAGCTCTTTAGATAATCAAACCTAAGCGATGGTAATTGAAAGTTTGTTAAAATTCAATGTGACTCGTATCGTGATTGCCCACCGTTTAAGTACAATTACTCAAGTTGACCAGATTTTAGTTATCGAGAGAGGTCGCATTATTCAATGCCGGAACCTTTGAAGAATTAGTGACACAAGCCGTACCTTTCGCCAATTTGGCCCAGCGACAGCTTTTATAGTCATGAATTATCAACTGAGCGGCTCACTATTTATTCGGTATTTCATTTTTAAATTTCTAGATTCCGCTACGCTTCCTCCAAACTACATGTAATACCAACTACCCATTGTAATAATCCTTATAATACAATAAAGAAATAAATGGCTAGGGATAGATTACAAAATGGCTCGAAAATGAGACATTAATATCAAAGAAACCGTACCCGATCTAAAAAAGTTATTACCCCAGCAAAAGAGTGGTCGAAGAAAAGAACGTGTACAAGCTTTATATCTATTAAAAACTCAACCGGCCAAAACCGCGTTCCCCAGAGCAACTCTAATCGGACGCGACTACTCAACCGTTAAGAGGTGGTTGAGAATTTATCGTCAAAGAGGACTCCATGAACTCCTCAAACTAAAACCTGGTGGAGGAAGAACTTTGTCCTTATCTCCAAACAGTCTCGAAGCCCTAGATAAACGTCTCCAACCGCCACAAGGATTTGAGAATTACGAAGACATTCAAGTTTGGCTTGAAGAAACCTATGGAGTTAAACTTTATTACTCAACACTTCATGGTATTGTTCACCCGCGGTTGAAGGCTAGCCCGAAAGTGGTACGTCCTCAAAGTGCCAACCGTGATGAATCTAAAGCCATCGACTTTGAAAAAACAAGCCTTACGGTTAAGTCAGATGGCGGCTCTTTATCATTCTGAGCACCAACGGGTACGTTACTGGTGTAGTAAGGTTTTCCGGCTGTTTTCCAGGAATTTTCTTCAGCTTACCCCCATGACTTACCTCTCATCCAACTCGATAATGCTCGGTTTTACACCGCCAAGAGTTTAGTCTTACCGGATAATATCATTTTATGGTTTCAACCGCCTCATTCACCAGATTGTAATCCCATTGAACGACTCTGGGCTTGGCTTAAGAAGAAATTGGCTTGGAAATTATTTGATAGCTTAGAGGAGCTTAAGCGAAGATTGGCGGAGATTTTGGCTCAGACCACGACGGAATTCTTCGCGGCTCTCACCGGTAAACGGCTGTTAAGTGCCGATTTAGATTAGTTAGGTTCTCATTTGTTAGATAAGGGTTAATTCAATTAATTATTGGTATTATTTAGATTATGATAACTCATTTAGTCTAAAATTAACGTCGATCTGAATAAATGCGTTTGGCTCTCACCAAAGGACGATAACCTACTCATGAGTAAACATTATCTACAACCGCTGTTTTATCCGAATTCAATTGCCGTATTTGGAGCCAGCAATACCCCAGACTCGATAGGTCATGTCTTATTTAAAAATCTATTAGAAAATGGTTATCAAGGGAATTTATTGGCTATTAATCCCAAATATGAAAAAGTTCAAGATCAGGTTTGTTACCCTTCGCTTAAAGAGATTAGTGGTACACCGATTGATTTAGCGGTCATCGCCACCCCCGCTAAAACCGTTCCTGACATCATTGAAGCTTGTGGCAAATACGGAATTAAAATGGCCGTGATTATTTCTGCTGGGTTCGGTGAAATCGGGGTACAAGGGATGAAATTAGAAAAGAAAGTGCTTATTAATGCGAGACGATTTGGGTTACGTTTTCTGGGGCCAAATTGTTTAGGAATTATGCAACCTCATATTGGTTTAAATGCTTCCTTTACCATGAGTGTCGCTAAACCTGGTAACTTGGCATTAGTCTCGCAATCAGGTGCATTATGTAGTGCTATTCTAGATTGGGCTGGTCCCAATGATATTGGTTTTTCAAGCATCGTCTCCACTGGCAGTGCCGCTGATCTCGATTTCGGTGAAATTCTGGACTATCTTGTTTCAGATGTGCAAACCCACGGTATTTTATTGTACATTGAAGGAATTCACCAAGCTCGTAGTTTTATGAGTGGCTTACGGGCAGTGGCTCGGATTAAACCGGTCGTGGTTATTAAAACCGGGCGACATGAAAGTTCGATTAAAGCGGTGATGTCACATAGTGGTGTCAAAATTGGCCGGGATGATGCCTTTGATGCCGCTTTGCAACGCGCTGGCGTATTAAGAGTATCGACATTTGAACAATTATTTTTTGCCGCTAAAACTTTAGCTTCCCGTTATAAAGCGGTGGGTAACCGATTGGCGATTGTAACTAACGGTGGCGGACCTGGCGTGATGGCGACGGATCGCGCTATTGATTTGGGTATTCCAATTGCCAAGCTTTCTTCCAATACCGTAGAATCGCTCAATCAAGAGTTACCTCCTTCTTGGTCTCACGGTAATCCGGTCGATATTATCAGCAGTGCTTCGCCAGAATGTTACCAGAAAGCCGCTATGACTTGCTTCCAAGATCCGAATGTTGACGCGGTACTCGTGATTTTGACCCCTAAAGCTATGACCTCTCCTTTAGAAGCGGCTCGAGCCATTATCGATATCGCTGATCAATCGCCTAAGCCATTACTCGCTTGTTGGATGGGTGGTGTTCAAGTTGAAGAAAGTCACCGCTTATTTATGCAAGCGCGTATCCCGGCTTTTCATACGCCAGAATCAGCCATAGAAGCTTTTTATTACTTAGCGGCTTATCATCAAAATCAGAAAATACTTTTGCAAACCCCGGGTCCAATTGGTCCACTGGATAATCCCGATGTGGAAGGTGCTCGCATGATTATTGAAAGCGTCCTGTCTGAGCGCCGCAAGGTATTAACTGAGATGGAATCTAAAGCGTTACTGGGTGCCTTTCATATTCCCGTGGTTAATACGGCTATTGCTCGTACCAGCAATGAAGCCTTGGTACTGGCAGAAGCGATGGGGTTCCCGGTCGCTATGAAAGTGAATTCGCCCGATTTGTTAACCCAAGTCTCGCATAAAAGCGATGTGGGGGGTGTTAAACTGAATATCACGAATGCGCAATCCATTCGGGAAGCTTTCAAAAGTATCATGCACCGAGTTCAAGTACAATTTCCTAAAGCCCGCATTGAAGGCGTTACCATAGAGCGCATGATTAGTAAGCCGCATGGTCGGGAATTAATCGTGGGTATGATTCGTGATTCGGTATTTGGTCCGGTGATTACTTTTGGAATGGGCGGTAGCATGATTGAAGCCGTAGACGAGGTTGCCGTGAGCTTACCACCGCTGAATCATTACTTAGCAGCGACCATGATTGACAAGACGCGGGTATCCAAGCTACTGGATACCTTTAGGCGAATGCCGCCGGTGAATCGTCATGCTTTGGAAAATGTACTATTGCGCATCTCGGAAATGGCCTGTGAATTACCTTGGTTGCAGGAAATTGATATCAATTTGATTGTCGATGAGAATGGCGTAATTGCGGTTGATGGACGTATCGTCGTGGATTATTATACGCCTTCTCCGGATCGTTATGCGCATATGGCTATTTATCCTTATCCGGCTCACTTAGTGACGCATTGGCAATTACCCGATGGAACCGATATCACTATCCGTCCTATCCGTCCGGAAGATGCTGAAATAGAACAAACCTTTGTTCGGCATTTATCCGAGGAATCGAAATACTTTCGTTTTATGCAAACGATCAATGAATTGGCGCCAGAGATGTTAGTTCGGTTTACTCAAATCGATTATGATCGAGAAATGGCGCTGATTGCGGTTACTTACCAAGAAGGTAAAGAAGTCGAAATTGGTGTCACTCGTTATGCGATCAACCCTGATGGCGACAGTTGCGAATTTGCTTTGGTCGTTGCTGACCAGTGGCAACATCGTGGGATTGCGCAAAAGCTATTGACTTCGTTAATGGATGCCGCTCGTACCAGGGGATTAAAGATCATTCAAGGGGAAGTATTAAGTAATAATTTTAATATGCTTAAGTTTATGAATAAACTGGGATTCTCTGCAACAGTTGACGAAAATGATCGCTCTTTAACCTGGGTAAGTAAACAGTTATAAAATACCGAGTTAGACGATCCGATGCGCCACTGCTATTAAGTTAGGCCATAACTGCCACCTTTAAAAACAGGGGTAGGGGGAGTTTTTACTTCCTCAAACACCAACTTGATTTTGCTTAAACACCCACTGTTTGCGTGCGCACCACCAAAGGCAGTGGTGCGCACCATACCTAGTTTCCTTGACTGTTCACGTATTCCACTTTGTTTCATGCGGGCTACTCGCTAGATCGTTGGGTTTCGTGCCCCAGTCAATAAAGTCAATGTAGGTCGGACAAAGCGAAGCGTGTCCGACTTCATTGTTAATGGTGAGCAGACAGTTCATATGGCGATTAGGACTGTTACTTAAAAGTCGTTGTAAAATAACTCCTTGAATAATCCACCCAACTACCATAAAATAATTCCCATTCCACACACTCGTCTCCTTAGTCTCATGCAATATCGACGTGCCTACCAACCCGGCGGACGCTATTTCTTCACCGTAGTCACCCACCGCCGTCAAAAATTACTGACGCCGCCAGAAAACATCATCAAACTCAGACAAGCATTTCGTCACGTCATGAACACCCACCCCTTCACCATTGACGCCATTGTTATCCTCGCTGATCATCTCCACTGCCTCTGGCAACTACCTGGAAATGATGCTGATTTCTCCACACGCTGGATGTTAATCAAACGACATTTTTCTATTCAATTTCACACCCCAACCCAGGCGCGTCGGGAAAAAGCTATTTGGCAACTTCGCTTTTGGGAACATCTGATACGCGACGAAGAAGATTGGCAGAAACATATGGACTATATTCACTATAATCCGGTTAAACATGGTTACGTTAAACAACCCGCAGAGTGGGCCTATAGTTCTTTCCAACGTGCTGTAAAACAAGGTCTATATCATGAAAATTGGGGAATGGGAGAAGAACCGAAGAGAGTCAGGGGAATGGAATTGGAATAAAATTGGACTCCGGTTATTAATCAATGAAGTTGGACATGCTACCTTGGTTAATAAATGAGGTCGGACAAAGCGAAGCGTATCCGATCTACCTCGCTGACAATAGTTGGTGATTGGTGTACACTACAATTTGGTATTAGTTGATTTTGTGTAGTAAAGCGAGGTAATAAAATCAAATGAGGTCTATCAAGCAACACATTGTTATAGCTGTTATTGTAATCAGCAGTGCCCTGACCGGCGTTGCTTTTTCACAGAAACCAACCATCGCACCGGCGCCCAATGGCATCACTTTGCCAACGGATTATAAAGATTGGCGAGTCATTGCTACTTCACATCGCACTGACAATAATACCTTGAGAGTTATTTTAGGTAACGATATTGCTATTCAAGCCGCTAGGGAAGGTAAAACGAATCCTTGGCCGGAAGGAACTATCCTCGCTAAATTAGTTTGGAAAGACACCCAGCATGAGAAATGGCCAACAGCAACTATACCAGGTGATTTTGTTCATGCTGAATTTATGATTAAGGCTACTGAAAAATATGCGACGACTGGGGGATGGGGATTTGCACGGTGGCTCGGTATGGAACAACAACCCTATGGAAAAGAGGCTGATTTTGTTAAAGAATGTTTTGATTGTCATACGCCGGTAAAAGCAAATGATTATGTGTTTACTCGACCCGTGTCATTACCGTAAATCGCCTTGCCAAGCTTGACAGAGGGCCAGTATGGCCGTTGCAGCGGTTTCAGTGCGGAGTATCCGCGGTCCGAGTTGAATAGCTTGATAACCGGCTTGAATAGCTTGTTGAATTTCCATTTCACTTAAGCCACCTTCAGCACCTACTAATACGGTTATGGCATTAACCGATTGAATGACTTCAAATAAAGTGTTATGAGCCTGTGGTGATAAGACGAGGCAACTACCCGGTTGAGTTTGAGTTAACCAGGTGGTTAATGGCATGACTGCAGTGAATTGCACTAGGCGATTTCGACCACATTGCTCACCGGCACTGAGCATAATTTGGTGCCAATGCGCTTGACGTTTATTGAGCATTTCTGGATTAAGTGGTGGTGTCCGTTCCGTGATTACCGGTACAATTTGATGTACGCCAAGTTCTACCGCTTTTTGGATCGTGTAATCCATATGCTCTGGACGAGAAATCGCTTGGACTAAGGTAAGTGATAAGCTCGATTCGCGTTCAATGGCATGATATTCTTCGATTTGTAACTGCGCTATTTTTTTAGTCACGGCGACTAAACGCGCCTGATATTCTCCGCCTTGACCATTAAATAAGGTGACGGTTATTCCAAGGCGTAAGCGTAAAACGGTTACTAAATAATGAGATAATTCTTTAGGTAAGATAATTTCTTGTCCGACCGCGAGTGGCTTATTGATGTAGAATCTGGATAATCGCATGGTTACTTAATCTCGGGTGGCTTGCTCAATGCCGTGGTAAGCAATTTGGGCCAAGCGTTCAATTTGCTCTGGGGTAATGACATAAGGGGGCATTAAATAAATCACGTTGCCTAGAGGACGTAATAACGCGC
The DNA here is from genome assembly GCA_000828835.1 of Thioploca ingrica. GTDB lineage: Bacteria > Pseudomonadota > Gammaproteobacteria > Beggiatoales > Beggiatoaceae > Thioploca > Thioploca ingrica. The sequence goes on from AP014633.1 coordinate 1,327,588, forward strand.
CTTGTGTTAGTGCATATTGATAAACTCGCAAACCACGCCGTTCTTGCCAGGGATAAGGTTGGCGCGTTTTTTTATCTTTTACCATTTCGATGGCGACTATCATCCCCTGTTGACGTACTTCACCGACATGAGGATGGTCTTGTAGCGGACGAGTGGCTCGTGTCATCACTTGGGCCAAATGACGGTTATTTTCAATCACCTGGTCTTGAGCAAAAATAGCTAAGGTTGCTAGTGCTGCTCGACAAGCGAGCGGGTTACCGGTATAACTGTGTGAATGTAAAAATGCTTTTAAAGTCGTGTACTCATCATAAAAAGCTTGATAAATTTTTTCCGTCGTTAATACCACTGACAAAGGTAAATACCCACCCGTTAAGCCCTTAGATAAACATAAGAAATCAGCCGCAATATTAGCCTGTTCGCAAGCGAAGAAAGTTCCGGTGCGTCCAAACCCAACCGCAATTTCATCGGCAATTAAGTGTACCTGATATTGATCACAAGCGGCTCGCAACCGACTTAAATAAATAGGATGATACATCCGCATACCACCGGCACACTGTACCAACGGTTCAACAATCACGGCAGCGATACGGTCGGCTTGTTGTTTGAGTAATGTTTCCATCATCACAAATTGCCGCTGAGCATAATCTTCATAAGACTCGCCTAGTTCGGCATAACACCCTGCTGGTGACGGGACCGTAATCGTTTTCATTAACAGGGGGGCATAAATTTCTTTATATAAAGCCACATCACCAACGGCTAATGCGCCTAATGTTTCGCCATGATAACTATCTTGTAAAGTCACAAACTGTTGTTTTTGAGGTTGTCCTTGATTACGCCAATAATGAAAGCTCATTTTTAATGCCACTTCTATCGCAGCAGAACCATTATCTGCATAAAAACAACGTGTTAAACTGGGTGGTGTTAATGCTAATAGTCGCTCCGATAATTCAATTACCGGTTCATGGCTGAAACCAGCCAAGATGACGTGCTCTAAAGTGGCCAATTGCTCTTGTATAGCGGCATTAATTCTCGGATTAGCATGACCAAACAAATTCACCCACCACGAACTAATCGCATCTATATAACGATTACCATCAAAATCCTCTAACCAAACTCCCTCACCTCGACGAATGGGAATTAAGGGTAAAGTTTCATGGTCTTTCATTTGAGTACAGGGATGCCAAAGAACTGAGAGATCGCGTTGAAGCAGTTTTAAATTAAACATAGTAATGCCTTGAAACAAATTGATCATTTTATCAAATTATGATTTTTGAATAATCCGGCTTCTATAACCAAGGGATCCTAAATTTCTTACCAAATAAATTAAATATACCGTTTATATGAAAAAATATACCTTTTGTCATAAAATAATTGTTTTATATTTTTAATAGGAACATAATAAAAATATAGGTTGATTTTTATTGGAGGAATAAAAGTCAAAATTAAACCTATAAAGTTGGCTAAAAACCGATGTTGATTGACGATAGTGACTAGTAATGACTATCTCAATTAAGGGCAACCCGGTTTGTCACCAACTGAAAAATAAACTTCTTAATCAATGACCAAGTGATGGAGAAAAACCATGTTAAAGAAAATGTTGACCCCTATCGTTATGGGTATTGCTTTTATGGGTATGGCTGCTACTGTAAATGTGGCAATTGCTGATGAAGATGTTGATTTAATGCAAGCATTAGTTGATGAGATGTCCATGATTACGATTCCACCAGCAACTTGCGAACAATGTGCTCTCAATGTTGAGAAGGCAATTGGATTCGTGGCCAATATGAACGATATGTGCAATGCTCTGGAACAGGACTTAGAAGAGACGAGAAGTTATTGCAAGACTCAATCCGCTACTATAAATAGCCCATTCAAAGCTAAATGCGACGCACTGACAGATGGTTTCTATAGTCAGCAGTTAGCTGATCGTCAGTCGTGTCGTGATCTATTAGGATCAATGGTAACGACCAGAAACAAGGTTGAACATGCTTGTTATGGTGCCCCACTTTATTGCGGCAATATTCCAGGTTGGCCCAACTAAGCTTCTACCTCATAATAGTTTACTCTAATCAGATAAAAAGCCTGCTTACTTAAAAAGTGAGCAGGTTTTTCTTGCTTTGTTAGCAACTAAACTTCTTTCCACCACGATACATCTACTTCTGCTTTTATTTTCCGTCCTTTTTTACCCAATTTACTCAAAAACTGATATCCCGTTTCCTTTTCTACCTCTTTAACTGCAGTGGCATAGTCCCATAATTGACTGGCTTTAACTTCGTCATTAGGCAAAATAAATCCAATACTACGTTGGTGTTTAAAAGAATAAATAACGGTATAAAATCCTTTTGGAATGGGAATATCGTTGATTCGCTTAGAACGTTGGTTATTATAAGTTGGCCCGGTAACCACCGCTAATTTACTCTTAGTATGAGTCCAGCGGCGGATTAAGGCTTCTAAACTTCCCCAAGCTTGGCGGTTGAGTTTAGGGTGCTGTAATACGATGTTAGATATAGCAAAAGTTTGATCATTACTTCTGCGGCTAAAATCAATCGCAGCACTCGGTGCCAAATGTCCTTTGTCATAGCCGCTATTGCGAAAATCTTCAGGGGTTACACGATATTGTTCCGGAATATCGGGATCGGGATAAAATCTTTCGCCGCGATCCAAATTAACTCCAATAGAATGTTTAGAAACAATATAAGAAGCCCATAGAGCGGTCTTGTGCTTATAACTATACCCTAAACTATAACCATCTCGATCCAGAACTAAGTCACATGAGCAAGGTTCACCTAACTTTTTATGATTTCGTAAAGTAAATACCCACGTATAGATACTATGCCGCTTAGGCCATAATTGAGATGAGATGAGATATTGAATACTTGCTCCGGCGACTGCTGAAGCAAGATTGATTAAAATACATCTTAATTCCATAATTTCAGTTATCAGTTGTCAGTGTTCATAACGTGGTAATAATTGGATCGTATCATTAATCCAAATCTGAATCGCTTCTTGTAGTGAAGAGAGCATCTCTTTTTCCCACTCCAGTTGAGTTATTTTTAAAGCCTCATGAACATCCGCTTCAAAGGTTTCACGTTGTGTAAATTCTATTCCTTCGTTAAGGAGATAATCAATACCAATTCCACCCGCAGCACCCAGTATGGTTCCGATTGGCCCACCTACAGTACCTATAGCACCGCCAGTACCGACAAGGACCGCTTTAGATACAAAGGGAGCAGACAATTTAGCAAAGATACCTTTACTGGTAGCAGCACTAATCGCTTTAGTTGCAATCCCTTTCCCCGTTGCGCCAACGAGTGTTTTCCCAGTGGTACCCGCAATGGTTTTACCTAAAGTGGCACCCAGCATGGTTAAAGCGGCACCAACCGCCGCTCCTTTAGGCCCTTTTTCATATTCTGCTATGTTCAGCTTATTAAATTGACTTTGCCAATCCAGCACAATATGCGTATTTTTTGTCATGGGTTTGTCAAGATGAGTCGTATACTGAGCTATAAAGGCTTGAAATTGGGTTTGGGTGGTCGATAAAATTTGCAAGTAGTGATGATGAGCTGTTTGTAACGTTTGGTTATAAACTGAACGCAATTGTGGATCAGTCACCTCTGGACGAAGGATAATATTTTTATAATGTTGATGTAAATATTTTTCGACATCATAAGCCACTGCGGCTGATAATTGAGTCGCTTCAATGCTTAATACATGTTGAGTCACCGAAGCCATTGCTTCCCATAAAATCTTGTAGGTAGTAGGATAGGCAAAATACCAATCAGCAAAACGTTTAACACGTTCATGTAGGGTTGCAAAAGTATCGGTAAGGTTATCATGCAACTGTTTCTCTGTCTGGTCTTGCAAAGACGCTTTAGCTTGTTCTAAATAAGCGATTTGTTGCTTAACAAATTCAGAATAATTTTCAGCATTGGCAATAACCCACTTCGCCTTACCGGCTGAATTTTTATAAACTAAAGTTACCGTCGGGCGAACTTGAGAACGAATACCACTGGTGATAACTGATTCATCCGGATGAACCATTTTATTCTGATCGAGACGAACTAACAGGCTATCATACCATTGACGTCCAAATGTCAAGATAAAAAACACCAGAATGAGAATAACGAATACCCAAATAAAAGGGGAAAGTAACCAACGTAATAAACTGCGCTTGGGCGGCGGTTGATGAAACAGTTGAACCACCGGAGTAGCACTATACTCGCTAGTTTTAGCCTCAATAAGTGAAACTGGTTTATCCGTTTTCATAAGTTACCGATGATAAAAACTTAAATTGGATTTATTATAACTTAAAACAAGCTAGGTAGGGTGGGCATTGCCCACCAGGTTGAGCTGAAAAATTGAGAGGCATGTTCTATTTTTAATGTTTATTTGGGGAGAAATAAAAATGGCGATGAAAACACAAATTGAGCAAATTAAAGTTAAAAATTTCAAATTATATAAAGATTTACATGTAACTGATTTACAAAGATTGAATGTATTTTTAGGCGCAAACGGTTCAGGTAAAACTACTTTTTTTAAAATTTTTAGTTTTCTGGCCGCTTGCTTGAAAGAAAATGTCACCGTTGCCGTTAATCGTGAAGGAGGTTTTAAGGAAGTCATTACGCGGGGCTGTGATTCTCAAAAAGATTTGCTTGAATTTGAAATCAAATTTCGCAATTTTGAACAAGGTGAGAAAAGTCCCTTAATCACTTATGAATTAAAAATTGGTTTTAATCGTGGTAGAACCTTTGTAGAAAAAGAAGTTTTAAAATATCGTCGTGGTCGGAGTGGTAAACCTTGGCATTTTTTGGATTATTCAAAAGGTATTGGCTCTGCTATTAAAAACGAACAAGATTATGATGATCAGGCATGGAAAGCTAAGGAAGAGCGTGAAGAACAACCGCTCGGTGCAGAGGACATTCTGGCGTTAAAAGGCTTAGGACAATTTGAGCGCTATAAAACCATTAAAAGTTTTCGTGCTTTATTAGAACAGTGGTTAGTTTCTAACTTGCAAAATGAAGAAATGCGTAAAATCAATGAGGTAGGTGCCGATCAACAACTTTCTACCTCGGGTAATAATCTTGGGCAAGTAGCGAGTTATCTTCATGAATATCATCCTAATATTTTTCAAATGATTTTAGCAAAAATGAAACAACGGGTGCCTGGCATTGATAAAGTGGATGCTTCTATCAATGAAGCCGGCCAAATTTTGCTTAAATTTAGTGATAATAGTTTCACCGATCCTTTCATTTCTAAACATACTTCAGATGGCACCATTAAAATGTTTGCTTATTTGGTGTTATTGCATGATCCAGCACCACGCCCTTTATTGTGTATTGAAGAACCTGAAAATTATCTTTACCCTACGTTATTGAGAGAACTGGCAGAGGAACTCAGAGAATATGCACAACAAGGCGGTCAAGTGTTCGTTTCTACCCATTCACCCGATTTTGTGGATGCTTTAAACATAGATGAACTATTTTTAGTGAAAAAAGCCAAAGGTATCAGTGGAATTTACTCGGCTAAAAAATATGATAATCAAATAACAGAACTCTATGAAAATGGTTGCGAATTAGGTTGGTTGTGGCAACATGGTTATTTCAAAGGGATTGATCCATGATTATCTTTTTAGTGGAAGATTATTCAATGAGAAAATTCTTAGAAGGTATTTTACCGCGCTTAGATTTTAAAAACCATGAGTTTGACATTAAACATCATCAAGGGAAAGAAGATTTAATCAGCAATTTGGATAAAATTATTCCCACCCTATCTAAACGAGCTCAACAAATCATTGTCATCATTGACCAAGATAAACAAGATTGTACCGAACTGAAAAACAAAATAAAGGTAAAAATGGCTTGGTGTTTTTGTGAATATAAAATAAGAATAGCTTGTTATGAATTAGAATCATGGTTTCTAGGAGATATGGAAGCCATTGCTAAATGTTCTACCAAATTTAAAGCGAGTTTTTTTCAAGGCAAAGAAAAATATCGTGATATTGATAGTATCCACAAGCCATCGAGCGTCATTGAAGAAATTGTGCCGGATTGGAAAGATACCTATTTGAGTAAACCTAAATTTGCAGAGAAAATGGCTAAATTTATCTCTTTAGATGCACGGAACACAAAAAAAGCTAATCGCTCGCATAGTTTCCGGGTATTTTTAGAAATGCTGCTTTTGGTAAAATTAACAGAAGATGATGTACGACCTTTTTAACTACTATCAGCCAGATAGTAGGATGTGCACCGCACACCCATCATCACTCAATTCCTGAGTTCAACCGATAATTACTATCTCCAAAAATCAAGTATTTTAACTGTTTGAGCAGCCAATCATTTTGCAGTTGATCTTCAATACTTTATTGACTTTAAACAGTTTTATGTCATTATACACCCAATATTAACCAAATTTATTTTAGAGGTAACCTTGTAGAAGCAGACACGCGAGTCTATTCCTACGAACTTTAATAACAACCAAAGCTAAAGCGATTGTGCAACTCATTAACACCCATTATGAACCTTATCGGCAACAACGACTAAAACACTGGAATGATGTTGCCAACTTATTAGATACCCAAACCACTTGGGGAAATTACTATCACCAGCGGCTAGCACAACTCTACCAATTTCTGGTCGCACCGGGATTAAATGTTCTGGAAATAGGCTGTGGTAAAGGTGATTTATTAGCGGCAGTGCAGCCCGCGAGAGGAATTGGCATCGATTTTTCCGCTGAGATGATAAAGCGTGCCCAACAGCGACATCCTCACCTTCAATTTATCTGTGCTGATGCCCATGCGTTACCTCTAGAAGAACCATTTGATATCATCATTCTTTCTGATCTACTGAATGACATTTGGGATGTACAAACCATTTTTGAACAAGTTGCCAAATTATCTGCTCCTCATACCCGCCTTATTCTCAATTCCTATAGCCGATTGTGGGAGCAACCTCTGGTCTTAGCAGAATGGTTAGGACTAGCCCATCCTACTTTACATCAAAATTGGCTCACGGTTGAAGATATCACTAACCTCCTTTACTTGACTCACTTTGAAGTCATCCAGCATCACACTGAAATCCTTTTTCCCTTGTCAATCCCGTTATTAACCTCATTAGCCAATCACTATCTCGTTAAAATCTGGCCATTTTCGCTATTAGCACTCACTAATATCATCGTGGCACGATCTCGACCACAATGCCGCTCACTTCCTCAAGAACCATGGGTGTCCGTGATTGTGCCCGCACGTAACGAAGCGGGCAATATTGCGCAAATTTTGGCGCGAACCCCGAAAATGGGTAGTGGCACTGAATTAGTTTTCGTAGAAGGTCATTCTCAAGACAACACTTATGCGACTATTGAACAAGCTATCCATGCTCATCCACAACGCCAATGTCAATTATTACGACAAACCGGTAAAGGCAAAGGTGATGCGGTCCGCTTAGGGTTTGAACAAGCTAAAGGTGAGATTCTCATGATTCTGGATGCTGATTTAACCGTTCCTCCAGAAGAGTTACCTCGTTTTTACGAAGCTTTACATTCCAGCCAAGGCGAATTTATCAATGGAGTGCGCTTGGTTTATCCCATGGAACAACAAGCGATGCGCTTTTTCAACCTACTGGGTAATAAGTTTTTTAGTTTGGCTTTTGCTTGGCTGTTAGAACAACCGCTCAAAGATACCCTCTGTGGTACCAAAGTTTTGTGGAAATCAGATTACGAAAAAATAGCGGCTAATCGCAATTACTTTGGTGATTTTGATCCCTTTGGTGATTTTGATTTATTATTTGGAGCGGCTAAACTTAATTTAAAAATAATTGACTTACCGATTCGGTATCGAGAACGAACTTATGGCACCACCAATATTCAACGATGGCGTCATGGCTGGTTATTACTCAAAATGGTATTGTTTGCAGCGAGACGGATTAAATTTATCTAATAGTAGATAAAAAAGGAACAAAAATGCAATTGAAAACCGCATGGCAAAAAGAAATCTATGAAAATCCTCAATTGCTTGGAAAAGTGATTGCAATACAGAATGAAAAAATTGTTTTTTCTGCAAAGACTTATCAAGAAGTTATCGCACATTTTGATCAGAAAGATCAGTCCTATTCATTATTCAAAGTGCCCGGAAATTTCTATCATGTGCGAATACTCTCTTTTAGAATCAAGAGTTTGAGAAAACATCCTTGGCTTCCAACCTATCCGATTAAATTTCATTTTGATAATAACACTAGTCAAACTAAAGAAATGTTGATTGATAGTGGTGCAGATATTTCTCTCATTAATTATGAATTTGGAAAACTGCTGGGATTTGAAAAAAGCCCCCACGAGGCTATCTTAGAAGCAGAAGGTATAGGGGGATGCACTGTCCCCTATTTACTTCGTAATACTTTGATAGAAATAGAGGGATTTCAGTTTGAAAATCTCTTTGCTTGGTTACAAAATGAACAAGTCAATGAAATGATCATCGGCAGAGAAATCGTATTTGATCTATTTGATATTGAGTTTAAGCAGGCGGAGGAAACCATTATTTTTAAACATAGGAAAAAAACGTAGGAAAAGTAGGTAATGTTCAAAGCATGGTTGACTCATCCCCTAACAAAAGATATAGATATTGATGACCCAAATATTACCCACTTACGGCGGCGTATTATTCAAGAAAAACCGTTCTTACGCAAAATTTACCAAGAATGGTACACAACCATCGCTGCTGCCTTACCACCAGGTAATGAACCCGTACTAGAATTAGGTTCAGGCGCTGGCTTTATGAAAGAAGTGATACCTAATCTAATAACGACCGAAATTTTTTATTGTACTGAAATGGATGTTATCCTTGATGGGCAGAATTTACCCTTTGCTAATGGTGTTTTGCGAGGTATTGTGATGACTGATGTCTTACATCACCTTCCACAACCACGCCGTTTTTTTAGCGAAGCGGCGCGTTGTGTCCGTTCTGGTGGTGTTATAGTTATGATAAAACCTTGGGTTACACCTAGTAGTTGGCGTAGATTGGAGTGGTTGTTTCAACCTTGGATGAAAAGTTGGGCGATGTTTGTTCAAATTGTGTTGAGAAAAGTGGATGGTTAAAACATTACAAGCAAGCTTTCTAGCACTTTATCGAGTAGTCAATGCCACCGGGGTACTAAATACCTCGTGGGGTCGTTCCACCTTTGAAACGTTCTACTTTTTTTATAAAAATCATTATGAAGCGAAATCAATCGCGTTACTTCAAAACTGGGTAAAACCAAATACTATAGTCATTGATGTTGGTGCTAATATTGGTTTTTTCACCTTGCAATTTGCTAAGTGGGTTACGGGAAAAGGTAAAGTTATTGCGCTTGAACCAGAAGCCGTTAATTATACGCGACTCCAACGTAAGTTAACGCGGGCTAAATTGGTAGATATTGTTGAAGTTATCAATGCTGCGGTTGCCGACATTACCGGCGAAGCTTTACTTGAACTCAATCCTTTACATCCGGGTGACCATAAACTAGGTAAACAAGGTGTTCCCGTTACAGTGACCACCATAGATGCTCTTCTTAGTGAACGTGATTATCCAGAAGTTTCCTTTATCAAAATCGATGTCCAGGGTGCGGAACAACTTGTTCTCAGTGGTGCGACTAAAACAATAGCTCGATTTCAGCCCACCTTGTTCGTCGAAATAAGTGACTGCGGATTGAGAAACTATGGTTCAAGTACGAAGGCGTTATTAAGCTGGTGTGTAGAACGTGGTTATATGATCCACTTACTTAACAAGAATATCTTGTCATCGCCGTTAACTATAGAACAAATTCTGCATTTTGAGAAACAAAGAGGGTATGTAGACACCTTACTAATCCCTAACCCAACGAAGTATTAGCGGAGCATAACGTACCAATTAGTGCGGCATAGTTATCTCAAAAAAATAGGAAGTAATTCAGGAGGCAAATATGGCAATCTTAATAATTAATGAAATAGACGAAGGGACGCTCGCAAAATTGCAACAAGAAGCCTATCGTCGAGAAATCAATGTAAATGAATTAGCTAGACAACTTATTCAATCTTTCTTAGATAGCTATTCAATAATTCATCACGATTTGGATAAATTATCGGGTACCTGGACAGAACAAGAAGCGAATGAATTTTTGTCAGTTACTCAGGATTTTTCATTAATAGATAAGGGAATATGGTAGCCTTCATGAAGATTCTGCTAGATACCAACATTGGCTAACCCACATAAGTCAGGCTAGATTTCGTGTCTCCAGCCACATCAATAAATTAAGTACCTAAGCAAAATTAATGAGGTAGAAGCGAATGGTGATAAAATATGATTCCTCAGAGATCCCCCTCCTGTTTTTCACGCTGTTCACGAACAAGCCGGTCAAACTGGAATCAAACCCCATGGATGAAAATAATCCTGCCAATATTGTTAAGCCCATAATGCCAATAGATATAACCCTCATAGGGGATATCTTTGTTATTCCCGACGGGTAACAAGAGGTTACAACCCCTTGTTACAACGTAGCTAAATAATTATTAGTTTAGCACGAGTTAAGCTTTCACTACTAACACGGAACAGGAAGCCAAACCAATAACGCGTTCAGACACACTACCCACTAGCACCCGTTCTAATCCAGTACGACCATGAGTACCAACCACAATCAGATCAGCATTGCGACGAGTTGCTTCTCCTACTAAGGCTTCAGCAGCACGTCCTTCCACGATGACACCTTCGGCTTTAAGGCCTTCAGCTTGGAAAGTCGCCACGGTTTGTTGTACCGCTTGGTTAGCTTCTTCACGACGAGTGGTATCGTGTTGAGTATGAACCACCGACACCACGGTAACGGGTGCATTATTGAGAAATTTGGCCACTTGTTTAGCAACCACTGCAGCGCGCTCACTACAAAGGGAACCATCTACACCGACCACAATTTGTTGACCGCTAATGGTTGGTGCCGCACGTGGCACTACGAGTACGCTCACCGGACTGAAACCAATGACTTTGGCGGTAGCGCTACCCATCATCGTACGCATCATTCCGCTCTTGCCGCGTCGACCCATCACAATAACATCCATGCGACTTTTTTCCGCTTCATCGACGAGTTCTTCATAGGGGCTAGTACCATAACGCAATAAAGCTTCACAATTGACGCCGGCCTGTTGCGCTTGAATCTTAACATTTTCTAAATGGGCTAACACCGGTTGCTTTTCTTGTTGCAGGAGTTGCGGTGCTAAAGATTCATATTCGGGATTACTAACGAGCACCGACATTACGTATAACCGATTGGCCTCTTGCTGAGCGAGATTGATCGCTTGCCGTAAGGCACCGGCACTAAATTCAGAAGCATCAGAAGCGACTAACATTCGCTCGAAGATACCTCTTGACGAAGCAGAAATAGCTGGCTCTGGTAGAGAAAAAGACATTTTCATTGCAGCTACTTCTGCTGCCTGTTCCTCAACCAGATGTGCTTGTCGTCCTGACCACAGGGCATAGAGTACAATGATAGCACCTGTTAATAATGCGCCTATCAGCATAACAAGACTAGTACTACTGGTCATGTTCACTAGGTTAGCATCAATTTCTTTAATATAACCTAAAGTGGACAAATAAATAGGTATCATTAGACCGCGACTCAATAATACCAACACCATAATAATGCCCATGACCAATTTGACCATGTAGGGCTTAACATAAGTTGTGCCAATGGCACCCAGTTGAATGCCAAAGAGTGAACCCGCTAAAATAATCATGGCTAACCGAATGTCAACATAACCACTCCAAGCATATTTAATCGAACCACCTAATCCCATGACAAAAGCAATGACTAATTCAGAAGCCGAAGCCATCAAGCTGGGTGCACCCAAAATATAAATCATTGAAGGCACACCAATAAAACCACCGACTGCAATCGTAGCCGCTAACATGCCAGTCGCAAATCCGAGTGGAATGGTAATTAAGACCGATACCCGCGCATTGAGGCTTTTAAAGTACATCATGGTACCCGGAATATGAATCGATTGTACCCACCGAGCCAGTTTGCTCACTTCTTCTTGTTCATTCATATTACCCGAACGGTATATCTTCAAAGCATCACGTAGCACATAACTACCCACAATCGCTAACACGGCAACAAATACAACCGACACGTACAGATTAGAACCCGCATCACCCATCGAGGCTTTGATCACTTCCTGGACATGTGCCCCCACCAACATACCAATTTCTGCCGAAATCCCCATAACAATTCCAAGTTTGACATCGACTTGGCCATATTTGGCCCGTTTAATCGCGCCAACTAAGGCTTTGGGGAATTTATGACAAATATTACTGGCCACCGCGACAATACCCGGCACACCCATGCTCATCATGGCCGGTGTAAGTACAAATGCGCCTCCGGAACCAATGAAACCACTGACGAGTCCACCAACAAAGCCAACCAATAGTAAAAATAAAACATGACTTATTTTCAAATCAAGAAAACCGGTAACTTCAATTGTCAGGTTGGCGGTATTACCGGCGGCATCTGTCGCAGTTACCGTGTCTTGACCAGGGGCCGGTGGAGCCAAATAATAAACTTGATGGCCTCGCCCTTCAATTTTACCTTTGAGTACTTGCCAAGTAATTTCTCCATTAGCACCCGTGAGTGTTATGGGAATTTTCTCACCCGTGTCTATCTTGGGTTGGGCGGGATCAAACACCAATGAGGTGAATGTAGTCGTGGCTTTTTCTGCTGCTAGTTGGGAATCGGCATACACTGCCCAAATACCCATCTGTAACCCAATAAACAGGGCAATGATAATAAAATTTTCTAACGTCAAAAAACGGTATCTCATTTTAGGTTATTCCTTTTATTCACTTTATTATTGTTATTCCTTATTTTTTCACCGATTTAGCTTTTACTCCCAATATATCCCAAAAATGGCCCGTAAATGCACCATGCACCGCAGAAAATGTAAAAGCAATTGCAATTGGAATAATAAAAAACCATTTGCCTTGTTGAGAATAGGCCATGATAGGTGTTGCTAATAGCCACAAGAGGAAATAGAGCATTGCACTCGCTCCACCCAGTATCAAAGTTTTAGTTAAAGCTCGGGTTTTTGCGTCTCCCATGTGATGTTTGTCCTTTAATAGAGATAAAATAATTATTTGGGTACTTGATTCACTACGACCACTGGACAAGGCAACTTTTCCCAAAAACGTGGATTGGAACCCTGCCAAGTTTCCATAGAATGCATGACAATCATGACAATATGCTGATCCGAATAAACATAACGTTGTATTTCTACCGCCGGTTCACCACTACACTGAATTAATTGGCAAGGAATCTGCCGAGTATTCTTTAAAAAATTAGTTAATATTTGAGGAATGGGTTGGTTAGTCGCAATCCATAAAACATCTAACCCCGCTTCAATTCGTTGGCAAAGATTACTCGCATAATGCAACATATACTCGGGTAGTTCGTTTTCCTTCACAGCTAACAATACTTTACGCATTGCCTATCTGAGCCGCCACACATCCAGTTGATGAAGAATAAATAACATTTTTGCTTATTACAGTTTTCGGACCATCAGTATAATTAATTGTTTTATATTTATTTTTTAATCTTAACCCAACAAAATGATCAATCAATATATTGCATAATGAAATGGTTATTTAGGTTGTGTTAATTTTTCTTAATAATTCAATTGCGTTCAATTGTTGCATTATGCAATAATAATGTTGCGTCACGCAACAGACTAAAGTATTCTATTACCATGCAATTATTATCTTCTTTACGCCACAAAATCACTTTCGGCTACTATATAGTCGTGACGTTGTTCATTGCGCTAGTGCTACTAATACTACTGGAATTACGCTTAATAGAACCCAAAATTTTGGCGGAAGAATGGATCACCGCATTCTTCGACACCGTCTTAGAGATTCGTCGCTTTGAGAAAAACTGTTTTTTATATCGGCAAGCGGAAGACTGTAAAATCAATTCAGAATATATTCACCAAGCTCAGGAATTACTGGCTAGCCATCGGATTGACTTTGAACAACTTATTTCTCCCCAAACCCTTAAAACCTTACAAGAAGAATTGTGTCACTATGCCCAGTTTATGAACGCCTATGAAAAGGCACCTCAAGAAATTCAAGAACAGAAAATTCGCCAAATGGGTAAAAAATTAGTTGAATATGCAGAGAAATTAACTAACACAGAACGCTTCTTATTACAAAATCTATTAGCAAAATATCGCAGCAATTTCCGTAAATTTGTTATTTTAGTCATCATATTGATTTTATTAGTATTAGGTTGGGGGCAATTACTATCACATCAAGTAGCGCGCCCTTTACAACAGATGGAAGCCGGAATGCAAGCCATAGCCGGTGGTAAACGGGATAAACTTGACTTATCTTCCCCTGACCGAGAAATCGTACTGCTTACCGAGACGTTTAATCGGTTATTGGCCGAACTAGAGGTGCGTCAACATCACTTAGTGCGAAGTGAAAAACTAGCCTCGTTAGGGACCTTACTGTCTGGAGTTGCTCACGAATTAAATAATCCCTTATCAAATATCTCTACTTCCTGTCAGATTTTACAAGAGGAATTGGGTCATACTGATGTTGAGTTCCAGCGCGAATTATTGGCACAAATAGATGAACAAACTGGGCGTGCTCGTAATATTGTTCGATCTTTACTGGATTTCACCCACAATCGGCAATTCCAATGTGAACCACTCTACTTGCACGCCTTATTAACAGAAACGATCCGTTTTATTAAGGGTCAATTACCCAGTCAAGTCAATCTTTCCCTAGAAATTCCAACTGATCTCATCGTCTTAGGTGATAAGCAACGCTTACAGCAAGTATTTTTGAATTTACTGAAAAATGCGATTGCAGCAGTCGCCGAAAGAGGAGAAATCCAGGTGAAAGCAATCCACTGGTCAGGAAAAACGAGCCCGCTTCATTTATCCCATTTTTCTCCATCGGGCTCGCCACTGACGATAACCGGTGCTGATAAAGAAATGGTATACCTTGAAATACGGGATAATGGTTGTGGTATTGCGCCAGCCGTGTTGCAGCGCATCTTTGATCCTTTTTTTACCACTAAAGAAGTAGGACATGGTTCGGGTTTGGGGTTATTTATCGTTTATGAAATTATTAAAGAACAGGGTGGTTATATCGCCGTGGATAGCCAATTAGGTAAAGGAACGACTTTCGCTATCTGGTTACCAACGGGGATACCTAATGCATAATAACAATTTGATAAATAAAGGACATTTACTTATTGTCGATGATGAACGGGTAGCCTTAAAAAATTTGGAACATGTTATGAAAAAAGAGGGCTACGAAGTGACCGCTACCCAAAGCGGGGTGAGTGCTTTGAATACCCTTGAAAAACAGTCATTCGAGGTAGTGCTAACCGATTTGCGAATGGAAAAGGTGGATGGATTGCAGATTTTGCATAAATGCCGTGAAACTTATCCGGATACGGAAGTTATCATCATTACGAGCTTTGCTACTTTAGAATCAGCCGTTGAAACGATGAAACAAGGTGCGTTTTATTACATTGCTAAACCCTTCCGGTTAGATGAAGTACGTAAAGTGGTTGCGGAAGCATTGGAAAAAATCCGCTTGAAACGGGAAAACCGTGCTCTTCGAGAACAACTCGATCGTCATCAAGGTAAAATCCAACTCATCACCCGCAATCCAGCCATGCAGCATTTGTTAAAAGTGGCACAGCAAATTGCCCCTACTGACTGCAATGTGCTGTTAACCGGTGAAAGTGGTACCGGCAAAGAACTGTTTGCTAAATATCTCCATGCCCAAAGTACACGCCGCGACGGTCCATACTTGGCCATCAACTGCGGTGCTTTCAATGATGAATTATTAACGAATGAATTATTTGGTCATGAAAAAGGCGCATTTACGGGTGCAACCACCACTAAGCTAGGATTACTAGAAGTTGCGGTTGGAGGCACTCTATTTTTAGATGAAATCACCGAAATGTCGCCCACCATGCAAGTCAAGCTGCTGCGTGTCATCCAGGAGCGTGAAATTTTAAGGCTCGGTAGCACCCAGCCTATCAAAACCGATGTGCGCTTTATTGCGGCAACTAACCGAAATATCAGTCAAACTGTGCAAACCGGGCAGTTCCGGCAAGATTTATACTTTCGCCTCAATGTGGTTAACCTGCATATTCCAGCACTGGTACAAAGACGGGAAGATATTCCCTTGCTGGCTACTCATTTTCTCCAAAAATATTCGCTCTTAATGAGAAAGAACGTGACCGAAATCGTGCTAGAAGTGATGGAATTATTGCAAAATTATGATTTTCCAGGCAATGTGCGGGAATTAGAAAATATTATGGAACGGGGTGTAGCCATGGCCACTGAACATACCCTTGGAATAGCGCAACTTTCGGATGATCTCCGTACTCTCAACATTCGTACCTTTCGTCGACAAGATGGGAAAATTCCTTCTTGGGAAGAAGTTGAACAAGATTATATTCAGTGGGTATTAGAGGAAACTAAAGGCAATCAAACCTTAGCTGCCCAAATTATGGGAATAGATAGAGTGTCGCTTTGGCGTAAATTAAAAAAATTGACTAAAATAAAGGAAAATATAATTAATTGAGGTAAACCCCCAACTTTGCTGAAAGAGTTACATCGGTTTAACCGTTTCGACGGTTTATTTCATTCTCTCTGAATTGAATGACGTTGGAGTTTCCCCCCCTTTGAAAAAGGGGACAAGGGGGGATTTAATTTGCCAAAAAAAAATAGATGAGAATAAAATGACTATACTTGATAAAGGAGTCATTATATGCCCAAGATTGCTCATCCTACCCATCCACTAGCCGATGTCAATGTTTTGCTAAAGCCAGATGGCGCTTATGAAATTGTCGTTTGTTTTATGCCCGATCCCGTTCTCATTGTTGGGGAAGGAAATTCTAACGCTTTGTTAGCGCTAGATGCTTCCGCTTCATTACGCAGTGAATATGGTTATGGTGGTGCTTTTGGAGGAACACCTAATTTTGTCGAAATGGTGGCTCGCAAAATGGGTGCGTTATTAACAGAAATCACTAAATCTGGGAAAGCACGCGGTATTTATTGGGCAGTCAGTCATGATGGTAGCCAATTAGAAAATATTGGTGAATTTGATCAAGCCGGTTGGGAGCAAGTGACTATTTCCGGACCGCGCAAACAAGTTTGGGGAAAAGGGACTAAATTATTACCCGCACTTCGCTATTGCGTTGAAAAAGTAGCCCATCATTCTGATTGGACCATTGGCGTATTTATTACCGATGGCATTATTGAAGATGAGGTTGCCTGCCTCGATTATTGTATGAAAATCGGTCAAGAAATTGGGGCGGGTAAACGTACCACTTTAAAACTAGTTCTTATTGGGGTTGGTAAACAAATTGACCAAGGGCAATTAGAACGATTTGATAATATGTTTGAGAATAGCCCGATTCATATCGATTTGTGGTCGACGGGGATAGCCCACTCGATGCGAGATGAAGTGGATATTTTAAATGTCCTCTATGGTGAATTAATGGATGCAGAAACCATCGTCGCACCCAGCGGTGAAGTGAGAGATAGTAGCGGTAACATACTGAAATCCTGGGCGGATGGGTTACCGGGTAAATTTCGCTTTCAGCTACCGCCCGGTGCAACGCAATTTATCATTACAGTCGGTGAGCATCAAATTATCCAAGATATCACTGAAGCAGTAGGAAATACTTCTAATACCTTAAAACTTTAAGGATAAGAATATGTCTATCTTTAATCATTATTTTGGCAACTCTCCCCATTTAGCTCAAGATTATACGTTAGCTGCACGCGATACGGTTAAGGAATTGGGTAAAGTTTATGTCCGTAAACGCGTGGATAAACTTCAAGTTCAATTTACTATTTTAATGGCACCACAGGGCGCAGCCGCTGAAGGTTGGCAAACCGGGGTGGCTTTAGATGCGAGTTCCTCGATGACTTCTGCTTATGGTAGAGAATTAAAAGGTGAATTAGCGGCGAAAGTGATCAAACAGTATGAACAACGAGGTTGGATCAAGCATGAAGAAGAAGATGGCCAACGGTTTAGAATTTTTGAAAAAGTCGCTGTAGAAGATGCCTTAGCCAAAGGCTATTTTAACTATAGTGATAATGTCGTCGAACCGATAGCGAGAAAATTTATTGCTTATTTAGCGCGTGAACTGGACATAGCTGGTCGTACCACGGTGATTTACTGGGCTTGTGGTGATGGTTCTCAATATGAAGAAATCGGTGACATTCAAGCGGAAGACTGTGATAGCCTCGCCATTACTGGCCCAAAAACGATTCGCTTTGGGGTGAATACGCAATTAACCCCAGCAATGAAATATTATGTCAATCGGTTCACCCAAGCACAACGCGGTATGTATATTTTTATTACCGATGGCTATATTAATGATCTAGAAACTGTAAAACACTATACTACCCAATTAGCTAAAGCAATTGCTACCGGTAAACGTTATTTAATTAAATGTATTTTAATTGGTATTGGTAGTGAAATTGATGAAAATCAGTTGATCGAATTGGATGACTTGGATACCGGGACTGATATCGATATTTGGGATCATAAAATGGCTATGGATATGCGCGATCTAATGGAAATATTTGCTGAATTAGTGGATGAGAATCAGATTGTTGCACCGACAGCGTTAATTTATGGATCGGACGGTCAATTGGTCAAACGATTTGCAGATGGGTTACCGGCCAAAGTGGTTTTAGATTTGCCGGCTAACACCCAATGGTTTGAATTAGAAGTATTCGGACAACGAATTCGACAATCACTGTTACCCACAATTGCTTAACTTATTAATTAATATAATGAGTTAGTTAAATAATTTTAACCCCTTTTACAACTTTAACCACTATAAAATGGTACGACAACCTCACGATCAATTCGCTAAGCAAATTTTGACTGATTTACTTGATCCACTGGGTCAAGTGAGAATCAATCACGAAGTTCATGGAGAAAGTCATTATGTTGACCTGTATTTTTCTCCGTTTGACACGGCTCAAACCGATTTATCCCAATTAGGTTTATTAGGACGGATGGCTTCCCGTCCTTGCTTACTAGAACCTTTTCGCAATCAACCAACTAAAAGTGATGTTCGCAATTGCTTGCTAAAATTATTTTCTATCCAAAATGATTTACAACGTCGTCAACTACGACAGGGCAACAAACCGCTATTAGAAGAGGAGTTACCTTTTTTATGGATTTTGGCAACTTCGGTTTCTGAAACATTATTAGCCAGTTGTTGTGCTCAACCAGAGCAATCCGCTTGGTGTCCAGGGGTTTATTTCTTGGGTGAAACTTTAAAATCAGCGATAGTCGCTATTAATCAACTTCCGGTGGCACCAGAAACGCTGTTTTTAAGAATTTTAGGTAAAGGCAATACTCAACAACAAGCGATTAATGAACTCTTTACTTTTCCTCTCAATAATCCATTACGCAACTATGCGATGGAATTACTTTCCAGGTATCATATTTATATGAAGACACAGGAAAATTTAATTGAAGACGATCAGGAGTTACTTATGAATACATTATCAGCTTATCTTAAATGGCGAGAAGAAGTGTTACAACAAGGTTTACAAGAAGGTCTACAACAGGGCCTACAACAGGGCTTACAACAGGGCTTACAGCAAGGCTTACAACGGGGTCTACAACAAGGTTTACAAGAAGGTAAATTAGCAGAACGTCGATTATTGGTAGAAAATTTGCTGTTATCTCGTTTTGGTAGTATTGATGAAGCACTATCACAGATTATTGATGCTTTGTTACCGTTACCGCCCATAGAATTATCTCGGTTGCTAACTCAATTATCTCGTGATGAATTGTTAGCCAAGTTTACTAAATAGGAGCCAGTTATGTCTTTACGTCGGTTACCCGTTTATCTGCTGCTCGATTGTTCTTCTTCTATGACCGGGCAACCTATCGAACAAGTTCGGCAAGGATTAAGAGCGTTATTAGACGATTTGAGCACCGAACCGATGGCCGTTGAAACGGTCTATTTGTCAGTGATTACCTTTAACAGTACTGCACAGCAAGTTATACCGTTAACCGAATTAATGCAATTTAAAGAACCACAAATTCAAGCCAGTGGTGCTACCGCTTTAGGTGCCGCTTTGCAGTTATTAACCGATTGTTTGGAAAAGGAAGTCCGCAAAAATACGGTTAATCAAAAAGGGGATTGGAAGCCACTGGTATTTTTAATGACGGATGGTATGCCGACTGATGCTTGGGAAACGGCTGCTGATGTCCTTAAACAACAAAAAATTGCTAATTTAATTGCTTTTGCTGCTGGTCCCGGTGCTGAGGTGAATAATCTGAAAAGAACGACTGATATTGTATTAAAATCAGATGAATTATCGCCTGGAGCGCTCAAAGCGTTTTTCCAATGGATGAGTCAATCGATTTTGCGCACCGGCAAAAGTGTACAAATCATGGCAGCCGAAAGTCCGGTCAATTTGCCACCGCCACCACCCCAAATTCAAATCGTACCCTGATTTTCTTGGGCACAGTTAACTCTCTTCGGGATATCATCACGTCAAGGAGAAATTGAATGACTGTTGATGAGATAATGACCGGTTTGATCTGGAAACTCGAATTAGATTATCCCGGTTTCGATCCACAACAGGCTTTCCAATATGAGCAAGCTATCCAGGCTTATCTTCACGAGCATCATTGCGTAGATAACCTGATTGCAGTTATAGCCAGTGTCCTCACGACTACCGAATTGCAAATTCTGTTTAATCCCCACCATCAACAGAGTAAAAGTTATACTGAAGCCTTCTCTCATTGGATTGCGCTACTTGATTTTGTGAAACGCGAAAAAACCACTATAACCAGTCTTATTAATCAACAAGCAACCACTTTTATTCTCAAAAATTGTATTGCTGCCAATAATTCTGCTAGCCCTATTTCGCCAGAGCTGATTTTATCTCAGCTGCGGAAAAAATTGTATTTGTGGCATGAGTCCCTTGAGAATTCAAAAGATCGGCAATATTTAGAAACTTGTTTAAATAATCATCCGGATAAGCTAAATCAGCTGATAGCCGAAATGAGCAAACCGATCATCGCTCCAGAATTAAAATTACTGTTAACTGCCTCAATGGACTCCCCACAACGAATCCGAGCTAAACAATATTGGGAAAATCTGCTCCACTATATCAAAACCCGCTATAATCCCCAAATTTTCGAGCGGCTCATTCATGAAACCACGACTTTCATAGCTAAACAGTCTAATAATCAAGCACCTAATCACACCATGATTCCAGAAGCGAACGGTTATCCTCAATCCTTATGGCGGTGGCGTCCAGTCTCTCCAGGTGAAGAAAATCATCCCGAATGGGTTTGTCAAACAGAGACTCTGCCACATGGTTTTAAGATGCTGGCTGCCCGAGTTCGGGGTAAAAAACATAAACATGAGGGTACCAATTGCGATGATTGGTTTGAAATCGCGCGCAGTGGCGAATGGGGTATTATTGCGGTAGCGGATGGTGCCGGTTCAAAAATGTTTTCTCGAATTGGTGCACGAGTGGCTTGTCAAGCAGCCAGTAGTTACTTAGTGGCTCAATTACGAGAACATCACCTCACTAACCGTGATACTTGGTCTACCGAAACTTTTGCGCGCAACGAGGTTTATCAATTTAAAGAACCCGATATTGAATTAACCCAAAATTTCTTACATGAAGCGATGCAAGTGGCTTATGAAGCGGTTGAAAAAGCTTATTATGACCGTGATAATTTAAAATATTACTATAAAACTTTGGGCAATCGTGATTTAACGCTGAGTGATTTTGCAACGACTTTATTGCTGGCTATTCATACGATTGTAACTTATAAAGCCACTCAGTATAGTTTAGTGCTAACCTGCCAAATGGGAGATGGGATAGCGGCGGCTATTTATAAAAATAAAGCGGTAACCAGTGTGTTAGGAGAAATTGAAACCAACGGGTTTAGTAATGAAACGCAATTTTTAACTTCGACTAAAAGGCAATTAGCCAAAGATTATTTATGCACGAAAACTTTTCCGTTTTTTAGCCCCATGCGAGCGCTAATGGTCATGACCGATGGTGTAGCCGATGATTATTTTCCACCAGCGACGGGCTTGTTACGTTTATTCGGGGATATGATTCTCAATGGAATTATTCCAATCACCGATTCAGCGGTACTTTCCCAAGAAGAACAAGACGTGATCAAGGCAAAACAAAGTGATTATGTCAAGGTACAAGAATATCTAACCGAACAAGGAATCTGTGTTACTCACATTAGTTCAGTGGCAGAATATGCCCAACTTGTTAACCGAACCCTAGAAGAACTGATTGCGACTCCAACTTACTTGGCCGCCGGGATTCCAACGGCAATAACTACCCAATTCGATCTGACTCCAGAAAATCGCCTACAATTATGGTTAGAGACCTATCATGTCAGAGGCTCCTTTGATGATCGAACACTCGTTATCCTCTTTGATGGACAACAATCAACCTAATTGATAGTCGTGTCGTGTAATGCAAGCAACGATAATAATGAAAAAAGCACAATTAGAAGATGGACGACTCATTGAATACTTCCCGCAAACGATAGGGGAAGGAACGATGAAAGAAGTTTATTTGACTGTGGATAAAGACTCCGTATTGTGTTTTTATAAAGGCGAAATTGGTAAAACCGATCCCCATCGGCTGCGGCGATTACGCAAAATTTTAACTGAATTTAATCCGACCGTAGATAATAAAAAAAATGCCGAATATTGGACAGGATTATTTTGTTGGCCAACTGGTATCATTGTTAAACCAAGGTTAGGGGTGATGACACCGATTTATCCGAGCCATTATTTTTTTAGAACCGGTCGCTGGAGCGGGAAAGAAAAAAAAGGTCGGTGGTTTGTTAGCCCTAAATTACGTCGTTATTTACCCCCGGAAGAACAAGGAACTTGGATTAATTACTTTAAGATAGGTATTCTGTTGGCACGTGCGGTTAATCGGTTACATTTAGCGGGTTTGGCTCACTCCGATTTATCGGATAATAATGTCTTAATTGATCCAGTGTCTGGGCAAATTATTGTTATTGACATTGATTCTCTCGTGGTACCGCAAATATTTCCGCCCGATGTGGATGGTACGCCAGGTTATATTGCCCCAGAAGTATTGGCAACAGCGGCTTTAGCTAGCGATCATCCGCAGAAGCAATTCGCCAATATTCGCACTGATCAACATGCTTTAGCGGTGTTAATTTATGAATATTTACTCAATCGTCATCCGCTCCGTGGCCCCAAGGTACATTCTATTCGTTCAGCCGAGGAAGATGAGCAACTGAGTATGGGTGAGAAAGCCTTATTCATTGAACATCCCTATGATATTTCCAACCGTCCTAAAGAAGATTTGTTAGTCCCTTTAACCGCCTTAGGTCAAACTTTAACTGAATTGTTTTACAAGGCTTTTATTACCGGGTTACATTCACCTTATGAAAGACCCAGTGCCTACGAATGGGAAAGAAGCTTAATAAAAACTTGGAATATGCTCTACCCTTGTCCTAATCCCCATTGTAGTCACCAGTGGTTCATCGTTAACCCCGCAGCTAAACTAATCCGTTGCTCGTTTTGTCATACGCCCATTACCACGACTTTTCCACTTTTAATCAGACGGAGTGAAAAACGCTCGGGACAATGGCTACCCGATGGACAACTCGTTATTTATGATGGCCAACATTTATTTAAGTGGCATGTCTTTGATAATATTTTTCCGGGACCAGAGGTTGATAAGACGCCGCAAGCTTACTGTGTTTTTTATCAGAATAAATGGCTATTAATTAATCAAATGTTAACCTCTTTAACGTCCCCGAATGGCAATCGAGTAGATATTAATCAAGCGGTTGAACTGAAGGTGGGTACTCAAATACGTCTTTCTCAAGAGCCACATGGTTGTATTGTTGAAGTGAATATGCTTAATATTTAACTTATTTATGATGAATACCAATTATGTTAGTAAAATTTTTTCACCGATTCATTTCCACCCCTAAAACCGGCTATGATAATCAATCCAGTTTTTCAGAACAGGACCCCACTCCACCAAACTATCCATTTGGCTTGAGAAAAAGTGTCGCGATAACCCCAAATGATAGAAATGAATTGGGTGAACCCATGCGAATATTACCCCGGACCAGAGTGATTGAACCGGTTGATTTTAATGGATTTAACCGAGTTGGAACCCAGTCACTTCCCCGCTCGATCCATGAAAAAACTCATCGCTGGTTACAAACCCACTTGGATAATCCCCTCGGAGCGATGATAAAACTGATACCCCAAGAATATGCCGGCCCTTTTGTTATCAATAAGCCGCTCATTCTGGATGGCCAAGGTGCAACACTATGGGCATTTAAAGGCCCGGTGTTGCAAATTTATTCGCCTACGCTCACTTTAAAAAACCTGAATATTGAAGTGACGGGTGAATCTTTTAGTCACGCTGAAGAAGAATGTGCTATTCAGGTTGGACCGGCAACGGTTGTACATTGTGAGAATGTGCAAGTACGTGGTCAAGTGATGGGGATTGAAGGAGAAACGGGCGTATGGCACTACCCCTATTCTCTTCACTTAGGTCAATTGGCACCACGTACCTCCCAGCAGTTTTTTATCCAGATACAGGTTCCAATGCCTTGTCAACTGGAGTCCGCTATTGCCGGGGTTCACTTAACTCCTCAACAACTCCAAGCTGGTTACCAAAAAGTAGTGCTGACCATTGAACCACTCGCTGAGGATACTTCACTTTGCGGTAGTCTTTATATTAAAACAGCTCACCTGAAACGACGGATTCAGTTGACGGCGCATATCTTATCAACCGTCGGTTCAAAAACCCATTCTCTTCCACTGGTTTTGAGTCCAACCAATGAACAATCGTTACCACCCAACGAGTCACTGCCGCTAACCCCTCAGCAGATCGATAAACCCACACTTTCATCACCTCAAACCACTGATATTCACCCGGAACCGGCTAAACCCATGTTATCAACCCATAAAAATCATTTAAGTCAGCTAGAAAAATCAGTTTTCTTTACTAAAAATACGCCTAAAAATCTAGACCAACCGATGACTACCAAAAGTGTTCCGGCTAATTTGCATGATGTTCCGACTAAGAACGTATTTTTCAAGCAACCTCGAAATAAGTAAGCCCATTACTTTTATTAGCCGTTGGGGTTATTGTCACTCATGACCTCCGCTTGAGTGAGTATCTTTGTTTTAAACTGCACCGTATAAAAATAAACTAAAGTAACTAATCGTCAGGAGAAAATATTATGACAGCCGTTACTAGAATTCTTATTGTCGATGATAATGAAGCTAACCGTAATGTCCTTCATGATTTTGTGAGTGCGCTTGGCTACATGCCCATCTTGGCAGAAAATGGCTCTATGGCCTTAAGTTATATTCAAACACAACTACCGGATCTCATTTTGCTTGATATTCTCATGCCCAACATGGATGGATATGAAGTATTGGATAATTTAAAAAAATATTTTACTTTACGTCATACCCCCGTCATCATGATCTCAGCCGTTGAAGAAATGGAAAGTGTGGTACGATGTATCAAGCTGGGAGCAGATGATTACCTGGTCAAGCCGTTCAATTTCACTTTGCTCAAGGCGAGAATTGGGGCTTGTTTAGAAAGAAAACGCTTGCTGGATCAAGAAGCCAGTTACCGGCAACAAATCGAAACTTACAATAAAACGCTAGAACAGCGAGTTCAG
Organism: Thioploca ingrica; assembly: GCA_000828835.1. Taxonomy (GTDB): domain Bacteria; phylum Pseudomonadota; class Gammaproteobacteria; order Beggiatoales; family Beggiatoaceae; genus Thioploca; species Thioploca ingrica. Next base: position 1,353,323 of record AP014633.1, read on the forward strand.
GAAAAAACGCACGAATTAGCGGAAGCCCATGAACGACTTAAAATTCTTGATAAAAGTAAAGGCGAGTTTTTAAAACTAATTTCTCATGAATTACGAACCCCTTTAAGTGGTATCATGGGATTGTCGGAAATTCTGTTTGAACATGAGCTAGATAATCGACATTATCAAGAATATAAAACGCTGTTTAAAATTTCCTTAGATCGCTTACTAGAAATTATCAAGCAAGCTTTATTGCTCACTCAAATTGAAGTATCCAAAGATATATTTCCATTAAAGAATAATGATTTAGATTATATCCTCGATGCTGCCGCTGAATTAGCCGCTGATTTTGCCCAATCTCGACAGGTTACCCTGGCGCCACTACCGAAATGTAACGCTAACATCCTCAGTGAAGCTGGATTATTGACTAATGCGTTAGCGGCACTACTGAAAACCGCGATTAAATTTTCTAAGCCCGGTAATACTGTGCAAGTAACGAGTGAACTCCAAGCCAGTGAAATTGTTATAACCATTGCAGCTACCGGCTGGACTATTCCAACCGAATATCTCTCTCAGTTCTTTGAAGTGTTTTCAATTGGTGAATCGATTACGCCCGGTGGAGATATTGGACTTGGACCACCCGTTGCTGAGCGCATTATTCACCTATTTAAAGGAACGGTCACTGTAGCCAATCGAGAAGCCAACGGTATACTTTTTACCGTCAAGTTACAGTTGGCAGAATCTCAAAGCAATTGATAAAAATAACTTGCGGATAAAGGTCATTTTTTGGTGATAGCTCAACGTGTTAACCGGCGAAACCGGTTTTGGAGTATTAAAACTCAATTTATTATCACTTTCAGCTTGGTTTTTATAACCGTGTTATTGTTACTAGAAGGAATCAAATTAATCGGCATTCCCTTCACTGCTTATCCTGGTACCTTAACGCAACTGAAGTTGGAAGCGTTTAAAGGACTTAATCTAATTGCCGATCTCAAAAAAGAACGGTTACTCCGTTGGCTAAAGGAACGACGCAATAACCTCCAACTGACTGTGGCCAATGAACGTATTATCGATGGCGTTAACCGAATTTTGCGTGATATCCAACAATTGACAATACCAGAAGTCACTGGAACTACTTTATGGCCATTATTACGCCAGCAGGACAGTTATCATACTTTATTTCGTTGCTTGGACACTATTCGTTCCGTTTATGAAATCTACAATAAAATTCAACTGCTTGATGCTAAAACCGGGGTAGTAGTGATTTCGACTACTGAAACCGATCAAGGAAAAGATCTGTCACAACAAGATTATTTCCAAACTGCCTTAAATCATCCCCAAGAAAGCTACATCAGTGATATTGTATCGGTTGACACTCAACCACGACCGGTAATTTATTTCAGTTATGCCCTTAAAAATCACGCCAATGAAATTTTAGCCGTGTTAGTGATGGAAGGAGACAGTCAGGATATTATTCAACCATTACAACATCGGGGGCAAGGACTCGGTGAAACCGGTGAAACCTTATTAGTCAATCAAGAAAACGTGATTTTAACGCCCCTTAAACCTAATCAGCCACCAGTACCCTCTGCCCAGTTAGTCGCCCAAGGACAACAAGAGGAAATCACCGCAACGGATGATTATCAAGGCAAGCCCGTGTTAGCGGCTTACCGGTACATCCCCTTAAGTTCAACCCGTGGTTGGTGGTTGATTGTTCAACGTGATCAGGCAGAATTATTTGCTCCCCTACGCCAGGAATTGTTTTATTATTTCTTAATTAGTTTATTAGGTATTGTTTTATTTATTGGAATAATTACTCTCCTGACCCAAAAACTCACTTATTCGTTGCGGTTGTTAACCCAGACTGCGAGTCAAGTGATTCAAGGTCAGTTTCAAGTTCGTGCTCCCGTTATCTCAACCGATGAAATTGGGTTGCTGGCGACGACTTTTAATACCATGTTACATCAACTACAAAATTGGTATAAAGAACTGGAGAAGCAAGTGGCTGTGCGCACCATTGCCCTTAATCAAGCCAATGAACAACTGCAAACGGAAATTGGCCAACATCAACAAACTGAAAGCGAATTGCAAAAACGAACCCAAGATCTGAGCAAACGAGTCAAAGAACTAAATTGTCTTTATGAAATTTCTTATCTAACTGAAGAATACAATCATCTCCCTTATTTACAAAATAAATTTTGCCAAGAAATCGTTAATCTGATGACGGCAGCGTGGCAATATCCTGAAATCACTTGTGTGAGGCTAATGCTCAACGAAATAACGTTTACCTCAACTCATTTTCAAGCAACGCCTTGGCAACAAAGTTGTGAAATTTGGGTACGTGAACAAAAAGTGGGTTGCTTGGAAGTTTATTATTTAGAAAAAAAACCACCGAGAGATGAAGGCCCCTTTTTAAGAGAAGAAAGAAATTTATTAAATCTCATTGTGGAACGCTTGAGTCGAATCTTAGAACGCCAACACGCTGAAGTGGCTTTGCGCGAAAGTGAAACTCGCTATCGAACCTTATTGGAAACCATTCCTTATGGCATTATTGAACATGATATTAGCGGAATCATTACCTTTAGTAATAGGGCACACGCCAAGATGTTAGGCGTCGCACCCGCTGAACGAATTGGCAAACCCATTTGGGAATTATTCCATTCAGAGGCTGAACGCCAACAATTACCTCATTTTCTAGCGACGCTGGTAGCAAAGCAACCCCCGCCGCAACCCCATTTCACCACTTTACGAGTTCACACCGGTCAGTTGATTGAGATACAAGTTGATTGGAATTACAAACGCAATCCAACCGGACAAGTGATTGGTTTTATTTCGGTTTTAACCGATATCACTGAACGCAAGCGAACTGAGGAGAAATTGCGCAAATTATCCCGCGCGGTTGAACAAAGTCCGAGTGTGGTCGTGATTACGGATACCGATGCTAATATTGAATATGTCAATCCCAAATTTACCGAAATTACCGGTTATGCGGTTGAAGAAGTTATCGGCAAAAAACCGAACCTCTTGAAATCGGGAGAAACACCCGTTGAAGAATATCAGCGGCTTTGGAAAACCATTACGCAGGGTGGCGAGTGGCGTGGCGAATTCCACAATAAAAAAAAGAATGGGGAATTGTATTGGGAGTCTGCTTCTATCTCACCTATTTTTGATGCCGAAGGCATTATTACCCATTACTTAGCCGTTAAAGAGGATATTACTAAACGTAAATATATTGAGGAAAAATTAGCCGAAGAACGGCATAATTTGGAAAATACCGTCGCAATACGCACCCAAGAATTACGCTTAACTTTACAAAAAGTGGAAGAAGCCAATTTGCGTTTAGAGGCGGCTAATCAAGCAAAATCAAAGTTTTTATCCTCAATGAGTCATGAGTTACGCACGCCACTGACTGCCATCTTGGGTTTTGCTGAATTGTTAGCGGAACAATTTTTTGGGCAACTCAATGAAAAACAATTGAGTTATGTGGCTCAAATTGATAGCAGTGGTAAACATTTATTGAATCTTATCAATGATTTATTAAATGTGGCTAAAATTGATGCGGGTGCCATGGAACTGGAATTAGAACCCGCCGCTGTGAATGATTTTATTCAACCCACCGTCGCGATGATGGCGAGCCAATTTAAAAAGAAGGCGATTCAAGTTGTCACTCATCTCGAGCCTAACCTACCGAGCGGTGCGGTTGATGTTAAAAAGTGTAAGCAAATTATGCTCAACTTGCTATCCAATGCCCTCAAGTACACGCCATCAGGGGGAAAAGTTGAGATTCGAGCGAGTCAAGCCAACAATCAATTTCACCTTGCCGTGACGGATACCGGCATTGGAATTGGTACTCATGAAATAGACAAGATTTTCTCCGAATTTTACCAAACTGACCGAGTCCGTGATGCGCAAATGGGGGGGATTGGAATTGGACTCGCTCTAACACGACGGTTAGTTGAATTGCAGGGTGGCAAAATCGAAGTTAACAGTGAAATTGGGGTAGGAAGTACTTTTTGGTTTACCATACCCATTAAAAAGTTACCGATGTCCATTAAAATTGATGATCAAGAAATAGAATTTCTCGGCAATATTCCCCGGGGTCATCGGATCCTCGTGGTGGAAGATAATGAAATAAATCGGTTAATGATTGTTGACCTGTTAAGTGTTTACGATCACCAAGTCATCATCGCCACGAATGGTCAAGAAGCTATCGAATTAGCTCAAATTCACCAACCTGAATTAATCTTCATGGATATTCGGATGCCGGTCATGGATGGTTTAGAAGCCACTCGACGACTCCGCGAAATAGCGGCGTTTAATCATGTTCCGATTATTGCGTTAACAGCCAGTGTGGGTTTAGAAGCCGAAGAACGTCAAGTTGCGATGGGTTGTACTGAACATATTGCTAAACCCATTCAATCCAAGGAACTGATTGCCATACTGCGGCGTTATTTAATTCCAAAAAGTAAGACTTGATTTACCCGCCAAAGTGAGTAAACTTCTGGTTTAAAATTCATTACAATCTCAATTTTTACAACCTCCAAGTTTCAGTCAAAATTTTTTCCAAATAAGTCACTTGATGAGGTAATTCCATGAGAAATAATAAGTTTAAAGCCAGAACGGGTCGTATCTGGTTAACATCGTTATCCTGGATTCCACTGCGTTCCATCCAGGCTACACAGCAATGCTATTAAGTTAAGGAAAACTTCTCCTCTCCCGCTGCTTTAAATCGCTTAACTTAATGGCATTGAGGCTACACCGGCTTAGACAACCAACCAACGAGTCAACCGATTAACTTAAATTCACGATGAAAACAGATGCTATTGTTATTAATCCTCCCCAACCGGCTACTGCTAGCGTGATCTGGTTACATGGTTTGGGTGCTAACGGGCATGATTTTGAACCCATTGTCCCAGAATTGCCCAAAGATATTACCCGTTATACCCGGTTTATTTTTCCCCATGCACCGGCGCGTCCGATTACGATTAATGGGGGTATGATCATGCCTGGCTGGTATGATGTTTTCGGTATGGACTTAACGGTACAACAAGATGTTCAAGGCATTCGTGAGTCTGAACAAATAGTGCATCATTATCTCGCTCAAGAAATAGAACAAGGCATATCTACTCAACGGATTGTTTTAGCAGGTTTTTCCCAAGGTGGGGCAATCGTTTTACATACTGGGCTACGTTATCCCCAGCCGTTGGCGGGTATAATGGCACTATCAACCTATTTACCTTTAATAGACACGGTTGCCCAAGAACGTCATCCCGCTAATCAACCAACCCCTATTTTTCTGGCACATGGACAACAAGATCCCGTTATTGCCTTGTTACATGCGCAGCGTAGTCGTACTTATTTAGAACAACTCGGTTACCGAGTAGAATGGCATGATTATCCCATGGCACATCAGGTCAATGCAGCAGAAATAAGCGATATTAGCCATTGGTTACAAGCCAGTCTCGCCTGAGAATTGGCAATCAATTTCAACGCGATCAAACTGATTACTATTTTAAAATAAGAAGGGCTTCGTTATGGAGAAAATTAAAAAGCACATTCGCAAAGCAGTTTTTCCAGTTGCTGGCTTAGGAACTCGTTTTTTACCCGCTACTAAAGCGAGCCCCAAAGAAATGTTACCCATTGTCGATAAGCCACTCATTCAATATGCGGCTGAAGAAGCGGTAGCCGCCGGGATTGAGCAACTGATTTTTGTTACCAGCAGCAGTAAACGAGCTATTGAAGATCATTTTGATAAAAATCAAGAATTAGAAGATGAACTCTCCCGCCGCGGTAAATATGACTTATTGACAATGACCAAACACATTGTACCCGAAGGCGTTTCATGTATTTATATTCGTCAACCTGAACCACTGGGATTAGGTCATGCCGTCTTATCAGCTAAGCCAGTAGTGGGTGATGAACCCTTTGCCGTTATTTTAGCAGATGATCTGATTGATGGTGAAGAAAGCCCTTGTTTGTCCCAAATGATTAGCATTTACGAAAAACAACATTGCAGTGTCATTGCTGTTGAAAACATTGATCGTACTGAAACCGATAAATATGGCATCATTGAACCCGAAAAGTTATACGAAGGGGTTAATAAAATCAAAAGCATTATAGAAAAACCTTCCCCAGAACGCGCTCTTTCTACCTTAGGTGTCGTTGGGCGTTATGTGCTGACGCCAGCGATTTTTGAATATTTAGAAAAAATTGGTCGCGGTGCCGGTAATGAAATTCAATTAACCGATGCCATTGCCCAGTTATTATTGAAGGAACAAATTTTAGCTTATGAGTTTCAAGGAACTCGATATGATTGTGGAAGTAAGTTGGGATATTTAATTGCCACTATTGATTATGCGTTACAACATCCTAATCTTCGTGAATCTTTTAAAGCACATTTAATGACGGTGTGTAAACGGTATAACGGATGAAAAAATTTTTAGCGCTGGGTTATGGTATTAGCTGTTACTTACTTTTTAATGGAGTTATTTTCTATTTAATTGCTTTTACTGGCGATTTTATCGTTCCCAAAACGGTGGATTCTGGTGTTCCAGTTCCACTGGTTCAGGGCTTGATTGTTAATTTCTTATTAATCGCTTTATTTGGGTTACAACATTCCCTCATGGCGCGACCCAGATTTAAGCAATGGTGGCTAAAAATAATCCCGATTTCAATAGAACGGAGCACCTATGTACTGTTTTCCAGTAGCGCTTTAATTTTATTGTGTTGGTTATGGCAACCCCTGCCAACCCTCGTTTGGCAAATGACGCATCCCGCCGGCTATGGCGTATTACAGGGATTATTTTGGTTTGGTTGGCTACTGTCTTTATTGGCTACTTTTCTAATTAGTCACTTCGACTTATTAGGAATACGGCAAGTTTATTTATATTGGCAGGGTCAGCCGTATTCACCGGTTCCCTTTAGAGAAGTATTGATTTATAAACAGATTCGACATCCGATTATGTTAGGTACCTTGATCGGTTTTTGGGCAACACCGACTATGAGCGTAGGACATTTACTGCTGGCACTGGGTTTCAGCGGTTACATTTTTATCGGTATTCGTCTTGAAGAGAAAGATATGTTGAATATTCATGGGAATTTTTACGAAAAATATCGCCAAAAAACCTCTATGGTGATGTTTCCTTTTTGGAAAGTCATTAAAGGTGGAAATTAATTAATGTAGCCGCTACTGGGTACGCCATATCGAGGGATTATTATGCAATTAACATTCAATCAAATCGTTATTCCACCGGGACGGAATTTATTATTGAAAGATATTGACTGGTCAACCTTGGAAGAATTATTAGAGGAACTCGGTGAAACTCGTGCAGCAAGACTTTCCTACAGTCAAGGAATGTTAGAAATTATGGTGCCATTAGCAGAACATGAAGCGGGTAAGGAAATTATCGGCGATTTAGTTAAGGTGATCTTGGAAGAATGGGGAATCGATTTTTGGGCTTTGGGTTCCACTACTTTTAAAAACTCCGCAATGGCACAAGCGATTGAAGCAGATGCGTGTTTTTATATTCAACATGAAGCTATGGTTCGTGGTAAAAAGCGGATCGATTTAACCAACGATCCGCCACCCGATTTAGCGATTGAAATTGATATCAGTTCCCGAACCCGCTTTGATAACTACGAAAAATTAGGGGTGCCGGAACTGTGGCGCTATGATGGGGAGCATCTAGAAATCAATGTCTTACAAAACGGTCACTATGTTACCTCAGCAACCAGTATTCACTTTCCCCAATTTCCCCTAGTGGAAGCGATTCCTCAATATATGAAACAAAGTCAAAGCGTGGGTCGAAATGCGACGATGAAAGCCTTTCGCGCCTGGGTGAGAAGTTATTTGAGCTAAAATGATTAACCTCAACCGTTGGTAAAAATCACTATGCAATTAACATTCAATCAAATCGTTATTCCACCGGGACGGAATTTATTATTAAAAAACATTGACTGGTCGATGTTGGAAGAATTATTAGCAGAATTAGGAGAAACCCGTGCCGCACGAATTTCTTACAGTCGAGGGATGTTAGAAGTTATGGTTCCATTAGCCGAGCATGAAAGTGACAAGGAAATCATTGGTAATTTAGTAGAAACTCTTTTGGAAGAACTTGATATAGAGTTTTGGGCGCTCGGTTCCACTACCTTTAAGAATGAACTGATGGCAAGAGCCGTTGAACCAGATAAATGCCTCTATATTCAACATGAAGCGGTGATTCGTGGTAAAAAGCGGCTCGATTTAACCGTCGATCCACCACCCGATTTGGCAATTGAAATTGATATCAGTTCCCGAACCCAATTTGATAACTACGAAAAATTAGGCGTACCAGAACTGTGGCGCTATGATGGAGAGCATCTAGAAATCAATGTGTTACAAAATGGTCGCTATGTAATTTCCGCTACCAGTATTCACTTTCCCCAGTTTCCTCTCGTGGAAGCGATTCCTCAATACGTGAAACAAAGTCAAAGCGTGGGTCGAAATGCGACGATGAAAGCCTTTCGCGCCTGGGTGAGAAGTTATTTGAGCTAAAATGATTAACCTCAACCGTTGGTAAAAATCACTATGCAATTAACATTCAATCAAATCGTTATTCCACCAGGCCGCAATTTATTATTAAAAGACATTGATTGGTCAACCTTGGAAGAATTATTAGCAGAATTAGGAGAAACCCGTGCCGCACGAATTTCTTACAGTCGAGGGATGTTAGAAGTTATGGTTCCACTAGCCGAGCATGAAGATGGTAAAGAAATTATTGGCGATTTAGTCAAGATTATTTTGGAAGAAATGAATATCGAGTTTCGCGCTTTGGGTTCAACTACTTTTAAAAACGAGCAAATGGCTCAAGCAATAGAAGCAGATGCGTGTTTTTATATCCAACATGAGGCGGTGGTTCGTGGTAAAAAGCGGATCGATTTAACCAACGATCCGCCACCCGATTTAGCGATTGAAATTGATATCAGTTCCCGAACCCGCTTTGATAACTACGAAAAATTAGGGGTGCCGGAACTGTGGCGCTATGATGGAGAAAATCTAGAAATCAATGTGTTACAAAATGGTCGCTATGTGACCTCAGCAATGAGTGTCCACTTTCCCCAATGGCCTCTCGTGGAAGCGATTCCTCAATACGTGAAACAAAGTCAAAGCGTGGGTCGAAACGCGATGATGAAAGCTTTTCGCGCTTGGGTGAGAAGCCAGTTAGGCTAGAATTATGAGTATGCTAAATTATTTAGAAAAACCAATAGATAACCTCAATAACAATCCCTCAAAGAAAAATGCTAACATAAATAAATTTTTAATTAAATTAGGTATTTACAAACTAATTGCTTTTGTTTTAAGAAAAACCAGTGGTTTTCCAATTTGGAGCAATCTTGAAATCGATATCCAATCTGCTTGCAACCGGGATTGTGAATTTTGTCCTCGATATCATGACCGTTCGGGAATAAGAAAAGATGCCTACGGCAGACAAATCATGGTGAAAATGCCTTCAGAACAAGTATACCAATTTATTGATCAAGCCAGTCGATTAGGATTTAAGGGTAAAATTAAATTACATCGTCTTTCAGAAAGTCTATTGGATAAAAGATATTTAGAATTCGCTCAGTATATCAAAGCTAAAGGGTTAAGATTGTGCGAAAACACCAATGGTGATGTGTTAAGGAAAAACGAAGCGTTATGTGTTCAGTTAGATGGCTTAATAGAACATCTTACCATCGGCTTATATGATTATCATAATGAACAAGAAAAACAAACTGAAATGGCTTATTGGCGAAGTAAATTTAAACAAACTGAAGTCGCATTTAGTATCCCACCAGAAAATTGTACAATAAGACAAGGTGCTCAGGTTTACTTGGAAGTGATGAAGAATCCAGCCGCTTTAGATTTACCTTGCACTCAACCCAATCGAATGATGCTGATTAGGTATGACGGAAATGTTTCCTTATGTTGTGAAGATGATGGTTGTCATTTTGATTTGGGCAATGCTTTTGAACAAAGTTTACAAGAAATTTGGTGGTCTTATAAACATATAAAAATAGCAAAAACTTTGGAAAAACCGAGCGGACGTCACCGATTTAAAAGATGTAGTCAGTGTTATAATGGTCAAGAAAGAATCAATCTTTTACAACGAAAAAATTCAAATTGAGCAGAGTGGAGAAGATGTCAACTCAACAATCCCCCGTCATTAGCACCGTGGTGTTGAATTGGAACCGAGCTGATCTGTTATTTCAAACGCTTAAAAGTTACGCAGAAACCATAACGGTTCCTTATGAACTTTTTATCATCGATAATGCTTCAACTGATAATTCTAAAGCCGTAATCAAGGATTTTTGTAGTCAAAATCCCTATTCTCAAGCGATCTTTTTACCCCAAAATCGAGGCGGAGAAGCACTGAATTTAGGCTTAGAAAAAGCCGCTGGAAAGTACTTGCATCTCAGTGAAAATGATGTGAAATATCTCCCACACTGGGCAGATAAATGTATTGATATATTTGAAAATTTTGCGCAATTGGGACAACTGTCTTTATTTGGTCCGCTTTCTGCCGATGATACTTGGGGAGGCGTTGGAGATTTCCCTCCTTCGCAGTTAAGACATTCTCGTGGGCGTATTATTTATGAACTGGATGATAATAGTGGTACGACCTGCGTGATCCGACGAGAAATTTGGGATCGAGGGATACGAATCCATTCTCATCCCGAAAGGGAAGGAGTTATTTTTCCTCATGATGGACAATTTTCTGCCGAGATCAAGCAAGCCGGTTATATCGTTGCCCGTTCTGATCATCCATTTATTAAAAATGTGGGTCATACCATAGTCGAATTGCAAAGTCGACCAGACTATTACTTAAAAAATTATCGTGCTAAACCTTGGTTTGGTGAAGCTAAATTGCAAGCCAAAATAGCCAAATGGGAACAAAGTGATAAACCACCTGCCAGACTTTCTTTCCTTTTTCCAGAAGAACCCATTTTACGAGAAAAATCCCGTCCACATGATTATTGCGCGGAACCTTATCTTTGGTCTATGTTAGATGAATGGACCCCAGAGATAGAACTCATTGAATTTATTTACACTTTAGTACGATTGCTTAAACCTAAGTTCTGTTTGGAAACGGGAACTTGGCGTGGTTTTTTAGCAGAAACGATAGGATGCGCCTTACAGCAAAATGGTCGCGGTCGATTGATTTCTTTAGAAAAAGAGGCTGATATTTATACCATGGCTCACAACCGAATAATTGAAAGAAAATTAACTCATCAGGTTAAAGTAATACATGCCAATAGTCTTGCTACCACAATCAACGAGAAGATTGATTTACTTATTTTAAATTCAGCGGTTGAAATCAAGTTAGCTGAATTTTGGCATTTTCAACCGGCTTTAAATCAGCAAGCGATGATTGTTTTTTTAGATACCAATGCGATTAAAAATGAACTACAAAATCTAGCATTCTCTTTAAAGAAGTTATCTTTTGCTACACCGAGAGGAATTGTGGTCTGCCAATGGGATGAACACCAGAAACTAACCCAAAGGCAATGGGCTAAATCGGCTGCCTTGTCCATTTATACCTATTTAAGGAGGTTTCTCTTTAGTTAGAAAGTAAGAGCGTCAATTGGCAAGTAATCCCTTGTCAACATTCAGCTAATCATTCCCATTTTATTTGGATTGCGATTATATCAAAATATTAAATCCCCCCTAGCCTCCCTTGCTCAAAGGGGGGAAATCCATTAAGTTAATGGCATTGCAACTTAGTTTGGAAACGCCTAGCCTAAAATGCTACTTTTCCAAAGCTAACCGATTAACATGCAACGCAATTTTTCCCGCACTGCGGATTCACCATAATGTTGTTCTATATACTCCCGTCCTTGTCGAGCGAGTTTTTCCCACAAATGGGAATCGGTGTATAATCGGCATACCGCTTGAGCGAAACTATCGGGATCATCCGCAATTAACGCCGTTTCTTCATTGACCAGACCCATGCCTTCAGCACCAATCGTGGTAGTCACTACCGGTAAGCCTAAAGAGAGTGCTTGACCCAGTTTGCCTTTCATACCAGCACCGTAGCGTAGATAGGAAACAAATACCCGCCGCTGAGCTAATTCAGGTTCAAGTTGCTCGGCCCAACCGGTGATTTTAACGTGCTCGTTGGCTAATGCAGTGAGGTGATCTTTAATATTGCTACCAATCAGATAAAGACATACATCTGGCAATTGAGCCTGAATTTGAGGTAAAACGGCTTCGACAAAATAGCATACGGCATCTTGATTAGGATGATGATTGTAATTACCAACAAACACCAGACCATCGCGTTGTTTCCAAGTGGTCTCTGGCAAGGGTTGTGAGATATGAATATTGGGAATAACTGAGAAAGTTAAATTGGGCAGTTCTTGTTGGAGGTGATTGGCATCGTCTTGGGTAACGGTAATAACACGATCAGCCAAGATACAATTGGATAATTCTTTCCGTTTAGTTGTTTGAGCTTTAGCCGCTAATTGGGGATTATTTTCAATCTCCGCTTGGCGTTGTTCACGAATATAATGAATATCCACGGTATCATAAAAAATGACCGTGCGTGGTGACAGGAGTCGGATAAAAGGAATATAACGATGTCCTATTTCAACTCGGCTGATTAGCGCAAAATCAAATTGGCGATAAGCTAAAGCATCTGCAATACCATATTGACCATGAAAGACTTCAATCCCTAATGCTTCTAGTGCATAACGGTATTTAAACTGACTGTCCAGATTATCGGGGAAAAAGGTGATTTGATAACCTAAAGAAACCCAAATTTTTAACAACGTGTAAAGACGTAAAGAGCCAGAATCTTCATCATACATCGGTAACGTGGCATCAATCACCAGAACAGTGGGTTGTTGTTGGGGATTGAGAACCGCCTCTAACTGACGGCTAAATGGCGCAAACTGCGTCGGTAAGTGTTGGGCCCAACGTTGATAAAAATACTGGTTATCATGAAGATAATCTTGTTCAGTAAAGCTCGGATAAGGTTGATCTTGTTCATAGCAGAGCACCGCTTGATAAAGCGTCTGTTGGTGGTGTTGTTTCAATTGCCAAATTAATTCAGTTACTTGATACATAGGCGTGTAATAGGCACGAATAATCTCCATTTCCAGTTGTGATAACCAGCCAGTTTTTAGAATAACTAATAAACTACTGGCTGCTTCTACAAGCCGACGATAACCATGATAAGGGTGATCACTGGGGGTTCCGGCGGCTGGTGTTTGTAACACCCCATCACGTTTCAAAGCCGCATAACCGGCTCGAATTTTACCATCAGCGTAGGTTTCTAAAGGAACAAGTAAAGCGGCTTGTGAATGAGTAGCAAATATCTCTAACGCCCGGGTCACGATATCGAATTGCGGTAAAGCATTCAGGTCACAACACCAGAGATACTCAGTCGTTGGCGTCATCTGTTGTTTGCCACCATTCAGGAGCGTAGCTAATTCAAATTGAACAGAACCTTCTAAAGTGACCCATTGGTGATGTCGACAATAGTGCACGACTTCTTGACTTAATTGTCCATAAACAATAACTTGTCCACTGGTTTGTGCTGATTGCAATGCTTGAGCTAATCTCATTAACCAAACATGTAAACTGATGACCGGTGTCGCTGCAGTGATACCACCCAGAATAAATAAGTGGGGAGCCGAGGTAACATTGAGTGGTGTTGCGAGAGGAACGGCTAATAAGCTTTGTTGTGCCCAAACGGGCAATTGCTGTGGAGAACGTTGGGCAATGACTGTTGATAACTGTTGACTAGGGTACTGCTCCGGACATTGAGGATGGCACCAAATAGCGATACCAGAATGTTCATTAGCATCCGGTGAGTCAATTTCAAGTTGATAAGTTTTACCGGCAGAATCGATAATCGGTTCAAAATTAATTGGCTGAAAGCGATTATCCAATATTTCTAAGGCTTCTAGATAAATAACGCGCAAAGGTACTTTTGTCGTTAATTCTCTAATGATGATACGAACCTGGCAGGTATTAATACGTAACCGTGTCGCCAATAATAAATCGATGCGAAAAAAATGGTTTAAGGTGCAATAAACAGTAAATACGAGCACCCGCTTCGCTTCAAGCAGAAAGGGTATGGTACCGAGTTCATGAACACTTTCCATAAATTGCGGATTTTCAGGCGTACCCGCAATACTCATAAAAGTCGGATAAACTGCTGATAAAGGTCGAGGTGGTGGTATTTCATTAGATTCAACCGCTTGGAATAGCCGTATTAACCCCGTTTGATGGGTCCAATGCGTGCTAAACGTGACCACGGGTTGAATTTTAATAAATAATTGTTCAGTGTGCTGGTCAAGTGCTTGAACTAAAGCCGCATAGCGACGAACTTGTGGCCAACGAGAAGCTAAAATTAATTGTACTAACTGATTTATTTCCTGACGTAAATTTTGATATTCACTGGGTAGCGGTTGCCAGGAAGAAAGGAGTTGTTGTTCGAGTTGGCTTAAATGCTGCGCTTTACCACGAATCCAATCCACTAAGCGATGATAATCATCTAACGTCCCACCGGTGGTGGTTGCCAAAGCGTAAGCGCCCGTTTGTGCTTGGAGGATTTTATTAATCGTGCTTTGACTCAAACCCACCGCGATTTGTTTACTTAATTCATGTAAATTAACTTGTAAAGCTTGATAATGGGTTTGATCTTGTTGAGTGATCGTTTGTAATTCGTGGTATTGCTGTGTTTGTTTCGCTAATGCTGCCAACATTTCAGCTTGTTGCTGTTTAAAATGAGCTTCTTGTTGTTCATAGCTCACTTGTAATTGACTCTGTTTTTTAGCCGCTGCTATTTGCAATTGTTCTTGTTGTTGTTGCCACTTGGCTTGATGTTGCGCCAACTGTTGAGCTTGTTCCGTTTGTAATTGTTGATACTGACTTATCCAATTGACCTGGAGTTGATTGTAATCGGATTGCAGTTGTTGATATTTAGCAGTCCAATCGGCTTGTAAGTGCGCATATTCTGATTCTAAGCGTTGATATTTTTGCTGCCAATCTAATTGTAATTGCTCGTATTTTTTACTCCAATCCGCTTGTAACTGCTCGTATTTTTTACTCCAATCCAATTGTAATTGTTCATATTTTTTGCGCCAATCCGCTTGTAATTGGATAGATTCTATTTGCAATTGCTCGTATTTGCGTTGCCAATCCGTTTGTAATTGCGCATACTGTTGTTGTAATTGAGCAAATTGTTCTTGATGTTGTGCTAGTTGTTGTTGATAATGAGTTAATTGACTTTGAGCTTGCTCTAAGGTCTGGTGAGTTTGGAGAATTTGTAACTGTAAAGTTTGTTTATCCTGCCTAGTATCTTGAAGAATCCCACGTCTTTCTTGGCTAAAGCGCCAATATTCTGCTAAATATTGAAGCTGATCTGCGGTCGAAAGCGGTAACCAATGTTTTTCTAAAAAATGTCGATAGATGGCTTGCCAACGAGGTCGATCAGTCGCTTGAGTAATTTGGCTTTTTCCCCAAACAGCATATTCTGTCGTAATCCGATTGAGATGATAAAAGGCAGTCTGTTGTGACAACCGGAATAATAAGTCCCAATCTTCAAAAACTTCAAATGATTCATCAAAACCACCGCTTTGTAGCCATAATTCCCGATCAATTAATAAATTAATTAAAGGAATATAGTTTTCATAACGCAGTCGCTCAGCATCGTAAGGATCATTGAATTGACCAATAATTTTTTCTTGCAAAACAATTTCTTCACCAACCAGTTCTCGTTGTATCAACCGACATCCAGAATAAGCGACCTTCGCATCAAAAAGTAACCTGGCTTTTTCTAACCGTTGCAAGTGATCCGGTAACAATCGATCATCATCATCTAAAAAACCAATCACTTGGCTATGAGTCGCTTGCACACCTTGATTCCCGGCACGTGCTCGTCCTTGTGAATGGGTATTATTAATGAGTTGAATATTGAGAGCAGCAAATAAGCTGACGATGTTATCAATAGCCACACCACCATCATTAACGACAATAACCTCATCGGGTATTCGTTTTTGTTCTGCTAAGCTTTGTAAGCTACGAGTGAGTAGTTGCGGTCGGTCTTTAGTACGAACAATAATGGCAATGGATAAAGCCGGAGGTAAATTTCTATGATGATAAATTCTTTTGCTCATAGGATGAGTGGGTCGTTTCAAAATATTAACAATTTGGCTCAAGTTGAGATTCCGTTAAAAAATTTCTTGAAAAGATTTTAAATAGGGTAATCATTTTTAAATTATAATACTAAAACGAACTGGTTAATTTATTAGGTTGGATAGGAATAAAAAATGTCGAGTAATCATCTTGATATTCAAAAAATTGTGGTAATAAAGCCAGTGGTTGAATTATCAATCGTCATCCCGATGTATAATGAAGAAGCCAATTTAGAGCAACTGATTAGACGTCTTATTACCATACTAAATGATTTAAATATTTCTTACGAAATTATTTGTGTTAACGATGGTAGTACCGACCATACGTTGGAAAAATTACTAGAATACCATAACCGTTTTCCTTGCCTAAAAGTGATAGAACTTTCTCGTAATTTTGGTAAAGAGATTGCTCTCAGTGCTGGGCTAGATTATACCCGTGGTGCAGCAGTGATTCCTATGGATGCTGATCTCCAAGATCCACCCGAATTGATTGCCGAATTATTGGCTAAATGGCGAGAAGGTTACGAAGTGGTTTATGCCACCCGTCGACTCCGTCAAGGAGAAACTTTTACAAAACGTTTCACGGCGGATTTATTTTATCGTGTTATTGATCATTTGAGTGATATTCCTATTCCTAAAAATACGGGAGATTTCCGCTTAATGGACCGACGGGTGGTAGATGCACTGACCCGCTTGCCAGAACGGACTCGTTTTATGAAAGGACTTTTTGCGTGGGTTGGTTTCAAACAAACCGCCATTTTTTATGATCGTGAGCCACGTCACTGTGGGGATACTTCTTGGAATTATTGGCGGTTATGGAATTTTGCTTTAGAAGGGATTACTTCGTTCAGTGTATTACCATTAAAACTATGGAGTTACATCGGATTATTGTTATCTTTGTTATCCCTTAGCTATGCGACTTTTTTAATCATGCGAACTTTATGGCTAGGAATCGATGTACCGGGTTATGCTTCCATCATGGTCGTGGTTTTATTTTTAGGTGGCATTCAACTCATTACCCTCGGTACGATAGGTGAATATTTAGCTCGTGTTTACATCGAGGTAAAAGCTCGTCCCTTATATTTAGTACGCCAGTTATATGGTTTTGAATCGAAAACAGAATAATGGAAACTCAATTATATTTCCAAATGGCGCAGTTGGAAAAACAACATTGGTGGTTTGTAGCGCGTCGCACTATTGTTAATCATTTACTCAAAAGGATTCCTTTATCAACACCGAATCAAATTCTCGAAGTGGGTTGTGGAACCGGCGGTAATTTAGCTTTGCTAGCGCAATATGGTCAAGTATATGCACTGGAATTAAATGAAATTGCTAGGCAGTTTGCGAGCCAATCTCATTGTGCTCAAGTTGTGGCTGGTGCGTTACCCGATAATATTCCTTTTGAACCCGAGCAATTTGATCTCGTGGTTTTACTCGATGTGTTAGAACATTTAGAAGCAGATTCACTCTCGTTACAGGCGTTATTACCTTTTTTAAAAAATCAAGGTTGGTTATTAATTACTGTACCCGCCTTACCTTATTTGTGGAGTCAACATGACGAAAACCATCATCACTACCGTCGCTATTTGAAAACGCAATTACAAGAAACGGTTACCAATGCGGGTTATCGTGTCATCATGCTTAATTATTTTAATTTTTGGTTGTTTCCCGTTATTGTAGCTACCCGTTATTGGAAACGTTTTCGGCATCAATCAGATGATGATTTGGTATTACCACCACCTTGGTTAAATAAATTATTAGCCAAGCTATTTGCTAGCGAACGTTATTTTATTAACTGGCTACCTTTCCCAACCGGAGTCTCCTTAATATTAGTAGCACAGAAAAGTAATTAACTCAATAATTCTTAATAAGGCGTGGTCAATGAATGATGCGGATGACACACCCTACGCTGCACTGCCATTAAGTTAAGACTTTTTACTTCCCCCTTTGACAAAGGGGGATTGAGGGGGATTTTTAGATTTCAACCACCTAAATCCCCTCTGTTCCCATTTGCTAAAGGGGGAAGTGGTAGCTTAACTTAATGGTAGTGTCCCTAGCCCTCCTTTGAAATAGGTAAGGGGGGAATCCTTAAGTTGACGGCAGTAGTGATACGTAACCTTGGTTAAAATAATTTCAATA
This sequence comes from Thioploca ingrica, assembly GCA_000828835.1. GTDB lineage: Bacteria > Pseudomonadota > Gammaproteobacteria > Beggiatoales > Beggiatoaceae > Thioploca > Thioploca ingrica. Next base: position 1,371,605 of record AP014633.1, read on the forward strand.
ACCAAAGTATTGAGCGGTTTGGAAGGTTTCTTGCGTTATCATATTGATTTCACTTTCAGAAAAAAGAGGCGTGTAATCTGTAACCCGCATCGTGGTCGAGCATAAAGATCGTTTAACGCGGTTTGGATTCAATTACATAAAAGAGTTGTGGCACGGTGAGATTGTGGTTATAAATGAAGTTTTGGAAGATGAAAAGGATTTAATGCAAGATTTGGTGTCGCTAGTCACTTCATTCACAGCTAGATTGTACGGGCGACGTAGAAGCAAACGCCAAACTGAAAAACGGATTGCTCAATTACAACATGATGACATTCAAAGCGTTTAAGTATCGGATTTATCCGAACAAGCCACAAGAAATCTTACTGAATAAGACGTTTGGTTGTGTGCGCGTGGTTTGGAATCATCAGGTTGAAGTATTTAATCAATTTTATCAAAACAAACTTGAACCGGAACAAGTACTAACCACTACGCAACTCAAGAAAAAATTTGAATGGATGGGCGAAGTCAGCGCGGCAGCATTGCAACAAAAAGAAATGGATTTCAAGGCATTTAAGAGAAATTACTTTTCAAAACCGCGGAAGAAAAAATTAGGCAGACCCTTGTTTAAAAAACGTGATTCAACTCAAAGTTATCGCTTGCCTAATCAAAAATTCACGCTCAATAATAATTCAATTCGACTTGAGAAAATAGGCCCAGTAAAATTGGTGCTAGACCGCGCTGTGCCTACGGGTTGTCAATTTAGGTCGGTGACCGTTTCTAAAAATAACTGCGGTCAATTTTTTGCGTCTGTCCTGGTTGAAATAGAAATTATCCCCAAACCCAAAACCGGTAAAAGTATCGGCTTAGACATTGGCATTAAAACATTTTTGACGGGAAATTATGGTTTTACCGTTGAAAATCCGAAATACTTTCGTGAGAACCAAACGAAATTAAAACAAGCGCAACAGCATCTTTCCCGCAAACAGAAAGGCTCGTTGCGTCGCAGAAAGGCAAAGTTAAAAGTGGCTCGAATTCACAACAATATTGCGAATAAACGCCAGGATTTTATTCAGCGAATCACCACAAAACTGGTGAATGAGTACGATTTTATTGCGATTGAAGATTTAAACGTTGCCGGTATGGTTAAAAATCATAAATTGGCAAAATCTATTAGTGACGCTTCATTTTCAGAATTTTACGCCACGTTGAGTTATAAAGCCACGTGGTACGGTAAAGAAGTCTTCAAAGTGGATAGATGGTTTGCTAGTTCTAAAACCTGTTCGGGTTGTGGTTGGAAGGATGAAAACTTAACCTTGTCAGATAGAACGTTTAAATGTCAATCGTGCGGTCTGGAATTAGACCGTGATTTAAACGCCAGCAAAAACATTTTAAAAGCAGCACTGAGAGTTAGCAGTGCTATACGAACGCCGAGCGAAGGTCAGACTGAAATAGCTTAGGCTTTTCAGTTAGTTGCGTTGAAGCGTTTAGATGACCATATAGACTTTTATATGGAATTCGTAACTATATCGCCATACTACCTCTCGAGTAGTTGGTTTGAATTCAATAATTTGAGATCGACCACCCGGACCATAATGACCTTGATTGTCAAAAATTAATAGATTGCCGTTGGGAAGAAAATCCGGATCATGTTGTCCATGCCATTCTCCTCGAATAGCCCATACGACCTTTTCCTTATTAAGATCAACTACCGCTATCGTATCTACACTTCTCATTGAAATTAAAACTTGTCCGGCTAAAAAAGGAAATTGCTCCGCTATCTCTTTATCAAGTACTTCTACAGCATTGGTGTGCCACAGATCACCTCTATCTAAAAATGTCGGGACAAATTCAAACACATCTGCAAATTCTGAATTAAGAAATGCTTTTGATATCAGTACTTTCTTAAGTTCATCACCTTCTGGAGAAAGAACGACAATACTGTCTTCAATAAACGGTGGGTTAAAGTGAGTTCCTGGAATTTTGGTAGTCGAAATGCTTTGAATAAGAGTATAAATTTTACCATCACTCCCGACTTCAACATCGTGGTGTACACGTTCAGCATATTTCCAAATGAGGTGGGAATCCTTATCTATTTTCGCCAGACCGTATCCCCATGGCGTGTCTCCAAAACCGACATAAATCACGAGTAAGTCACCATTAGGATAAAGATGAACTTTTCTCCAACTAATTAAATCATCTCCTACTGGAAATGGGATATGATTCCACCCCACTTGAGAAAAAGGTAAATGCCATTCATGCACAATTTGACCTTCCATGGATAATAAAAACGCTCGTTGCGCATGACCGGAAGTAAATAAAGTCAATCCATCATAAGCTTTTTCCCGGTTATATCGTAATACGCCGCTCTTAGGGTAATTATTGAGAGAATAAAAATCGGTCTCATCTCGGCTAAGCGGTGTTAATCTCTCATTCCAGGCTTTAGCTGCGTTGTAAGCATCCTTAAACAGGGGATAGGGCCAAAATTTGAATTCCATCATCGCTATTCCCAAAATAAAACCCAAAAAAACGATAGAGAAAAGAGATGCAGTAATAAATATTCTCCAATACTTTTTTTGTTCATTTTTAGCTTTGTTTATACTTGGTCAGTTTAGTGTAACGAATCGTTTTCTCAACTACCGGAGTTCAAGATCATTAATAAAAAAAAGTATACCCTTTAAAATTTACTAAATATAACTTAAGTAGGGAAATAAAACTACATTGTCGAGTTTTTATGATCTTAACCCTATAAATATAAAATATTTTTAGCAAAAAATAGCCTCGTAGGTTGGGTAGAGGGTAGCGAAACCCAACAAAAACCAAAATAGCATTGTTGGATAGAAACCGGGTGGGTGAGTAACAGCAGATTTGAACTCTAACTAAATCTATATAATAATAACTGTTATGGATAGATTTAGTTCAAGAGGAAAAGCTTCTCAAGTGTTGGGAGTGTCGATAACCACTCTAAGACGTTGGGAATTAAAAGGTAAACTCATCCCAGAGCGTACTGCTGCGAGGCATCGTCGTTATGACCTAACGAAACTCAAGCCCGAATTGTTTTATGCCGGTGATGACAATAAAAGAACCGTAGCCTACGCGCGCGTTTCTAGTCATGCTCAGAAAGACGACCTCGAACGTCAAAAGCAAGTATTAGAACTATACTGCGCTAAACCAGGCTGGACGTTTGAAATTATCGCTGAGTTAGGTTCTGGGATGAATTATCCTAAAAAAGGCTTAAAACGCCGGCTTGATGCTATTATTGATAACAAAATAAAACGGTTAGTCATTACTCATCAAGACCGTTGGTTGCGTTTTGGTGCTGAACTGGTATTGGCGATTGGTGAAGCTAAAGATGTCGAGGTACTGATACTAAACCGTGGGGAAGATACCCGTTTTGAGGAAGATTTAGCCAAAGAGGTGTTAGAAATCATCACTGTGTTTAGTGCTAGACTTTATGGGTCGAGAAGTCATAAAAATCAAAAACTAATTGAAGGTGTGAAGAAAGTAGTCACGGAAGTAACCGCGGATGATAATTGCCCATAAAATTGCGCTTGACCTCAATAATAAACAGGCGACCTATTGTGCGAAAGCGGCCGGGGTTGCACGTTTTGCCTACAATTGGGCATTAGCAACTTGGAATACCCAATATCAAGCATGGCAAGCCGACAATACTAACCCCAAACCCTCAGAAACTGCGTTACGTCGTCAACTAAATGCAATTAAACGTGAACAATTTCCCTGGATGCTAGCAGTCACTAAGAATGCCCCGCAAATGGCCATTATCAACCTAGGTAAAGCCTTCAAAAATTTCTTGGCAACACGTGCAAAATATCCCACTTTTAAGAAGAAAGGTAGACATGACCGTTTTACGATAACCAATGACCAAATTTCCATTGAGGACTCACGCATTCGTATCCCCATTTTAGGCTGGGTACGAATGCGCGAATCCTTAAGGTTCAACGGAAAAATACTTGCCGCCACCGTTTCACGTCGTGCAGACCGATGGTTTGTGAGTATTAGCGTAGACACCGAAGACCAAACACACTTACCAACAGCTGAAAACCAAGGCATAGTAGGTGTTGATTTAGGTGTGAAAGCCCTGGCAACCTTATCTAATGGTGAAGTATTTACGGGACCCAAACCGCTCAAACGACTCATGACACGACTGAAACGGCTGTCACGTTCATTAAGCAGAAAAGTCAAAGGCTCAAATAATCGTCACCGAGCCAAAGGTAAACTCGCTAGACTTCATGCCCGCATTACTGCTATTCGTGCCGATAGCTTACACCAACTCACTACCAGCATTACTCGCCGTTTTCACACGATTGGTATTGAAGACTTAAATGTTAAAGGCATGAGGCAAAACCGCAAACTCTCCCGCGCTATCAATGACATGGGATTTTTCGAGTTTCGTCGGCAACTAGAATATAAAGCACAAATGCGAGGCGGTTTAGTAAAAATAGTTGATAGATGGTATCCCAGCAGTAAAACCTGTTCAGTTTGTGGCTCTATACAAGAATCATTGCCTCTATCTGTGCGTGAATGACAGTGTCCCCAGTGTGGCACGCATCACGATCGTGACCAAAATGCAGCGATTAATCTCGCTAACTACGCCGTGAGTTCCACGGTGTTAGCCGGTGGAGCGGAAGGCTCTGACTCTAACCGAAAGGCTAGAGTGAAACCCGCCGCTATGAAGCCGGAAGTTAACACTAAAGCTACCTTCGGGTAGATTTGGATAGGTTTAACGGAACGGATTAGAATTCACTGATACTTGCGCGAATATCAAGCTGTTGATGTTGACTAACTCAAAGAGATTCGATTTTGTTCCCCGCAAAGTGAGTTATTGTCGCTGGCAGACACATTGGAAACCTATTTTCGGGAACATTCGCCGGCAAGTGTAAATAAGGTGGTGGCAAAAATCGACGAACTGATCGGTATAAAAAGGAGTCAGGGGTGGGTAAGACCTTTTATGAAACGACTTGCCTAGAAAAGCGCCAAGTATTCCCTAGAAGAGGACCTTTACGGCTAGATTTAATACGCACCCCCTCCCACACCAGGGCATGTACCCCTGAGGGTACGGGGGTGGTTGAATCAAAAATGCGTAAAAAGTGCGTTAGGTAAGTTAGTCATCATCTTTTTCTTTTCCCTCTTTTCCCTCTTTTCCCTCTTTTTCCTCCCACCGACCATAACCGGGAATACGAATGTCTTTTTCTAAATAGCTACCGCTTTGAGCTTGAGTATGACATTTATCACAATAACTGAGCGATTTAACTTCGGCATTTTTAGTGACCATTTTCTCCGGTATTTTGTTATGTTCATGCTTTAAATAGGGCATCTCCGTAATACGGAGTGGCGTTTTATTTTTAGCTAAACGACGCATCATTTTAGTCGCTAATTTATCACGTGAAGAATTCGCTGAACGACTGACTAAGTAATCGGTCAAGATTTTTTGGGTATTGGCTTCTAATTCGGCATTTTCACCAAAATGATCTTCTAATTGAGTCATCAATTGTTGCCAAGAACGAGACGGTAATAAGCTCGGTTGATAAGCAAAATGACAACTACCACATTCTTCTTTGTATTGCTCATTCCTAACGGGCGTAACCTGTTCGTCATCATCTGCGGCGAGATAAGGCAGATAAATCAATAACGCCACAGTTATCGTGGTAAAAGTTAAAGATTTTTTCATCGTCTCACTCCGATTTATTGTGCTTGGATAAAAGTCAGAACATTACCTTTTTCTTGAGGTGTGCACTCTCGTCCTATGGTCCATTTACAATTCCTGGTTAGCCACTTGCGAATTTTTTTAATATCGGTCAAGCTTTTGGGATTCACCGAAGTGGCTAGTGGTTCAATTGACTTACCGGTGCGAGCATGTTTGCCTTTATTGCGTAAATTATCCGTATGACAAGTAGCACACTGACGCACTTTTCCCGATTTAGCGTCTTTGAATTCTTGCAACCAGAGGGTTTTACCGGCTTCCACACTAAACTCACTCGCACCCGCAGAACGATATTCCGCTAACAGTTTATCAACTGCTTCAGTTGCTAAAACCGAATGAGAATAAGTTAAAGGTAATAGCATCATAGCACATATCATTAGAGATTTATTTATCATAACAATGTTCCTATTTAATGAGGTTTCGTAGACAATTGAGAGGAATCGATATTTTTGGGTAATCGCATAGCGGCATCTTCAAACGTGCCTTGCTCAGCATCAAGATGACAAGCATTACAATGGCTTTTGGATTTAACCAAAGGTTGTTGCCATATCTGTTTGGGAATCTCTTCATGTTGTTCTTGCCAATAAGCGGTTTCGGTTATGCGCAAAGGTGCTTGGTTTAATGGCGTGGTTTGCTCAATTTGCCAAGCGGGTTCGGTTAAATGAGTTTCTGCTGCATTATCGCTAGCAAATTGGCGTAATTCTGCTAAAGTTTCAGCATCCAAATCTAAATCTTCTTCAAAATGTTGGTGTTGTTCATTCAACATTCGTTGCCAGGAACGGGCTGGTAATAAAGTGGGATGGTAAGCTAAATGACATTCGCCACAGACTTCACGCCAAGTAGTGTTGTCGGGTAATGGTGGACCAATAAAAGGGAGATAGGGATGTTCCGGCGTTTGAGTAAAATAACCGCGAAAATAACTACCACTACTGATTAATACAATGAGAATAAGACTTATAGCGAGTAAACTATGATTAGATACCGAAGTGGTATCAACCGAGGTCACTTTATTGCCGGTGATCATGGCTTTGATGAGATTTTCTTGGTGCAAGAAGCTTTCTACTAAAACACCGCTAATATGAATGCCAACCAGACCCAACATTAACCAAGCTAAGATTTCATGGCACTCATGCCAAATATCACCCCATGCAAAACTAATTAAGCCAGCCAAAGGTCCATGCCGTTCTTCCCCGCCTAGTGTTAATAAACCCGTTAATGTAACCAGTAATCCTAGCCCTAAAAGAATAAAAATCGCCCAGCCGCCAATCGGATTGTGACCGATAAAATATTGACGTTGAGGGGTCAATAACGTGGTTAGATAATGCCAAACCGTTCGCCAGCCACAAGCAAACCGATTAAAGCAAGCATAGTAGCTGCCGAAAACCCCCCAACCGATTCTAAATAGGAATAAGCCTAGAATTAAATACCCAGCAAATACATGAATATCAAGATAACGATCATCTCCTTGGCTTAGCCAAACTAAAATAAAAGCACCTACTAATAACCAATGGAAAATACGTGTAGGTAAATCCCAAATCCGCTTAGTTTCTTGTGTAACTGATTTCATTGCTTTATTTTCAAAGATAGATGGAGAGTGATAATTTAATAACTTAATCTTAAGGTTTCCTTAAAAGCAACTTGGAGTTTAACAACTGAGTTGGGGTTTATATCATTGTTTGATTGTTTTGCTCTGAATATGATGCGGTTTGAGCATGACGATTTTCGCTAAGTTATTGTCTGGATAAATACTTCATGCGATATTCTGGCTTTGCTATCTCGCTTCTATTTCCGATTTTCTTCGTGTAAAATATTTAATTTATATTCATAAGTTGCTTAGCAGAAAACGGCCAAGCAACCGTTGTTTTTTTACGCCGATTTAGCGCAGCCTTATTACTTACCCTTCAGACTGGGTTTCTATCACTGACTATCCCACCGATGCTATGCAAGAAGAACGCACCAAACACCGTGAAAACCTTCCAGAAATCCTCTACCAAATTCGTGAAATGCTGCATCGCAAGCAGGTGGTGGAAACCTTAGTTAGCAAGCAAACCATGCCCCGTCATGACTTGGTGCAAACTTTGGTTGCACGTCAAGAATTTACTTTGTTAAAACAAAAACTTAACCGTCTGCACCCCGCTGATATTGCTTTCGTGCTAGAAAGCCTACCCTTGGAGGAACGCTACCAGGTATGGGAACTGGTGGAGCCAGAACATAATGGCGCGGTGTTGTTGGAAGTTTCTGACGTGGTACGCCAAGATTTGCTGGCAAGCATGGATCATCATGAAATACTGGAAGTTGCCGATCACTTGGAATCCGATGAGATCGCGGATTTGGTGCCCGACTTACCAGAAGATTTGGTGCCAGAATTACTCGATACACTCAATAGTCATGACCGCGCTCAGTTACAAACGGCCTTGGCTTTTCCAGAAAATACGGTGGGTGCCTTAATGGAGTTTGAATTCATCGGGGTACGAGAAGATATTGTTTTAGAAGTGGTCTTGCGTTACCTTCGCCGACTTGGGCAATTGCCACTCCAAATTAACCAATTAATGGTGACTGATCGTCAGGGTCTATTACGAGGCGTATTACCACTACGAGAACTCCTCCTCCATCCACCAGAAACACCCGTAACCGAGGTAATGAACACGGAACCAATCTTATTTTACACTGATGATGAGGCACGTGAAGCGGTGTCGGCTTTTGAGCGTTATGATCTATTGAGTGCTCCCGTCATCAATGCCCATCATCAACTGGTCGGGGTACTCAATGTGGACGCCGTAATGGACTATGCTCAGGAAACTGCCGAGAAAGAGATATTTTACCAAGCGGGTTTGCGTGAAGAGGAAGATCTGTTTGCACCGATTTGGAAAAGTGGTACCAATCGTTGGCCTTGGTTAGCGCTTAACCTACTTACTGCGTTTATTGCTTCGCGGGTGATTGGGTTATTCGAAGAGACGATTTCACAACTGGTGGCACTCGCTACCCTTATGCCTATTGTCTCTGGCATCGGTGGTAACACGGGCACTCAAACGACTACTTTACTTGTACGCGGCCTAGCCTTAAAACAAGTTAATTCTGATAATTTTTACCACTTATTATTCAAAGAATTAAGCATTGGTATGATCAATGGGGTGTTGTGGGGAAGTGTCATGGGAATGGTAGCTTATCTGTTATACCGAAATTCTTCATTAGGTTTAGTGATGATGAGTGCCATGTTGCTTAACTTGATGCTAGCCGCTTTGGCTGGCGTACTCATTCCCTGGACGATGTATAAGCTCGGTCGTGATCCAGCGATGGGAACGAGTGTATTACTGACGGCACTCACTGACAGTATGGGATTTTTCATTTTTTTAGGATTGGCTACCTTGTTTTTATTACCGAGTTGATAAATTATTATTTTCATAACAACGTGTAAGACGGATAAATGTAGGGCCACTGCCATCAATTTAAGCTACCACTCTTCTCTTTAGCAAGGGGGGGACTGGGAAGTTAACCGCTTAAAATCCCCCCTAACCCCCCTTTGTCAAAGGGGGGAATCCTTAACTTAATAGTAATGGCGCCGGCGCAAGGGAACGAGTCAATCTATAAAGAGATATTGGTATGGGCAAGAATTAAGTTATTAGCTAACAGGTACTGAAAAATGATATTGTTTTTACGTTCTTTGTTATTTTATGTGGGGGTGATTTTAGCGATTTTGGTTTTTGCCCCATTGTCACTAATGATATTACCTTTACCTTATCCACAACGTTACCGAGTCATGACGAAATGGGGACTATTTGTGATTTGGTGGCTTAGAAAGACTTGTAACCTGAATTATCAAGTGTATGGGCTAGAAAATTTACCGACTACAGCGGCTATCGTTTTAAGTAAACATCAATCGGCTTGGGAAACGATAGCCTTTCAACAAATTTTTCCAACTCAAGTTTGGCTATTAAAAAGAGAATTATTCTGGATTCCTCTTTTTGGTTGGGCATTAGCTACCCTAAACCCGATTGCGATTAATCGCCGCCGAATTCATCAATCTATGCAGTATATTATTGAACAAGGCAAACAACGTTTAGCCCAAGGATTATGGATAATTATTTTTCCCGAGGGAACTCGAGTCGCCCCGGGTCAACAACAACGCTATGGTATTGGTGGCGCTTTACTAGCGGCTCAAAGTGGTTATCCGGTGGTGCTAGTAGCACATAATTCTGGACAATTTTGGCCATCACGTGGTTTCATCAAACGACCCGGTACAATTCAGGTCATTATTGGGCCTCGGTTAGAATCTACGGGTAAGAGTGCTAAAGAAATCAATTTGTTAGCTGAAAATTGGATAGAAGAGACCATGCAACGGTTTGTCGACAATTAATTGAGCATCAGAAATGGGTAAAAGGATTCTTCACCAGAAAAGTTGGGTAGCTCACAAAAAATTTTTGCCACTGTCACTTTTTTCCCGCTAATTTCGCTACAATAGATGATTATTGGTAAATTAAGTTCGTTTAAGGAGACTCTTTAAATATCAATAAAGGTACTGGTAGTGCACATTATTAGAATAATTTAAGCGATTAGGAGAACCTCTTATGCCAACTGAAACAGAACTGAAATTACATCTTGAGCCAGAAGTAGTGAGTCAATTCAAACAGCATCCACTCTTACAAACAGCGACTCATACCACTGCACCGCAACATTTATATAATACCTATTTTGATACAGTTAATCATACCTTGCTACAACAAGGCATTGGCTTACGAATAAGACGAATGGGTGAACAGCGAATCCAAACGATAAAATCGGCCGGAGCGGGGTTAGGTGGTTTACATCAACGTCAAGAATGGGAGACCCTGGTTTCCGGTGATAGCCCAGAATATAGTCAATTCCCACCAGAAGCTTTACCCACTTGGTGCCACGATGAAAATAATCTGCAACAAATAGTCCCTTTGTTTGTGACTGACTTTACTCGCATGACTTGGCATTTAATTCTTGAGGAAGGCAGTGAAATTGAAATTGCGCTTGACCAAGGTGAAGTTAAAACACCAGCGGCTTGTCTGCCTCTATGTGAAGTGGAATTAGAACTCAAGAGTGGTTCACCCACTAAACTCTATCAAATTGCTCTTAAATTACAGAAAGCGTTACCATTGCGGATTGAAAATAAAAGCAAAGCGGCGCTAGGTTACGCATTACATCAACCGCAACCTCCTCAGTTTCACAAAGCCGGTACCCTCAACTTGACTCCAGAGATGAACGCTGAACAAGCCTTTGTTGCTATCATTTGGCATTGCATAGGACATTGGCAAGCTAACGAAGAAATTGTCTTGCACAGCGATGCTCCAGAAGGTATTCATCAAATGCGAGTAGCCTTGCGTCGATTACGTTCTGGTCTTAATCTATATCAGAGTCTGATTCCTAAAGAAAGTTATACTAAACTACACCACCAATTAAAATGGCTGACAACTATTTTAGGAACAGCACGAGATTGGGATATTTTTACCCAGCACTTAGCAGAAATACAACGATATGCTGATGATTCATTATCCGATCTATCCAAGACCATAGCTGAATTAAGAAGGAATACTTATGTGAATGTGCGTCATATTTTAGATTCATCTGAATATAGTCGATTACTCTTAACACTGGGCAAATGGTTAACTCAACGACGTTGGCGGAAAAATATGGAAATGAGAGCCTTACAAAGTTTAGAGCAACCAGTGAGTCATTTTGCTAATCAAATTTTACCCGCCCGGTATCAAAAACTTTGTCAGCAAGGTGAGCAACTCTCGAAATTAAACGCTAAACAACGCCATAGCTTACGGATTTGTGTGAAAAAAATGGCTTATGCAACCCGTTTCTTCAGTAATCTTTATCCACCCGCAACAACGCTGGCTTTTACTAAAATTTTATCACAGTTACAGGAGCAACTGGGCATACTGAACGACGCGAGAACAGTAACAACCTTATTCAACCAAATTCACCCGACCACTGCCTCATCAACCCGACAGTTGCTGAAAAAATATTTTAAGCAGCACCAGGATGAAAATTTAAATCAATTAGCCAAAATTTGGCAAAATTTCCTTGAGCAACCCCCGTTTTGGAATTTAACAACGGAGTAATATTGATCTGATGGTTGATTGTCTCGTTATTGGCGGTGGAATAAGTGGCCTATTAACGGCCTTACATTTGCGAGAAGCCGGTCTCCAAATCACCTTACTTGAACAAAATGGCATTGGACAGGAATCATCATGGGCGGGTGGTGGTATTCTTTCTCCCCTTTATCCGTGGCAATGTCCAAAAACGGTAATGGCATTAGCGAAGTGGAGTCAAACTCACTATCCCAAATTCACTAAAGAGCTAGCCCAGCGTACGAGTATCGATCCGGAATATGTTCGCAATGGTTTATTGGTATTGGATATGAATGAATATCCTCAAGCCAAGGTATGGGCAGAACAAGAAAATATTCCATTAGAACTGCTGGAAAATGAAGACTTATACGATTGTGAACCAGAATTAGAAAACTATAATAAAGCGTTATGGTTGCCTGAAATTGCTCAAGTTCGTAATCCACGGTTACTCAAAGCCTTGAAAAAAGCTTGTGAATTAGCGGGTGTTACCTTATTAGAACACCATCGGGTACGGGCACTACCGCAAAAAAATAATAAAATCATTGGCGTTGAAATTGATCAACACGGTTTTATTGCCGCTGAGATTGTCATAATCACCGCCGGTGCCTGGAGTGGAAATTTACTCAATACCATCGCCCCCCCCTTTGAAATTACCCCGGTACGTGGACAAATGATTTTATTTACTACCCAACCGGGCTTAATTTCACGCATCATCTTAGCCAATAGTCACTATGTGATCCCCCGTCGAGATGGCTGTGTGTTAGTCGGTAGTACCGTGGAAGAAGCAGGCTTTGAGAAAGTGACAACCGAATCGGCCTTGCAAGATCTCAAATATGCTGCCTTCAGTTTGATACCGCGATTAGCAGATTATACTGTCCAAAAACAGTGGGCTGGCTTACGACCCAGTTCTCCTAATGGTATTCCCTATATTAGCAAACATCCCCTCATTGAAGGACTTTATATTAATGCAGGTCATTTTCGGAATGGAATTGTATTAGGTTTAGCTTGCGCTCGATTAATAACCGATATCATATTGGGACACCCTCCTATTCTCGATCCTTCTTGTTATACGCTCACCGCCACCAGAAAATAACTTGATTAGTTTTTGCCTTTGTTAGCAATTGTAGCCTGGATGAAGCGCAGCGAAATCCAGGACCACCATTCCTCATCGCTATCGACTGCCAAATAAGTCCGGTTCCAATCGGTAACGAAATTCCATGCGAGCGACTGGCGCAGTAGCCCGTACGCATAGTGGAACAACGATGATTCTGGCAGTTTTTGATTGCCAAAATGAGAGTATAATTAATTTAATCATCGAGTTTATAATGAAGGACTTGATATGGAAACTCAACAGATTAAAGAACTTATTTTAAAAGAATTGCCCACACTAATGCAGCAAGATAGTGGTTTGCGGGAATGGGTACTGAATATTGGGCGCACCCAGTTTGCTGATAAAGCTGTTACAGAAAGCCGCTTTGATCAGATGATGCGGGTTATCCAGCAACAAATGGAAGAAGACCGCCAATCGCGGGAGAGACAAGCACGCCGTTGGGAAGAAAATCAACAGCAATTGCTTGAACTAGAGCGCAAAAGTGATGAACGCTGGGAAGAAATCCAGAGTGAATGGAAAGAAAACCAACGCAAATGGGAAGAAAATCAGCGCAAATGGGAAGAAAATCAACAACGATTGCTGGAACTGGAACGCAAAAGTGATGAACGCTGGAAAGAAAACCAACGCCAATGGGAAGAAAACCAGCGCAAATGGGAAGAAAACCAACAAGTGATTAATGAAATGTTGAAATCTATCCGTAACCTCGATAAAAAATATGATCAAACGCTTGGCGCTCTGGGCACGCGTTGGGGTTTACACTCGGAAGATACTTTCCGCAATGCGCTCAGTGGGATTTTACAAGAATTTCCCAGCGGAGTGGAAGTGATTCATGTCAACGAGTTTGATGATGCTGGCGAGGTTTTTGGTCGCCCCGATCAAGTGGAATTAGATTTGATTATTCGGAATGGGAAATTATTAATTGCCGAAATCAAATCGTCGATGAGTCGAGGTGAAATGTACTTGTTTGAGCGCAAAGCCCGATTTTATGAGAGAAGACATCAACGCACCGCACACCGATTAATAGTGATTTCTCCCATGGTAGACAAAAGGGCTCAAGAAGTAGCCGCCAAGTTAGGAATTACCGTGTATTCTTACACCGACGAAGTGAATTTAACTGATTAAACTCATGACAGCAACTCCTTCACCGCGCGTTTTTATCAGCTATAGCTGGGATAGTGAAGCCCATAAACAACGGGTTTTTGAACTTGCCGAAAAATTACGTGATGATGGCATTGATTGCGAATTAGATCAATATCATCAATCACCTCCAGAAGGCTGGGCGTTGTGGATGTTGCGACAAGTTAAAGGGGCTGATTTTGTCCTGATGATTTGTACTCAAATTTACTATCGGCGGGCACTCGGTGAAGAATCGCCCGGTACTGGCAAAGGGTCAAACTTGCTTGGACACTGCAACGATAACCAAGATGCGTCAATACGCCGGACGTCATCCTTTTTATTTACAACTATGGGGTTATTATTTCGTTAATGCGCAACATTTGGGCGAATCAGTAGGGTGGGCACCGGTGCCCACCTAAATGATGGTGGGCAACACTTCGCTTTTGTCCACCCTACCTGACTAAAAAGATTCGGTCGGACACGCTTGGCTTGGTCCGACCTACCTGAATTTTTTGCCTCACATGCGTAATGCGTAAGATGAGTGAAGTAAACGATCTTAAATGATGAGGTGGTCTATACTTTGATTATTCAGTAAAAATTTCTGGTTGATATCTTAAAACAGAGGAGAATAAAGTATGACAATAAAACTAAGTGAAGGCTTTTTTTTGAAAGTCATTATTTTTATTATTTGTTCACCTAATCTATTCGCCGCTGATCTCACTCCGACTTTCAAAATGTTAGATGAACTAGGCACTCCACCGACTTACAATGGTCAGATAGCGAATTGTCCTTTGGTAGTAACCCAAGCTTATTTTGGTGGGCAGCTCAGTATTCAAGACACTTCAATAGCGGGTAAAAATTTAATCGTCAGACCCGCTGAAGATAAAGTTATTCTTCACTCTGTCATTTACCCCGACTTTATCCCGGTTGGTGAAATTGTTGATATCGTGATGTTCACTGAACGCTATGTTTATGGAGAACTGATTGACAGTTTTACCTTTGATGGTGAAACTTGGCATCCCTGGAATAATTTCGGGTGGAAGGATTTTAGTCAGCTTTTACCGATTACTACCTATGAAGAAGGTTTAACTTATCCAACTGTACATGATTATCCCTTGGCTATCAATCAGTACTCTAGTTTAGAGGGGGAATTTGCCATTTATATGGGTTATCGGTTAAGAAGTAGTGGGGTTACTTTCTATAGCAAAGAACCTTTCCGTTTATGGATAGCGAATGGTGGTATAACTTCCGCTCAAGATAATAAAGTGGTTGCAGAAAGAGCTTATATCGGTGGCTATTTGGAGGTCTATGATGCGTCACAAGGTCGTTCACTTATTAGAGATGCGACTATTATAAAACCAGAGGATGAAATTACCCTCACTGGAAAAATTATTCCGGTCAATGCTCACTTAGGTCAACCCGCTCAATTATTTATAGTACTCGGTTATCGATCACCTGATGGAAAAACAGCTTATTTCACTAAGTCTTCTCAAGCTACTTTGGTAGAAAAACTACCATGCCCTATTTTTTCCATAGAACCGGAATGTCTTGCTCCGGCGACGACTAGCTCATGGCAAAAGTGGGTGGAAAACGACCTAAATTCTCTAAAAATGATAAGAAATTATGATAGTCTGCCGGAACAAATCACTTTGCAAGAAGTGATCGATATTCACGAATTACCCTTAGATGAACCCGGCGGTGAATATTATCTCTACTTAGGTTACCAATTAAATAATGGTACGCTGGTATTCAATGAAAAACCCAGACAGTTTTTAATCAGTAATACCGTACTCAATACTTGGGGTTATAGTTATTATTATCCGACCGACCGACCGGCTTATATTCAAATGGAATTGATAAATGAGCCACCCGCTTTAGTGAGAATTACACTTTATCCCGATAACTATACTATTAATACAAGTGCTCGTTTGATGGTGGTAGCGATGACTGGAGAGGGTTCTTATTATCAATGGAACGGACGTAAATGGGTAGAATGGTTAGATTCAGAACTCTTTAATTTGCTCAGTGCGAGAAGTTATACCAACTTACCTGAGGTGGTAAAAATAACAGTTCCTCTCCCGGTCAGCTTAGGTAAGGAATTCTTCCTTTATAGTGGTTACTCTATAACCGGAGCTTCTTCAATCATTTATAACGATTTACCTTTCGATTATGTCAAACCGGACTAAAATAAAATCCAAACCTCAATGCCATTAAGTTAATGGTCGGGTGCGTCTAGAAAACCATATGCACCCGACTCAATCCTGCTTAACTTAATAGTATGGCGTTCCCACGTAGAAACGAGAACCAGTAACCAGAAAATTTGCCCTCTCATTTTAAAGCAAATTCCCTTTTCTTTCTAAGCGGCGGTAAGTAATCGCTTCAGTCAAATGAACGGTTTGAATTTTTTCACTGGCACTGAGATCAGCAATCGTGCGCGCCACTTTGAGAATCCGATACCAAGCGCGTGCCGATAAGCCTAATTGTTCCATCGCTCGGTCGAGTAACCGCTCATCTGTTTCCGTTAATTGGCAAAATTGCTCAATTTCTCGGTTGGTTAGTCGACTATTGGCTTTACCACTACGTTGTAACTGTCTGTTTCTCGTGTTAACAACCCGTTGACAGACTTGCGCACTGGTTTCCCGATTATCATCCTGCCGAAGTTCGGAACGAGGTAAATTGGGTACTTCAATATGCAAATCAATTCGATCTAACAACGGCCCAGAAATTCTAGAGCGATAGCGGCTAATTTGTTGTGGATTACATTGGCAACGACCACTGGTATCACCCAGATAACCACACGGACACGGATTCATTGCCGTAATTAATTGAAAATTAGCTGGAAATTCAGCCTGATGCGCAGCCCGAGAAATGGTAATTCGGCCTGATTCTAACGGTTCGCGTAATACTTCTAAAACACGTTTATCAAATTCGGGTAATTCATCTAAAAACAAAATGCCGTTATGTGCCAGTGAGATTTCGCCAGGACGGGGATGACTACCACCACCCACTAAAGCCACCGCAGAAGCGGTATGATGCGGGGTCCGAAAAGGACGAATTCCCCATTGACTCACGTCAAAACCACTGCTAGCAATGGAGGCAATGGTGGCGGTAGAGAGCGCTTCATCTTCAGTCATGGGGGGTAAAATACTGGGCATACGGCTGGCTAACATGGTTTTACCGGTACCCGGTGGCCCTAACATTAATAAATTGTGTCCGCCAGCCGCCGCAATTTCTAGGGCACGTTTAGCATGATGTTGTCCCCGTACTTCACTTAAGTCAGCTAAAGAAGTGACCCTAGCTGGAGAACAAGGTGGGTGATTCGTGTGGTAAGGGATAATCGGGGTCAGATTGCGTAAATGGGCACAAATATCGAGTAAATGTTTGACCGGTAAAATAGATACTCCGTTAATGATACTCGCTTCAATGGCATTATCAAAAGGAACGACCACTTGTCGCTGTGCTTGTCGAGCTTCTAAAGCCATCGGTAATACGCCTCGCACCGGTCGTACTTGCCCACTTAAGGCTAATTCGCCAATAAATTCATATTGCGAAAGTGAATGAGTCGGGATTTGGCGAGAAGCCGCTAGAATACCCAAGGCAATAGCCAAGTCGAAACGCCCGCCTTCTTTAGGTAAATCGGCTGGCGCTAAATTAATCGTCACTCGCTGCAGGGGAAATTCAAACTGACAATTGAGCAAGGCGCTCCGAACCCGATCTTGGCTTTCTTTAACCGCTGTTTCTGGTAACCCGACAATAGACAAGCGTGGCAAGCCATTGGTCAAATGAACTTCGATGGTAACGGGTAAAGCTTGAATACCAACCTGAGCGCGACTATGAATAACCGCTAAAGAAGACAGAGCACTACTCGGAAGGTTCAGGAGTTTGGGATTGAGGTGAATAGGTTGCTTCGAGCGCGGCTACTTTAGCCTCTAAAATTTCTAACCGAACCCGAGTACGCTCTAATACGGCTTTTTGCACTTCAAATTCTTCTCGCGTAACTAAGTTCATCCGTCGTAAGGTAGCTTCTAAAGCCACCCGCAAATTTTTTTCCAAATCGCGATGAAGACCTAATAAATTTTTCGGTAATAGTTCAGTCACTTGCTTGAAAAAGGTTTCAAATTGAGGAATATTACTCATCTTTGACATACTCCGGTACTGCAGTTATCAGCTATTAATGATAACTTAAACGGCGATTAACTGGTAATCGTTTCCGAAATTTATTTATCTGAATTACCATAATATTTTATACCAATTTTCACTAAATCACGTCCTTGAGCTTTACGTTTGTGATTAATTTCTCGAAGTGAGTGAGCACAACCACAATATTCTTGCTGATAGAAATGTTCACTTTTAGCCATTGCTATCATGCGCTGTGAACCCCCTTTCTTACGCCAATTATAATTCCAGTAAGTTAACCCAGGATAACGTTGTGCTGCTCGTATTCCACATTCATTCACTTGTTCTAAATCTTTCCAACGCGACATCCCCACCGAACTGGTAAAGACTTTAAACTCATGTTCATGAGCATATAAAGCGGTACGCTCAAAACGAATATCAAAACAAGCCTCACACCGCGGGCCACGCTCCGAATCAAATTCCATTCCTTTGGTGCGTGCAAACCAATTATTCATATCATAGTCCGCATCTATAAAAGGAACTTGATGTTTATTAGCAAACTGTTTATTTTCTTCTTTACGTAGTTCATACTCTTTAAGTGGGTGAATGTTAGGATTATAAAAAAAGACTGTTAGTTCAATATCTAAAGAGAGAAGAGTTGCTATAATCTCACTTGAGCACGGTGCACAGCAAGAATGCAACAATAATCTTTTTTCATCGTTAGGGAAAGAAAGGATCGATTGTTCAGACATAACTATTCCTCTATTAACTAATAATTTACTATTCTATCTGATTATGGTAGATGAGCAAGTTATAATAAATTAGACTCTCTCCTGCTAAGTTCTATTATGGTATAACAATGACTGGTTATCAGTTATCATTATTGTCATTGAGCATGATAACTGATAACTGATAACTGATAACTGAGCCAATTTAATGAAATTTTACCAACGTATTCGTACTAAACTTGCTATTGGATTTTTGTTAGTTGCTTTCATTTCGGGGCTGATTATTAGTATTTATGCTAAGCAATTGACTATCCAAGTTTTATATGAGAATGAACTTTTTCATCAAGTGACTCGACTAAAAAACCTGAAAGCTAATTTAGAAAATGGGTTAATAGCCATACAAAAAGATCTTATTTTTCTCGCACAATCTCAACTATTAAAACAGTACTTAGATTTACCTTCATCTCATCGCCAGCAAGATGCTAATGATTTGATAACCCTAAAACAATCTCTTGGGCAAGAATTTTTAGCTTTCGTGATTAATCGAAGCTTTTATTACCAAATTACTTATTTAGATGAAAATGGCCAAGAAATTGTACGGGTGGATAATCATCAAGGGATACCTCAGCTCGCTTCGCCATCACAACTACAAAATAAAGCACATTATTCTTATTTCAAAAAATCGATACGGTTACCGGAAAAAGGGATCTTAATCTCATCACCGAGATTAGAGCGAGAACAAGGAGAAATCATCATTCCTCATCAGGCGGTGATTCATTATGCCACTCCTATCATTCACCCGGATGGCTATAATGCGGGCATTTTGCTACTCACAGTAGATGCTAACCAATGGTTACAAATTGTAGAAGAGGCTTGGTTAGTGGATCAAGACGGATATTATCTAGCTTATATTGAACCCAATAAACTTTGGGGGGGACCAAATGATCTCAACACCGGTTATCAATTAAGCCAAGATTATCCGGATTTAGCTAATATGATTGCGGAACAAACTGAAGGTAGTTGGCGTACTGGCCAAATTAATTTCTCCTTTCAACGGATTAACGCTCTCCAATTAGGCCATTGGACCCTCATTGCCCGTTGGTCTAATCCGGATGCCGTTCCCAGTATTTTTTCATTTTCCTTTCATTTTGGCATCGTGTTATTGATTATCATCGTATTGGCGGCAGTGATATTTAATATCTTTAATAAAATGATCACTTATCCACTGGAAAAGCTTATCCAGATTGTTGAACAAGTTCGCCGGGGAAATAGGAAAGTACGGGCTAACCTAGGACGCACAGATGAATTAGGTCTGTTAGAAACCGGTTTTAATGCCATGTTGGAAGAAATCAATGCTTCTGAAGAAGCTTTGCAAAGGGCTAAACGCGAAGTCGAAGTGGCTAATCTGGCTAAAAGTCGATTTTTAGCTAACATGAGTCATGAATTACGTACCCCATTAAATGCGATTATTGGCTACAGTGAGATGTTACAAGAAGAGTTGTTAGAACTGGGTGAAGAGGAATTTTGTAATGATATTGAGAAGATTTATTTAGCCGGAAAACATTTACTCGGTATTATCAACGATCTATTAGATATTTCTAAAATTGAAGCTGGGAAAATGGTACTTTACACGGAAAGCTTTTATTTACCCAATATGGTCAGTGATGTGATTCAGACGATTCAACCGCTACTGACTAAAAATCAGGATACGTTACAAATTCATTATGGCGAAAACCTAGGCGAAATGCAGGCCGATCTCACTAAAACCCGGCAAATTTTATTAAATTTACTTAATAATGCCTCCCGCTTTAATGATCAAGCCGATACGATTACTTTAGCCGTTGAGCGAGAAATTGCTCCGAGTAATAAAGAATGGATAATTTTTCAGATTAGTAATCCCAAATTAGAACTAGATGACGAGCAAAGGCAACAGTTCTCCCAAATTTTAGGACACACTGATCCCTCTAATGCCTATAAATATGACAGTACCGGTTTAGGATTAGCCATTACTAATTACTTAGTCCATATGATGGCCGGAGAAATTAGTGTCGATAACGAATCAATCGGTGGTATTACCTTTAAAGTTCGGTTACCCGCTAAAATCACGTCTAGCGGCGAACAAACTCAGGTTATTTCTCAAACAGCAGAAGCGGTGTTAGAAGAAGGTGGTATTGTTCTAGTCATCGATGATGATTTAGAAGTCCGAACGGTTCTCCAAAAATACCTGAGCAAATTAGGTTATCAAGTAGAATTGGCTGATAATGGCGAAGAAGGATTACGCTTAGCGAAAAAAATCTTTCCCGATGTGATTACCCTCGATGTCATGATGCCTAAAATGGATGGTTGGGAAGTTTTATCTTATCTAAAAGCGGATCCAGAGTTAGATCACATTCCGATCATTGTGCTCTCAATGATAGAGGATAAAAGCGTAGGCTATTCACTCGGTGCTTCCGATTACTTAATTAAACCGATTACCCGTGAACAAATCTCCAAAGTACTACAAAAATATCACTTTTCTCATAATGACACCACTCAATTAATTATGGTTATTGATGATGATGCGGTCACTCGTGATATGACCGCGCGGATGTTAAGAAAAGCCGGTTGGCGTGTTTGTAAGGTTGATGATGGCAGAATCGCTTTAAATTATATTCAGAAAAAACAACCCGACTTAATCCTGCTCGACTTGCAAATGCCGGCCATGAATGGTTTTGAGTTTGTGACACAACTGCGACAGTCTTATGATTCCATTCCGATTTTAGTTCTGACAGCCAGAGATCTAACGATGGAAGAACGACTTCGTCTTAACACGCATGTTCTGGGTATTTTCCAGAAAGGTTCTTATAGTCGTTACGAATTATTAGCCCAAGTAAAAAATCTCTTAACGAAGTAAGCGACTGATAGTAAATTGAATTCCAAGTAAATGTATAATACCACATTAATCTCTACTCGATCGAGTATAAACCTTTGTCTTAAGACGGAACCGCTTTAGCACTAGCCTTTTCGAGGGCATGGCTTTAGCAATATCATAGTCTGATGAATAAAAATTGAAACGATTCTACCAGATAGATGGGCGCGGCGGGGTAGCAGCGGGAATTGGCAATAACTAAATTGTGTTCAAGAATAAATGCCAGAGCTATAACACACAGCCCAGTGAATTGACCTAACGATCTTAGCGGGCTATTTGAGTGAAAAGATTATCTCCACCGAAATCGGCCACGTTTGCCGTGTACTGCCCTCAGGAAAAGGCCGGAAACGTTCGACATCCGCCACTGCCGCAAAGGCTGCCGCGTCCAGCCCAGTATCGCCACTACTCGTCCGCACCTGTACCCCGGTGATGCGTCCGTCTCGGTGCAGAACGAAGGCGACCGTAGCGCGGCCCTGAATGCCCAGGTGCCTAGCCATGCGCGGATAGCGCTTGTGGGCCTCGATAGTTTGGCGCAGAGTAGCCAGGTAGTACGCTTCGTCTGGTCGGGACTGTAGGGTGGCAGGGGCTTTGTGCGTTGCTACACGGTTTAGTGTTTTGGTGGGCAGTTGTGATACTTTATTAGCGAGCGCAGCGATGGGTGGTCTGCTATGCTGGATTGGTTTGGCAGACACTGGGACTGACCGCGGTGCTGCTGTCTTGATGGGAGTGGACGGCGGTACCACATTGGCAGGAACGATCGATGATTCACTGTGCTTGGCCGGTTTGGCCTTGGTTCGCTTAGATTGCTCTGGAACTGATTTCAGTGTAGTTGGCTTGGCTGAGCGGGTAGCGTGGTGGTTGCGCCAAGCCGGTTTGTCCTTGGTTTGCTTAGGTCGTTCCGGAACTGATTTTAGTGCAGGTGGTTTGGCTGAGCGAGGAGGGTGGTGGTTGTGCTGGGCTGGTTTGGCCTTGGTCTGCTTAAGTTTAGCCGGTGCTAACTTCGGTGCGGCTGCCCTGGTAGGAACGGGTGAAGGTTCTGTCAATAGCATGGATTTTGGTGGCGCAACGGCTGACGGTGTTGCCGCGAGTTCGGGCGCAGTTGGCAAAGTGGCGGACGGGACCACCTGAGCAAAGGATATCAACAGGAGTGGCCTCATCACCGGCGGCGCGGAGTCATCGGCCAGCCGCACCCATGCTGCGAATAACCCCACGTGCAGCAAAGCCGAAACAAGGAAGCCGGTGCGTTGCGGGCTCATCGCTGCCCCTCGGTGATCACCCCCAAATTACGCAGCCCGAGGTCTTGGGTCATTTCAGCTACATTGACAAAACGGGCAAAGGGCACCCCGGCATCCACTCGCAGAGTGATGGGCGTTTCTTGTGGCAGGTTGGCTAATCGTCCACGTAGCTCCTCTAGCTCCACTGCTTGGTCATTCAGGTAAAAGCGCCCATTGCGATCAATGGTAATCTCCTGCGCACGGAGGTTGGCACGATGGTGAGTGCCGTCGGTTTTGGGTAGCTCGATCTCCAACCGACTCTCCACCAGGAAGGTGGCGGTGGTCAGCACGATGGCCAGCAGCACCAGCATGATGTCAATAAAGGGGATGACGTTGATGGTGTCAAACCGCTTCATGACGACTCCCGCATCACCTGCCAGCGGGCGGTGAGTTCGTCCACCCGGCGCAGTAGGCCGTTGTAGAGGAGGATGCTGGGGATAGCCACCACGAGTCCGAGAGCGGTCGCTTTGAGGGCAAGTGCCAGCCCCAGCATCACCGTGCGGGTGTCGAAGGTCGCACCGCTGCCCAAGTCGTGGAAGGTGACCAGGATGCCGAGTACAGTACCAAGCAACCCGACGTAAGGTGCGTTGGAACCTACCGAGGCGATGGTAGTGAGATTGGCGGTGAGGGCAATTTTGAGTGCCTCCGGGTGGGCGAAACTGCCCAGATCCACCCGCCGGTAGTAGAGATGGCGCTCCACCCCATAGGCCACCACCAGAAAACTCATCAACCCAAGCAGTCCGAAGATGGCATAGTCGAGGTAGGTCTTCAACAGGAATTCCATACGTCCCCCCTACAGCGCACGCAGGAATGCGAGTAGTGCCGTACGTTCTGTCGATCCCATCGTCCGCACCGCCTCACGGCTAGGGGCCGCCTCGCCACCGTGCCAGAGGATCGCTTCCAGCAGGGTGCGGGCGCGTCCATCGTGCAGATAGCCTACTTGGTCGCCCACTGTTTCAGCGAGACCAATGCCCCACAGAGGGGCGGTACGCCATTCACTACCGCTGGCTTGGAAGTCAGGTCGTCCATCGGCGAGGAGTGCGCCCAGATCGTGGAGCAGCAGATCAGTGTAGGGTGCGATGAGCCGTCCGGCTAGTTGCGCCAATTGGGTGTTGGGAGTGGTATGCAACTGCGGGCGGTGGCAGGCAGCACAACCCGCCTGATGGAACAGCATTTCGCCGTGATGCACTTGGGGCAGGTCGTCCCCGCGCCGCTCTGGCACCGCGAGGGTCTGAAGGTAGAAAGTGATGGCGTCGAGCTGTTCCGTACTTAATTCAGGTTTGCCACCGCTGGGCGCGGCAGCACAGGTGCTCTGGGCCGGGGTACAGTTTTCGGCTGGGAAGAGGGGGGAAGTGATCCCCATGTCACCGACAAAGGCCCCGGCGATCTGTTGGCGTAGGCTGGGGACGTTGGCCTTGAGGCCGAATCGGCCGAGAGTACTACGCTGGGCTTGCGCGTCCCAGACGAAATTGGGCCGTCCAGAAATGCCATCACCATTAGTGTCATCAGGATCAGCCCACGCCAGAATCTCTGTTTCGGGGACTGCCTCCAACAGGCCCATTCCAGTGAGAGCCGGCCCGATACGTGGCGAAATGAGGATACCGTCGAAGGGACCGTAGCCCGGTGACTTAAGGGTTAGGTGGGGTTGACGTAGGATCACGGTAGTACCATCGCCGAGCAGGACCGGCAGGTCGGTGTAGCTCACCTCGGCCTGCCCCTCGCCGGGAACACCTGGAATTCCCTGCTCGTTAAGCTGATCACCGTAGGTAGGGTGAGGGTTGGTACCGCCGTGGGGACCGACCCCCGGCAAACTGAGGCGTACCAACATAGAGCGCATTTTCTGGTCGGGGCCGTCTGGGGCACGCCCGCGACCGTTATCAGGATGACAGGCGGCGCAGGAAAGGCGGTTGTAGAGGGGACCAAGACCGTCCACCTTGGCGTCAAGGGAAGGGGCGATGACCCACATTTGGTTAAACAGGTTGCGCCCCTGGGCGAAGCGTTCCCGTTGCCCTTCATCAAGTCCGGGCATAGGCTGGGAAAGTGCACGGCGACTTTGGTCGAGGGTGGTGAAGCCTGCTGCGGTTGCCAACAGGGGAAGCAGGGCAAGAAAGGCGGCGATGAGGCGGCTCATGATCGCCCTCCCCGGCGCAGCACCTCAGCGGCTAGCGCCTTGGCCTCGGCATAATGCGCTTCAAAGAAAGTATCCCATTCCCGTTCTGCTGCAGCACACTGCGCTTCAGCTTTGATGTCTTCGGTGCGTTGTTCGCAAGCCAGGGCCAGAGGAGCATCCGGCGCCGGCTCGCTAAGGGGCAGGGCAGTGAGCGCAGCACGGGCGCGTCCCAAAGTTTCCTGTGCTTTGGGTGTTGCTGCCACCTCCGCCTGGTGTAGCAGTGCCCACACCTCGATCAGCGTGCCGTGGTGGCGGGTGATAGCTGCGTCGAACAGGGCTGAGTTGAGGCTACGCCGGGCAAGGCCGCGCACTGGATCGTAGCGTGTATCTACGTGTAGCGTGAAGGGATTGACGTAGCCTGGCGGTGCTTGGGTATAGACCGAGGACCGTACCGGCAACTTGCGGATGGCCGGGTGGAACAAGAGGATTTGTCCCTCTTCGGAGAGAATGAAGGTGACGAAGGTCTCCGCTACGAGTCGCCGAGGGGTAGAAGCAGTGATGGCGATCTGGCCGGGGTTGAAGGCAGTGCGGGCCGGATAGAGAAACTTGCCTTTGGCCCCACTCGCTACGCTAGAGGCGGCAAAGAAGTCCATGGTGAGCCCTACCGTCGCACGTCCGCTAGAGACCTCCTCGGTGACAAAGTTGCCGCGATTGGTGATAAGTCGGCTATTAGCAGCAATGGCGCGCCAAGTCTTCCAGCCCGCCTCCCAGCCCTCCGCCTGGAGCAGTTGGTCCACCAGCACCGGTGCATAACCCACTCCTGAAGGGACCGGCAGCACCACTTCCCCCTTCAAATGTGGATCAGTCAGGTCAGCCCAGACCTTGGGTTCTGCTACACCGAGTTTTGCGAGCTTGTCAGGGTTGATGAACAAGCCATAGCCAGCGGTCTCACTGGCGAGGAAGGTGCCCTGCGGGTCAACCAGGAGCGTATCGCCGATCCGTTCCGGCAGGCCGTTGCGGTTGATGCCGAGGGGGCCGAGGGCACCTGCAGCTTTGAGGGCGAGGAAATTGCCCAGGGAGGGGGCCCAGTAGACATCCACTCCGCCTTGTTGTGGTTTTAACAGATAAGGCAGAGCATCATGAGGCATCCGCCAGAGAATCTGGAGTTGGATCTCTGGGTGGCGGTGCTCGAAAGTTTCCTCAAAGCGGGAGACCACTTCTTGCGGATAGCTGGTCATTACAGTCAGTTGTTCAGCACTGATACTACTAGCTATTGCCAGCAGCAGGGGGACGAAATATTGTGTGATTCTCTTCATGGTAGGCTCTCTTCTTAAAAGTGGTAGTCAATGTTAGCGTAGAAAGTGCGGCCTGCCTCCGGGTAGCCCTCCTGGAAGGCATACTCCTTATCGGTCAGGTTCTCGATCCCGAGCCGCCCGACCCAACCCTGCCCGAATTCGTAGCTGCTGCGCAGACCAAACACCGTGAAGGCATTGGCCACCCGATTACCGTCGGTGGAACTGTAGCGCTTACCTTCGCATTGTGTGGTAGCCGAGAGACTGAAGGGGGTGCTGACGTGCCAGGTGGCGTAGGCGAATAATTTTTGGTCGGGTACATCGGTGAGCTTAAGGGCTGATCTTTCGTTGTCGCGCGACAAGTAGGTGTAGTTACCACCCAGTTCCAGGGCTTCGCCAAACCAAGCCTCTATCCCCAGTTCCATCCCCTTGGCGATGACCTTGCCAATGTTCTGAAACTGGTAAGTGCTAGCGGTGAGGTCTACTGCCTGGATCAGGTCGCGGATGTCGCTGTAGAACAGCGTTGCATCTAACCGTGCTTGCTTGCTAAAGCGATGTACCCAACCGGTCTCCAGGGTAGTCGCTTTCTCCGGTTCCAGGTCCGGGTTGGGGATAGCTGAACCCAAGCGGTAGGAGTAGCGGTCCTTGATGGTAGGGAAACGGGTCTTGCGCGAGAGCGTGATACGTCCCGCGTCGCTCGGGCCGAGATCGGTAAAATAACCGATCTGTGGGTTCCAGGCAGCGCCGCTGTTGCCAGGAAAGTCGGTAATCGCCTTGGTTTTGCTGTTGTAATCCTCGGCCTGGAGGCTGTCGCGGGTATCGTGGCTCACCCCTGCCACCATATGGCGTCCCACACCCAGGTCAAGGGTGTCCTCCAAGGCGAGCGAAGTGGTGCGGTCCTCGAAGGTGCGGATTGGTTCGCCAGCGTTGTGCTCCTCGTGATGATCGAGCTTGAAGTGGGCTGCAGCTTTGAGCAGATGCACGCCAATCGGCTTGCCGTACTCTACGCTCCCACCGTAGCTGTGGTCATCGTACCAGCTCTGGAAGGCGTAGCCCTTCTTCTGGGTAGTGTAGGTGGCGTCGTCGTAGCTGAAGAGGGAGTTTTGGAAGATATCGTAGTAGAGCCTGCTCTTGACGTAGCTGCCTGCGCCCAAATCGGTCTTGCTCACCGCGTAGACGCTCTCCTTATCCCAATAGGGCCACTGCCAGTAACGCGGTGTGACCGATTTGCTGCTCCCGGCATAGGGTGGTGTCCCCTTCTCGCCATGCTGGTTGATGTAGCCTACGGCGTACTCATCGGTGGTATTAGGGGTAACGCCTGCCTTGAGGCTCACCTTGCGATCCTTACGGTAGGAGTTATCGCGCAGACCGCCATTCTCCGTGGCGGTGGGGGTGAAGTCGCCGGAGAGGGCAAAGGCATCTTGGGTGAGATAGGAGCCGCTGAACTGGCCATACCAATTGCCTTGGTTGGTTCCCAGGTTCAGCCAGGTGCGTTCACCATCGCTACCCGGCTCCTCGCCGCTGCTGTAACCGATGCCGGCTTCCCCTTCCAAGGACTGAGTCGGACGACGGCTGATTAAGTTGATCGCCCCGCCCAGGGTGTTGGGACCATAGAGTACCGAACTGAAGCCCTTGGAGAGGTTCACCTCGGCGAGGTCGAAGGTGGTGAAGCGCCCCAAATCCACGTACCCGTCGTAGGGTACGTAGACCGGGACACCGTCCATAAATACCGGCACTTGGCGCATGTCGAAGCCACGCACGAACACCGTTTGCTCGTTGCGCGCCCCGAAGTTTCCCATGCTGACGCCCGGTAACCGATCTACCGTTTTTGCCACGGTCTCACGGTTCTCGTCGCGTATCACCTCGGCCTCGATCTGGTCCGTTCCGACAGCGGGTAGGTCGCGCTTGGCGGTCACCTCGATGCGGCCCAGTTGGAAGGTCTCTTCGGTGTGGCCGGCACTGGCGGCCGCTAGTGCCGCAGATAACACACTGATTTTTAATGATATATTTCTCTCATACATCTGAATAATTCCCATAATATTGATAGTCCATATTCGCTATATAAAAAATTATATAACGAATTAGAATGAAAGTGAAGTAACCTTGATACGTTGAAGAAGCAAATCTGCTATAGTGGTATTTTTCGACTTAGGTAACTAAATGTGCAATTTATTGAAAGCACGAGTAGCACGAGTAGGCTGGGTTGAGGCACGAAACCCAGCTTGTTCAAGATAAACATCAAATCAGTAAACACCGTTAGCTGGTTTTGTCAACCCAGCCTACTTGTGCTACTCTTGCAGCGCTGTCTTTCGTTGGATGGGAAAATTTTATGATGGCGGATAGCCGATTTGCCTTATTCGCTTTACCAGATACGAGTGACCTACCTCTATAAAATAACTCAACATGAATATTGTCATAGATACCTCTACCCTTATTGCTGTCATAGCCGATGAACCAGAAAGACCAAAACTCATTGAAGTGACCATAGGAGCAGACTTAATAGCGCCTCAATCGGTGCATTGGGAAATTGGAAATGCCTTTTCAGCTATGTTTAAACGAAAACGAATTTCTTTAGAACAAGCCGAGCAAGCACTAGAAATTTATCATAAGATACCTATAACGTGGGTCCAAACTGATTTAAATCAGGCTTTAAATATTGCTGCATCTTGTCATATTTATGCCTATGATGCTTACTTAATCGTCTGCGCTATGAACTATAAAGCTCCCTTACTTTCACTAGATAAATTCTTAATCGGAAAAGCTCAAGACATTGGAATTAAACTTATCGAGGTCTAACTCATGAATATCTACACGCTTTCAGAAGCGAGACAGCAACTCTCCTCTTTATTGGAGCAAGCCGTTCAATTAGGCGAAGTCTATATAAGATGTCAAGATGGAAAAACTTTCATCCTCAAACCCGTTCAAACTCATCAATCACCTTTAGCCGTACCGACCATTAAAATGACCATATCTTCTCAAGAAATTGTTGACACGATTCGTGAAATGAGAGAAAAAATATAGCCCGCGTAGAATACGGTTCGTTCCTCACCGCATTCTACCCTACACACGTTAGGTTTTTTCTGGTTCCCATGCTCTTGCGTGGGAACCTCATCGGGATGCCCCCGCGTCTTCCTGATAAAAAGTAGTTGGATTAAATCCTTGATTTTATTTGTTTTTGAAATTGCGTCACCCTTATGATATCCATCCTATCAATGATTCAGTTAAAGAAATCTCCCTGAAAGCAGAACGAGGAAAGGCTATGTTCAATATTTTGAACGAGGGAGTTGCACAGGGATTATTTCAACATTTTATTGAAGACCCCTCTACCTGGCAACGGAAAATTAGAAAAGATCGTACTTTGCCTGGACGAGAATGAGGAAAAGATTTTCTTAGAACGCTTTTTTAAAGCAACGCTTATCTTACCTGTTTCTCAAGAGATTATAGAAAGAGCAACCCAGTTACGGCAACAGCGTAAAATGTCATTAGAAGAACTGGATTTACGTAATCCATTTTCCAGCAAATAGGGTACGCCAGGCACGTCTTTTTGCGCCATAACGCACCCGACGATGAGGAGGATGCCGAATTATCGATGGGCCTCTCTCTAGTGAGGAACTGGCACGATTCGCTTTACGTGTCCCAGTCTAAAATGCTAAATATCTCTCAGCAATTCATTCAATCCAACCTTACTACGCGTTTTCTCATCAACTTGTTTAACAATGACGGCACAGTAAAGACTATATTTACCATTAGCGGCGGGTAAATTGCCAGAAACAACCACTGAACCCGGTGGAATATAACCATAAGTAATTTCTCCGGTTTCGCGGTTATAAATTTTAGTACTTTGTCCAATATACACGCCCATCGAAATCACTGAACCTTCACCCACGATAACCCCTTCAACGATTTCCGAACGCGCCCCAATAAAACAATTATCTTCAATAATAGTTGGAGTTGCTTGGATGGGTTCCAATACGCCACCAATACCAACGCCACCCGATAAATGCACATTTTTCCCAATTTGAGCACAAGAACCAACGGTTGCCCAAGTATCAACCATGGTACCACTATCAATATAAGCACCGATGTTAACATAAGAAGGCATTAACACCACACCGGGCGCAAGGTAGGCACCATGACGTACTGTCGCCGGCGGTACCACTCGCACTCCCAAATTTTGAAAATCCTGTGAACTCATATCAGCAAATTTAGGCGCGATCTTATCGTAATAATTAGTAAAACTACCCTTGATAAAATAATTTTCTTCCAAACGAAAGGATAACAATACAGCTTTTTTAAGCCATTCATTAACAACCCATCGCGTGGATTGTTTTTCCGCAATTCGTAAAGTTCCCCCATCCAATAAGTTGAGGGTTTCCTTTACCGCTGCTTTCGCTTCTGGACTCACATTGCGAAAATTAAGCGCCATACGAGTTTCAAAAACTTGTTCGATTACAGTTTTCAAATCATTCATTAAAATTAATCACTCCTTTCAATAAAAGTACGAATCCGCTGAGCAGCTGTAATGCAATCCGCTAGCGGTGCGACTAAAGCCATCCGAATCCGATTTTGACCCGGATTAATACCATGAGCCAGACGTGATAAAAATTGGCCGGGTAATACCGTTACATTTTGTTGAGCAAATAAAGCTTGTGCAAATTGATCATCAGCGCTCGGGGTGGAAAGCCATAAATAAAAACTCGCCGGGGGTCGAGTGACCGACATCACCGGGGCAAGAATCTCCAGGACTGCATCAAATTTTTGTCGATACAGAATGCGATTCGCTTGGACATGCTGTTCATCTTGCCAAGCCGCAATACTCGCCGCTTGTACTGCCAACGACATCGCACAACCATGATAAGTTCGATATAACAAAAATTGGCGAATGATATCAGCATCACCAGCAACAAAGCCAGAACGCAAGCCCGGTACATTAGAACGTTTAGATAGGCTGTGAAAAACCACACATCTTTTAAAATCAGCACGCCCAGCAGTGACACAGGCTTGTAACAAGCCAACCGGCGGGTGGTCTTCATCTGCATAAATTTCTGAATAGCATTCATCGGCAGCGATGATAAAATCATATTCATCAGCATAGGCTAACAAATTTTGCCAAGTCGCTTGGTCGAGTAACGTGCCACTGGGATTGTTAGGAGAACACAAATACAGCAATTGACAACGTGCCCAGACTGTTGCTGGTACTGAACTAAAATCCGGTTGCCAATCGGTGTCTGCTGAGCAATTAATAAACCAAGGTTTAGCACCAGCGAGCCAAGTAGCACCTTCATAAATTTGATAAAAAGGATTAGGTATCAATACCAGTGGCTCAGCCGCTTGCCGATTAATGACGGCTTGAGCAAAAGCAAATAAGGCTTCCCGAGTACCATTGACCGGCAAAATATGTTGAGCCGGATCTAAACTATTCTCCGGTAAGTTAAATCTTTGTTTCAACCATTGTGCTATACTTTGACGTAAAGGTTCACTACCCAAAGTCGTGGGGTATTTGGCCAGCGTTGTACCTAAAGTGGCCGTCATCGCCTTAACGACTAAGGGGGGGGTATCGTGTTGTGGTTCTCCAATGGATAAATTAATTGCATGAAGATGGGGTGAAGGAATAATTCCCTGTTTTAATTGAGCTAATTTTTCAAACGGATAGGATTGTAATAAACCGAGATCAGGATTCATAATTGTGAATATTCTAAATCAATAAGCCCTTAGTATAGGCGATTTAAGCGGGTTACTCCAAGCAGTTATTTTTTCATCTTCAGTAGTTGCGACTGAAAGCAAGATACTCTATATTATAAGACTAGGTGAACGAGTCGAATTAATTACCCAATTTGTTTTTTTAAGAAAAAGTGAATGGTTAAGTAACTTGACTAATCGCTTGGAACAAAGAGAAAGGACAAATACCATGCCACAAATTCAGTTTCAGGTGTCTGATAACGGTTAAAATGGAATAACTGACCCTAAGTGACTTTTAGGAAGTGGGCTTCGTGCCCATTTTTTATTTGTAAGCAGCAGTCAAGTAAGGAATTTTACCCAGGAATTGGAACCGATTACAGTGGCATAACTTAAGCAGATTGGAGCTAAAATCGTTTTGTTGGATAAGGAATTACAAAAGTTATTATTGCCAACTATCACGGCCTTAGGATATGAATTAGTTGGTGTCGAACGACTTTCGCAGGGTGGACATCGCACGCTGATACGCGTTTACATTGATAGCCCTGCCGGAATTAATTTGTCAGATTGTGAACAAGTTAGCCATCAAGTGAGTGGCCTATTGGATGTCCAAGATCCCATACCTGGTCATTATGTGTTAGAAATTTCTTCGCCCGGTTTAGAGCGACCCTTGTTTACCTTAGAACATTTTATTCGTTTTATCGGTTGTAAAATGAGTGTTCGCTTGAATCGCCCAGTAGCCACACGAAGAAATTTCACTGGCTTATTACAACAGGTGCAAGGTCATAACATTATCATGGTGGTAGAGGATACCGAATATAGCCTACCCTATGAACAAATAGAAAAGGCACATCTTGTGCCTGATAGTTAAGCGCAAAGATCGATTGAATCTCAATGGTGTTGGTCTTTAAGCTTCACTTTATATAATGAGGTGGTGACTATGAATAAAGAAATTTTGCTGGTAGTAGACGTAGTATCTAATGAAAAAGGGGTGAGTAAACAAATTATTTTCAATGCATTAGAATGTGCATTAGCCAGTGCCACCAAGAAACGTTATAACAATGAAATTGAGGTGCGGGTTTTCATTGATCCGCATACCGGTGATTACAAAGCCTTTCGTCGTTGGCAAGTGGTAGAAGATCGTCGCTTGGAATCACCTCAGTTGCAGATTAGCTTAACTCAAGCGCAAGAACAAAACGCGGCGATTCAGTTAGGGGAATTTATTGAAGAAGCTATCGAATCAGTCAATTTTGACCGCATTGGTGCGCAGACTGCTAAGCAAGTCATCGTCCAAAAGATTCGCGAGGCTGAACGAGCACAGATCGTTGAAGCTTATCAAGATCGTGAAGGTGAATTGGTTAGTGGCATTGTTAAGCGAATTGAACGGGGTAATGTTATCCTGGACTTAGGGGGTAATGCTGAAGCACTGATTCCACGTGAAGATATGATTCCTCGAGAAGTCGTTCGTCCAGGCGATCGGTTGCGGGGTTATTTATACAGCATACGTCCCCAACCGCGTGGGCCACAATTATTTTTGAGCCGAACCGCACCGGAATTGTTGATTAAATTATTTATTTTAGAAGTACCCGAAATTGGAGAAAATTTATTGGAAATTGTAGGTGCTGCTCGTGACCCTGGACTTCGTGCTAAAATCGCCGTTAAACCCAAAGACCCACGGATTGATCCGGTGGGTGCTTGTGTCGGAATGCGAGGCTCTCGAGTTCAAGCTATTTCTAATGAACTCGCTGGCGAACGAGTCGATATTATTTTATGGGATGACAATCCCGCTCAGTTTGTGATGAATGCCATGTCACCCGCAGAAGTGGTTTCTATTGTGGTTGATGAGGATACACATAGTATGGATGTGGCGGTCAGAGAAGAACAACTGTCGCAAGCCATTGGTCGTAATGGACAAAATGTGCGCTTAGCGAGTCAATTGACCGGTTGGACTTTAAATGTCATGACGGAATCACAAGCCGAAGAAAAGAATGAAGCGGAAGCACGGGCAGTATTGGAACTATTCATGTCAGAATTAGAAGTTGACGAAGAGGTAGCAACGGTTCTCGTGCAAGAAGGTTTTTCTAGCATTGAAGAAATTGCTTATGTGCCCCTGAATGAAATGTTGCAAATTAATGAATTTGAAGAAGAAATTGTCAAAGAATTACGCAATCGAGCCAAAGATGCTTTACTGACAAGAGCCATTGTTAACGAAGAAAAAATTGATACCGATAATCCGGTCATTGCGGAGCCGCAACCAGCAGAAAATTTGCTGGCTTTGGAAGGAATGAGCGAAGAATGGGCACAAGCATTGGCTAACCGAGGAATTGTGAATATGGATGATTTGGCTGAGCAATCCGTAGAAGATTTGATGTCCCTTGAGGGAATGAACGAAGTGCAGGCGGGAAAACTCATTATGGCCGCACGAGCACCTTGGTTCGTTGATGAACAACCATGAATTCGTTATCAGTGAACAGTTAACCGTTAACAGTTAGCAATGAGCAGTTAACCGTTAACAGTAAACTGTTAACCTATTAGACAACTGATAACTGATAACTGTTAACTGACAAGTGAGAAAATTTGGTAACCAAAAATGGCTGAAGTAACTGTAAAACAATTTGCTGACGTAGTGGGGATCCCTATCGAACGTTTATTAGCACAATTAGGTAACGCTGGGCTGTCTCCTAAAACAGCCGATGACAATATTAGTGACAAGGAAAAATTACAATTGTTAGCTCATTTACGCCATCTTCATGGCAAAGAAACTGAAGTCCAAACCACTTCTAATGCACCCAAAAAAATTATCCTGAAACGTAAAACCCTGAGTGAAATTAAAGTACCCAGTTCACAAGGGAAGGCCAAAACGGTCCCGGTTGAAGTGAGAAAAAAACGGACCTATGTGAAACGAGGTGCAGTCACCGAACAAGAAAATCAACGGCTTAGCAAAGAACGTGAACAAATGGAAGCGGCTCAACGAGAAATAGAAGAGGAAATTCGCCGGCAACAAGAGGAAGTTGAATTAATTGCCCAAGCTAAGCAAGCTAAGTATGAAGCCGAACAACGGGAAGCCCAACAACGCGTCCCAAAAGAACCCGAACCACCGGCAGATATTCAAGTAACACCACTTAATGAAAAAGAAGGTATTCAACCAGCGATATTCCCAGAACAACCACCAACTGATCTTCAAGCTGTCATTGAATCTGTTGCTGAAGATACCCAACTCATCCAGCCATCGCAAATCACTAAACAGCCCAATCTTGCCACCACCACCTCAAAGCCGGTACAACAACCCTCAGTTGCAGCAGTTGTTTCTCAAATAGAAACGTCTAATAATAAGGAAAATGAGGTTACTAAAACGAGAACCCATGATACGACGCCGAAATCCGCTGAAGCGAATCATAGACGTCAACCGACTGATTTTAAACGTCAACCGACTGATTCTAGGCGTCAACCCACTGATTCTAGACATCAACCGGCTGATTCTAGGCGTCAACCCACTGATTCTAGACATCAACCGGCTGATTCTAGGCGTCAACCCACTGATTCTAGACATCAACCGGCTGATTCTAGGCGTCAATCGACTGATTCTAGGCATCAACCGCCGGCTGATTCTAAACATCAAGTCACTGATTTAAAGAATCAACCAACCGATTCTAAAAGAAAATACGCTCATCCTGTCTTAGTTGAAGCGAATATTCATATTGATTTTCAAGATGATAAAACAGCTAAAGCCGGAAATAAATCGGCTAAAAAACCCACTCAACGTAATGGCAAGTTAGCTAAAGACAGTAAAAAACGCCATGAGAAATCTTCTGCAACTAAAGAGGGCGTAAGTAAGACCCGTAAACTTGAGCGACAAGAACCCTATCAGGAAGAGGACTCTCTCCTTAAAAAAACTAAAAAGAAAAAGAAACCCCTCGTCAAACCGAAAGAACCACAACATGGTGCCTTTACTAAACCAACCACTCCCATGGTACGTGAAGTAGTCTTACCAGAAACGCTTACAGTGGCAGAGTTAGCGCAAAAGATGTCTATTAAAGCCGCTGAAGTGATTAAAACGATGATGAAATTGGGAACCATGGTGACCATTAATCAAGTCATTGATCAAGAAACCGCTGCCATTGTCGTTGATGAGATGGGTCATCTTTCTAAATTTATTAAAGAAAATGCGATTGAAGACGAATTGACTCAAAGTGGTCAACTCAGTGGTGAAAAAGTAGCTAAGGCCCCCGTAGTAACCATTATGGGTCATGTTGATCATGGTAAAACTTCTCTACTTGACTATATTCGAGTTACCCGCGTTGCCGCTGGTGAAGCCGGTGGGATTACTCAACATATTGGTGCCTACCACGTTGATACTCCTAAAGGAACTATCTGTTTTTTAGATACGCCAGGACATGCGGCGTTCACTGCGATGCGAGCGAGGGGAGCTAAAGCGACAGACATTGTGGTCTTAGTCGTGGCGGCAGACGATGGCGTGATGCCACAAACCATTGAAGCGATTCAACACGCCAGAGCGGCTCATGTACCCATAGTCGTTGCTATCAACAAAGTCGATAAACCCCAAGCCGATTCAGAACGAGTTAAACAAGAGTTAGTTGCTCAAGGAGTCATCCCGGAAGAATGGGGGGGTGAAGCCATGTTTGTTTCAGTATCAGCGAAAACTGGCCAAGGTATTAACGAATTACTCGAAGCGATTTTATTACAAGCAGAAGTGCTAGAATTGACGACGGTGGTTGAAGGCAGAGCAACGGGTGTTATCATTGAATCGAGCTTAGATAAAGGTAGAGGCGCCCTAGCAACTATGTTAGTTCAAAGTGGTACTTTACGCAAAGGCGACATCCTCTTAGCCGGGCAACAGTTTGGTCGTGTCCGGGCACTATTGAATGAAAAAGGCAATTCCATCGATTTTGCCGGCCCTTCTATTCCAGTTGAAGTCTTAGGATTATCTGGTGCACCGAGTGCGGGTGACGAAGCAGTCGTGGTGGCGGATGAACGCAAAGCGAGAGAAATTGCCTTATTTAGACAAGGTAAATACCGTGACATCAAATTAGCTCGCCAACAAGCCGCTAAACTAGAAAACATGTTTTCACAAATGCAAGCGGGTCACGTCAACACACTTAATATCGTACTCAAAGCCGATGTTAATGGCTCGGTTGAAGCTCTAAGCGACGCGTTAGTTAAACTTTCTAACCAAGAAGTTAAAGTGAACATGATTGCCAGCGGAGTGGGCGGTATTAATGAATCTGATGTTAATCTCGCCGTTGCTTCGGGAGCCATTTTAATTGGTTTTAATGTACGTGCCGATAGCAGTGCTAAACGTTTGATTAATGAAGAAGAAGTGGACTTACATTATTACAGTGTTATTTATGAAGCCATAGATGAAGTTAAAAAAGCCATCACCGGCTTACTCAAACCGGAGGTTAAAGAAGAAATTATTGGTTTAGCCCAAGTACGCGAAGTATTTCGTTCACCTAAATTTGGTGCTGTTGCCGGCTGTCTAGTGGTGGATGGTGTGGTTAAACGCAATAACCCTATTCGAGTATTGCGAGACAATGTCGTGATTTTTGAAGGCGAACTCGAATCACTACGCCGATTTAAAGACGATGTTACCGAAGTTAAGGCGGGCATGGAATGTGGTATCGGCGTAAAAAATTACAATGATGTTAAAATTGGTGATCACATTGAAGTCTATGAAAAAACCACGGTAGCTAGAACACTGTGATAATTGAGCTATTTTGGAGCAATAATCGATTAACTCCAAAATAGGGAGTCAAATTATGCCGAAAGAATTTAGCCGCACCCAGCGCGTGAAAGAGCTTATCCAACGAGAATTAGCTTACCTTATTCAGCGAGAACTGGGCGATTCTCACTTAGGATTAATTACGATTTCTGCAGTAGAAATGAGTTCAGATTTAAAAGAAGCACGAGTTTATATAACGGTTCTTGAAAGTCGCACTCCCATTGAACAAACGGTGCAAGCTTTAAATGATGCGGCTGGATTATTGCGGCATCATTTATCTCAACGTCTTACCCTGCGAATGACACCACGTCTACAGTTTGTTTATGATAGTTCGCTTGAAGCCGGTAATCGTTTATTAGCACTTATTGATTCTATCAAGTCTGATAACCATAACTCCTAACTTAACCAATTGACTTAATTTTCTTTAAAGACCTAACGAAACGAAGCAATTCCTTAATCACTCAATTATGGTAAGACGAAAAAATGGCCGTGATGTCCATGGTATTTTATTACTAAACAAACCGGCGGGGATCAGTTCTAATACAGCTTTACAACGAGCTAAACATTTGTTTCAGGCGAATAAAGCCGGACATACCGGTAGTTTAGATAATTTAGCCAGTGGTTTATTGCCCATCTGTTTTGGAGAAGCCACTAAACTATCTCGCTTTCTGTTAGAAGCCGATAAACGTTATCAAGCTGAGTGTACTTTAGGCGTAACCACAACCACTGGGGACGCCCAAGGAGAAGTATTGCAAACCCGTTCAATAGCCCAATTAAATAACCAGAAAATTGATGAAGTTACTCAATCGTTTATCGGTACTATTCAACAAATTCCGCCAATGTATTCCGCGTTGAAACATCAAGGTAAAGCACTTTATAAATGGGCACGACAAGGGAAAACCATACCACGTCAAGCTCGTTCAATTATGATTTATGATCTCGTGGTTAAACGCTGGATTGACCAACATCTCGTTATAGAAGTCCACTGCTCTAAAGGAACCTATGTTCGTACTTTAGCGGAGGATATCGGTGAAGCACTCGGTTGTGGTGCTCATATTAGTGCCTTACATCGTCTTAGTGTGGGTGATTATCGAGATATGGTTGATTTCAATACGCTAGAACAATCTGCTCAACCAGAGTGGGAACACTTAGATCAATTGCTCCTACCGATGCACACGCTGCTTTCACATTGGCCAACGATTATTTTAACTGAAGAACTCGCTCATTACTTGCGTCAAGGTCAAGCCGTACAGGTCGCTCATGCCCCTACCCAGGGTTGGGTTAAACTGGTGGTTACTGCCAAGCACTCCATGACGCAATGGAACCAATTTTTAGGGATTGGTCAAGTATTAGAAGATGGTCGTATAGCACCACGACGGCTAATTAATTTATAATTATTCAAATAAGTTATTCTTAAATTACCCTTAATTCTGTTAAAATAGTTTAATTTATCCCTTTTATGTGGTGTGAGGAACCTGACATGTCGTTAAATTTAGAAACCAAAGTACAAATAATTAAAGAATATCAACATTCTTCCAATGACACGGGCTCCACTGAAGTACAAGTTGCTTTGCTGACAGCTAATATCAGTGGTTTAGCGGATCATTTTAAAGTCCATAAAAAAGATCATTTATCTCGGCGTGGCTTGATTAGAATGGTTAATCAGCGCCGCAAGTTACTTGATTACCTCAAAAGAACCGATAGAGAACGATATCAAAATTTAATTAGTAAATTAGGATTACGCCACTAAATCAGTTATCAGTTATCAGTTGTTAGTTATCATGGTTGGTTAATGGTTTAGCATCCACTGCATTGATAACGGTTCACTGGTAACTGTTCACTGATAACGGTTCACTGATAACGGTTCACTGGTAACTGTTTACTGATAACTGAATAATGAAAGATATGATCCTGTATAAAAAAACATTGCAATATGGTCAACATAGCCTCACTCTTGAAACCGGTGAAATAGCACGACAAGCTTCCGGTGCTGTCATGGTCAGTATGGGGGATACCATCGTACTGGTGACGGTCGTCGGGACTAAAGAAACCAATATAGAAAAAGATTTTTTTCCCTTGACAGTCGATTATCAGGAACGTTCCTATGCGGCTGGTCGAATTCCAGGCAGTTTCTCCAAACGTGAGGGACGACCCACTGAAAAAGAAACCTTAACTTCCCGACTAATCGATCGCCCATTGCGTCCCTTATTTCCGGAGGGATTTAATCATGAAGTCCAAATCATTGCGACTGTCATGTCTTTGGATCCGGAAATTGATCCGGATATTCCGGCTTTGATTGGTTCTTCTGCTGCTTTAGCCATTTCTGGGATACCCTTTAATGGGCCTTTAGGCGCCGCACGAGTGGGTTATATTAATAATGAATACGTGCTTAATCCAACGCTTAACCAACTTAATCATTCCGATTTAGATTTAGTTGTCGCCGGGACCTCATCAGCAGTGCTCATGGTGGAATCAGAGGCAAAAGAGTTAAGTGAAGAAATCATGTTAGGTGCGGTCCTGTTTGGACATGACCAGATACAACCGCTTATTAAAGCTATCCAAGAATTAGCTATAACCGCAACCGCAACTCCCTGGGATTGGCAACCGAAATCGCTAGATAACCAGCTTAATCAGCAGATTGCCGCATTGGCAGAGCTAAAATTACGCGAGGCTTATCAAATTTACGATAAGTTAGCACGTCGTGACTGTTTAGCCAGCATTCGCCAAGAAGTGATAGCGCAACTGACTAGCGTAGACTCGCCACCATGGACTGCCGATCAGATTCTGAGTGCCCTAGAAAAACAAGAAAAACAGATGGTGCGAAGCAATATTATTACCGGTAAACCGCGGATTGATAGTCGTGATAACCGCACGGTGCGTCCCATTACGATTCGTACCGGCGTATTGCCAAGAACACATGGTTCGGCTTTATTCACCCGTGGTGAAACCCAAGCACTCGTGGTAACAACTCTAGGCACTGAACGTGATGCCCAAATTATTGATGCTCTAGAGGGAGAATATAAAGAGGGTTTCATGTTGCATTACAATTTCCCACCCTACTGTGTGGGCGAAATTGGACGCATAGGAACACCCAAACGACGTGAAATTGGTCATGGACGCCTAGCAAGACGGGGTATACAAGCGGTTATGCCCAGTATCCAAGAATTTCCTTATTCAATCCGGTTGGTGGCAGAAATTACCGAGTCGAATGGTTCGAGTTCGATGGCAACCGTTTGTGGTTCCAGCTTAGCCTTGATGGATGCTGGTGTGCCGATTAAAGCGCCGGTGGCCGGTATTGCAATGGGGCTGATTAAAGAAGGCGACCAATTTGTCATCCTCTCCGATATCATGGGTGATGAAGACCATTTGGGTGATATGGACTTCAAAGTGGCCGGGACGACTAAAGGGATCACTGCCTTACAAATGGATATCAAAATTGAGGGCATTACCCGTGAAATTATGGCAGTGGCTTTAGAACAAGCGAAAGCCGGTCGCTTACACATCTTAAGCATCATGTATGAAACCCTTGATAAACCCCGCAGTGAAATGTCAAAACATGCACCACGTATCATTACCTTCCAGATTAAACCTGATAAAATCCGCGAAGTGATTGGGAAAGGGGGTATTACTATTCGTGCCATTACTGAAGACACTGGAGCCACAGTCGATATTAGTGATGATGGTATCGTGAAAATTGCTTCGGTAGATTTAATGGCTGGACAAGAAGCACGTCGCCAAATTGAACTGATTACCTCGGATATCGAAGTGGGTAGAGTTTATGAAGGTAGAGTAGTCAAATTAATGGATTTTGGCGCTTTTGTAACCATTCCCCCAGGAAGAGATGGCTTAGTTCATATTTCCCAAATTTCAGAGGAACGAGTTGAAAAGGTCAGTGATAAATTAAAAGAAGGGGAAACTGTCCGAGTTAAAGTACTGGAAATAGATAAACAAGGGCGGATTCGCTTAAGTATGAAGGCAGTTAATAGTTAAGGTTCAATTCTACAATTGAAACAGCGGCTGGAAAGGGACACAAGTCCCTTTTTTTACGCGACTACTCGTGGTTGGCTTCCTATCGTTAGCCCTAATCTACGGCACTACGGTACTCCCCAAAATTCAACTATTTCATTAATCACTTCTTACCATTAAATAATTCGGGTCGCGATGCGTTGTGAAAAAGCCTCTAATTCCGCGCTATAAACCCCAATAATATTATCGTACATCACCTTAATTTCTCCAGGTAAATAATCGTGAACAATCCGGTTACGCATATCGCGCATCATCAGCCACAATCCGGTTTCACTGACCATACCGAGTTTTTCCATGCGGTGCAACAAATCGCGCACCGAATCACTTTGCTCGGCAAATTCCAATCGTTCCAAGGTGCGCATAAAACGCAATGCCATTTCCACTGCACGAATAAATCGGCTGCTCATCGCATCATATGGCTCTAATTCAGTTAAGGTGTAATCACGCGCTGGATCGAACGCCGTAACTGTGGCGCACGAAACCAGTAACGCCGTAATAGCACGTTGTGCTTTATCACGCGCCGCACGGGTAAGAATTTGCAAAGCTTGTTCAGTCATAATTGCAACCGTTGTTTTTCAATCACTGCTAGAAATGCGGCTTGTTCTTCATTAAGTTTGGCTGGATTCAAAATCACAATATCCAGTTTTTCTTCACACATTGAAACAAAGCGTTGGAGTATCTGTTGACGCAAACGATAAGGTTCTTCTGTGCTGAAAATCAGAATATCAATATCCCCGCCACGTTTGCAGTCATCTACCCGTGAACCAAATAAATAGATTTCGCCGTCAATGCCTTGTAATGCGGTACGCAAAGCTTGTTGTTGGTGTGTATCCAAACGCATAGTTTATGGCTATTCTGGTGAATTTACCCAGAAATGATAGACTGTTTCTGGGAGTGAGGATTTACCTGCCGCTATTATAGGATCAATATTATCCTCTTCATCATCAGGATCAGTAAAATCAAATTCTTCAGCCCGATAAACAGCTACATCTGCCTTTAGCGAGCGTAGGGTGTACACCGCACACCAACCATTACCATCATTCATCTCTATCACTACCAAACTTTCGTCAAATTCCCACAAGCAAATTTCTTAACCAAAATGACAAATCGCATACTTTAGACAATACTTAATACTTATTTTTTCTCGTTCCCACGCTCCAGCGTGGGAACGAGAAACGAGAAAAGGGAGGTCAGGAAAATTTTAAAGGGTTGACTTCCTTTGTCAAAGGGAGAAATTATGGTCTAACTTAATAGTAGTGACGCTGGAACGTGG
Organism: Thioploca ingrica; assembly: GCA_000828835.1. Lineage (GTDB taxonomy): Bacteria > Pseudomonadota > Gammaproteobacteria > Beggiatoales > Beggiatoaceae > Thioploca > Thioploca ingrica. Next base: position 1,414,774 of record AP014633.1, read on the forward strand.
AACTGAGAAATTTTTTTAATGATCAGAAACAAAAAGAGCAACTGTTTTCTAAATTCGATCACAGTTGCTCTTAGAGCTAGAGTGTTAGCTAGCAATTAATGAATTGATTCTTAATTGCTACGCCTAATCCTCATTTGCAGTACTTATCACCCGGCAGGTCTTTACCGTTAACTTCTAGCGGTATATTCTTATTTAACGAACCTTCATTTACCAAACTATAGCAATGATTTGCTTGAAGAGTGGAAATTAAATCACTCACATCAAAAGTATTAACCCCGTCCTTCTCTACCTCAAACGGAGTAGGCATTAATGAATAACTACCACTTTGGTTGGTTTCCTTAACATAGACCAGCCCTTCTCCAAACAGAGTGAGAAAGTTAGAAGAAACGCTTGCACCCACCACCGGTAGTTTTATGCAATCGGTATCGGCTACAAACGCAAAAGAGAGGTCTTTTAATGTTGCAGTTCCTTCAATGGCTGGATCGAAATTGATCGTTAGAGTGCCGTAAAGGTCATGTGTAGGTACACGGTAGTTGTTGGATTCATCAGCTTTAGCATTGAGTGGAATAGTAAGGCCAGCTAGTGCTGTTGCAGGGGATGAATCGTCCGCCAAAGTATGGCCAACGAATACTGGATCAGTATAGGTTGCCGTGAAAGCTACCTTTGGTGAAGAATCTGAGCGAATAATAAACTGCCCCCTTGCAGCACCTATGGTATGCTCTAAACCAGTAACCGAGCCTCCTGTGGGCCGCTTTCCACCGACATCAAAGGCATATACCCTTTTCTGCCCCACGGGATCATTCGCTGTTTTCCTTAATAAAGGTTTGAGCACAATGCTGGTTATGGGTACAGTTGTAAAGAGTCTCCATGGGTTGGCTTTATACCAGGTATCATCCTTCTGTACCAAGATCCAGCCCTTTCCTACGGCTACTAGGTACTTGGCTTTACCACCGGTTGTACTAGCAATTGCTTTCCACCAAACTGTCGGTCCACCGTTTACGGTTACCGGAAATTCGGCCATTGTATTTCCATTCACTTGGAATGAGCTAGTGTCAGGACACATCATGGGCTTGTATACGGGGTTGCTACTATCTACAGCAACATTGGGGAGTAGAGGAGGTTGGGCGGGGTCGAGTCCCTGAGTGCCAGCCACTGAACCAGTTATTCCGGCATCTTCTGCTTCTTGCGGTTCAGTTGATCCTGGGACATCAGGCAGTTTGTCAATGATCTCCAGGATTTGATCATCTGTCAGAGTGTCATCTATCTCAAGGGCATAAACGTTTGAGGTACCATACAATAAGGCACTTATTGCCAGCAATAGACTTGTTTTTTTCATTACTTTTTCCTTAATTACTACGATTGCTTCACATAGGGTTAATACGTTAAGGTCTGTCAATACATAGCAGTCAAAGAAGAGTGCGAAGTAATTTGCTAGTCAGCAAATTCCTACCGATTCTTCGACTTGTAGTTAACTTATTTAGAGCGCTTTGGTCAAGCTTTATCTAAATAATTGTTAGCCACATTTTTAGTATCATAAGAGAAATCTATTTTAGCTAATTTAAATATGATGAAAGGTAATAACTGAAGGATTAACGGTGATATTAATTATTTTGACTGATGGCTGACTTAGATTTACCTATATCTTGCTCTGGATTCCGTATACTAATCGGTCTCCCCCTTTGAAAAAGGGGGGAGTTATAGTTTAACTTAATAGTTTAGTGGTTTATACAAGCATTGTGAGGTAATGCAATTCCTTCGATGTCATCAAAAGGAGTCGGAATATCAGCATTCGCAATGACTGAACAACTTTCCAGATCAAACGCATGGATACTAAACGTTTTATCTTGGTGATTTCCAAATAGGAGGCGATTATCGGGCATCATTTCGAGCGCCTCGGTTTCAGCAGGGAATTTACCTGCACAAATGATTTCGAGAGGGGGATATTTCCATAAATCAGTCTTGACAGCGCCATAGAAGAGAGTGTCAGTATTTCTGCTTAAAGTTAAATCTTCCACCTTTACCTTAGAGGGAAATTCGAGGTGTCCTTTACCCGTATTGGTGTCGATGGTGATTAAACCGTCACCTTTTGCCCAACCCCATAAGGTACCGGTATTATCAAATGTTAAACTATCCACTTCCTCAAAACCGGTACTACCCACTGAAAACAGTTGCCCGGTTTGACCATCTACTTGATAAAGATGTCCTTTCTGTTGGTGAGGTGCTACCCGATTACCAGAACTGGCATAGATCAGGTTAGTCTGCGGATGAATAGCGAGTCCTTCAATATCATAGCCTGGGTAAGAGTTTCCTAATACTTTAACTTGATGATTATTTAAATCAACCGTAAAAAATTGTGATTCATTAAGTCCCTTGTCGTTTAACGCATAAAGTTGACACGAAGCCGGTGCGGCTTGAAATGGAAATTGGCTGGCCAAAAAAGTCGGCGTTTCACCCACTTCTTCTACGACCTCAAAAATAGAAGGTCCTTGAATAATTAAATCGGTTAATAGATAGGGTCCATCTACACCCTTATTTCCAATAGCTAAACCATCAAAATCAACGACCAGATAATTAATACCCGGAGTAGGAAAATACTTGAATCCAGCAGCAATCGTAATTCGGTTCCCATTTTCATCAGTGAGTTTTAAAGTCCATGAATAAGTTCCCCGATTAACAATATCCACTGGTACTGAGACTCGTAGTTTTCCAAAACGACCATCACCGTCTTGATTGATTCCTTGAGCAGAAGTTTGCCCAATCAAAGAAAACAGTGGTTTTTCAAATTGTTTTAATTGATAAGCTGGTGTTGAGCCCACATTTCTTAATTGATCTGAATTAATAACACCTTGATCACCATAGTAAATCAAATCAATTAATTTTATTTGATAGGGTCCGGCTTCCCCTAATTCTCGCAAAGCTTCTATTTCAAAGTTGACCGAGATATTACCGATACCTGCTTTTAAAGTAGCGGCGGTGGTGCGAAATAGGCTCTGACCTTGAGCGGTTTCCAAATGAACAAAAACACGGTATTCACCGGCTTTAACAGTATTAGTTTCTACTTTAACAACCAGTTGATCAATAAGATTATTATTATTCAGATCTATTCCTTGAACAGTCGTTTTACCGGTTAAGCGACTCGTTGCTTCAAAAACTATCAACTGGGTACCCACTTCTCGAAAACAAGGAGTACCTCGTAAATTTTTACCCTGAATGTTGACAGCAACTCGATAAGTACCGATTGCTTGAGGTGTAAATTGAGCGCTATAGAGACCATCCCCCGCTTTGGCATCGTCGCTGCCACCTTCATCAAATAACTGCAATTCCTGTACTTGCCCGGCTTCATTTACCAAAGTCGCTGTTACCTCAGCATTGGGTATGGGTTGTTGCCCATCAAAAAAGGGTACCGTTATAACAGTCGATTCACCTAAGTTCAGTTGTTGGGGTAGGGCCATAACATTGCTTGCAGCAGAACTATCCGTAATCACCTGGGTGATCACCGCTACTTCTTGAGTTAAAACTGATTGCGCTTCAAATTCAACCCGATATTCGCCTATGCCCAGGGCCGGAAATCTAAACAAATAGTGAAAGCCTGGAAGAGTAAAGGGTAACAGGGGTAAATTCTGGTTAGTGGAGGGTTGTTCTCCAAACAGCACAAATTCGCCGCTAAAGGAATCCATGGTATCCGGCGTTAACACTTCCCCATTAGGGCCTTGAATTTGAATAGCGAGATCATTTACGGTTGAAATAACCTCTATTTGAATCACGTTGGCTTCATCAAGAAAAAAAGTGGCTTCCTCAGAATTTTGTTGAGGAGTTAAGCGATCTAATTCAATTTGAGTTGCTAATAAAGCAATTGTTCCCAGCGGTTCTTGACTATTTCCTATCAGCGGTAAGCTTAATAAAAAAATAGTGACATAACAAAAATACTGTCGGTGAAAACAGTGAGTTATTCTATTTTTATTTTGCCATGACATAATAATTACACCTTGTTAAATAGTAAGTTGTTATCCTGCTATCGTTTTTAATAATGATTAATTAATATTTTTAATACGACCAAACGATTATTTTTCACCTTAATCTAACTTACTTTATTTTATTTTTTCATCACTTATTTTTCATCAACTCTAACTAGCAAACTAAGCTAATTTATTTTGTCATCCATTGAAACTAAGTTAACTCATTGTAAATCACCAGTATTTTTTTCACTATCAATCAGCCAAATCAACACGGTTTTGGCAACGTCAGCGTCAGCTATACTCGCGTGGTTTTTGCTGCTTCCGCTCGTAAAGTGGGTAGTATTGGTGGTGTGATGAGTAATCGAATCTTCTCCCTGGGCACTCGGAACGGTTACCATGACATCATTTTTCAACGGAACGGGGTTAGGAATATCAGCGATCGTCGCTAGCCAATGTCTAGTTTGATTGGGCTGACTTGGAACAGCTTGTTGGTATTGGTAACTTATTTTGGCTTGGGTGGCATGACGGAGTAGCTGATAAGGAACATCAACAACAAAACGGCTGTGTTGATGACCCGTATTAATACCCATTGCCATTTGATTATCTATATTTTTTAAGGGTTGGTTCTCTGTTCTCAATTCAGGATATTCATCCGGTTGGTTACGATCGATTTGACCATTATCGTTGCTATCCACATCAGCAGCGGCGGTATTAATCATTGAATTGGAAGGTAACCGTGGTATATTCATCAAATTAAACAATGCCGTAGCAGAGGTAGTTAAGTCGGGTATTTGTTTATTTAATCCACTGACTTGAACCGCTGTTTCCATGAAAAGTGGAGAATCTTGAAACCGGGTTCGCTCATTTTCTATAGCCATAGCGCGATGCATAACAACGTCTGCAAGTACTGAGCCATTATGAGGTGTTCCTAAACTGGTATAAGAAAGTACCGTGAGGTTTTCATGGTGCTGAGGTTGATAGTTAGCTAAGTATTCGCGTGCATCTAAGCCACTTTGGCTATGTACAATTAAGTGAATACTATCAGCCCCAAAACTTTCAATCAGTTGAGGAAGATAGTTATTTAATATCATCCCATTATCTTTAATAGTATTTACCGCCATATTAATTGAGTTATCAAATAATAAGTGTTTTTGTTGAAGAACCTTTGTAAAACCATATCTATTAAAAAAATCCTCATCTAAATCGCTATCTTGGATCAAGATAATGGGAGACATGGTTTTAAAACTGAGAGCAGCCCAATCGACTGAAGTACACCAAGTAGGCTCTGTTGATATCGTATCAATTTTGATAGTGATAGTGTTAATAGCCGGTTGTGGTACGCCGGTGTGATTACGTTGAGGAAATTTGACTTGTTCAATCGGAATGGCAAACCGATTTAATTCCCATATACCATCACCTCCCATTAAATCACCTAGGTGGACACCATTGAACCATACTTCGTCAATTTCTTTGGGTAGATCAACATCATAAATTGGTATTTCTAAACTAACCGTTGAGGAAAGCAGACCAGACTTAATCAGTTTTTGAGCATGAATGAGTTTGCCATTATTATCCACTTCACCCACAACTCGAGTGATGGGAATTTCTATTTCAATCTGACCCTCATTGCGAAATCGGCAGTGGGTATCCAGCGTAGCCCCTCTATCTGCAATAAATTTGACATCACTGGCTTGACCTTGCCAGATTGGGCCACTACCACTATGGATTTTGCTCATAAAATAGGTATAAGGGGTATCAACTATTATCGGTATTTCTGGGTGGGCTTCATCGAAAAAAGGCGGTTGACGTTGTGCCAAGGCTACTACCGTGTTTAAAGCAATCCCAATAAGGAGTGTTATTTGAAAGGTTTGCCTCGCTATTTTTGGCATAATTGTTCTCCTGATAAATTAATAAACAACCAGTGGTATTTTTTATAATATATTATTTTATTATTTTAGGGCGGAGCAATTTTGTTCTTGCTTAATATTAATAACTATAGTTTAGATTATAACATTTTTTGTTGAAGTGAAATGTAAAGCTAATCTGAGTTATATTTTAATTTTTATTAACAATTTTTATTATTATTTCTTTCCGGTTAAAAAATCTAATTTTTGCAAAATGCAATTAGCAAATTGCATCTAACTCAATAAAAAAAAGTAGTTAATTGAGCCGGTGGTTTAAATAGAATGGGTCATTCGTTTTAGCCAGAAAGTTTTATTATTTTTTGAATAATGGCTCCAATTAATGGTTTACTGTTTTGTTGCAAAGCTGTACTTATTTCTTGTGCTATCGTGGTTTCTTCATCAAGGGTTGAGAGGGTATCCAATATTTTCAGTCCTTTAGTGGTTAAAGTCACTCCGGTAAAAGTATTATAATTAAGTAATTGATAATATATAAATTTTTCTCGTTGTAAAAACCGGATAGTCGCAAAATAGTTGTCAGTCATATCTTCATCAGCCGATTCGATGAATTCGTCTATCGTAATATTAGTTTCTTTGGGAAATTCCTGGTAAAGCAGATTAAATACCAATGCAACACATTGATTAAAATCATTACGATTATTGGTGGTCATCTCAATCAGTTCTCTATATTGTTTTTCAATAATTTAAACAAAGTTTATGCCAATTTTTTGGTGAAGTAGCATAAAAAAGGTTAAAAAACAGATTTAGTCGTCGGCAAATGATAACAGAATTCATTCTAACATTAAGTTATTCTTATTGTATTATTGTAGCTGCAAATGGCATGATGCTTGCCATCTTCTGGATAATTTTTATTAATTTACGGTGAATTAAGGAGTTTTAACATGGTTAGTCCTAACTTAGAAGACTTACCACATTTGCAATGTATATTAGATTTTCAAGGTCATATCAAACAAGTCAATACCGCTTGGCAACAACAACTGGGTATTATGGTTCAACATCTATTAGTCACCACATTTACTCATTGGGTCCATTCTGAAGATTTGGCTCACACTCAAGAATCGCTTACCCAACTCTCTCAAGGCAAGACCGATCGGATTGTATTTGAAAATCGGGTGCGTGATATTGCCGGTAAATATCGTTGGCTCATTTGGGTCATGACCGCTTCCTTAACTAAGGGCTTTATCTATGCTATTGGACTAGAAATGCCGGCTCGAGAACAAAATGAGGTGCGGTTGCATGAAACTGAGCAACGATATCAAACCATTATTAACCAATTACTTCAAGGTCTCCTCATTTATGGGGTAGATGGAAAAATAACGGCTTGTAATCCGAGTACTGAAAAAATATTAGGTCTCAAAGCTGAACAGCTATTAGGAAGAGCGACTTGGAATCTGATGACTATACATGAGGATAGTTCTGATTTTCCTAAAGAGTCGCATCCAGCCGCTGTGACTTCACGTACCGGGAAAATCTGTATTGGTGAAGTGATGGGCATTTATAAACACGATAATACGATAACCTGGCTTAGTATTAACTCGTTACCACTTCCTTACACCAGCAAATTACCTCCTTTTCCAGTGGTAAGTACCTTAACCGATATTTCCGAATATAAAGAAAAACGAGATACTTTAGGGGAAAAAGTCAAGTTATTTTCGGCTATTCTAAATATTATCAAAACGGGGATTGCTGTTACGGATGCTCAAGGTTGTTTCGTGCAAGTTAATTCAGCTTATTGTCAAATGTATGGGTATCGCGCTGAGGAATTATTAGGTCAATCTTTTACCCTCTTTTTACCCCCTCCCCTTCAACCAGAATCAGTACAAGCTCACCGTGATTTTTTAGCAGACAATGCGACTCATAGTGGTCAATGGTCTATGCAGCACCGAGAGGGGCGAATTCTTAATTATCCGGTAACTGAAAACAAATTGCTTATAGATGAAAGTAAACGATTTAAAGTCACAGTCGTTACTCAGTTAAGTGAGGAAGTCGAAGAATTACCACAACTATTTGATTTAACTAATAATGATTCTTGGCTACGGTTATTACTTCGACAATTACCGGTAACGGTATTGAGTATAGACCGTAAAGGACGTTTGACCTTTATCGAAGGTCAACATATTGAATTATTATTGGGGTTACCGGTTGAAAAGTGCTTGGGTCAATCTATTTTTGAGGTCAGCCCACGTTTAACGCCGCTTATTCCTGATTTTAAACGGGCACTGGGAGGAGAATCTTTTAATAAAGTCATTGTTTATGCCGGGGTCAGTTTTAAAACCAAATATATGCCTTTACTCAAAGCCAATGAATGGGTTGGTATCTTGATGGTATTTCATGATATTACTGAACAACGCATCCTCAAATTACGCTTAGAAAGGTCGATGCAAGAATTAGAATTATTAGCCTCACATACCTCAATAGGACTCATGTACCTAGAACAACAACAAAAAATTGTGCGTGTTAATAAAGAATGTGCCGACTTATTAGGTTATACACAAACCGAATTATTGAAACTTTCTGCTGAACGGTTATTTCGTACCCTAGATGATTACATTCAATTTCAACAACAAGCGGGTATTCATTTAAGAAAAGAGGAATCCTATGATACGTTATTATGGTTGCGTAAAAAAGAAGGTACTTATGTTTATGGCAGAATAATGGTTAAAGCCTTAAGTCAATCTAATCGAACGCTGTGGTTACTTGAAGAAACGAAAGAACCGGATCACCGTCAAAGTAACACGACCGTGAGTTTACAGGCTGCTTTTTGGAGCACAACGAGTGATGCTATTTTGATAATGGATCCTTTATTGCGAATTTTACAAGCTAACCCTGCCAGTAGCAAATTGACTGGTTATACTCCAGAAGAGTTAGTTAATAAATCGCTTCCAGAACTCAATTCGGGTCAACAAAATTCACAATTCTATCAAAATGTGATGGATTCAATTGTACAACAAGGGCAATGGCAGGGTCATCTCTGGCAACGCCATAAAAATAATATGGCTTATCTATGCGAATTGAAACTCCAGGCTTTTGATAGCACTACTGGGGTAGCCAGCCGCTACTTAGCGATACTGAGTCATAATCATAGTCATAATACGGCTTTTGCTGATCCACTGACGGGGTTACCCAGTAAGCAGCTTTTTTTGCATAAATTATCTAAAACTCATGCCTTATGTCAACGGAATAAAAAATTTTTTGCGATCTTACTGATTGGAATAGACAATATGTCTGCTATTAACATTAAGTATGGATGTATCATTGGCGATCAGTTTTTGTACACGATTGGACAAATTTTGAAATCTTCTGTACGTGATAGCGATACGGTTGCTCGGTATGGAGGGAATATGTTTAGTGTTAATTTAGATGAAATTAGTAAACCTGAAGATGCTTGTTTAGTCAGTCAGGTGATGTTATTTAAATTAACCCAACCTTTTGTATTACAGGAACAATCGGTACAAGCATCGGTCAGTATAGGGGTGGTGGTGTATCCTGAAGATGGTACTCAAGTTGATATTTTACTTGAACGAGCCAAACAAACGCTGGAACAAGTTCAAACTCAAGGAGGAGGGCGATGTGGTTTTCATAGCCCCAGATTTTAATGATGAATGAGTTATGTTCAGGGTTATTTTTATTGAAACTCACTTCAAAATGATTTGACTATAAAATTTTATATCATAAACATAGTCATTTTTTCCTAATTTTATTGGAGAAACGATATGACAACTTATATTTTGAGATCCGGAGATACGCTGTTACAAATAGCTCGTTATTATAGTATTTCATTAGAACAATTATTAGAAATCAATCCACAACTTGAAAATAGTGATGCAGTACAGCCAGGACAGTCTATTTATGTTCCTGAGCCACCGGAGGTAGTTCCTTCAATCCATGCTGTAGCGGTAACACCCAGTGAGATAGTTTGGTTTGAAATTGCCAAACGGGAAATGGCCACCGGTGTTAAAGAAATCCCAGGTTCGCAGCATAATCCGAGAATAGTTGAATATCATCAAAGTACCACTTTGCATGCTACCAATGATGAAACACCTTGGTGTTCGGCTTTTGTTAACTGGTGCATTCAACAGGCTGGACTGAAGGGAACTCAATCGGCTTCTTCTGGTTCCTGGCTTCATTGGGGACAAGAAATCAATCAACCCTGCCCTGGTTGTATTGTTATTTGTAAAGGTCATGTTGGTTTTTATTATCAGGAAGAAAGAGGGCAGATCTTGTTGTTAGGTGGTAACCAAAGCAATCAAGTCAAGATTAGCCCTTATTCTAGAAACAAAATCCTCAGTTATCGGTGGCCTGCAGAAATACCATTAGCAATAACAAGTTAAATAAACTTCTGTAGTTACCAACAGTCATTAAAAACTTTGTCTATTAATATAGTTAAAAAACTATATTTACCTCAACTTTTCCCGCTGATAACTGACCATTGATAATGGCACGAAACTTGACTGTAATCTGGGTAGTTGCCCTGACGAAAATCATTCGACAAATTAACAACTGTTATAGTCGGGCAATAAAATGAAACTATTAATATACCCAAGACCTATTGTTCCTATTTTCTGTGTATTAATACCATGTCAATACCCATTGTTAATTTATTCTCTTGCCAGCCGTTATCCTGTCAGCAAATACGGCTAGCTCTATTTACAACGTTAGGGTTAGCTATTCTTTTTAGCTTGATACTCTTGTTTGGAGAACGTTCACAGTTTCAAAAACAATTTAATGATGATATCAATAGATTGCTTAATATTATTCAACAACCCGTCGCACAAGCTGTTGATACGGCTAACCCTATTTTGCTCCAAGAGATAGTCAAAGAATTATTTGATTACCAACCGATTTATTTGGTCAACTTACTTGACCACAACGGAATATCTTTGGTTAAACAGGAACAGTTATCCTCTCCGGCTGCTGGGTATGGGCTTGCTGATTGGATTTTTCAGACGCGTTATCAAAATTATGATATTGATTTATATATTAAAAATAAATTAATTGGCCGACTCAATATTGCTATTGATACCGACCGATTAGTTACCCCCTTTGTTGAACAAGTGCGAATGCACTTACTTTTAGAACTCGGACATAACTTATTGTTAGTTATTTTATTGTCATGGGGAATTTTTTATAAAATTATTCACCCATTACATAAAGTAGCTGGTTTTCTAACTCATATTGATTTCTCTCATCCCCAAAATACTCGGCTACCCCTGTTGTCTCAACATACCTCAGACGAATTAGGTCAAATTGTTAATTCAACTAATCAACTTTTGCAAGCCGTTGAAAAGCGTGCGGTTGAAACTCAAACGATATTACAAGAAATGGAACAATCGAAGCAAGCCGCTGAATCTGCTAATCTGGCTAAAAGTCAATTTATTGCCAATATGAGTCACGAATTACGTACCCCGCTTAACGCCATTATTGGCTACAGTGAAATGTTAAAAGAAGAAGCTGAGGATCTCGATTTAGTTGATATTGTACCCGATCTCACTAAAATTCATTCTGCGGGTAGACATTTATTAGGTCTCATTAATGATGTGTTAGATATTTCTAAAATTGAAGCCGGTAAAATGGAAATCTACAATGAGACTTTTGATATCTCTCACATGATTCAAGAAGTGGCAACCACCATTCAACCGCTAATAGATAGAAATCACAACTGTTTAGAAATTACTTGTGTAGAAAAGTTAGGGAGTATTTATGCTGACTTAACTAAAGTTCGGCAAAGTTTATTAAATCTATTAAGTAATGCCTGCAAGTTTACTGAAAATGGGTTAATTAAACTACAAGTGACTAAACATAAGACCGATGAGACTAATTGGATTGTTTTTAAAGTCAGTGATAATGGCATCGGCATGACTCCTCAACAACAGCAGAAAATTTTCCAAGCTTTCACCCAAGCAGATGCTTCTACAACGCGTAAATATGGCGGTACTGGTTTAGGTTTAGTCATTACCCAACGCTTCATAGAAATGATGGGTGGGACAGTAACAGTGGAAAGCCAATTTGGTTACGGTACCACTTTTACTATTCGGTTACCCGCCGAAGTGATTAACGAAGGGACTGCCACGACGGCCGCTAAACCCATCGAAACACCCATACCGCCTAAAGGAACCGTTTTAGTCATTGATGACGATCCCATCGCCCGAGATTTACTTCAAGTCCATATCAAGAAATTAGGTTATGAAGTCAGTTTAGCAGCCAATGGCGATCAAGGGTTAAGACTGGCTCGCCAATTACGTCCTACTGCTATTATATTAGATGTCATGATGCCTAGCATGGATGGTTGGATGGTGTTATCTGCGTTGAAGACCGATCCGGAATTAGCACCGATTCCAGTCACCATGTTAACTATGATAGATGAAAAAAATATGGGTTATTCTCTCGGTGCAGCAGAATATTTAGTCAAGCCAGTCAATCGTGAACAATTAGCTAAGGTACTGGAAAAGTATTCGACCGGTGAGAAACCTCCTTTAGTTATGATTGTAGAAGATGATACCGTGAGTCGTGATATGATGGCAACCATGTTAACCAAAGCCGGTTGGCGAGTAACACCCGCTGAGAATGGGCAAAGAGGGTTAGAATTAATTCGTCAACAGCCACCCGATTTAATTTTACTGGATTTAATGATGCCAGAAATGGATGGCTTTGAATTTGCGACCAAATTGTTTCACGATCCCATTTATAATTCCATTCCCGTGGTCGTTCTGACTGCTAAAGACATTACTTTAGAAGATAAGCTTAATTTAGATAAAGAAGGTGTTAAAGCGATTTTTCAAAAAGGTGCTTTTAACCGAGAAGAGTTACTGACAGAGATCAGTAAATTATTAAAGAAAGCTGGAATTATAGTTGAAGCATAATGTTAGAGAAAGATAGAATCTAATACAATATCTCGGTAAAGCGGTTAAAGGAAAAGAGTATAATGACTAAAAAATTATTGTTTATGGTAATCAGTTTAAGTTTAGGATTAAGCCAATTGACTAAACCAGGATATGCAACGGATTTAAAATCATCTCATGAATTTACTTTGATTGGTAAAGTGATTTATATCCCGTTAGAAGGTGGCTTTTATGGCATAGAAGAACGTGCCACCGGTAATAAATATTTGCCACTCAATTTACCAGCCGCTTTTCAACAAGCGGGTATTGAAGTGCAGGTACAAGCAAACAAGGTAAAGGACATCAGTGGCATACATATGTGGGGAGAATATATTCATATTCAAAGCATTGAACCAATTCCACCCCTTTCAACTCAAACTCAATAACCAGCCCAATTCAATTTTGGACATTGGATGATAATAAACAGCGTGCATTGTGGTGAAGTAAACACTTTAACGGGTACTAGCGAATACCATTGAACTCATTATTGAAGATAATGTTGAAATTTCATTTACTGGTTTTAGTGGGTCTGATTCTCAATGGTTGTAGTCATTTAGCTTATTATGCTCAAGCCATTCGTGGACAATGGGATATCATCAGTCGTATGCAACCGATTACCCAGGTTGTTACTCAGAGCACTACCTCGCCCCAACTTAAACAGCAATTAAGCGACATTCTCAAAATTCGTACCTTTGCGACTCAAGTATTACATCTTCCTGATAATCAAAGTTATATTTATTATGCTGATTTAAACCGACCTTATGTCGTGTGGACTGTATTTGCCGCTCCTAAATTCTCTTTACAACTTAAACAGTGGTGTTTTCCCGTGGTCGGTTGTGTGAGTTATCGCGGTTATTTTAACTCAGAATCAGCGCAAGCCTTAGCTCAACAGTTACGTACCGAAGGCTATGATGTCTATGTTGCCGGTGTCGCTGCCTATTCAACCCTCGGTTGGTTTAATGATCCGGTACTCAATACCATGCTCAGTTGGCCAAAGGCACAAATTGCTGGCTTAATATTTCATGAATTAGCCCATCAACAGCTTTACATTAAAAATGACACAGTTTTCAATGAAAGTTTTGCTTCTACAGTCGAAGCCGTTGGTGTTGAACACTGGTTAGCACAATGGGGTACTCCAGCAGAAATTATTAAGTATCAACAGGCGAACCAGCAACATCAAGCGTTAGTCGATTTGGTCTTAGCAACTCGTTATCAATTACAACAGCTTTATGACCAATCAGGGTCACCCGAACAATTAACTGCGGCTAAAATAGCCACTTTTAATACTTTACGAACCCAATATACCGACTTAAAAAATAAACATTGGCTAGGTTATCGTGGCTACGATGACTGGTTCGCTCAGGATTTAAATAATGCCAAATTATTATCCGTCGCTACTTACCAGGATTTTGTGCCCGCTTTTCAACTATTATTGGCCCAACAACAAGGTAATTTAAGCCAATTTTACCAACAAGTTGCTCAACTGGGTCAATTACCAATTGAACAACGACAAACCTATTTACGTCAACTGATGACAACGACTCAATAAACTGGGCTATAGTTTAGTTCCGGTTGCTGCAATGATCTTAGTTTCTAAGCGTTCTATGGCTTTTTTCTCCCGCTCTAAAGCACCTTCTGCTTTAATCATACGATTTCTCACTTGAGAAGCTTCTGCTTTAACGATTTCTAATTCTTTTTCCAGTTTAGTGATCATTTCTTTATACCCCCACTCTTGCGACTCTAAACGGGCAGCTACAGTTGCTAACCGTTTTTCTAAATCAATTCGCGTTTTCACTTCAGCTTCGACCGCATCTTTTAATTCTTGTTTTTCTTGTTTCAACAGTTTGATTTCGACTTCATACTTTTTAGTGGTTTCTTTCATTTCTTGAACTAAGGCTTCTGCTGTGGCTGCTTTGCCCTGCTCACGTTTCAGTTGTTTCCAAACTTCTTCCGATTCCTGCATGGCGGTTTTGAGATTTTTCTCTAACCGTTCACGAATGTGGATATTAACAGCCGATTCTTCACGGATTTCCTTCAGTGCAACCTGATCTTGTTCGGTTTGGCGAGTGACTTCATATAAACGTTTTTTTAAGTTTTCTGCATTTTCACGAACCCGGCCGCTTTCTTCGCTTAATTGTTTAATTTCATGTTCTTGTTGTACTAATTTTTCTTGAAAAAAAGCAATTTGGTCGGCAGCACTTTTTAATTCGCCTAATTTGCGATTAATGTCTACCTGTAATGATTTATTTTCTCTGGTTAGCGAATCAATATTAGCGTAAGCTGTTGTTATATCAAGGTTCATTCGCTCAACTTTGGTTAAAGTTTCCTGATACTGTCGTGTTATCTCAATTTCTCTTTGTTGAGATTGCTTGTTAATCTTGGCAATTTCTTGCTGGGCTATCTGTTGCGAAACTTGCCAGAGAATTTGTAATGCTTCTCTCCCCATACGTTGAATTTCTTCAGGTATTTCAACAGGATTTCCTTCAATAATCGATAAATTGATTTGTTGAGACATAGTTAAAGTGACACCATGATGTTTTATATAAATACCGACTTAACCCACTTGAATACATTGCAGGTTTTAGCTAGATAACCTAGATTTGGTAAATAAAGTTAAATTTTATATTTTTATCAGGAGATATTGTTGCTGCATCCTATTTTATTCACCTTCTATTCTAGAATAAAGTAGAAACATTATATGTCTTTTTAAGATAAAACTATAAGAAATTTATCTTTACAATAATAAAATAGCAATCATGATTGATGTCAAACATCGTCATCAGAACGGCTATAGGCAATTGAAATTAGCGGATTTTTAAAGTGGCTAAGCCAATTAACACTAATACCACAGTAATAATCCAAAATCGAACAATAACCCAAGGTTCAGGCCAACCTTTAAGTTCAAAATGGTGATGTAATGGTGCCATACGAAAAATTCGCCGTCCGGTCAGTTTATAATAAGCTACTTGTAAAACCACGGAGACCGTTTCCATAACAAAAACGCCTCCCATAATCAACAACACGAGTTCCTGCCGAATCGCCACTGCGATAATTCCAAGCGCAGCGCCCAACGCTAAAGCACCCACATCACCCATAAACACTTGCGCCGGATAGGTATTGAACCAAAGAAACCCGAGTCCAGCACCCACCATCGCGCCACAAAATACGACCATTTCGCCAACACCCACGACATGTGGAATACCTAAATAACTCGCAAAGTTGACATGACCAGTAGCGTAAGCAAAGATACCCAACGCGCCAGCCACTAATACCGTCGGTACAATGGCTAAACCATCCAAACCATCTGTCAAGTTAACGGCATTACTGCTCCCAACGATAACCAAATAGGTGAGTAGCACAAACACCCAAGGTGATAAATCAATAATGATGCGTTTAAAAAAGGGAACAATTAACTGGGTTTCAACCGGAGAATGGGCTGTCTTCAATAGGATGATTGCTGCGCCCAAGCCAATAACCGATTGCCAAAAATATTTTTGCTTAGCAGACAATCCTTTAGAATTCTTTAAAGCAATTTTAAGATAGTCATCAGTCCAGCCAATTAAACCAAACAATAAAGTGACAATCAAAGCTATCCATATAAAACGGTTAGATAAATCTGCCCATAATAAGGTACTCATCATGATAGCAATTAAAATTAATGCGCCACCCATAGTCGGTGTACCGGCTTTGGGATGATGACTTTCAGGGCCATCTGGGCGAACTTGCTGACCGATTTGATTATTTTTCAAACTACGTATCATCAACGGTCCCACAATCAAAGAAATTAATAAAGCCGTCAGTACCCCGAGAATAGCCCTTAGAGTAAGGTATTGAAAAACATTAAAACCGCTGTAAAAAAATTTCAAATATTCACTAAGCCAAAGCAACATATTAGGCGCCTTCCTGTAAAGCATGAACAATTGTTTCCATACGCATTCCTCGTGAACCTTTGATTAATACCGTTGCACCTAAGGGAACTTGGTTACGTAAAGATTCAATCAGTTGATGATGATGAGTAAAGTGACATGCACCTTCACCAAAACTTTCTACCGCATAGCGGCTCATATTGCCAATAGTCCACAGACGTTCCACTCCGGCTTCGCGTGCTTGTTGACCGGCTTGGCGATGAAACATGGCACTATGTGGACCCAGTTCGTTCATATCACCTAATACTAACCAATAAGGGGGAGAATTTTGAGTTAATATCGATAGTGCCGCATCCAGTGAACCGGGATTGGCGTTATAGGTATCGTCAATTAAAGTAATGCCATTGATACCACGATAACGTTGCAACCGACCGGCTACCGGCTGCATATTTTGTAAACCCTGTTGAATAGTCGTTAATGAGCAACTGCAAGCTAAAGCACAAGCACTCGCCGCTAAAGCGTTCATAATATTATGTTGACCGGGTAAAGGTAAATGAATAGCCACATCTCCAGTTAGGGTGTGTAAAGTAAACTGGCTACTGTCGGGATTGAGTTGTAGCGATTGAGCAGTCACTTGAGCTGGATTATTTAGGGCAAAACTACTCATATTGTGAGGTTGAGCCAATTTTTGCCACAGTTGCGCATAAGAATCGTCATGATTAATAATAGCCGTCCCTCCCATGGAGAGATGGGAGAAAATCTCACCTTTGGCCATTGCCACACCTTGAACGTTTTTAAATCCTTCTAGATGAGCCGGCGCACATTGGGTAATAGTGGCTATAGTGGGTTGAGCAATTTGAGTTAAATAGGCAATTTCCCCGGCGTGGTTGGCACCCATTTCAATGACCGCATAGCGATGTTCCGTTCCCAAGTTAAATAGCGTCAAGGGGACACCAATTTCATTGTTAAGATTGCCCTGAGTGGCTAGTACTTGACCTTGCTGGCTTAAAATCGCTTTAACCATTTCTTTGGTCGTCGTTTTGCCATTACTCCCGGTAATAGCGACCACCGGTAAAGTAAAACGTTGTCGCCAGAGCTGGGCTAATTTTCCTAAAGCGATGCGGGTATCATTAACTCGTAGGGCGGGTAAAGCGCAAGCGACGGGTCGCTCAATCATCACGGCACTGGCGCCTTGTTGTTGAGCGTCTACAATAAAATCATGGCCATCAAAACGTTTACCACGTAATGCGACATAAAGTGATCCTGGGAGAAGATTTCGAGTATCGGTACTGCAACCAGTAAATTTGATATCGTGTCCTAATAGGACAGCGTCTAAGTCTGGTGCTATCTCGGTTAAAGTTAATTCTATCATGGGTTATTCAGAATAATACATTTGCTAATGAATAAGTTATAATACTGTTACGCTTAAGTTAATAAGGAAGCTACCAGTGTTCTGTCACTAAAAGGGAAGCGTTGTTCGCCAATTTGTTGATAATCTTCATGTCCTTTGCCGGCAATTAAAACCACATCGCCTACTTTGGCTTGTTGTAATACGTAGCGAACCGCGAGTTGACGTTCAGGTATCACTGCTTCCGGTTGTGGACAACCTAACAGAATATCGTTAATAATCGCTTGGGAGGATTCATGGCGTGGATTATCATCGGTAATGATAACTTTATCGGCATAACGTTGGGCTATTTCCCCCATTAAAGGACGTTTCCCACGATCACGATTACCACCACAGCCAAATACGCACCATAATTTTCCACGGGTTTCGATTGGCGAAGCAGCCAGTTGACAATGTTCTCTTAGTGCGATGAGCACTTTTTCTAAAGCATCTGGTGTATGAGCATAATCAACAATGACAGTCGGATGACGCGCTTGTCCAAACCGTTCCATTCGCCCCGGTACGGCACGAATTGTCGTTAGCTGTGGCAAAAGTTGTTGTAAAGATAATCCCATATTCAGTAATACCGTTAACGTTGCTAACAAATTACTTACATTAAATTGGCCAAACAAAGGACTCACTAAAGTCCCATTTCCCCACTGACTGTGGATTTCTAAATCACATCCACTGGTGTCATAGTGTTGGATATGAGCATAGATATTGGCTGTCGGGTGTTGAATACTATAAGTTAACGGGGTAACGTTATGAGGTAAATTAGCCAAAACTTGTTGTCCAAACGGGTCATCGTAGTTAATTACCGCCGTTTTTAGACCAGGGGTGTTAAATAAACGTTGTTTGGCTTCTCCATAAGCCCTCATCGTGTGATGATAATCTAAGTGATCGCGACTTAAATTAGTTAACACTGCCGTTTCAAATATCACGCCATTCACCCGCCCTTGTACCAACGCATGAGAGGAAACTTCCATCGCTACAGCTTGCACGTTTTGGTCACGAAATTGTGCTAATTGGGTTTGTAACCGAATCGCATCTGGGGTGGTGTGTAAACCCGGCTGTAATGCACCATAAGTCCCATATCCTAACGTCCCAATTAATCCACACGGCATATATTGTTGTAAAATTTGCGCTAGCATATGAGTCACTGAGGTTTTACCATTGGTTCCGGTAACACCAATGATGCGCATATTTCGTGAGGGATAGTGATAAAATTGTGCTGTCATTTCGCCAACTCGTTGCGATAATTGTGGCAGAGAAATGCAAGGAATATCGTTAGCGAGTTGTTCCCATTGTATCGAGGGTGCTTCCTTTAAAACCGCAATAGCGCCTTGTTGCAAAGCCGATTTAATATAGATTTCGCCCTGAGTTTGGTTCCCAATGAGTGCAACAAATACTTCACCCGGGTGGATTTCACGGCTATCTATTGCTAAACCAGCGACCGGTCGGTCTAGAGTGGGTGGGAGGTTTATTATGTGCTTTAATAATTCGCTTAAGAACATGTAAGCTGTCTATCTACCTGGTTATTAATCCTATGTTAGAGTATGACATGAGTGACTGGGTTAAAGTCGGTAAAGCCATTGCGAATCAAGGGGTTCTCCTTTTGAGAGTAAGAGAATTTTAATACAATCAATTTTAGAATGCGCTCATTTTAACTTAAACGCAGAGGGCGATAGGTTGTCAGGTGGGGTATTAAGTAAACGCAACAGGCACCACTGCATCAAACGCTAAAGGTTCTTACCAATAACTTGCGGTTAACCGCATTCAGAATCGCATCTTCAATAGAAAGAATTATACTCATATCTGGGTCATGGTTTTATCACCATGATGTCATCAGGTGCTGGCGGAATCATATTTAATTGCTCACGTGCTATCGTTTCAATACGACTCGGTTGCGTCCAAGTACTTTGTTCCAATTGTAATCGATTCCACTCTACCATTAGAACCTCTCTTTGTTGTTGTAATGTTTGTAATTCAATAAATTGTAATCGATTCTGCTGGTGAATTAAAATAACCTGTAAAGATGAAAAGAATACTACACCCCCCAACAGGTTTAAAATAAATTTTATCATGGTTCACTTCTTAAATTGGTTTTGGGTAGTTAGTTGGTTATCAGTATACCTTTCTCATAGTAAAGATTGATATCCATTTTCAACTATTCAATTTTAATGCTAGCGTTTTTCAGCAACTCTTAATACCGCACTACGAGCACGTGGATTGGCCATAATTTCCTCAGTACTTGGAAAAATAGGTTTACCTATCATGCGTAATTGTGGGCGTAATGCGGTTACGGTTAGCGGGATATTAATAGGAAACGTGTCACCTTTTGCTTGGTTGCGAATAAACCTTTTAACAATTCGATCTTCGAGGGAATGGAAACTGATAACCACCAAACGTCCTTGTGGCGCTAGTACCTCTAAGGTTTGCGGTAAAATTTGTTGTAATTCTTCCAGTTCACGGTTAATGAAAATTCGGAGTGCTTGAAAGGAGCGTGTGGCCGGATGTTTACCTTTTTCCCAATGGGGATGGGCTGCCGCAATAATATTGGCTAGTTGGAGCGTGCTCGTCAGGGTGGTTTTTTGCCGTGCGGTTATTATCGCTTTAGCAATCCGCCAAGCATAACGTTCTTCACCATATTCCTTTAAGACGTGAGCCACTTGTTGAGTAGTAGCCTGGGATAACCAAACTCCGATACTGTCACCCCTTCCAGGATCCATCCGCATATCCAGTGGACCATCGTGCATAAAACTAAACCCCCGAGTAGGGTTATCTAACTGTGGTGAGGAAACCCCCAAATCGAGTAAAATTCCATTGACTTGACCCAACCAGTTGCGTGCTACAATAGGTTGTTTTAATTGTGTAAAACTAGTATGAATTCCCGTAAATCGGTTATCCACTTTACTCAAAGTTTGAGCAGCTAACATCGCTTCGGGATCTTGATCAAAAGCCAATACCTGTCCCTGATTTCCTAACCGATTAAGAATAGCTTGGCTGTGTCCACCGCGTCCAAAAGTGCAATCAACATAAATACCATTGGAATGGATAGTTAACGCCTCTAATACTTCTAATAATAAAACGGGTTGGTGAAAAGCAACCGGGGTTGGTTGAGAGATTAACACTTTTAATCATGATCCTTATATAACGATTTTCAGTAACTGACTTTAACAACCAATGACACACTTTATTTAACTCCTAAAAAGTGACTTTGTTTAGCTAAATTCACTTGAATTATTCTGGAGAACAATAAATAGATTTACCCACTGCATCGATTGTTACTCGTACTTTGAAGTAAAGCTCGATACCCATAAGCTAACAAACAATAACTCCTTCTACCTACTGCGAATAGAGAGAACTGAGTCATTTCTGCAAACCTAAAAATTAATTATTATTGGTCATCATTTCAAAAACATTCCACCTAAATAATGTTTTTATACTAAAATGTAATGAACTTTTAGTGTTCTCCTTAACGGACTTGGGTATCATCAGCTCAGTTTTGAGTAAATATTGGGATTTAACTTTATAACCATTCAATCCATTGAGGAAACAATAAAATTGTTTTAACTAATTGATTTATTACCACTATACTCAATAGGTATTTAAAAAAGGTAGATAATATTTTATTTTTTTAAGTAAGTCATCATCCTATTACTATGTCTATTTATCGTGTTGCTGCTGTACAAATGGCGTCAGGTTCTCATGTTGCTGCTAATTTGCATGAAGTTGCTCGACTGATTGGCGATGCTGTCGACATGGGAGCTAGCCTTATTATTCTACCAGAAAATTTTGCTTTAATGGCCATGCAACCGAGTGATAATACTAATATTAGTGAAGCACCAGGCTCGGGCATGCTCCAAGATTTCCTTGCCCAACAATCGGCTCGTT
Organism: Thioploca ingrica; assembly: GCA_000828835.1. GTDB lineage: Bacteria > Pseudomonadota > Gammaproteobacteria > Beggiatoales > Beggiatoaceae > Thioploca > Thioploca ingrica. The sequence continues at coordinate 1,436,677 of AP014633.1, forward strand.
ATGAGGTTTGGTTGGTAGGAGGAACAGTACCCATCATAGCAAAGGAGTCAAATAAATTCTGTGCGGCTAGTTTAGTATTTGATAATACCGGCCAATGTGTGGCTCGTTACGACAAAATGCACTTATTTGACGTCACAGTGGCGCCTAATGAACATTATTGTGAATCTGAAATCATTGAAGCGGGACATCAACCGGTAGTTATTAATACCCCTTTTGGTCGCTTAGGTCTGGCGGTATGTTATGATTTACGTTTCCCAGAGTTATTTCGTTGTATGCTTGACCAAGGCGTTGAGTTGATAGCGGTTCCGTCAGCATTTACCGCAACGACCGGTAAGGCTCACTGGGAAATTTTGGTACGTGCTCGTGCTATAGAAAATCTCTGTTATGTGATTGCGGCTAACCAAGGAGGTTATCATGTTAATGGGCGGGAAACCTATGGCAATAGCATGATTGTTGACCCTTGGGGAATAGTATTAACTCGATTAAATCGAGGAGCTGGTGTTATCTGTGCTGATATTTATCCAGAAAAGCAAGCTCAGTTGCGGCGTAATTTTCCAGTTCATCATCATAGAAAAATTGACTGCCAATGTAGTTAAACGCCTAATTCGGTTCATAGGCAAGAAAAGTTTATTGATAATTAAAATAACTCTGTTCAATTATCCAAAGTGAGGGTTAAGGAGAATTCTTTTACCGAGTAAGAGGGGTATCTTATCCTAAAAATGATTTATCTTTAAATAAGTTAGGTCTTTTTTAGTTAACTAAGCTTGTGGTTAAGTAAAGAACCCTATTTTTAACATATTAGTGTAAAATATTGACAATAATAAAGACTAGCAACAGAGTCACCCAATAGGGTTACCATTTGAAAATCTACTTTATTAGATTATTTAATCAATTTAAGATAAAGACAAAGGCCGGGTTGAGTTTGGGTTCTTATTAATGGGAAGGAAGTAGGATTACTTTAAGGGCTAACTTATAAATAAAGAGGTACGTGTTGTCCAATCAAAGTAAAATGCAAATAAAGCTTATTTTGCAACCTAAATTAATTGGTTTTCACAGCGTATCTATAGTTAATAAAATGGCATGTCAACGGCTTAGCTTAGCAAGAAAATCGGTTGATCAGGGGCTATTAAATAATGTCATTAATTATAAAAAATTTTACTTTAGTAAACTCACTGCAAAGCACTCGCAAACAGAAATTATAGGGAAAATAAGGTTATCTTGCGGTAGTTATTCGCTTATTTGGGCAGTTTCATGGCCTTGTTTTTCTGGAGAGGGCGTTTTCATATGTTTTTCTGAGTTTCGTAGCGGGTTCTTCAGTATAAATCCAAATCAAGTACCCAATAATTTCAGACCTTACCTGATTCTTCTTACCAAAATAGAGCACGAAACATGGAAATTAACCAAATCGCTTTGGCTTTGCCTAAAAACTTTACCAGTCACGGCAACAATTCATTAGAGAAAAAGAAAATTGGGTTAACTCAGTTGGGTTTGGGTATTGAAAAACGACTATTGGTAACCAATGCTAACTCTGAGTAAGTTAGCCGAGTCAGGAGAAAACGGATTGGCATCCTAACTTGAATTAATAAAATACCTATCAAATTTAACTTCAATTATGGCGTTGCCTTCTTCAAGATTTTGAATAACTAATTGCGGGAATACAATTGTGTCTTCAATAACTCAGGCCAAAGCTGAAGCTCAAAAATTAATTAAACGATACAATAAATTACAAGCTGAAGCTAAAACAGCAGATACTGCGGAAGCAACACGTAAAGCCGCTGAAGCTGAAAAGCTGGTTTCCCAGATAAGTGCTCTACAATCTGCTATTGCTAAACTTCAAGCTAAAGATCGAGAAGGTGCTCCTTATAAGCCAGCAGTTCCAACCAAAGGAAGTACGGCAACGGTTGAAGGTACTTCGGAAGAAATTAGACGTACTGAAGCTGAAAAAACTGCGCTTGAAGAACGTATTGGCCGGATTGAAGAAGCCCAAAAGAAAACGCGTGCCCAAATCGAACAATTAACTCGTGCTAAAGCTGAGTTAGCCCGCTTAAAGCAAGAAGCTGAAAAAAGTGCCGCTTATGTCGCTCAGGAGCGCCGCTCGAATGATGAAAGATTACAACAAGAACTGGCTAAACTGATTAAGAAAAAAGAGGCAGAACATCTGGCTCTCAAGCAAGAATTAGATGCCGTTCGTCAACAAGCACTGAAAGATGCAGAATTGCTTAAAATACAACGCGATGCTGCACGAGCCATGATAGAAAAACAAAAACAATTAGAGCAAGAACAATCTCTGATTTCACGTCATCGTAGAAGTAATAAAGGCATGTTAATAGCTGTGGTTTTTGTCGCTATCATTGCTCTTCTAATCGGCTTTTTTACGGCTTACACTTTAACTCGACCCAGTGAAACGAGTACGGATACACCTCCTCCAAAGCCTGAACCATCACCCTCTTCAGCTGATAAAGCAGCTAGTAGTCATTCTTCAACCAACGATGAGAAAGAAACTTCAGTAGCAGCTGTAGTTAAACCGATTGGAATGTATCGTGATCCGTTAAAAAATGGACAAGGTCCTTTAATGGTTAAGTTACCAGGAGGTACATTCAAAATGGGGAGTAAAAATTCTCTTCCTTATTACGATGAACGCCCACAACATGAGGTCACATTGAATAGTTTTTCTATCAGTCGGTACGAAATTACCTTTGAAGAATATGATCAATTTGCCGCTGCGACCGGACAGGCTTTACCTGATGATAAGGGTTGGGGACGTGGCAACCAGCCGGTTATTAATGTGAGTTGGGACGAAGCCACTGAGTACACTAAATGGTTGACACAACAAACAGATCATCAATATCGCTTGCCTAGCGAAAGAGAATGGGAATACGCCGCTGCTGCCGGTACAGAGATGAGTTATTGGTGGGGATATGAAATTGGCAAGAATAGAGCGAATTGTAGTATTTGTGGTAGTCAATGGGATAATAAACGACCTGCGCCGGTGGGTAGCTTTCCAGCCAATGCTTTTAGTATAAATGATACGATTGGTAATGTATTAGAGTGGACCATGAGTTGTTTTCATCCGAATTACCGAGATGCGCCAGCAGCAGGTCAGATGTGGGAAGGTGGAGATTGTTCTAAACGAGTAGCGCGTAGTAGTTCTTTCAAAAGTGATAAAAACGCACTACGTACTACTAAAAGAAATAAATACAGTCCGACTACCCGTATAGACACGCTGGGGTTCCGGGTAGTACGGGTTGATTAATTAGCTCAAATTGACAGCTAACAAACGAGCTCCGGCCTTTGTTAATCTTAATCACCGTACCCCCTATTTTCTAAGGATGATTAAGGTTGGGGAGGCTAACAAGGCCCAGTTAAACGAAAATTATTTTTATCGTTAATGGATTTTTTTTGCTATCCTCTTATGCCACGAGTATTTAGTCTAGCTCCTTGTGCTAAGGCCTGTTGTAGTAATTGAGCTGGTAGATATTGGTTAGCCAGTGCAGCGATTTGTTGATATGCCTCAAAGATCCATTTACTTTCTTCTTCATTTCCTTCTTTTTGTGCTGTTAACCAAATGGCTTGTAAGGTTTGATAAACAACTTCCGGTAACTTGTTAGTTGGCAATGCTTCTGGATGAGTGGGTAGACTTTCTGGGTTAACGGCTCTGAATCCACCCTTAAATGCGTTGTTTTTAGCATCGATAATCTCTACCCGGTAAGGACTGTTTGCATCAAAAGTGATGGCTTCTGTTGTTATCATGGTTTGCTCAGTGGTTAGAGTTAACAATTCATCAAGACGTTTCTTGATAGTTACTCGATAAGGTGGTGTACCTCCATGCCATTGCAAGTATAAGGGTCGCTTACCTGCAACTAGGTAAGCAGATTGTAGTGTAACATCTGGCTTTTCATTAGCCAGTAATGACATAGTAGGTGATTTCGCCGAACCTTCTCCCCTGGTTTTCGCTTCTTGCTCTAATTGTTTCTTCTTTAATTCTTCCTTCTGTATTAGTAGTTGATGCCATTCATCAAAACGTTTTGTAGTCCATTTCCACAGTTCGCTGAGTTCTGCTGGGACTTGATGATTAGCCTCAATTAAGAAAGGCGAATTTTCGTAAGTCACTTTAACGGTTTGATTTCCACCCTGTAAGTTTAATTCAATACTATGCTGTTTATCAGTGACTGAAATTTGGTCACCTACTTCTAATAGCTTGAGTAAATCGACCGGTACCGTTTTATTTTCTCGCTTAAGCAAGTAATTTTCAGTTTGACCATCAAACTGGTTAATCCAACCCACTTCCTGTGCTAGAGCTGATAAGCTCAACAACCATCCTGATAGGATTATCCACAGACCTATCTTGTTCATAACTATCCCTCCATAAGGTATAATTAACAATGATTTTTGCAATTTAATGCGTAACTTTTCCGCTGAAATGAGTTTAAAATATCATCTAAACTCGGTTTAATTATAGGATATATTTATTGACAATAAATTGAATTCTTAAAGCCGGTTGCTTTGAAGCGAACTCTCGCTTTTTTCTCAGGAAATTATTTTACTCCATTAAATTACGCCAATTACTTCACTACATAATTAGTTAATTTTAACATAAAATTAGAAAAACGTGGGTTTTATTTTTATAAAAAGTAATTTAAACTTGATGGGTATTAGTAAACCACTTATTTCAATTGATTTAAGACCAACAAAAAAATCGATTGCTTCGTTACTCACGTTACGTACCAAACGATTTTTCTCCGGTTTCCTCCTTTGAAAAAAAGGGATTATGTTTGATATTTCCATTGACTGGACACCGATTGCACTTTCTTTACGGTTAGCGACTGTTACCACTCTGGTATTACTTTTTTTAGGTACACCGTTAGCTTGGTGGTTAGCCCATACTTCATGTTGGTGTAAGACCTTAATTGAAGCCATTGTTGCTTTGCCTTTGGTACTTCCCCCTACAGTGCTCGGTTTTTACTTGTTATTAACACTTGGACCCCATGGTTTAGTTGGCGGTTTATGGTTATCACTTACCGGTGGACATTTAGCATTTACTTTCACCGGCTTGGTTATCGGGTCAGTTATGTTTTCTTTACCATTCGTTGTTCACCCGCTACAAAATGCGTTTCAAACTATCGGCAAACGACCTCTAGAAGTTGCCGCTACTTTACGAGCAGCGCCGCTGGATCGTTTTTTCACCGTGGTGGTTCCTTTGGCTCGACCTGGTTTTCTGACCGCCACCATTCTCACTTTTGCTCACACGATAGGAGAATTCGGGGTTGTTTTAATGATAGGTGGAAGCATTCCTGGCAAAACCCAAGTTTTATCAATTTCTATTTATGAACAGGTTGAAAGATTGGAATTTCAGCAAGCACATTGGTTGGCTGGCGCTTTATTATTATTTTCATTTTTGATTTTACTCACGCTTTATTCGATAAATAAACGGTTATACTAACTCATATGGTGGTACGGGGGCAATTTCATTTACAACAAGGCCATTTTATTCTAGACGTTAGTTTTCATTTACCTGGTCAAGGGATAACCGCCGTGTTTGGACCCTCTGGTTCTGGTAAAACGACTTTAATTCGTTGTGTCGCTGGTTTAGAACGGGCAACACCAGGATTTTTAGAAATTAATGGCCATTGTTGGCAGGATGAGTCACGTCATTTTTTCTTGCCCACCTATCAACGTGCTTTGGGTTATGTTTTTCAGGAAGCGAGCTTATTTCCGCATTTATCTGTCGTTAAAAATCTTCAATATGGTTTTCACCGTACACCACCTCAACAACGCCAAGTTCTATTTGAAGAAGTCATTACTTTACTGGGTATCACCACTTTACTTCAGCGTAAACCCGAACACCTTTCCGGAGGAGAGCGGCAACGGGTTGCCATTGCACGCGCTTTACTCACGAGTCCTAAGTTATTACTGATGGATGAACCTCTTGCGGCACTCGATGCGAACAGCAAAGCGGAAATTTTACCTTACTTAGAAAGATTACATGAACAGCTTTCTATCCCGGTGTTGTACATTACCCACGCCATGTGGGAAGTGATGCATTTAGCGGATACGCTGCTGGTCTTTGAGCAAGGAAAAATTATCGGCAGCGGCGCGCTGACTGAAGTATTAACTCGATTAGATTTACCACTCGCGCACGCCTATGATGCCGGTGTGGTTATAGAAGCTGAAGTAGTTGAACACGATGAATATTTTCACTTAACTTACCTAAAGTATAGCGGTGGACAGTTAAGTTTGCGGCGGGAGAATTTGCCATTAGGTCAAAAGGTCCGTGTGGTTGTTAATGCTAAAGATGTCAGTTTAGCGGTAGAAAATGAAGTTTCTTCAAGTATTCTCAATATTTTTCCGGCCACTATTTTAGAAATAGTGGAGGATTCACCGGGACAAATGATGATTAAATTAGATGCCAGTGGTACCCGGCTTTTAGCAAGAATTACTAAAAAGTCGAGCGTATTATTAAAACTACAGGTAGGTATGCTGGTTTATGCGCGGGTTAAAAGTGTTGCTTTGTTATAATAGACTGAAAATAACAAGGGGCTTATTTAGTGCGCTTATTAACTGACCTAAACCCCAATAGCAGTTCATTCATAATCTATTCTATAAAAATAAAGTTAATACCCCCGTATAACCATATAACCTTTGATGATAAATTTCCCCATTGGCAAAAAAACCGACGAGAGGAAAATCACCCAACAATCGCTGAATGGTTTTGATCTCCTTAGAACCCTTACCAAATAAATTTTTTCCCCTTCCTAAACAAGAATAGTAAATACCGCCTTTAGGTGTTTTACCGTGGAGACGAATTTTCAGGCGATTAAGCATGTTAAGTAAATCTTTATAAGCCGTTTGGGTATCACGGCAAGTAAACATAATTGACATACCGGGCGTGACGACATCTCCTATGGCTAATAGTTTATGTTCTGGATCAATCCCAATGAGATTTCTAACCATATAATCGCCGGTATCAGAACCACGCAGGGGTAAAGCGGCAAAGATGTAACCGGCTATTTTATTAACATTTTCTGCAAACTCTTGACCAATATCCTCATTAAAGACATCTAAGGCGGGGCGATCATCGATACGAATAATAATATTATGACTCGACTCAGTAATTTGATGACGTGGTCCAATGGCAGAACACCCCTGAGTTAAACAGGTAGCCACTTCCACCGCACTCGAAAACAACACGCCAGATAATTCACTTTCAATCACTTCATCCGCAATTTGTAAATTTTGGTGACGTGAACTGGTCAGCCCACCGACCAGAAAACCTTCCCCTAACTGTTCACTGAGTTGAAATATTAAATTACTTATTTGGTCATTGCGTGGATCACCATGAACAACGGCAAACATCGGTCGTTTACTATCACACCAAGATTGATGAGTGCGAGCGAATTCTTTAAATTCTTCGGTAATTTCAGTGAATACTTGAAAAGTATGATCAGAAAATTGACCCACCATCATGGCTATAGCCGGTTCGTCAAAATATTCTTGGTCCTGACTGCAAATACCAATACCGACTGTGCCCACCCAGTGTGGTACTTGAGTATGTTGTTTAACATAATTTAAAATCTCAGTGAGGTAGTCTGCTAATAAATCGGTTACATATAAAAAACCGAGACTATCTGAGTCTGTTACCTGACCCAATTGCATTAAGCAAGCTTGTGCTGCTTCCTGCCATTGATTCGCTTTCGCATGACCACATCGAAAATGCACTATGATGACTCCTTAATTTTTCAAGAGTTAAAGCAATTGGCAGGTTAATTAACCAATGAAATGGAACAACACCGTACCATTTTATTATCCAATGGTTGTTTGTTAATAACCAGAAAATGGTGGCAAAAACTGATTTCAGGCTCTGAATCTTAGCAAATCCACGGTGTTGTCATTCTAGCTGAAATTAACTTTCTTTTACGCCCATGAAAGATTCTATAAGATCTTGGTAGGCACCAGTTAATATTTTTATTTGTTCTGCAGTGATATGTTCCGGTGCCACTAAATTAGGATGAAAACGATTACTATGAATCGCCGCAACTAACACATCTGTGGCCATTCTTTTGAGTGAAACCTCTTTAATTTTGATTGATTTAATCATTTCTACCAAACCTTGGTAGGCTTCGTTAAGCATTTTACTTTGTAGTTTGGCTAGTTCGGTTTGGTTATCATGATGAGGGGGGGTTAAGCGATTATTATGAACCAGTGCAACCAGTAAATCAGTGGCCATGCGGTTTACCGTATTCTCTTGCGGGGTTGCCATGCAAATATCTCCTTATTTAAATTAATTGAGTGTAACCCATTCGGTAAGATCGAAACATAACTCAAAAATACAATCTCGGTTGTTTGACTGAGATCCGATGTTAATCTCTCTTTAATTTTTTGTATTTAGGGGGTTTTGATATTAGCACCTTCTTTGGGTACTGGCATGAGGTTCTCTCTACTCACACCTAATTCTAATGCGAGAGCACTAGCAACATAAATCGATGAATAAGTACCAACAACAATACCGGCAATTAAAGCCAAGGCAAACCCATGGATTAACTCACCACCAACGAAAAATAACACTACGACGACTAGCAAAGTCGTGGTAGAAGTCATCACCGTTCGGCTGAGAGTTTGATTAATAGACGTATTCATCACATCAATCACCGATTGTTTGCGCATTTTAATCAGGTTATCACGAATCCGATCATAGACGACAATAGTATCATTAATAGAATACCCTATCACGGCTAATATCGCCGCTAATACGGTTAAATCGAATTCTAATTGAAATAAAGAAAACAGACCAACTATAAGAATGGGATCATGAAGTAAGGCCACAATTGCACCCGTAGCCAGGCGATATTCAAACCGCAAAGCCACATAAATTAAAATACCGATTAAGGTATAAATCACCGCCAGTACACCTTTTTCAATCAACTCGTTACCCACTTGAGGACCCACATATTCAACTCGACGCATTTCAAGCGCTTCGCCATCGGTTTGCAGAATTTTCAAAATTTGGGTACTGAGTCGATTATCTTTAGATTCTTCGTGTTGACCTAAACGAATTATCACATCGCGGTCGGTACCAAAATATTGCAATACCGCATCCGCAAAGCCATTATTGTGTAAGTTAGTGCGAATTTTTTCCAGTTGCACCGGCTGTTTATAACCGACTTCAATCAAAGTACCCCCGGTAAAATCTAGGCCAAAAGCCAGACCCCGAACGAAAAAAGAAATGATACTTACCGTTATCAGCACAACAGAAAAGGCCATCGCTATATGGCGAATGCCCATAAAATTATATTTATAATCAAATCGAGTTAAAAGCATGCTTGTTTTCTCATTGAGTTAAATGATTACCACGTTTGTTATCACGGCTGCTTAATTGTTATCATTGATGTCGTCTATGGTAGAAACCAGTTAAACCGGTAATTTGGCTAACTTTCTACCACCATAGAAAAAGTTGATCACGGCGCGACTAACCATAATGGCAGTAAACATCGAAGTGATAATACCTAAAGACAACGTAATCGCAAAACCTTTGATTGGTCCAGTGCCAAAACTGAATAACACGATACCGGCTATTAAAGTGGTAATATTAGAATCAGCGATAGTGCCAAATGCTTTTTCAAAACCAGCTTGAATGCTGGATTGTGGACTATTACCATTGGCTAATTCTTCGCGGATACGTTCATAAATTAAGACATTGGCATCCACTGCCATCCCCAAAGTTAACACAATACCGGCCATACCGGGCAGCGTGAGAGTCGCTTGGATCAGTGACAATAAAGCCACTAAAATGATCACATTCATCAATAAAGCAAAATTAGCAACCATCCCAAAAATATGGTAACGGATCACCATAAATAAAATGACCGCTACAAAACCAAGCATAATAGCCAGTAATCCTTGATTAATGTTTTTCTGACCTAAACTGGGACCAATCGTGCGCTCTTCCACAATTTCCATCGGCGCTTTTAAAGCACCGGCACGCAATAATAAAGCGAGATTATTAGCCTCACTGGAAGTCAAACCGGTAATTTGAAAATGCTTACCAAATTCTTCTTGAATAGTAGCAACATTGATCACTTCTTCGGTTTTATTATGTTGAATAACTTCTTTACCTTCAATCGTCTTAGTTTCTGCTTTGTATTCAATAAAAACAACCGCCATGGGTTTACCCACATTTTTCCTCGTGGTATCGAGCATCCGTTTTGCACCTTTATTATCTAAACGTACCACTGCGGCTGGACTTCCAGTCCGTTGATCAATCGTTGCGGCTGCATCATTGATTTGATCACCGGTGGCAATAATCTGTCGTTGTAACATAACGGGGCTTCCATCACGGCGCTTGTACAAACGTCCATTGTGTTGGTTGGCATCACCTTCTGCTACTAAACGAAATTCCAAAGTGGCTGTGGCACCTAAGATCTCCTTAGCCCGTGCGGTATCTTGAACCCCGGGTAATTGCACCACGATGCGATCCTCGCCTTGGCGTTGAATAATGGGTTCAGAAACGCCTAATTCGTTAATCCGATTACTCAATGTCGTTATATTTTGCTCTAAAGCTTTTTGATGACGTTGTTTCAAAGCAACTTCAGTAAAGGTGAGATATAAACTATATTCTTCGGTTCCTTCCTTTTCGGTAATGCGCAAATCATCGAAATTACTAGCGATTAATTTTTTGGCTTGATCGCGCATGTCCAGAGTTGAAAAACTCATTTGAATTCCACCACTTTTACCGACAACTCGATTAATCCCTTTATAGCGTAATTCTTTTTCCCGAAAAAGAGTCCGCAAATCGTTGATGTAAGCTTCTTCATCTTGTTTAATAGCCGCTTCCATATCGACTTGCATCAGAAAATGAATCCCCCCTCGCAGATCCAGACCAAGATACATAGGTTCAGCTCCAATTTGAGTTAACCAATGGGGTATAGCTGAAGCGAGATTCTGCGCCACAATATATTCTGGCAACGCTTCTTTTAAAATTGAATATGCTTTCAATTGGGTATCCGTATCTTTAAAACGGACTAAGAGTTGATTAGCCGTTTGTTCAATCCCAATATAAGCGAGATTAGCTTGTTTAAGAGCAGATTCCGCTTTGGTTTGGATGGTGGCATCAATTTTCATGTTTCGAGCATAAGCCGGTGAAATTTGTATTGCCGGATCTTCACCAAACAGATTAGGTAATGCATATAAAGCGCAGATAAAAATAATGGCAATAATAAATAAATATTTCCACAGTGGATATTGGTTCATAGATATATTGATAAATTCAGATTAAAACAAATTGATATCCCTTAACCGAATAACTCACGTTGTGACTTATCCTTTCAAAAAGGATGAAGTGTTAACATGACCAGTTATATAATGTAGCAGCTTGAAAAGTCAGCTAGTTTACGGGAAAATAGCCAGAGTTTATAGCGTGTTTTTCAGGGTTCCCTTGGGCACAATAGTGGCTACTGCTTGACGTTGTACTTTGACTTCGAGATTGGGGGCAATTTCGAGAGCAATAAAGTAGTCATCCAAATGCGTGATTCGACCTAATAGTCCACCTTGCGTCACCACTTCGTCTCCCTTTTTGAGTGAATCTACCATTTGTTTATGTTCTTTAACTCGTTTAGTTTGAGGTCGTATTAACAAAAAATAAAATACCACAAATAACAAAATCATTATAACAAGATTGATAAAACTTGCATCCGGATTAGTATGAGTGGATGTGGTTTGTGCCCAAGCGTGTTGAATCCCAAAATCCATATTATTTCCCTTTATTAATAATCAGTTTAACTCAGCCAATCTAATTTGGTTTTATTCTAACACAAATACTTATCAGAGCCGGTATTGGAATTTCATTATTATAATTGTTACGCACGGCCGATCTACCTCCCTTTGGCAAAGGGAAACTGGAGAAAAATCGTTAGGTGTGTGACGTGAGATTATAATAACCAGGGGGAGAGTTTTCAGTATCTGGGTGGTTAAAATGGGCTTTCTGGAGATAGGTCGATTGAGTTAAATGAAATAAAAACTAGCTAACTGCTTAATTTCACGCCATAACTCAACCCTTAAAAAATTGCTTTTTAACTGATGTAGTTTGGCGTGAGTTTTAAACAACAATTAAGTAGAAAAATACTACTTCTTATTATATTTACGACGGAATTTATCTACTCGCCCAGCAGTATCAACAATTTTTTGTTTACCCGTATAAAATGGATGGCAAGCCGAGCAAACTTCTAAGTGTAGGTCCTTGCCGGCCGTTGACCGAGTTGTAAAAGTATTACCACAGCTACAAGTTACATTAATTTCGTTATAAGGAGGATGAATGTCAGGTTTCATAATGCTTTAAATTTTGGAATGGTAAAATTCTTGTCTGCATTAAACAAACCTGCAATTCTACTAAAAATTGCTAACTATAACAAGTATGATAATTTAATCATGAATGACACAGTTAATTTATAATTAATTGATTTAAATTAATATTAATTCTGCCGGCTGAAAAACTAACTGGTTGAAATAATTGCACTTTTATTTTTAACTACAGAACACTTTGCTGTCAAGTAGGGTGCGAGCCGCGTCTTTCGGCTAAGAACTATACCCTGAAAAGATTACAATGTTATTATGTTCTTTCCATTTTATGTTATATCCAGTGCTAAAGATGTAGAGACTTCCAAGTAACAAGAGGTTGTAAGCCCTTGTTACCAGACAGCTTACTAGATCGTTAACTTCACTATGAATTTAGCAGTAGCGAAACCGCTAACTTATTTAAGAGCAAGTCAATTTTCTGATCAATAACCATTAGGTACTTCACCATGCAATTTCCCACTATTGAACACTTTGTTGGTAACACCCCACTGGTCAGATTGCAACGGTTACCCGGCAACACCAGTAATGTTATTTTAGCTAAATTAGAAGGTAATAATCCGGCGGGTTCGGTAAAAGATCGACCGGCTTTAAGCATGATTCAAGAAGCTGAAGCCCGTGGAGAAATCAAGCCAGGTGATACTCTGATTGAAGCAACCAGTGGTAACACCGGAATTGCGTTAGCGATGGCAGCCGCAATCAAGGGTTACCGCATGGTGCTCATCATGCCAGAAAATATGAGTGTCGAACGGCGGATGTTAATGAAAGCCTTTGGTGCTGAAATTATTCTTGTTTCTGCCGCCGGTAGCATGGAAGAAGCACGAGATAAAGCATTGCAACTGGAAAAAGAAGGTAAAGGTAACATCCTGAATCAATTTGATAATCCTGATAATCCATTAGCTCACTACCGCAGGACGGGACCAGAAATTTGGCGTGATACTCAAGGTAAAATTACTCACTTTATCAGCGCTATGGGAACGACTGGCACTATCATGGGTACTTCACGTTATTTGAAAGCAATGAATCCAGCGGTTCAAATTATTGGCTTACAACCCGCTGAAGGGGCTAAAATTCCTGGCATTCGCCGCTGGACAAAAGCCTATTTACCGAAAATTTTTGATGACAAACAACTTGACCAAATTATTGATATCGATCAAGCCGCTGCTGAGAAAACGACACGAGATCTAGCGATACAGGAAGGCATTTTTGCAGGCATTTCCTCCGGGGGTGCTGTCGCCGGTGCCTTGCAATTATCCCAAACAGTAGCCAATGCCGTTATTGTTGTCATTATTTGTGATCGCGGCGATAGATATCTCTCAACCGGGGTATTTCCTGAATAATTTGGGGTAGGGTTGACAAAGAATAAATTAAGGAAATTCATACCATAAAACCAGTTGCCCCCTTTCCAACTGGTTTTTAGGCTGATTGAGAAAGATCAAGTAACTCTGCAAGAACGTGTGAAATCGCCAGAAGTTATCACTAGACCACTGTAACAAAAAAATCTGACTAAAGAAAAAATAACTTAGTACAAGCAAAATTTCCATTAGTGAATTAAACACCAATAAATCCTAGCACCTTAGTGTAAATTTGTTCTATAGGACATTTAAAGCCTATACTTACTATTTCTACAATATCCCCCCTTTGGTAATAGTGGCCTTCCCATTCACCTTCTTGCTTTCGATAACATTCTACTTGCACTTTATCTTGACTCACTAAAACATATTCTTCTAATTCAAGTATTTGTTGATAATCTGAAAATTTATCTGTTCTATCAAACTGTTCGGTTGATTTAGATAACACTTCAATAATTAACTTGGGTGCCAGAATAAAATTATCATCATCATTTCCTAAATCAGTTTCGCTACAAGTAACCGATATATCAGGATAATAATAACAATCTGCGGTTGTTATTCTTACTTTCATATCGGCTACATATACTGAACAAGGTGAATTGAACAGATGAACTGATAATAATGAACCTAGATTAGTCGTTATTTTAACGTGCTTCTTCTTACCACCAGCCATCGCATAAACAAGCCCCCGTTGATATTCATGCTTAAACGGGCTGTGTCCTTCCAGTTCAAGGTATTCTTTAGGGGTAAAGTATAGTTGCTTTATTGGTGTGCTCATTTATAGCTAGGATTTACACTGTTGCAATAGATAATTTAATTATTTCAATAAATTAATATGTTGCGACGCTTTAATACCATCAATTAGTCAAGCATCCAAATTAACCACCGCCAGCGCATTTTTCTCAATAAATTCCCGGCGGGGTTCCACTTGATCGCCCATTAAAGTCGTAAAAATATCATCACTGGTAATGGCATCCTCAATGCGAACTTGCAACAAGTGACGGGTTTCCGTATTCATCGTTGTTTCCCATAATTGTTCAGGATTCATCTCACCTAAACCTTTATAACGTTGAATATGTATACCCCGTTGTGCCTCGGCTATTAACCAGTTAACCGCTTCTTTAAAATACTGTACTGGCTGTTGCTTTTCGTTTCGTTGAATATAAGCACCCGGTTTTAACAAATCATTCAATTGGTTAGCTAAAGTCATTATGGCTTGATATTCTGCGGTTTTGAAAAAACGGTTGCTTAAACTATAAATCGTTTCAATGCCATAGGAGAATTGGGTAATATGAATAATAAATTGATTACCTTCTTCAACCGGCTCAACGGTCAGTTGATAATAATGATGAGGCGTTTTCTCTAACTTGCCGACTAAGCGATCTACCCAAGCTTGAATCTCAGGCTGATTTTGCCAATGCGCCGGTTCTAAAACCGGTAATTCTATCATCGTGGTTAAAACTGCTGCCGGCCATTGGCGGGATAAGCGGTTGATAATATCTTGAATTTTCAAATAATGTCGAAATAAGGTTGCTAATTCTGATTCACTCAACGGTGCCGATTGCGGATCAATAAATAACTGCGCATTTTGCAAAGCCAGGGTCATCAAATATTCATTGAGTGCGGTCTCGTCCTTAACATATCGTGCTTGTTTACCTTTAGTGACTTTATACAGCGGCGGTTGTGCAATATAAATATGTCCTCTTTCAATGAGTTCCGGCATTTGCCGATAAAAAAAAGTTAACAATAACGAACGAATATGACTGCCATCCACATCCGCATCGGTGGCAATAATAATGCGATGATAACGTAATTTGTTAGGATCATATTCATCTTTACCAATCCCACAGCCTAACGCCGTAATTAAAGTTCCCACTTCTACCGAAGCTAACATCCGATCAAACCGCGCTCTTTCGACATTGAGGATTTTACCTTTCAACGGCAAAATGGCTTGATATTTCCTATCTCGCCCCTGTTTGGCTGAACCGCCGGCACTATCACCTTCAACAATAAATAGTTCGGACAAGCTCGGATCTTTTTCTTGACAATCCGCTAACTTACCCGGCAGTCCAGCAATATCGAGAGCCGTTTTCCGCCGCGTCATTTCCCGTGCTTTCCGAGCTGCCTCGCGAGCACGCGCCGCTTCAATAATTTTACCGGCGATACTTTTAGCATCATTCGGATTTTCTAATAAGAATTCATCTAATTTCTCTGCTAACACGGCTTCAATTACCGTTTTTACTTCACTCGAGACCAATTTATGTTTCGATTGCGAAGAAAATTTTGGATCGGACATTTTCACTGATAAGACCGCAGTCAAACCTTCCCGGACATCATCGCCGCTGGTAATCACTTTGGCCTTTTTAATAAAACCTTCTTTCTCTAAATAGTTATTAAAAGTACGGGTCAAAGCACCCCGAAATCCGGCTAAATGAGTCCCACCATCGCGTTGAGGAATATTATTAGTAAAACAAAATACCGCTTCGTGATAAGAATCATTCCATTGCATGGCGACTTCCAACGCAATTCCCTCTTTTTGGGAATTAGTATAAAAAACCGTGTTATGCAAAAGCGTTTTATGAAGATTGAGTAATTTGATAAAAGAACGGATTCCACCTTGATCTTCAAAATAATTTTCTTTACCAGTGCGTTCATCGAGTAAATGAATTCGTACTCCGGCATTTAAAAAAGACAGTTCGCGTAACCGATTAGCAATGATGTCATAATGAAATTCAGTATCACCGAAAATAGTGGTGCTGGGCTTAAAGCGAATTTCGGTACCGGTTTTATCTGTTTCCCCAGTAACTGCTAGTGGCGCTAACGGAACACCTAAACGATAACTTTGTTGATGAGTTTTACCCTCCCGATGGATAGTTAGATACAATTCCTCCGACAGTGCATTCACCACCGAAACCCCTACGCCATGCAAACCACCGGATACTTTATAAGAATTATCATCAAATTTACCACCGGCATGTAATACCGTCATAATCACTTCAGCGGCAGAACGACCTTCCTCTTGATGAATATCGACCGGAATACCCCGACCATCGTCAATAACAGTAACCGATTGATCACGATGAACTTGTACCGTAATTTTGCTACAATAACCCGCCAGCGTTTCATCAATGGCATTATCAACTACTTCAAATACCATATGATGTAAACCAGTACCATCATCAGTATCACCAATATACATGCCGGGTCGTTTTCTAACGGCATCCAGTCCTTTCAGAACCTTAATATTACTAGAATCATAGGTTGTTCCCGTCATAGCTTCACCCAGAAAGTTAAAATAATATTATTCTATCATTTTTATAAACTCAGTAGTGAATTTGACCAAAATACTTTAATTTTATAGGATTAGCGATTGCGCTAGAATGTAGCCTGGATGTAGCGTAGCGAAATTCAGGAATTCAAATTATCTAATATTTAGCAAAAAATTCAATTAGGTACGATGTAAAGCTAAGAGAGAGGATGTTTGAAGCTAGCAATAATTTGATTTTACTTCGAGAATATCTTACTCATCGTTATCTATGGTATTGGTAGGGTGGGAATTTTTTGGCAGGGTGGGGAAAGGTGCAACTATACGAAGGTTAATGTCAATTAGTATTTTATTCCTCTTAACCATCTCTATATTGACAGTCGCTTGAGTAGGTAAGGTAGCTGTCATTTGCCTTTCTTTAAAAGGCTGTTCATAACCGGCTTCTTTTAACCATTCACAAATATCACGCCAATTACCAACTTCCTGACTTTCTTTGTTAAGCAGACTTTTAATGTATTGGTAAACTGTGCTGCTTAAATCGACTTCGACACTATTTTTAGCTTTATTTAATTTTTCAGCAATTTCAGCCGGACTATGACCGCATAATAATCCGCGCAAGTGAACTTTTTCTGTTGGAGTTAAGCGTTTGCCTTTAGCAGAAGCCAGATCTTTATAAAGTTTATTCAAATCAAAATAGGTTTCCGCTTCAGCAAATTGGTCATCAATAGCAGTGCGAGACATGGTTGGCATTCCTGGAGTTAAGGATTTGAGTAATTCAGAAATAATGGAATGGGTAATGTGCATTAGTTAAAAAATTTAGGTTGGTAAGTTATATTAGCAATGTAATTTAAACGAGTTTTATGATGGATGCAAGTGTATTTTTCGCTTCATCCAGAATACGCTTGCGATAAAATCAGGGTTCCTTTCTTTAAAATAGGAGATAAATTATGAGGTTTGTGAATTTGATAGGTGTAGGATTGGTGTTGTGTGAATTAGCTTTTCCGGTACTCGCCAGTACCTTAGAGAAATTAGATGTTGATCCTGTTCCAGATTTGGTCGTTGAAATATTCAGGAATAATGTACGTCTAAACAATGTCTTAGTTCAGTTAGATATAAAAAGAGAATGTTCTCCATTTTCCTGGCAAATTTCACCTTGGTCATTTCCAAATGAAACTTATTATTACAATGATCTACCTGATGAAGGAGTGTATTCAGCCCGAGTTCAGAATTTTCAGTTTGGTTCTACCTATGGGAGTTGCAAAGCGTTTTTTTACTTCAATGGAATAAATCAAGCGCAAATAAAACTTAACATCGAGTCTTATCCGCCACTACCGATAAATTGTTCAGAAATAATATGTGACCCCCCTATTGATTGATGATGATTAACTATGCAGTCAGGGTAGGGTAAGTTAGCGAAGCGTAACGCACTATTCTCTTGTTCTCTCGTTCCCACGCTCCAGCGTGGGAATGCGTATTGCACCGCTCCAGCGGTGTGGTGCAGTTAGCAGACGCTGGAGCGTCAAGGCAGGCATTCCCACGCTCTGCGTGGGAACGAGGAAAAACCTTTCTAATCGATTACCATTCAAATGATTAGTGCGTTACGGCTGACGTCTAACGCACTCTACTTATTAGCCAAGCAAGCGTAGGGCGGAACTAATACACCTTGGCTGAAATAAGGCGATCGAATACGACCACCGCACCCATAGCCAAACCGTTCCAATGGACTTATCAAGGCAATGCTCTCGTCATCTCCATTCGAGCAACGTTCGCTTGGGGGTGGCTTTATCATTTAAAATGATTGATACTTTTTGGCTAAATAAAAAGTTATCGAGTACAATGATTATTTCAATCCAGGTAAAAATGATAATGCCTTTTTTTTCATAAAGGTAGGTCGTATAAAATGACTTTTTCATCACCTTTAGAAATTTTCTCTCGTTCCCACGCTGGAGCGTGGGAATGCGTATTGCACCGCTCCAGCGGTGCGGTGCAGTTAGTAGACGCTGGAGCGTCAAGGCAGGCATTCCCACGCAGAGCGTGGGAACGAGGAAGAAAAACGCTTGATATTATGCTATCGTAGTACATCGTATTTAGCCAGGGTAGGGTGCGTTAGCGAAACATAACACACCCTTCCTTTAAACCTTTCAATAACCCCTCCAATCGATTACCATTCAAAGGGTTGGTGCGTTTTCCTTTGAACCTAACGCATCCTACTGGTTAGCTAGTTTACTCTCTATTTCACCATATCTCCATTCGAGCAACGTTCGCTTGGGGGTGGCTTTATCATTTAAAATGATCGATACTTTTTGGCTAAATAAAAAGTTATCGAGTACAATTATTATTTCAATCCAGGTAAAAATGATAATGCCTTTTTTTTCATAAAGGTAGGTCGTATAAAATGACTTTTTCATCACCTTTAGAAATTTTACAAACGGTCTTTGGTTTCTCCCAATTTCGTGGTGAACAAGAAAATATTATCAATCATGTTCTCGCCGGGGGTGATGCGCTCATATTTATGCCCACGGGGAGTGGTAAATCTTTATGTTATCAAATACCGGCACTCCTCCGACCTGGAATCGCTATCGTTATTTCTCCCTTGATTTCTTTAATGCAAAACCAAGTCAGTGCGTTACAGCAGTTGGGTATCCACGCCGCTACCCTCAATTCCAGTTTACCGCCAGCGGAAGCTTATCGAGTAACCCAGCAGTTACGCCAAAATCAATTGGATATTCTCTATGTTTCCCCGGAAAAAGTCGTTACCCCTCGGTTTCTCGAATTTCTTGAAACGACTCCAATTGCTTTATTTGCCGTCGATGAAGCGCATTGTATTTCGCAATGGGGACATGATTTTCGTCCCGAGTATATCCAGTTAGCTATTTTACCGGAGCGGTTCCCGACGGTGCCACGTCTTGCCCTGACTGCCACTGCTGAT
Organism: Thioploca ingrica; assembly: GCA_000828835.1. Lineage (GTDB taxonomy): Bacteria > Pseudomonadota > Gammaproteobacteria > Beggiatoales > Beggiatoaceae > Thioploca > Thioploca ingrica. The sequence continues at coordinate 1,456,565 of AP014633.1, forward strand.
ATTCCAACTCAACACGATATTTCCCATTATTTAGCTTTAAAATCGGCCAAAGTATTCAAGACCAGCTTAAATCGACCCAATATTGGTTATCGCGTCACGCTTAGAACATCACAATTACGTCAGCAACTTTTACAGTTTTTGGTACAACACCGAGGTGAAGCCGGTATTATCTATTGCTTAAAAAAGAAAACGGTTCAAAGCATTGCACAATGGTTATCTCAACAAGGTTGGTTAGCTTTACCTTATCATGCTGAACTGGATTCAGAAATTCGTCAACATCATCTCCAAAGGTTTTTATATGAGGAGGGTGTCATTGTAGTCGCAACCATCGCTTTTGGAATGGGCATCGATAAACCTAACGTTCGCTTTGTCGTTCATTTAGATCTACCCAAAAGTCTAGAAGAATATTATCAGCAAACCGGTAGAGCCGGACGTGATGGCTTAGCGGCTGAAGCGTGGATGGTTTATGGTTTACAAGAGCTAATCATGCTAAAAAAAATCTTTGCTGCCGAAGCAGACAATGAGCGTAATCGAGTTAGAAAACATAAACTAGAAGCTATGCTCGGTTATTGTGAAACTACGAACTGTCGTCGGCAAGTTTTGCTGACTTACTTTGGCGAGCAATTTCCTTCTTCTTGTGGTAATTGTGATACTTGCTTAGAACCGACAGCGACCTGGGACGGTACCCAAGCGGCGCAAAAAGCGCTCTCTTGTGTTTATCGAACGGGTCAACGATTTGGTGTTCACTACCTTATTGAAATATTACTGGGTAAAACTAATGAGCGGATTAAAAAATATCGACACGACCGTGTCAGTACGTTTGGAATTGGTCAAGACTTAAATGCAGAACAATGGCATTCCGTTTTTCGCCAATTGCTGGCACATGGTTTTGTAACCATTGATATGAATGGTCATGGTAGTATTCAACTGACTGAAAAAGCACGTCCCCTGTTGCGTGGTGAACACCCTTTATACTTGCGTAAAGAAATTAGTTTATCGCCAAAACGAGCTAAAAAATACCACCGTTCTTTACCTCCAATGCTCGTTGATCAGGAGAAAACTTTATGGGAATCCTTGCGTGCTAAACGTTTAGAATTGGCTCAAGCGGAAAATATTCCACCTTATATGATTTTTCATGACAGTACTTTGAAAGCCATGGTGCAATACCGCCCTTTGAATTTAGAAGCATTTTCTCGATTATCCGGGGTTGGAACTCATAAATTAAACCGTTATGGTTCAATTTTTATTGAAGTTTTACAAAACCATATCCAGCAGGAATCGCCATGATATCTTGTTAGTTGGACTTAAGTATTTAAGCGAAATGAATTGGGTACTGAACTCAAGTATCTAAGTAAAATCAATAAGGTGTTTGAAGTAATAAAAATCCCCCCTAGCCCCCCCCCTTTGGTCAAAAGGGGTAATCCATATGAAAAAACCGATTTCGTTGATAACTGGTAACTGAATAAACGATTGGCAACAAATCAAGATATCATCTTGTTTTTAAAAGGTTTGGCATATTATATGCCTTATGAATGGGCAATCGTTTTATAGAATAACAGAGAAATTAGTGATGAAAAATAATCAGTTAACAACTCCAACGGCGCCCCATGAAAGAATTGTGCTACTTGATGTAATCAGAGGATTAGCGCTATTCGGTATTTTATTAGTGAATGCCCCTTCACTTAACTCACCTATTTGGATATCAGAATCAGACTTCGCCTTTAAAACCAATACTTGGGATTATATCGTCACTAATTTTATCTACTTATTTGCTACGGATAAATTTTACCCTATTTTCAGTTTACTGTTTGGCTTAAGCGCTATTTTGTTTATGGAAAATATGGCTAAACAAGGCAATGATCCCATCCGTTTATTTATCCGTCGGATGGTCATATTATTTTTTTTTGGTGCGGTACAAGTTGTTTTCATTTGGTGGGGAGATATATTAGTTGTTTATGCTGTATTAGGGTTAGGTTTAGTTCTCTTTTACAAGCTATCGGCTCGTTTATTACTTATGATTATCTACACTTTTTTTTTAGTGTTAACAATGATTCATATCGGATTAGCTTATTATCATTGGCAGAATGACTACTATCCAGATGAAGTCATGGTAGAGGCAACCGATGAAAGTGCAATAAGTGAGTCCCATGAAGAAGATCCGACTACTGCAACCGAAATATCTAATTTTAGTAACGAAGATGAGATGGATTTAATTTATCATTATGGTTCTTTTATGCAAATTCTGGAGCAACGCCTACAAGATTATTATTTGGTTTCTTTAGCTGGTATTGTCAAGCCAGTTAACTTTGCCAATTTTATTAGATATTTAACTTATTATCTTCACCTATTTGCTATTTTTTTATTGGGTGCTTGGCTACAAAAGAGGAAGATCTTTCAGCATATTGACGATAATTGGCCTATTATAACTAACCTGGGTCTTTATGCTACTGTGGTAGCTTTTATCACCCATTTATTAAGCGCCCATTTTGATTTTTTTGCCGAGGCATTTTACCCAATTAGTGGGTTGTCTATGGGAATAGTTTATATTTTTATAATCACTTTTTTATTTCATAAAAAGAATTGGAAAAAACCATTAGCACCATTTGCTGCAGTGGGTAAAATGTCACTTAGTAATTATCTCCTGAGTAACTTTATCTTAAGTCTTCTCTTTTATGGTTATGGTTTTGGACTTTATAGTAAAATAGGGCCTGGGACTCAATTGTGGATTACAATTGCAATTTATATTGGATTATTCCTACTGAGTACTTTTTGGCTGAAACATTACCGTTTTGGTCCTTTAGAATGGCTATGGCGAGTTCTAACTTATGGCCAAAAAGTAGCAATGAAACCGTCAACACCTTCAATAATCGTCGGTCAGATTAAGCACAACCTGTCTGATAACCGAGATTAAAACCGAGATTTTTCCCTCGTTCCCAAACTTGGAGACTGTAAAAGAACTCAAAAAATCGCCGTTGTTTTACTCGTAACTCATTGAGTTTACATTGTCCAACCGACCAAAAGATGGGATTTTACACCGCGACCGTTTCGGTGGTTTCATACCCATATTCCACTCGAATTTTATTAAACTGGGTTCTCACTGTTTGTTCAAACTGGTGCAATTTATCCAGTTCGGTACTCCGAAATTGAGATTTCAGCCGTCTTGCTTGAGCCAGCAGCGGTAAATCAGCTAATTGTTGCACAGGAATACCGCTTTCAAGCAAAGCCATCCCTTGATGGTAAATGTTAAGCATGAGACTCAGGAGCAACATTTGTTTTTCGGGTGAACAAAAACTATCGATTTCATCTACCGCACTTTGTTGTAACACTCCTTCGCGAATCAGCGCCGCACTGATTAATACCCACTGTTGAGTTGCTGAGAGTGCTTCGGGTCCCACGAGATTAACAATCCGGGCTAATTCATCCGCATGAGCCAGTAGTTTTAAAGCTTCATTGCGATATTCCAACCAGTGAGGATCGATTTGTTTCGCCCACCACTGTTGGGCAATATTGACATAAGCAGAAAAGCTATCATTCCAATCTATCGAAGGATAATGGCGAGCATCCGCGAGTTCTTTTGATAAAGCCCAGAAGGTTTGCACAATTTCTTTAGTATGGCTGGTCACTGGTTCGGAAAAATCACCACCCGGTGGTGAAACTGCACCAATCAGGGTCACCGACGCTTTTTGACCGCTTAAAGTCGTCACCCGGCCGGCACGTTCGTAAAAGGCAGCGAGTCGAGAGGCGAGATAGGCTGGATGACCTTCTTCCACCGGCATTTGCCCTAACCGTCCTGCTACTTCGCGTAAGGCTTCCGCCCAACGACTGGTTGAATCGGCCACCATCACGACATCATATCCTAAATCACGGTAATATTCAGCAATCGTGACGCCAACATAGATGGAAGCTTCTCGAGCCACCACGGGCATATTAGAAGTATTCGCCACTAACAGCGTGCGTTCCATTAAAGAACGACCGGTATGTGGATCGGTGAGGGTGGGAAAAGTTTCTAGAATATCAACCAGTTCGTTGCCACGTTCGCCACAACCTACATAAATCACAATATCTGCATTAGCCCACCGCGCAATTTGTTGTTGTAACATGGTTTTCCCCGCACCAAATGGCCCGGGTACAGCGCCTTTGCCACCTTTCAGCAAGGGAAAAAAAGTATCTAAAATACGTTGACCGGTCAGTAACGGAACCACCGCATGATCACGATTAAAATAAGGACGCGGCGTTCTGACCGGCCAACGGTGAAACAGGCGCAGTGGCTTGATTTCACCATTGACTTGTTTTACTTGGGCAATAATTTGTTCAATAGTATATTCACCGGCATGAGCCAGTTCGAGTAATTCGCCTTCGCAATCGGGTGGAACTAAGATAGGATGGCTAATACTGGGGGTTTCTTGGACTTTGCCGAGCAAAGTACCACCGCTGACTCGCGTTTGCAACGGTAACCGATTATTGGGAGAAAAATTCCATTTTTGCTCACGTGAAAGCGAATCGAGGATTAAGCCGCGCGCGATATAATCACCACTACGGGCCACAATGGTATTTAATGGCCGTTGAACGCCATCAAAAATTTGTCCCATCAATCCAGGCCCTAATTCAACTGAGAGTGGATGACCTAAAGCAGAAGCCATTTCACCTGGACATAAAGATTCAGTCGATTCATAAACTTGTATGGTCGCTTGCTCACCGGCTAAACGGATCACTTCTCCCATTAATCCCAGTTGGCCAACCCGGACTTGTTCGCCGTTATGAACCCCGGGGAGTTGTACGGTGACCAGCGGGCCATTGATAGCAATAATTTCACCTTTTATATCAGACATCTATATAATATTCCGGGTTGCAGTGGTAGAAGCAAACAGTTGCGCGGTAATGATCTGATAGAGATGATTTTCAAGCCGAGCCATCATGCCTTCAAACGTGTTATCGATCCGAATTCGATTAGCACGATCACGAACTAAGACACCACCCATAAAAGACTGGCTACTCGTCATCAGGGTACACCGTTGCTTCGGTAAATGGCGACTCACAAAATCATCCCATTGGGAAATCAGTTGTTGATAATCAGCAGTGGTTACTTCCATAACCAGTTCTGTTTCCTGAAATTGATTAGCTGCATGCAGACAATATTGTTTTAATAGCGGCAAATAAATTTCCGCTTGTTGGCTTAATTGTTTCAAGTGGTCATGCAATTGACTAATAACCGTTTGTACCAGTGCCCAGCGGAGTTGATCTAATTCGGCTTGCATTTTGATCTCGCTCGCTTGGACTTTACGGCGATAAGCTTGTTCGGCAGCCGATTTAGCGATTTCTATTGCTCGTGTTTCTTGTTTAGCTAGGCGCTTATTGACTTCCGTTAGAATTTGCTCACGTTGTTGATGGGCGGCTTGCAAATAGCTATTGGCCAGATTTTGAGCACGGTTGCGAATCGCATTTTCCAGTTGCTCCAGTTGGGCATGGTTAGTCATAATTTACCCTCATTTTTTATACCCAGGTGCGAAAAAATTTCCTGGCTATTCCAATTAAGGTGATTGGTCGAGTACTGAAGGACCTAACACTTTGGCTACTAAGTCTTCTACCGGGGGACGATAATTTTTTGGTCGATTAAGCGACGGGATTTCAGTGATAATAATCCCGGCGGCTTGCGTGCGCGCTTGTAAGAACATCGGTCCGGGTTTTGCTGTTAAATTATCTTCTAAAAAAATGAGTGCTCTGGCTTTATCGCTGAGTAGTTGGGCTAAAACAGTTTCAACGGTCTCAACCGTAGCATTGCCAATCGTTTCAAAGCCTAACAACGCAAATCCTTCTGCTAGCGCTTGACTACCCATAAAGAGGAGTTTCATCCTAATTTGCCATACAGTAAGATAGTGACTAGTAACCCGTAGATAGCGATACCTTCAGCTAAACCAATGAAAATTAAACTTCGTCCTAACAATTCCGGTTTTTCGGCAATGACCGCTAAAGCCGCAGCGCCCACCGGACCTAAGGCAATCCCGGCGCCGATGGTAGCAAAAGCGGTTGGAATGCCAATACCGATCATCGCTAATCCTTGACCGAGGCTTATTCCGGTGACAGCTTGCGTGGTAGTTGGCTCAATAGCCATAACATCTTGAATTCCTAACAATAATAAGCCAAGCTGTGCACCAACCAGGGTGAGTAAGTTGATTGCCACGGTACTTTTAAACCACTGTGGCGCCGAAGCATCCTTGGGTAAAGGATGGATTTCAAAATACAGACCGAGCAGGATTATACCGAATAAACTCAACGTCATTAGGACAAGTAACCAATACATATCAGATCCTTTTTAATTATCAAATCACTCAATCATTTCAGTGAATACCCTTAACTAAAGGGCGGAAAGCACGACCATCTCCACTAAAAAAACGAGAAAAGCCTTCATAATATTCTAACCGTAATACTTGAATTGTGACGATAGCACCTTCTAGTATCACAATAAAAAGATTACCCAACACAATCACCAGCCAATTCGACGGTGTTTCAAGTAGCCCAGCTAAAGTGAATACGCCAATTGCTAAAGCGGCATGGTTAAGACTAAAAGCCGCTACCCGTAAAAATGACAAAGTATTACTGAGATAGTTCAGTACCGATTCAAAACCTTCCACCAAAGTCACTAATACCCGTTCTACTAAAGGCAATTTATTGTCATGCCATTTATAACCTAAAATAATAAGTAGCGGTAATAACATAGCGATTTGTTGCTTGGTGCCAATCGTTTGAGTCATCATCCATTGATGAACAGCAGCTAAGCTACCAACATAGAATACCATACCACTCACGCCAGTATGATTAAACAAAGCGGCTGAATAATGACCCGCTTGCCAAGCATTAACAATGGTGATGACGGTCGCTAATAAGATAAAACCAATTCCCCAATATAATGCCAGTGTTAGCATTAAGATCGGCTGATGAATCGGCGATAGCCATAAAGCCGGCAAAACTTCTTCAAAACCAAACACGCTACCATATAACAAGCCAAAGCAGATTGAGGAACCACCCGCCGCTAATAAGAATGGCGTAAAAGTTTTTAGTTGCTCACGCCAATACCAGCCAGCACCGGCAATGAGAGCACCATGCCCAACATCACCAAACATCGTACCAAACATGAAAATGAAAGTCACCGTAAATAATAAGGTCGGATCCAGTTCACCATAACGAGGTATGCCATAGTTGTTTACTAAAGCGACAAATGGCGTTAACCAGGAATGATGACGTAGCAAAGAAGGGACTTTCCCATATTCAGCCAGAGTTGGTCGACGATGAGTCAGCACAAAAGGGCGCTCGAATTGATCAGCAAAAGTGATTTCTAACTGCGGGAATTCAACCTCAGGAATCCAACCTTCGATTAAAGCGAGTTGTCCACGCCCTCTCAAAGTTTCTGCTAATTGAGCATAAGCCGCTGCTTGGTTTAAGAGGTGATAAGCTTGTTCCAAAAAGAGTTGCTGCTGTTGAGCTAAGGTTTGAATCTGGGTAGTGATATTCGCGGTTTGTGCCTGCAATTGCGCCAGTTGTGCGCTCAGGTCAGCATGAACCCGTTGGGGATGACTATGAAATTGTGGTGGAATCGTCACCGGTTGAAAGTCAGCATGTTTCAAGACTGAGTCAACTTGTTCCTGGTGTTCTAAGGGACCGGCGATGACGACATAAGCTGAATAATCGTCATGATGAAAAATGTTAATCAAATGCGCCGCTAAAGCAATGGCTTCTTGAAGATGGGTCACATTTTCACGCGGAATGGTACCGATGTGTAAATTTAAAAATTGTCGCCGCTCTTGAAAAATTTTCAGATCGAAGTCAAGGGTAGAAAATTTTTGTAAAGTTTCTAATAACTTGGTTAACTGAGTCCGTTGTTCATTGAATTGATGGAGTTGATCTTCCCATTTAGAAAATTGGAGCCATAATTGACCTAATTGGTTATTAACGGCTTCTAATTCATTGAACGTAATGAGGCGCTCAACTGGGATTTTCACCGCGGGAATAAAAGTAATTCGTGCCAAAATTTTTTCCAACCGATTGCGCGCACTATGAAAAAGTTGCCGAAAAGTTTCTGCGGGTCGTTCTGGCAATGTTTCCGCCCTAATTTCCGTAGTTTCTGGATTAAATACACCACATTCAGCTAGGAGTTGCGCGGCTCGCGGTGCATCCTCAGTGAGGATTTGCAACGAGATATATTGCATAGAGAGCGGTTTAAACATAGTTAATTCGGATATAACGGTTAGTAATGTTTGGGTGAATTAGGATTGTCTGGAGAAATGAGGTACTGAATGTATGTGTTTGTTAAGCTGGGTTAACATTTTAGGTATCATGACATAAATTTTTTTCAAGTCAATGTACCGTTTGTATACGGTAAAATGAGAATTTTTTTACAACCCATTAAAATAGTTATATCATTTCTACTGTAAACAGGTTAGTTCATGCTTTCATTTAAGGAAAAAATTATGACACTTCATCTTCAGCTTGAATATCTACTGGCTATTATCGCCGGCGTGGTTATCTTAGTACAACCCAAATTATTAAATTTAATCGTTGCTATTTATTTAATTGCTATTGGCGTAATCGGAATTCTGGGGATTCACATTTATTAAATAAGATTGGTTGTCAGGCATTATCTTGGCAGACGCAGAAAAAGATAATGCCTAACTGCTTGATAAAACGATTGTAGTGTTGAATTGTTATCCTAACTTACTCAATAATCCTGCTATTTTAACACCGACTAATATCACTCCTTTATTATCGATAGTCATTCCTATCTATAATGAAGCTGACAATATCGCTCCATTGATCCGTGAAATTCAAGGTGCTTTGGAAAACCAAGTCACCTATGAAGTGATTGGCGTTGATGATGGTAGCCGTGATACCACTTGGCAAACTTTACAAGAAATCGCTCGAAATTTTAATAGATTACATATTTTTCGGCACGGCCGGTCTTATGGGCAAAGTATTGCTATCTTAACCGGCGTCAAAGCGGCTCGTGCAGAATGGATTGTGACTTTAGATGGTGATGGACAAAATGATCCCGCTGATATTTTAGGTCTGGTCGCTATTTTACAAGATCCCGCTTGTCCACCGCGGTTGCAAATGGTCGCCGGTTATAGAAAACATCGTGAAGATCAATGGTTTAAACGATTATCTTCGCAAATTGCCAATCGTATTCGTTGTTACTTGCTGCATGACGATACCCTGGATACCGGTTGCGGGTTAAAATTATTTTCCCGGCAGGCTTTTTTAGCACTTCCCCACTTTAACCATATGCACCGTTTTTTACATGCGCTGTTCTTACGCAATGGTGGTCAGGTTGTTTCATTGCCGGTCAATCATCGTCCTCGGGTGCATGGTCAATCTAAGTATGGTTTATTTAATCGCTTAGGCGTTGGTATTATTGACTTATTGGGTGTCATGTGGTTACAACGTCGAGCTTGTTTAGGAGAATTGCTTGAGGATAATCATGAACAGTGAAAACTGGTGGTTAATTATTGGCTTTGCTGGCCAAGTTTTTTTTACTTTACGATTTTTAGTGCAATGGTGGCAAAGCGAGCGGCAACAGCGGAGTATTATCCCGATCGAATTTTGGTATTTTAGTATCGCTGGTGCAACTCTATTATTGGTTTATGCCATTCATCGCCTGGATCCGGTATTTATTGTGGGACAACTAACTGGCGTGTTTGTTTATTTACGCAATTTACATTTAATCAAAATGGCACAGCAAAGCGCTGTCACTGCCGAATTGAATAATCATTAACAAGAACGATTGTGCAAAAAAATTGGCAAATTGACTGGTTATCATGGGGTAGCATCTGGTTACTATTAGTCATCATTCCGCTTTGGAATCGTCCCCTGTTACCGATTGATGAAACTCGTTATGTCAGTGTCGCTTGGGAAATGTGGAACCGGGGGAATTGGCTAGTTCCTTTTCTCAATGGTGAAGTTTATTATCACAAACCACCGCTATTATTCTGGTTAATGCACTGGGGATGGGCCATTTTTGGTGTCAATGAATGGTGGCCTCGATTGCTCCCGGGGTTGTTTTCCTTAGGAAGTTTATTACTCACTCGCCAATTAGCTCGCCAGTTATGGCCGCAACATTCCTTGATTAGCCAATATGCTACCCGGATTTTGTTAAGTTGCTGTTGGTGGAGCATATTTACGAGTGCAGTGATGTTTGACATGCTGTTAACTTTCTTTACTTTGCTTGGCATGGTGGCGCTGCTCAAGATTTGGCAAACGCGTTCGCCAAGCGGTTGGGGGTTATTTGGCTTAGCTTTGGGTTTAGGGGGTTTAACGAAAGGACCGGTGATATTATTACATTTGTTGCCGGTCGCGGTATTAGCGCCAGTGTGGCAACTTCATCGCGATTATTCATGGCGTTTTTGGTATAGAGGCTTACTGGGCAGTGTAGTTTTAGGAAGCTTAATCGCTTTAAGCTGGGCCATTCCCGCTAGTGTAGCCGGAGGTGAAGCTTTTCGACAAGCCATTTTTTGGGGACAAACCGCGCATCGGTTGGTTAATTCTTTTGCACATAATCATCCGGTGTGGTGGTATTTACCGTGGTTACCCTTATTGTTCTTTCCTTGGTTATTTTGGTTAACCTGGTGGCGGGCGTGGTTACAATTGCCGCAGCATTTTCATAATGAAGGAGTGCGTTTTTGTTTAGTCTGGTTACTTCTGGCATTAATCCTCTTGTCTTTGGTTAGTGGTAAACAAGCACATTATTTGTTACCGCTATTTCCGGCGTTTGCATTGCTGAGTGCTTACCTGTTAAGCCAATTACTTCCAGAACAACAACATCGTCACTGGGATGCTATTTTACTGAGCTTAGTGATTATACTGATAGCCTTTCTATTACTCGTTTCACACTACTGGCTTGTTAAGTACCTCGCGCAAGGAATGGCATCGATTAATCTCATCACTGAGATCAGTTTACTTCTCCTAGCGAGTATGTTACTTAAATGGCCACTTGCTTATTTCAAACAGCGATTGTTATTTTTAATTAGTGGCGTAGGTATTTTGGTCAGCCTAATTGTGCCGATTAGCTTGATTCGAGCCGCGGGCTTGGCTTACGATTTACGTGAGTTAAGTCATCATATCAATCTTATCCAAAATAATAAGACCGCTATTGCGCATTTGGGTGATTACCAAGGTCAATACCAATTTTTAGGTCGCCTCAGTCGTCCTCTAGAAGTGGTAGATGAGTACTCGATTTGTGCTTGGTTAACTCAGCATCATGATGGTAAACTTATTGTCTATTTTGATTCGGCTTATCAATCATTAAGCGACTATAGTCGCTACTTACAACCTTATCGTTCTAAATCAGTAGGAATTGTAGATGCACCCTTTTTAAGTAGTGCTTGTATAAAAATAATGCCACTGCCTTAATTATGAAACCCGCGTGGCGAGCGTAAGACCACTGCCGTCAACTTAAGTGATTATTCTCTCACTTTACTTCAGGGGTAATAAGAAAGATTAGCTTGGTTATCAACCGATTAAATCCCCCCTCGCCCCCTTTTTCAAAGGGGGGGAAACTCCTTAAGTTGATGGCAGTGCCGCGTAGCGAGCGTAGGACCACTGCCGTCAACTTAAGTGATTATTCTCCTTTTTTACTTGAGTGATAGTAATGAGGATTAGCTTGGCTATCAACCGATTAAATCCCTCCTCGCCCCCTTTTTCAGAGGGAGGAACGGAAGAAAAACGGTCTGGTGCGTAACATAAGCTGTTAACTATTGTGTTTATTTTTCAGGAAGTCTACACTGCAAAATGTAATCTATTTTTTATTTTATCAAATTATTGCTGAAAGATATGTCAAAAACTTCACCTTGGGCAGAGGCATTAGAATTATGGTGGCAAGCTTTGTCTGCCTCAATTTCAAAAACTAATCAGCCCATATTTAAGAAATTTCTTGATCAAGGCAAAAACTATTTTCGCCTTAACGAAGAGTTTATGAAAGTCTTTCAAGATTTATTTACGGATGAAACGATCAAGAACAATGAAACCCTATTATGGGAAAAAGGCTTTGCAACCCTTCGAGAAAATTTTAATCACTTATTGCAAAATAAAAGTAACAAAACCGTTGATTTTTGGGAACTACCTTTAGAAAACTGGCGACAAACCATTTCCTTATTGACTAATTTACCGGGTAACTTATTCTCACCCTCAGCAACTGAAGCGTTTAATTCAATCCAACCCGTTTACGAAAAATTTCTGCAACTGCTGTCGGTTCCTCATGCCAATCTTACTCAAAAATGGCCAGAAATTCTTGAAGAAAGAACTCGATTATGGCGCAATTACCAACAAGCTCAAGAACAATATGTCGTGCTGTTTAATAAAATTGGATTACATACGATTGATTTGCTGCACGATAAAATAATGAAAATGCGCCAACAAGGCGAACAAATTACACAATTACGTGCTGTTTACGATCTATGGATTGATTGTGGTGAAGAAGCCTATGCTCAATTTGCGCGTACCGACGAATATAGTCAAACGAATGCCCGTCTTATCAATAGTTGGATGGCTTGGAGACAGTATGAACATCAACAACTTGATGAAATATTAGCGACTTTAAATATACCAACCCGTCAAGAAATGGATAAAATGAGTTATCGTTTACAACAAATGGGACGGGAATTAAAAACGCAACGCAATGGAATCAATGAGAAGTTAGTAGCTGAACTTTACAAGGAAATCAATCTATTGAAATCTGAAGTGGCTCAACTGAAACAAAATCCAAAACCGGCGAGCCATTCCCGTCGTTCGACTCGCAAAAAAGTCGTTTCTCAACCGATTACTGAACCCCTTTCTCCCCAATCAACGGCAACCAATCTTAATGATGATACCCCACCCAATGGAGATTTATCTAGTAGATAGAAATATATATAAATATATATAATAATATGTATTATGAATACATATAGACTTAAAGAATTTGCCAGGCTTATTGCCAAAACGACCAACACCTTACAACGTTGGGATAGGGAAGGAATTTTAAAAGCGCATAGAACACCTACTAATAGGCGTTTTTATACCTATGAGCAACTGTTTGAAATATTGGGTGTCAAAGAAAATAAACGGATTGCAATGAGCTATTGCCATGTTTCTAGCGCGGGACAAAAAGATGATTTACTAACCCAACAACAAGCAGTTGCTGATTTTTGTACCCGTGCGGGTATTGCGATTGACGAAGCGATAGCAGAAATAGGCGGCGGTTTAAATTTAAAACGTAAACAATTTGTTAGAATGATATCCTTGGTTGAGTCAAGGGCAGTTCACACTTGAGTGATTGCCCACCAAGACCGCTTGGTACGATTCGGAATGGATTGGTTTGAATATTACTTAGAACAACATGGCTGTAAACTAATTATTATCAATAACGAATCATTATCGCCGGAATCAGAAATGGTACAAGATTTAATGGCGATTATCCATGGTTTTTCACGTCGTTTGTATGGGTTACGCCGATATAAAAAAATCATAAAGGATGCTGTTAGTGAAAACTCAAATAGCGTTTAGCGACAAGCTAAATCAAGGCAAGTATCAAGCAATGCTTGAACAGGCTAGACGCTTGGGTGTGATTCGCACTGAAGTTTGGCAGCGTTTTGGTTCGATAAAAGGCGTAGGATTACCAGATAGAACCATCCGAGATAAATGGATTAAAGAAGGCAGACAATTCAATGTCGGTGCAACCCCGTGGAAACAAACCTTAGGTGATGCAATAGGCGATATAAAAGCGAATCGTGAAGCGGCCAAAGTGAAAGCCAGACAAGCTATTACACGACACACTCAAGACGAGTTAGAACAAAAACGTTGTACACCTTATTAAAATCCGATAAATGGATGGATGACAAATATCTAACCCGTGTTATGCGTAAAGTCTGTCAGCGTGGACACAATCATACTTATAACCAAATAATAGTGCGGTCAGATGATTATACAGTTTTTACCTTACGTACTTCGACAAGTTCAGCACCTCGCAAAAATGTTTGGATTAAAATTCCTAGCCTAGTAAAGGGCAAGCGGATTGCGATACCGTTAAGTACGAATGTTGCACCCAAAGGCAATTTAAGAATTATTTTGCGTCATGAAAAAATTGAAGTTCACTATGCGGTAGAAGTCGAAGAAACTAATGATTGTGGTACACAAACACTAGGCGTAGATAAAGGATTTACGGAAGTTTTAACCGATTCTGACGGGGGAACATTACGGCGAAAATCTTGGCGAAGTTTTAACCAAAGAATCTGACCGATTAAAACTAAAATATCAACGCCGTTACAAATTAAAAGCGATTGCTAAGAAGAAATCTTGGGTACACCCCTATAATTTAGGTCGCAAGAAGCTAGCTAAACAAACTAGCGACCATCAAGCCCGTGTTAAAACCATCGTTTACAACGCAGTTAATCGGGTAGTCGATAAAGCCAAAGTCATTGTCACTGAAGATTTAACTTCACCCATTGCTAGCAAAAAATGGAGTAAAGATGTATCACGCCGCCTGTCATCCTGGACCAAAGGCGTAATTGCAGAAGCGATTGAAAATGTATCTCGCCGTAGAAGTTCTACGGTTGCTTACGTCAATGCTGCTTACACCTCGCAAATGGACTCACGCAACGGGACACTTTCAGAGAAAGCGAAGCGATGCGGGGATAAATTTTACTGTGAAGATGGGGAGGTGTTGCCAGCGGATGTTAATGCGGCACGAAATGTTTTAGCAAGATTATACGACCATGAGATAGGTCGATGGACACCTTACCAACAGGTTAAATCTATATTGCTAAAACGGACTCAGTGCCATACGGTTGGGACTGCTCAACCAGGACTCTAGTTGCAAGTTTGTTTGGCTTATCAACAGAGAGCGAATTACCAAATACATACATTTAAATATGTTTTTAGGAACAGGAAAATAACGCGTGTCTTCCCCATTGCAAATTTATCCCGAACAAGCTGTTCAAGAAATGTTGGAATTTAATAGAAAGTTAGCTGAAGGACTGAAAACACTAACCGAAATTGGCAAAATCGAGGTTGGGATTACGCCTAAAGAATCAGTTTATCAAGAAGACAAATTAGTCTTATATCGCTATAAACCGGTGGTAGATAAACCCAATCCTACCCCCATATTGATCGTTTATGCTTTGGTCAATCGACCTTACATGATGGACTTGCAACCCGACCGTTCTCTGATTAAAAATTTATTAGCCGTTGGACAAGACATTTATTTAATTGATTGGGGTTATCCGGATCGCACCGACCGCTACTTAACCTTGGATGATTATATCAATGGTTATCTGCATCGCTGTGTTAATGCGATTGGTAATCGTCATGGTCTGGACAAAATCAATTTACTGGGTGTTTGTCAAGGTGGCACGTTAAGCTTATGTTATAGCGCTATCTTTCCCCACAAGATAAAAAATCTGATTACGATGGTTACTCCAGTTGATTTTAAGACCCCGGATAACTTACTGAGTCATTGGTTGCAACCCATTGATATTGATTTACTAGTCGATACTATGGGCAATATTCCTGGAGAATTACTCAATTGGGCATTTTTATCCTTAAAGCCGCTGCGCTTGACCGGACAGAAATATTTGGACATGATTGATAACTTAAATAACACTGAAACGGCTAAAAATTTTTTGCGAATGGAAAAATGGATTTTTGATAGCCCGGATCAAGCTGGTGAAGCATTTCGCCAATTTGCTAAAGATTTTTTTAAACACAATAAACTGATTAAAGGTCAATTGACTATTGGTGAACATAAAGTCGATTTGAGTCATATCACCATGCCGGTATTAAATATTTATGCGACTGAAGATCATCTCGTTCCACCAGCCGCTTCTAAAGCACTCTCAAACTACATCGGTAGCCAGGAATATACCGAGAAATCTTTTCAAGGCGGACATATTGGAATTTATGTCAGTGCTCGTGCTCAACAACAAATACCCCTCTTAATTGCTAAATGGTTGGAAGCGAGGAATTAATCCAGATGACGACTGAAAAACGCGAATTACCGGATTGGGAGACGTTATACCAAACTGAACCCGTAGAAAAAATGCCTTGGTTTTATGAAGCGCTTGATCACGATTTTGCCAATACGCTAAAGCAACTGAATATAACCCAGGGTCGCCTTTTAGATCTCGGGACTGGTCCAGGAACCCAAGCGATGGTTTTAGCTCAAATGGGATTCACTGTCACTGCCACCGATATATCTTCTGCAGCTATCGCGAAAGCGAAACACCACAGCTTAGAACAACACCATCAAATTGACTTTATTCAAGACGATATCCTCAATAGTCAACTCCAGCAAACTTTCCAAGTTATTTTGGATCGAGGCTGTTTTCACGTCATGCACTCAGAACAAAGAGAATCTTACCTGAAAACCACGTATCGTCTTCTGGAACCCAATGGTTATCTATTACTAAAATGCTTTAGTCATTTAGAAACCATGGCAGAAGGTCCATACCGTTTTACCCCAGCAGAAATAACGACTTTTTTTAGTCCCTTATTTAAGATTCATTCCATAACCGCCAGTGTCTTTCAGGGAACCCGAGAACCTCCACCACAAGCTTTATTCTCTATCATGGAGAAAAAATAATCTGCGCAAAGGGTCATCCGCTTTGCCACGTGCGCACTGCCAACGCACACTCTAGCCTTGATCGACACGAAGTAGCCCAATAGCCGTGATTTTTTTAAAACCGGAGTTTACTTTTTAGTAATTGAATTCTTTGATAAGATTCATCAATCCGGGCGGGACTAATGGTGCCAGTTTGAACTAATTGTTTGATAATTGTCGTGACTTGAGTGGCAATATCTTCAACAAAAACATCTAAGTTATTGCCAATCAAGATAATATCCACTCCCGCTTCAATCGCTTTTTGAACCGCCGTTTTTAACCCATAATGGTGAGCAATCGCCTTCATTTGAATATCATCAGAGAATACGACACCATTATAATTTAATTCCTGACGCAGAAGTTCAGTAAGGATTTTTTTTGACAAAGTGGCCGGATAAATGGGATCCAGGTGTTTATTGAAAAGGTGTCCAGTCATAATCGCATCGACTTGTCCCGTTGGAATGAGCTTTCTATAAGGAATTAACTCTGGTTCTGACCAACTGTCTGTTACGTCAACTAACCCCAGATGCGAATCCTGTGCCGAACTACCATGACCGGGGAAGTGTTTTAACGTACATAGAACCCCTTGTTGATGATGTGCGCTGATAAATTCAAACGCTTGGTTACTCACAATCGTTGGATCGGCTGAAAAACTACGTTCCCGCTTGCCAATAATAGGATTATGAGGATTAACATTGAGATCAACTACCGGCGCAAAGTTAAGGTTCACACCCATTGCTGCCAAAGCTTTTGCCATTTGACTGGCATACTGATGAGTTAACTGAGGGTTATTTTGACTGCCTAAATATTGATGGGAAACGGTGTGTGGAAAGCCGTATTGTGCTTTTAAGCGATTGATGACACCGCCTTCATAATCGATGCCAATTAATAAAGGGATTTCTGCATAAGCTTGTAATGCGGTTACCAGGGATCTTACCTGTGAAGGGGATTGGATATTACGCACGGGTTGTTTTTGAGGAACATCCTGGTCAAACAGAATAACCCCACCAATATGACGATCACGGATGTCTTGTACCACCGGATCGTAGTGATTAGTTATGGTTAAGCCCCGAAAACCGACCATCAACATTTGACCAATTTTGATTTCTAAGCTCATATCTGATAAGGAATGGGTAGAATGACGATGAATAAGTGGTGCCGCTGGCAGTGAAGTATTGGTAGCCGAAGAGATCGCACAACCGGTTAACAAGGCTACGCCGGCAGTACTTTTGCCAATTAATTTCAGGAAATCACGGCGAGACTCACTGGATAAGGTGTCACGGCGGTTGTTATTGAGCATGTTTGGGTTTTTTACCACTGACCACTTCTCCAGATTGTTCATCTTCAACCCAAAAGGTTACTGTAAAATGGGGAGGAGATGAATTACTCTCATCCACGTTAGGTATCCCTTTGACAACGTACTGATGACCCGCTCGCGCCATCAATTTCATTTCGCTACTAGCAGACCAAGCGGTTTTATCGTAACTACTTTCTTGGCGCCAACTGACTTCTAATTGGTGGATACCGGGTGATATTTCTACTGCAGAACTCAAAATCTCCTGACCATCTACGGCAGTAATAAAAATCGCGGTCGAAGTAACAAAAGTAGATAGTCCAGTATGACCGGCTTTGATGACGGCATTGACTGGAATCGGCGCGGTATTTTTAACCGGTACTGTCGCTGGTGGGCTACATCCCGAAATCAGTTCCAGGAAATAGCTCATGACTATTATCCGAGAATAAGCTTTAAAATTCATTTGAATATACATAAACTTGTTTAGTATTATTTCACGATTCGGTGGTGCTAAAAAGGTAACCCGTGGCGTAGGTTGGACATTACTACAAAAGCCGGAAGCTAAAATCGTTACAGCTCTGTCATCGCGATTAGATTATTTTCACGCGCTGCCGCTTAAAAATCCTGAAATTTTAGTTTCCACATCAGCCGCTGACCACGACGCGTAAACAACATCGGCACCGTACGGGCAACAATCCCTTCCGCACGAACCCCGCGACCGCCATCTTGAATCGCTACCGTGCTGTTGCCAGCATGTCCCAGCCATTTGGCTAATTCATCCGCACAGTTGGGAAGGAAATCTATTTCTCCCAAAACTGGTACCGTGAGAATACTTAATTTTGCGGCAATATCCGCAATCGCTTCGGGTTCGAGCCACCACTGCCCAACGAGGACATCGAATAACCGAAATGATATGCCTTGGCGATAGGCGCCACCACCATGAATTCTTTCGCCATAACCTTCACCAAATAAAATGACTTCGCTCTCAGGTGATTCTGCAAATACGGGCTGAAGTTTATCTCGGGTGAACGTTTCTTGTAGATAGTCTAATAATTTAGCTGGTATTTGGGCGTTTTCAGTACGTCCGCTATGGGTTACTACCCCATCGGGTAACAAACCAACTCGCACGTTAGTGCCATCTATTTTTTCAGTAAGTTGCCAGCGGCGAATATTGCCAAATTCGGGTAAGCGTAATTGGCTGGTAATGACTTTGCCAGTGGCTTTATCACGCTGATAGAGAGTTTCAATCTTAGGATATTCAAGCATATCGCTACTGTCCCTTAATAGAAAAATCTGCTCAATTGGATAAAAAATAATATTAACATAATAAATTAATTAAAGGATAATTCTACTTCAACTAGTTTTTAAAACTTTAAATCCGCTTAAAATTAAAAATGACAATTTCATGTATAATAAAACTATTATCAAACTAATACCCATTTTCTAATTTTTTATTGTAGATATTGAATAATTTCATGCAAATTGGCACTTATACCCTCAAAAATCGTCTCATATTAGCCCCTATGGCTGGGGTAACTGACCGTCCTTTTCGCCAATTATGTAAAACCATGGGGGCTGGGATGGCGGTATCAGAAATGATTTCATCTAACTCGTTATTATGGGGCAGCGAAAAAACTAAACGTCGTGCTAATCATGAAGGTGAAGTGGAACCCCGTTGCGTACAAATCGTGGGTGCTGATCCCCAATTAATGGTTAAAGCTGCGCAATACAATGTAGCTAATGGTGCGCAACTAATTGATATTAATATGGGTTGTCCGGCTAAAAAAGTCTGTCGGGTCATGGCTGGCTCAGCCTTATTAAAAGACGAGCCATTAGTCGGTAAAATCCTGGCAGCGATTGTTAAGGCAGTGGCAGTGCCAGTCACCGTGAAAATCCGTACCGGTTGGGACAAAACGCATCGGAATGGGGTTCGGATTGCACAACTCGCTGAACAAGTGGGTATTCAAGCCATTGCTGTTCATGGACGGACTCGTGCTTGTGGTTACAGTGGCGAAGCGGAATATGACACGATTGCCGAAATTAAAGCGACGGTTAATATACCCGTCATTGCTAATGGCGATATTCGCAGTCCAGAAAAGGCAAAACAGGTACTGGATTACACCGGAGCAGATGCCATCATGATCGGTCGTGCCGCTCAAGGTCGTCCTTGGCTGTTTCGGGAAATCGAGCATTATTTACAAACCGGGGAGAAATTAGCTGAACCGTCGATCAGTGAAATCCAGGATATTTTGTTGACTCATTTAGACAATCTTTATCAATTTTATGGCGAATATACGGGAGTACGGATGGCTCGTAAACATTTATCATGGTACAGCAAAGGTCAACCGCATGGCGCTATTTTTCGGGATACAATCAATCGGGTTGAAAGTAGTGTTGAACAAGTTAAATTGATGCACCGTTTTTTCACGCAATTAATGGCAACTTCTCCGGGTCTAATCGGTTAAACCACGTCGTTGCCGCACCGCTTCGTATAAACAAACCCCAGCGGCAACGGATACATTGAGACTGGCCACGGTTCCTAGCATCGGAATATGAACTAATACATCACAAATTTCCCGGGTAAGCCGCCGCAGTCCCGTTCCCTCCGAACCGAACACCAAAGCTAAAGGGCCCGTTAAGCGAGTCTCAAACAGGCTGATTTGACTATGACTGTCTGCTCCAACCAACCACACCCCTTGTTCCTGTAACCAACGCAAAGTGGTCGCTAAATTGGTCACTGGAATTAAAGGAACGGTATCAGCCGCACCGCTGGCGACTTTTCGCACGACGCCAGATAATCCACAGGCTCGATTTTTAGGGATAACAACGGCATGAATCCCAGCAGCATCGGCTGTCCGTAAACAAGCCCCTAAATTATGCGGATCTTGTACTTCATCTAACACTAGTAAAAAAGGCGGTGTTGTTACTGTGGCGATAACCGTTTCTAGAGTCGGTTGCGTTTCGAGCGGGCGAGTTTGGCACCGGATCACAATTCCTTGATGATGAGCAACTTGGGTTAATTTATCTAAAGTTTTCCGCGGCACGGTATGAATTGCAATTCCCTGTTGTTGAACTTGAGTTAACATCGCCTGCAATTGAGCATCATGTCGACCTTCCTGTACCCATAATTCATACACCCGACTGATATCAGTGGCTAGAATCTGTTGTACTGCATGAAGACCGTAGATTTGTTCGTATTTACTTTTAGCCATTGGTTAACCTGATTGAGGAGATAGATTTAGAAAGGGATTACCGATCGACGTTTTACTGTTATTTTTATAAATATTTAGATATTAATTGTTTCCAGGTTCTCTTATTGGGAAGATAAGATAGCCATTTTTTCTCACATAAGACAGTGGAATTTTAGGATTATTGATATCTTTATTTCCTTCCTTGTACCATTTATTCTCCCATTTTTGGTAAAAAGGCTCTAATTGTTTTGGAATAAGTACATAGATTTCTTTTAGTTCGATACCCTCATATACGGAAAACACCCAATTAACTTCACGATATTTTCTGATAATAGTGGGGTTCAGGTGATGATGGGTAGAAAAACTTTTAGTCAGTAGAATATTAACCGATTTTAATTCGTACTCGTTACCAAATTCATCTATAGCATCATTACCTTCCCGCCCAGGTAAAACTTTAAGACTCGTTGTCAAGATGACTTGCAAGAGTTTACCTCCATTATCCTGAAAAATATCTTGGATACCATGTTTTAATGCCAACTCTTGATACTCCCGAATACAGGGAAATAATTCGTCAAGCTTGTTTTTATCGGGGTGTTGTTTCATTGAAATTGTCGCTTGACAACAACACACAAATATTTACTTCAAGTGCATTAGCGAGTTTTTCTATATTATCTATAGATATGTTACGTTTTGCCCGTTCTACTGAACTAATATAGGTTCGATGAAGTCCGGATCTATCAGCCAGTTCTTCCTGGGAAAATTTTTTCTTTTGCCGCCATACTTTTAGATTATGAGCAAATAATTCGCGTATACTTAGTGTGGTTCTCATGATTTACTGATTGTGACGGGATTGACTACTTTAAGTCTACAGATTATAAGTAACATTTTTACTGATTTTGAGGTTATTTATGCAATCATTTTTTGATCAAGACCCAGCCTATTCCACCCGGTTAGGTGCCATCTATTGTGCAGATTCGCTAAAAATGCTGGAGCAATTGCCAAACAACAGTATCAATTTAGTCATGACCAGTCCCCCATTTGCTCTACAACGTCAAAAGGAATATGGGAACCAAGAACAAGATGAATATGTCGAATGGTTAGCTGAATTTGGCAAATTAATTTACCAAAAGTTGACTGATAATGGCAGCTTAGTACTTGATTTGGGAGGTGCGTATCAAAAAGGTGTGCCAGTAAGAAGCTTGTATAACTTTCGCGTGTTGCTTACTTTTTGCGATGATATTGGCTTTTCTTTGGCAGAGGATTTTTATTGGTTTAATCCTTCCAAGTTACCCAGCCCGATTGAATGGGTAAATAAAAGAAAACTCCGAGCCAAAGATTCCATCAACACCATTTGGTGGCTTAGCAAAACTCAATGGCCAAAAGCGGATATAACCAAAGTATTAGTTGAATATAGTCCGAGAATGAAAAAACTACTGGCAGCACCCAGTGAATTTTATTCTCCAGCTAAGCGACCTTCAGGACATGATATTTCGGCGGGTTTTGGTAAAGACAATGGTGGTGCAATCCCGCCTAATTTATTGCAAATTCCAAACTCAGAATCGAATAGTAACTACCTTTCTAGCTGTAAAACACTGAATATTAAAAGTCATCCGGCACGATTTCCGGCAAAATTGCCCGAGTTTTTTATCAATTTCTTAACGGAACCAGGTGATTGGGTGGTAGATATTTTTGCTGGCTCCAATACCACCGGTTCAGTTGCCGAAAGCCTTCATAGACGGTGGCTGAGTTTCGAGTTAGAAATTGAATATGTTGCGGCTTCGGTATTACGTTTTTTAGATCAGCCAACAACAAATCAACTACATGATATATACGAAAAAATACTCTCTGGCGACAGCCTGTTTCTTGACGAGCTTTCATTTGTTCGCCCGAGTTCTTCTCAACTCGCTTTATTATGAGCAAGTAGCCTGGATGGAACAAGGAAGTGAATGAGGCTCTCCCTGGATGTCGATGGCAGCGCGTCTGTTGGCGTCGTAACCCGCCTTTCGCGGTGATGCCGCATCCATCCCCATCGTTCCGTATGGATTGATAGTGCGCATAGCGCATCCTACAGCTAACAATCACCGATAGAGCCATACCCGCATCAATGAAATTAATTTATCGGTGTTGACCGGTTTGGAAAGATAGTCATTAGCACCGGCTTCAATACATTTGGCTTTATCTCCTTTCATCGCCTTAGCGGTCAACGCAATGATCGGTAAGTTGTGGAAATTAGGTTGTGTTCTGATGGTTCGCATCGCTTCATAACCATCCATTTCTGGCATCATCATGTCCATGATAACCATGACAATATCTTTATTTTCATTTAATTTTCTGAGGGCTTCTTTACCGTTAGTAGCCACAATGATTTCCATGTCGTTATCTTCTAACACGGTTGCCAAAGCAAAGGTATTACGCACGTCATCATCGACCAACAAAATCTTTTTATTCCGTAAGATAGTGGTTTTATCATGTACCATCCGAATCATGTTACGTTTGTCACTGGGTAAATGAGCTTCTACCTGATGGAGAAACAGGGTGGCTTCGTCCAGCAAGCGTTCTGGAGAATAAACGGTCTTGATGGTGAGATGCTCCATATAACTTTGTAAAGTTTTTTCTTCGGCGGCGGTTAATTCTCGTTCTGCAGAAATAATCAACGGAATTTGGGCAAATTGTTCTTCTTGTTCAAGTAATTCTAGTAAATTAAGATCCTTACCTTGCTCCACATTGAGGTCTAAAATAATGCAATCAAACCGCTGGTGGTGTAGATGTTGATGTGCCTCAGCGATGGTGGAAGTGACTGTGACTCGAATAGTCGCACTGGCAATTAACTCAAGTATTTTCTGTTGAGAGGAAACCGTGTCAGCGATTAATAGTAGATTTTTAATTGGATTGGCTAAAAATCGCTCGATTTTCTTAAAGGCTTCTTCCAATTCCGATAAATTGACCGGTTTAAGCAAATAGCCAATCGCTCCCATTCGTTTGGCAGTCATTTCCTGATCAGCCGCCGAAATAAAATGAACCGGAATATGGCGAGTGTGCGGATTATCTTTCAACTTTTCCATCACGGTCCAGCCATCCACTTGAGGTAGGCTCACATCCAGGATAATGGCATGGGGTTGATAATATTGCGCCAATTGCAAACCAGTTCGACCCTCTTCAGCTAGCAGGTATTTGAAACCTTTTTCTTGAGCATTTTCCCTCAGTAACCGAGAAAATCTGGAATCATCTTCAATAATTAAAATCACTTTGTCAGTGTCAGTCAGTAGGTCTCTATCATCGATCACCGGTGTTGCCAAACTATCGGCAGCAGTTGGTGGTGGTAATAAGGCTGCTTCTGGTCGAAGGGTCGTTCCGGTCGCCAAAGACGGTGGTGATTGATTTTCCAAAGTGGCCGATGCTAATGAATTATTAGGGCGAGTTTGTTCCGGCAAGTACAGAATGAAGGTACTGCCCTTACCTTCTTCACTGTGTAGTCTAATGTCACCCCCCAACAACCGCGCTAATTGACGAGAAATCGATAATCCCAAGCCAGTACCGCCATAACGCCGATTGGTAGTCCCATCAGCCTGTTGGAAAGCTTCAAAAATAATTTGTTGTTTTTCCTTAAGAACACCGATGCCGGTATCCACGATACTGATAGCAATACTGCGGCGAGGGTCTAAATTTAAGAACGCGGCTTCATCTTGATTAAGCGGTCGTTGCCAAAGCAATTGAATATTACCACCCTGGTGCGTGAATTTGAAAGCGTTGGCTAACAGATTGTTAATAATTTGTTTAAGCCGTTGCACATCGGTGTTAAAGGTCGGTGGTAAATCCGGGGCGATGATAATTTGGAAATTAATTCCCTTACTCTCGGCTAAAGGATGGAATTTTTGGTTAAAGCCCTCGATGAGTTCGGTGATTGACACGGCTTCAAGATTGATTTCAATTTTACCCGCTTCTACCTTAGATAAATCGAGAATATCATTGATAAGCATTAATAAATCCGAACCGGCATTATAAATGGTATGAACATATTCAATTTGTTTATCATTGAGATTACCGGCTTTATTTTCCGCCAGTAATTGCGCTAACACCAGTAAACTATTTAAAGGGGTTCGCAATTCATGCGACATATTAGCGAGAAATTCTGATTTATATTGACTGGCTAATTCCAGTTCTTCAGCTTTTATTTCAATGGCTCGTCGGGTTTTTTCTAAAGCGAGATTTTTTTCTTGGATTTCGGCTTGTTGTTGCTCTAATTCTTGAGTACGACTTTGTAATTCCTCATTGGCTTGGCGCAGTTCTTCTTGCCGGGTTTGTAATTCCTCTGATTGACTTTGTAATTCTTCATTAGCTTGCTGTAATTCTTCCTGTTGCGCTTGTAGTTTAGCCGTTTGTTGTTGTAGCGCTTTAGCTTGGGCTTGCGTTTGTTGCAAGAGGACTTGCATTTGCTCTCGTGATTGTGCGGTATTAATGGCTATGCCAATATTGGGCATCGCTTGATTAAGAAACTCCAACTGTATGGGAGTTAATTCTTGAAAAGTACCGATTTCAACGACGCCCTTGAGCGTATTTTCATATAAAAAAGGCACGACGATCAAATTACGCGGCACCGCTGCTCCTAAACCTGAGCCGATATGCAAATAATCGTCCGGAATTTGGACCAGCAAAATGGGTTGTAATTCCACTGCTACTTGTCCGACGACTCCTTCACCCAATTGGAATTCATTGGTTAGTTCTTGACGTCGAGTATAGGCATAACTCGCGATCAATTTTAACCGGGGCGTGGTGGCTTCCGCTGGTTGTAACAGATAAAATACGCCGACTTGAGCCTGAAGACAGTTACTCAGAAAAGTAATGATATTCTTAGCTAATTTCACCACATCTTGTTCACCCTTCATCCGGTCATTTAATTGGGCTAAACCGGTTTTCAACCAATCTTGGTTAAGATTTCTAGTCGTGACCTCGGCTAGCTTAATCGCCGCTGTTTCTAACGCCGTTTTAATTTGCTCCAATTGCCCACGGTATTCGCCCGTTGGTCTGACCTCTAACCGACCTTCCGCTAAACCCTGAGAAACTTGGACAATATCTTCAATCACTTGCCGCAAACTACCCAGCGTCGTTTCAAAAGCGTCTTTGATCTGGATAAAATCGCCAGGGTAATCATCAACCGGTTTTACTTGTAAATGACCATCGGCTAGTCCTTGCGAAACTTTAACGAGATCTTCTACCACCAAGCGCAAATTAGCTAAACCCATTTCCAATGCGCGTTTAATTTGAATCAAATCGCCTTTATAGTTAGCTTCCGGACTCACTGCCAAATTACCCATGACTAATCCTTGCGAGACCAGTAAAATGTCTTCAATCACTTCTTGAAAATAACGATTTAACGCAAAAAAAGCCTGACCAATTTGACCAATTTCATCTTGACGTTGCGTAAAATCAATCAACTGCCGCTGCTGTTGTTTTTCCACGATCTGGATGACATTGCCTTCCGCCATTTGGTTAGCCAGATAAGTCACTTGAGTTAATGGAATGGTAATATTTTTAGAAATAGCAACCCCTAAGCTAAGACCGACTGCTATCGTGAAGCCAACCGTTATTAACAAGACTAAGGAAGTTTGGCTGATAATCGCTTGCATCGCTTGATTTTCATGCTGAAAATCAGTTTTAATACCGGCTGACAACTGGGAAGCTAATTGACGCACTTGGGTTCCAATCACTTCCACTTGCGTTTCCAAAATTTGATTTTGTTGGGTTGAGTTAATTTGTAACTGGTTGAAAGCTTGATAATTAGTTTTAATCAGGGGGTCAGCGGCTGAAACTAATTCGCGTTGTTGCGGATTGTTAGCGGCAACCTGGAGTTGGTTAGCCACCGCTGCGGCTTCGCGGTAATGTTGTTGAAATTGTTCTAGCCAATGTTTCTGGTTATCTCGCAAATAGTAACTTGTATCTAATTGCATCAACAGCAGGGCACGTTGCAACTGACCCACGGAAACTGAAACCGGGGCGTCATTAGCTTGAACAGCACTGGTGCGCAATTGTTCTAGCTGCTGCGCTGCTACAGAATCTTGATTAGTCAACATGGCTGAAAAAATTTGCTGTTGTTCAGTTATTAACTGAGTGACTTGCTCAAATTGCGCTTGATACGCTTGAAGCTCCGCTTTAATTTTAGCCAGTAGTTCAACGCGTGGTGATCGAGTTATCTTGGCGGCTGCTTGTGCCAATAGCTGGTTAAACTGAACAATTTCTTCTTGATAGCGAGTTAAAGTGGCGGAATTGGGTTGGTGAATGTAGTGAATGGCCTGGAGGCGAGTCGCTAAAATTTTAGCCACCATTTCATCAGCCAAATTTTGATGGTAAGCAAGCTGCTCGGCTAGTTCCCTAATCGTATGATTAATCTGTTGTAAGCGGAGCAGCGTGAACGCTCCAATTCCCGTCACCAACAGGAGAATAATGAGGTAACCTAGCATCATTTTAGTCCCCACGCGGAGATGGTTAAACCAGTTCATTGTTAGTGCCCTCTTAAGTGATGATGTCTAGCTGAGCCAGCAGTAAATCTTTGGCGGGAGATTGGCTTTGTCGCAACAGCGCTTGCATTTGGCTACGGGATTGAGCGGTATTAATCGCTATGCCAATGTTAGGCATGGCTTGATTGAGAAATTCGAGTTGAACTTCAGTCAAAGTCGCAAAAGTGCCTATTTCAATCACACCTTTCAAGTGAGTTTCATACAGAAACGGCATCACCACGAGATTATGTGGAACCGCTTCACCGGTACCAGATTGAATTTGAATATATTCTTTAGGAACTTGGGTAACAATAATGGGTTGTTGCTCTAAAGCCGCTTGTCCTACTAAACTTTCCCCCAGTTGAAATTCATTCGCTACATTTTTACGGCGGGTGTAAGCATAACTCGCCATGGATTTAAGCAGCGGTTTATTCTCTTGATCCACTTGGACGACGTAGAACAGTCCCACTTTAGCGTTCAGATAGGTGCATAAAAAAGTGATAATACTTTTAGCGAGCAGCGTTATTTCTAAATCACCTCTCATTTGATCATTTAACTGCGTCAACCCGGTTTTTAGCCAATCTTGATCAGCATTGCGAATCATGACTTGAGTTAATTGAGTAGCTGCGTTGGCTAAGGCGGTCTTAATTTGTGCAAAATCACCCTGATATTGACCGGTTGGCATCACGTTATGACAACCCTCGGCTAAACTCTGCGAAACTTGAACAATATCTTGAATAACTTGTCGCAAATCAGCTAAAGCGGTTTCTAAAGCCGGTTTAATGGGCGCAAAATCGCCTTGATATTCTGCTCGGGGTACGACTTGTAAATTGCCTTGAGCGAGTCCTTGCGAAACTTGGACGATATCTGCAATCACTTGTTGGAGATTAGGTAAAGCAATTGCTAATTCCTGCTTAATTTGAAGAAAGTCACCTCGATACTGGATTCTGGAAGTAACTTGCAGATTACCTACCGCCAATCCTTGCGAAATTTGAACGATATCCTTGACCATTTGTTGCAAATAAACGATCATTTGCTCAAAAGCCTGAGCCATGACCCCGATTTCATCTTGACTTTTTTTTACGGCTACCGTGAGTTTGGTCTCACCATTAGCTAAGCGGCGGGCTATTTCGGTCATGACCTGAATGGGCTTGACGATGGCATGACCGACGACAACCGCGATGATTAATACGATCACTATCGTTATACCGAAAATAGTTAAGGCCCACTGTAGCAGAGTTTGAATAGCTCGGAAGCTTTCTGCTGGGTCTAGCTGTGTCAGTAATAACCATCTCACGCCAGCTATGTTCAGCGGGGTATAAGCCACTAGCTTGGGTTTACCTTCCTCATCAATAATTTCTTTTACCCCGGTTTCACCAGCAGCAGCCGCACGGCTCGCAGCATGATCAATTTTTTGTGTGACCAGGGTATTTTCTTTAGAGAAGCGGGAATGAGAACGTCGTAACAAATCATCAGCACTCACGAGGATAGCTTCGCCGGTTTTACCTAAGCCGCTAGGTTGTTGCATAATGGCGTCGATTGGCTCCATGGGAAGTTGGAGAATTAATATCCCTTTGACTTTAGAATCAGCCATAATTGGAGTAGCGATAAATAAGGTCATGGCTTGAGCAGCGTCATAGTAGGCAAAATCGGTTACAGCGGTGAAATCTTGCTCATGGGCAAGCAGGGCTTGGCGGAAGATCGGGTTGAGATGACTATTGGCATAGGGGCCGGTCAAAACGGAAGTGGCAAAATCATCGGCTTTGTTGACACTATAAAGAATGTTGCCGGAATGGGGTTCTACTAACAACAGATCCAGAAAACTATAGGCGGCTACATAGGCTTTAAAGAGCGGATGGTATTGGGCATGAACTGCACTATAGTCACTACCATCGCCAGCATCTACTAACTTCGCTTTACCGAGATACAAAGAACGATAATGGTTCATAGTCGCTACTTCATCCATACCCAAGGCTTTCATACTCGATTCGACCGCTTGTTCAAAGGACGTTAAGGCAGCCAGCGTGACTGGCATTCGAGCCAGCACTTTGATGTCGGTGAGGCGCTCTTTAAAATACTCAGTAATTTGGTTGGCTTTGAGGTCGCGTACCGCCATAAGTTTATTAATGACTTCGACTTTAAAGCTGGGTAGTACTTGATGATAAATTAATAGACCGATACTGAGTACCGGCAGCAATAACACCATGAGAAACAGTAACATCAGTTTACCTTTCAAAGAGCGAAACCAACTGAGACGTATTTTCACATTTAATGCAGATAAGGAAAGAGTAGACATAAGGGTTCTCCAAGCAAATTCCGTTATCAGTTCCAAGCCAAAATAGTATTTGTTCCATACTACTAAAACCCGGTAAATTAATGAGCTAACCGACTGACCAACCCATCGCACTAACAATTTCGAGTTGATGTCAATTGACATTCTAAGAAATTTTGCTATAAAAATAATGTTATTTATTATTATCTAATATATAAATATTCCTTAAAGCGAGTGTAATTAATTTTAACCAATTGAAATTAAGAAAGATATTTACTTAAGTAACCCCCAATCCGCATGAATAAAATTATTAAACGTCGCCCCTTACCGGAGAATATTAATTTACCGGATCACTTTCACCCGGTTCTCAGAAGAGTCCTAGCGGCTCGTCAGGTATCGGTTGCAACGGAATTAGATTATGGTTTACAAAATTTACTACCCTACACTTCATTGTTAGGGATAGAAACTGCGGTGGATTTACTCCGGGATGCTTTAATTCATCAAGCGCGGATTCTCATCATCGCTGATTACGATGCCGATGGTGCCACGAGTTGTGCAGTAGCGATGAAAGCATTACGCCAAATGGGTGCTCAAAAAGTTGGCTTTTTAGTCCCTCATCGAGAAAAACACGGCTATGGTCTAACCCCAGAAATTGTTGAATTAGCAGTAACTGATTCATGGCTAGTGAACACCGCCCCGGGAAACGCACCCGACCTGCTCGTAACCGTTGATAACGGCATTTCTAGCCGCGATGCGGTAGCAATCGCTAAACGATACGGCATGAAAGTATTAATCACAGATCATCATTCAGCCCCGGCACAATTGCCGGAAGCGGATGCTATCGTGAATCCAAATCAACCAGGTGATTCCTTTCCCAGTAAAAGCCTGTGTGGCGTCGGCGTGATTTTTTATGTGATGATGGCATTACGAGCACGTTTGCGGGATAGCGGTTGGTTTGCCACTCAAGGGATTACTGAACCGAATTTAGCTCAGTTGCTGGATCTAGTCGCATTAGGTACGGTTGCTGACGTGGTGAGTTTGGATTACAACAATCGCATTTTAATCGAACAAGGTTTGCGGCGCATTCGAGCTAATCGGTGTTGTCCAGGAATTCTGGCTTTAATCCAAGTGGCTGGACGGGACCAAACTCATTTAGTGGCGAGTGATTTAGCCTTTTATTTGGGACCACGCTTAAATGCGGCCGGACGCATGGATGATATGTCGCATGGCATTGTTTGTTTGTTAAGTGAAGAGGATGCCAGTGCCGGATTGCACGCGCAATTATTGCAAAACTTTAATCAGGAACGTTGCGGTGAAGAAGCGAAAATGCAGCAAGAAGCATTGGTAATGATTGAGTCACTCGGTGACTTTCAACAACTTCCCGTGGGTTTATGTTTACTCGATGAACAATGGCATCAAGGTGTGGTTGGTATTTTAGCAGCGCGAATTAAGGATCGGCTCCACCGACCGGTTATTATTTTTACGCGTGACAAGGACGAGCAGATTAGAGGTTCAGGTCGCTCCGTACCGGGCGTGCACATTCGTGATATTTTAGCCAGCATTGCAGTACAACATCCGCAGATGATTACTCGGTTTGGTGGTCATGCTATGGCGGCTGGTATAACCATACCTCATTGCCAATTTAACGCATTTCAACACCAGTTTGATCAAGCCGTTCGGCAACATTTAGCCGTGGAGCAGTTACAAGGTGTCATTTTGAGCGATGGTGCCTTATCACCGGAAGATCTCAATTTAGAACTAGCCGAGCAACTGCGCACTTTAACGCCCTGGGGACATCATTTTCCTGAACCGATTTTTGACGGCGAGTTTGAATTATTAACTTATCGTATTTTAAAAGATAAGCATTTAAAAATGCAGGTACGCCTAGGAAAAGGTAAGCAAACCATTGAAGTAATTGCTTTTAATTCAGTTAATACGCATTGGCCTAGCCAAGTCAATTACATTCAACTTGCTTATAAATTGGATGTGAATCATTTTCGTGGGTTTAAAAATTTGCAATTAAGAGCAGAATATGTGGCAGTTTTAGGATAAGCACTGTTGTTGATATTCTCTTATAGTCAATAACTTATTTAAAATAGTTTGCCATGATTCCTGGTTAAGTTCTAAAAAAGCCTCGGCGTACTGTCCGGCTTGTTTTAAATACAAAGCGCGATAATTAGCCATCCCGACACAGGCAGCCAAATAATTACCGTACTTTAATGGTAATTCATAGCATTGCAGTGATTGTTGTTTGAGTGCAAATACTGAACTAATGTCGACGACCCAATTGGCGGGCAATGGTGACCATATTTCATATAAAAATACGCGTTCTAAACCCCCATTGTGTTGCCATATTTCGAGCCAAGATAAACTAATGGCGATATGGTCTCGATGAAAATCTAAAACTGAGGGTAAAAACAACCAGTCGGCTGCATAACTATTGAGTAACTGAGTCAGTTGATTGGCTAGCGGTAAAGTATGTTGATAATGGCTATCCGGTTGATTAAAAAAGACCACGTCTTCGATACCCAGCAGATTAAGTGCCGCTATGGATTCACGTTGACGGTGAAGGACGACATTTTCCACACTATAGCCGAGTGGATCACCTTCTTTACCATCGGTAATAATAACGACTTTGATATGGCAACCATTTTGTCGGAGTAAAGCCAGTGTCCCACCACAACCCAGGATTTCATCATCTGAATGCGGTGCGATGAGTAGAATTCTAGCTTGTTGAGGTAGTTCTAGTAAAGGGGGTAAAGGACAAAGTGGCCATGATTGAATCTGTTGATGCCAACGAGCAAATGGAAAAGGAATGTTTTGAGTATAAGGAACACCAGGTAACTGCGGTTGGGTAACTGAAGCCGTGTTTAAAGGCATACCTTGATACATGGCTAAATAAGCCTCAGCAATAGCTTTACTATCTGGCCAAGTTTGTATCCATTGTAAAGCTTGTTGGCTCCAATATTGACGAATTTCTTTATCAGTCAAGAACGATTGTAGCGCATTGCTGAGTGCTTGACTGTCATCGGCGGGAATTAAACGCGCACCACTGCCAACAACTTCAGCAACGCCACCGACTGCCGTACAAAGGGTTGGTAATCCCATAATCAAGGCTTCTAAATTGGCTAATCCAAATGATTCAGTTAAAGAAACGCTGACGTAGATATCGGCTGCAGCATAATATAGCCCCATATCATCAGTGATTGCAAAATCCAGTTTGTCGCTAATCCCTAACTGAGTCGCTAATATTTGCAAACCAGTTCGCTCACCTTCACCAATGAATACTAATCTCCAGTGAGAATAAGGCAAGCTAGCACAAACTTTGACTAAAGTGGGAAATTGTTTTAAAGGGACTAATCGCCCCACCGCAATAATATAAAGGGTTGAGGCAACCCAACCTAAACGTTGACGCGCTTCTAGTTGAGAATAGTGATTTAAAATAGGACGTGGATGGGAAATGGCATACCAAGTGTTGGGCAGGGGATGAATAGATAAATCACGGCTTAATTGGGTTAAACCACTGCGAGTGGGTGCGACTACCCAATGCGCTTTTAATAATATTTTGGCTTCCCAGCGTCGCAACCATTGCATAACTCGGGTACCTAATCGAGCACCATCAATATGAAAGGCTTCCGCATAGCAGCCAAAACCGTGCTCGGTTACCCCCCAACGAGCGATATGCCCACGTCGTAAGCTTGCTAACCAACGAATACGAGCAAACCAGCGGTAACCCGCGCCAATAATTGGATCGTGACAATGTACGTGGGTATATCTTTCCTGTACCATGACTTTAGCGGCTAATCGTCCCATATTAAGACGTTCTAGGATGCCCCACAACAACGGAGAAAATTCAGTATGGATAAAGAAATGCCCAAATAATCGAGTTAATTGGTTATGTGTCGTTTGAAGCCACTCTAGGCTACGCTTTCCTACATTCTCTTGACAGAGATAACCCACTTCAATTCCTCGTGTTTCGATTTCAGCAATGATGGGTGCTAAACTTTTATTTAAACCATATCGCTTATCAATTAGGCTTTCACGGGTGACCATGAGAATTTTCATAAATATAGCTTAGTTATCCAACCATAAAGTTAATTGATGTTTTAGTGTTCACTACGATTCGGTTAAAATTTCTTGCTACTGATCACTTTTAATGCGCATCAATGAGCATTAGTATAACAACCTTTCCGGCCAGGAGCAGAATTTTCAGAATGAAAGGATTCACTGAATGGAGTTGAAATTCAAACACGTTATTCTATGAATGCTTTGATTGTGGTCATTTTGATTCAGACAGTCGCAAGTCACTGGAAGAGAATGTATTTTATAATAACCCCGTGATCTAAAATTGAGCGGTGGTAAGTACCCCTTTCTGCGATTACCCCGGGATAACTATTGTGTGATATACTCAATATTTTAAAGTCTTTATGTTTAAAATCAACCAGAAGAGGAAATTAGAGTGAACCAACCAGATACTATCACCGTTAGAAATTGGGCCATTGCTATTACGATAGGAATAGCGTTGGTAGTATTATTTATTATCTTAAGTTTGTTAAAGAATTATTTATGGTCGGAAGTTTATGAGGCCCCAGAATTTCGTTACGAACGAATAAAACCGGTTGGACAAGTTAATGTGGGGCCGATAGAAGTAGTCGCTCAAACAGCAAGTGCTCCCAAATCGGGCAAAGAAATTTTCGGAACTGTGTGTACTGCTTGTCATTCTACTGGGGTGTTAGGAGCACCTAAATATGGTGATAAGGCCAGTTGGGAGCCTCGAATTGCTAAAGGGGAAGCGGTGCTTATCCAAAGTGCGCTAAATGGATTTAATAAGATGCCAGCGCGAGGTGGTCAACCTAAGCTGAGTGATGAAGAAATTAAAGCCACTGTACAGTATATGTTAGAGGCGGTTGGTGCTAGTTCTAACTCCGATACCAAAGCAACCTCTTCTTCTGGAACAACGGGTGAATCTTCACCTCCTCCAAAACCTGAACCAGAAGGAAAAGCCAACTCTACTGAGGGAACAACGGGTGAATCTTCACCTCCTCCAAAATCTGAACCAGAAGGAAAAGCCAACCCTACTGAGGGAACAACGAGTGAATCTTCACCTCCTCCAAAATCTGAACCAGAAGGAAAAGCCAACCCTACTGAGGGAACAACGGGTGAATCTTCACCTCCTCCAAAACCTGAACCAGAAGGAAAAACCAACCCTACTGAGAATAATTCCGCCTTACCAAATACTTCATCGTTAGCGAGTTCATCCGGTGCACCTAAATCAACTGCACAAAGTATGAGGTTCACCCAGCCTCAATCTAGTCATTCCAACTCGATAAATAAGCACTTACCGACCTCAGCAAGAGGCCAAAATAACAAAGTCGATCTCGCACCGGCTGGAAATAATACTCATACAGAAGGCAAAGTCACAGAACCACAAGGTTTAACTGGGGAAATCTCCTCACAAAAAAAACAGAGTTGATCCAACAACTGATAAAATAATAACTACAGATGAGGTAAAGCCCCGCCGGTTTTAACCGCTACTAGCCATAGTAGGAGCCGCTGATCAGCCTTGTCGAAGGAAACTGGCGGGAAACCGCCGCGTCACTAGCCCCTTACGGGGACACCTTAACGGGTTGACCGCTGGGAAAGACCAGCACCTCATTTAATTTTACCGTGATAGCTTAACCGAGAGAGGAGCGAGAGTAGTAGGAAACACGCGGTCTCGAGGTACCGTTAACTGGTTCCCGATCATGGATTTTATTTGGGGTTAACTTATTTAGGTTGAGGAAATTCGGTAAAAACATCTTTGACATGTCGAGATTTCAATAAAAATAAACTTAACCACATATCAATATAGAGAAAAGCAAGACTCACTTCAGTTAATTTTTGCAGATGAAGCCCAATATACAATGAAATTGACCCCATTTCTAGCACTAAACTGAGCAACAGTAACCCACGTCCATGTCGCCATACCCAACGTAAGAAAGAACCCGTTGAGGGGACACGTCTTACTATACTAACAAGTACTAATAACGCTGGAATGCAAGAGTAAAGCAAAGCACCATTAGAATAGTTTTGGGAAGGGATGATTTGTTCTAGCGATTGCGCCACAATGCTAATCATCGGCAGTTGAACCATCACTGGAAAAGCAAAAATAAAGTAATGTTTGAGTAAATAAAGATTAACCATAACTAAACTGAGTGGTACATTTAAAACATCATATTTATTGTAATCGTCTGGGGTATAAAGAATCATCGTTCGATCCCTAGAAAAAGTTAAGAAACAAACGGTAAGCCGGATTATTGATTTCATTCCAATAAGGATAGTTAAGGGTATCAAGGAAATGTTGAAATTCATCCAGTTGTTCATGAGGTATTTGGATTCCGACTAACACTCGTCCATAAGCTGAACCATGATTACGATAATGAAATAAACTAATATTCCAACGTTGTCCCATTTTAGTTAAGAAATGTAATAAGGCACCCGGTCGTTCAGGAAATTCAAAGCGGTAGAGATGTTCATCGAGTAAATGAGGTGGATGTCCTCCTACCATATGGCGAATATGTGCTTTAGCCATTTCATTATCGGTCATATCAACTACCGCATAGCCCTTATCGCGTAACTTACTAATTAATCTTTCTTTTTCTGCAAAGCCTTCGGTTAAACGTAAGCCAACAAAAACATGTGCCTCTTTAGCATAAGCATATCGATAATTAAACTCGGTAATCGTATGTTGTCCAAGGGTATGACAGAAGTGGCGAAAACTGCCAGGACATTCTGAAATGGTCACTGCCATCAAAGCTTCACGTTGTTCACCAATTTCAGTCCGTTCAGCGACATAACCTAAGCGGTCAAAATTCATATTGGCACCACTGGCGATAGTGACTAAATGACGTCCTTCACAATTTTCTCGCACAATATATTGTTTTAACCCAGCTAAAGCGAGTGCGCCCGCCGGTTCGGTAATGGTACGCGTATCGTCAAAAATATCTTTAATGGCGGCACAAATTTCATCCGTATTAACCAGTAAGACTTCATCGACATGATGACGAGCGATTTCAAAAGGTAACTCGCCGACTTGGCGAACAGCGACACCATCAGCAAAAATACCCACTTGCTCAAGATTAACCCTTTCTCCAGCCACTAAAGCCGCTTGGAGAGAAGGAGCATCATGTGGCTCGACACCAATGACTTTGATTTCTGGGCGTAAATATTTAATATATATCGCTATGCCAGCAATTAATCCGCCGCCACCCACCGGGACAAAAATCGCATCTAATTCATTACTATGCTGTTGTAAAATTTCCATGCCTATCGTGCCTTGTCCGGCAATCACATCAATATCATCATAAGGATGGATATAAATTAATCCTTGTTGTTTAACTAGTTGTTGCGCATAGTGACTGGCATCGTCATAAGTCGTGCCATGTAAAATAACTTCTGCACCGCGCCGTTTTACTGCGGCTACTTTAATTTCCGGCGTCGTTTTGGGCATGACAATCAGCGCTGGAATACCCAATTGTGCAGCGGATAAAGCCACACCTTGAGCATGATTACCAGCAGAAGCGGCTATAACACCCCGTGCCAAGGCTATTTTAGGCAAGCTAGCCATTTTGTTATAAGCACCTCGGATTTTAAAAGAAAATACCGGCTGCATATCTTCTCGCTTAATCCAAATATGATTATTAAATCGGCTAGATAAACCGGCGGCATAATCCAGTCTCGTTTTGATAGCGACATCATAAACACGGGCTTGCAGAATTTTTTTTATATAGGTATGGTCAATGTTCATGGTAGTGAAGTCATTTACTGAATTAAGTGAGAGATAAAATGTGTTATGACTCAGGTCTAACCGACTTTGGTTAGCAACCCATCATGATACTCAATTGCGTTCAAGAATAAATGTGGGTTGGTAATCCTTTGCCGACACTGAGTTAATCGGGAGTTACTTTGAAATCACTACCTCTTTAGCACTATCTGATACTCTATTCATGACTGATGATAGTTCTAACCTGCTGGAGCAAACTGGGTAGTCTTGCTGTCGTCAGATTCAGATTTAACCGGAATTAAAATGTCGAAGTTGATTAATGAATGAATTAGATCGGCTGGGTTTAACCCTGAAATTGTTTTCGTCGGTGGCTCACTAAAAAAATTAAAGCGATCACGAAGGTAAATGAACTGGCATAGGGGGTATCCAACCGGGTGCCTGATGTTCCACTACGATGGTCGTATAGATTCCACCGCGGACATTAAATTCTGCTCGTAACCGCATAAAACGGGGAGGACAAGCTTGGACTAAATCAGTGAGAATTTGGTTCGTCACGGTTTCATGAAAGGTACCCTCATTACGATAGGACCAAATATAATTTTTTAATGCTTTCAGTTCTAAGCAGAGTTTATCAGGGACATAATCTAGAAAAAGCGTTGCAAAATCGGGTTGTCCAGTTTTAGGACAGAGGCAAGTAAACTCGGGAATGCGAATATGAATCGTATAATCGCGTTGCCAATGAGGATTCGCAAAGGTTTCAAGTATTTTACTGGATTGGGTTGGCATGAAAAGCTGTTCCTGCAATGATAAAAATAGGGCTCAATACGTTATTCGCCAGTTGGGCCACTATCAATAAGTCGCATAGCCCTTTGTTGTTGTTCACAAAAATCATCAGCGGCATTATAGCCTTGCATTTTTAGACTATGGTTACGTACTGCGCATTCCAGTAGTACGGCTAAATTACGACCTGGCGCTACCGGTAAACAAATTTCTGGAATATCGACACCCAATATCCGACGAATGCGGTATTCACCTTGTAACCGATCAATATTTTGTAACCGTTCTGAACTCATATGTTCAAGATGTACAATCAACCGTAAATATTTATCTTTTTTGATGGCACTGTCACCAAATAAAGCTTGTACATTTAAAATACCTAAGCCTCTGACTTCCAAAAAAGCGTTCATTCCCAACGGACAAGCACCACTCACTGTTTGAGGGGCGATTCGCGAAAATTCGGGCGCATCATCAGCGATTAACCGGTGACCTCGACTGACTAATTCTAAGGCTAATTCACTTTTACCGGTACCACTTTCTCCCATAATCAAGACTCCCATACCCAATACATCCATAAAAACACCATGTAGAGTAATGCGTTGTGCTAGGAGTCTGGCTAAGGTAGTATGTAAATAGTTAATAATATTTTCGCCAGACAGTAAGGAAGTGAAGAGAGAAACGTGATAAAATTCAGCGGCTTTCACTAAATCAAACGGGACTTCCTCGGTGTCCACGATGAGAATACAAGCTAAATTATCATTCTCAAATAACTGTTTGAGGGTATCATGATAAATACCTCGATCGAGGGCATCCAGATAAGCGAGTTCATATAAACCAATGATTTGAATTTGATGAGGGTGAATCAGATTCAAATAACCCACATTAGCCAGTTTTTGATCCGATTCGAGTAACAAAGCCCGTTGACTGCCGGACTGTCCGGCTAACCAAGTTAAAGCGAGACCTTCAGCATGGTTTTTAAACAGTTCATCAATGGTCAACCGAATCATGAGACATCAGTCAATTAGAGAGTGCCATTGGGTAAGTAACTTAAATTTTTCGCTACAAGTTGGAGTACTACGCAGTTGTTCACGAAAATGAGCGTCACTAAACATCGCTGCCAATTGTGCTAGCAGTTCCAAATGTTCTTGAGTAGCCTGTTCCGGCACTACTAAAGCGAATAAGAGATCCACCGGTTTGTTATCCAATGAATCAAACTCAATCCCTTGATTAAGTTGTAAAAAAGCAGCTAAACTAACTTCACCTTGACGGACTCTGGCATGTGGAATTGCAATGCCTTTACCTAGCCCAGTACTACCTAATTGTTCTCGCTCGACTAAGCATTCAAAAATTTCATGACTGCTCAGTGAATGACTTCCAGTGGCGAGCACTTGGCTGACGTACTTAAAAACCTGCTCTTTGTTAGTCACTTGCACTTGGCAGTGGGTTCGTTCTGGAGTTAAAATATCGACAATTTGCATTGAGTTATTAATTGTAGGGGCAACCTTTGCGGTTGCCCGGAAATGAAAATGAAAATGAAAAGAACCGCTGACCAGAAAAAATTATTCAGTCGGTTGAACTCGCTTGACACCACCATCGGCTTGATGATGATCTTTGAGTTTTTCTTTGTGCTTTTTAATTTGCCGATCCAGTTTATCAATTAAGGCATCAATCGCGGCATACATATCTTCATGTTCAGCATTAGCAAACAAATTCGCACCGCGAACGTGTAAAGTTGCCTCAGCCTTTTGTCTTAATTTTTCAACACTTAAAACAACGTGCAGGTTGGTCACATGATCAAAATGACGTTCTAAACGTTCCATTTTGGTATGGACGTAATTACGTAAAGCGGAAGTAATATCAATATGATGTCCGCTAACAGTCAGTTGCATCGGTGTGCTCCTTTTTTGACTTGATCAACACGTGGAGAATAACATGGCATTGTTACTTTCCTTTTCTTACCTAGTGACTATGCTAAACGTTTGCGTTCGTTTGAAGGTGGGATAACCATCGCTTCACGATATTTAGCAACCGTGCGTCTAGCAACATTAATTCCGCGCTCAGATAATAAATTCGCAATTTTACTATCACTTAGCGGTCTGGCTCTATTTTCTGCGGCGATTAATTTTTTAATGAGCGCGCGAATCGCTGTTGAAGAACATTCTCCTCCACTATTAGTACTGACATGACTGGAGAAAAAATATTTCAGTTCAAAAATGCCACGTGGTGTATGAAGGTATTTTTGCGTGGTTACTCGCGATATCGTTGATTCATGCATTTCCAACTCGCTGGCGATATCATGTAAAACCAGTGGTTTCATCGCTTCTTCACCATATTCTAGAAAACCCATCTGACGTTTCACAATACAT
The DNA here is from genome assembly GCA_000828835.1 of Thioploca ingrica. Classification (GTDB taxonomy): domain Bacteria; phylum Pseudomonadota; class Gammaproteobacteria; order Beggiatoales; family Beggiatoaceae; genus Thioploca; species Thioploca ingrica. The sequence continues at coordinate 1,497,336 of AP014633.1, forward strand.
TTTGCGACTTTGAGTAAAGTTTCATGGCGACTCTTTAAACTTTTAATAAACCAACGGGCTTCTTGTAAATGATTTTTTAAACTATTGGATTCATTACTACTTTCCACTCGAGTAATCAAACTGGCATAGTGGCTATTAATACGCAACTTGGGCGCAATTTCCGGATTTAACTCGACTTTCCATTGACCACTGGCTTTTTTTACAAACACATCCGGTACAATATAAGTGGCTTGTGAAGGTTCTAATTGTGCACCCGGACGTGGATTAAGGGATTGAATGAGATCAATGACTTCGCGTAATTGTTCTCGAGTTAATTTCAACCGTTTACTTAATTGAGTATAATCGTGATTACCTAATAATTCCAAATGTTTGTTAACGAGGATTTTCGCCTCTTTCAACCAGGGTGTTGCTACGGCTGATTCTTCCAGTTGACGAAGTAAACATTCTTTAAGGTCACGCGAGCCAACCCCGATCGGGTCAAAATGTTGAATACGATGTAATACCGCTTCTACTTCTTCAGCATCGACTTGAACATTTTCACCCAAACTTTGGGTAATTTCCTCGATAGATATTCGCAGATAACCATCACCATCGATGGCATCAATAATGGCAGTGGCAATGGCTCGATCCAAATCGCTAAAAGGCGTCAACTGCAATTGCCAACGTAAATGATCCTGCAAGGTTTCTGCAGCCGTACCTTGAGTCGTGGCTAAGATATCTCTACCATTATCCTCACTATTATTAGAATATTCATATTGAGAAAGGGTACCGTCATAAATTTCTTCCCAATTACTGTCAACCGCTAGTTCATCAGGAATATGGGTGAGATTGTCCAGCGTCATTTCTTCACTGATGTCGGCCACTTCAGCATCTGCAGAGTTGGCATTGGGCTCATCCATATCAACCTCATTAACAGAGGAGTCTAGATTAAAATCCTTGTCTGGCTCGGATTCAGCAGTCGGATAATCTTCACTATCATCGTAATCATTCTCATCAGCGACTTCTTCCAACATGATATTGGATTCTAAGGCTTGCTGAATTTCTAGTTGTAAATCAAGCGTAGACAACTGTAACAGCCGGATAGCTTGTTGCAGTTGCGGGGTCATAGTGATCTGCTGGCCGAGACGCAGTTGGAGACTTTGTTTCATAATTTATTGTTAAATCCGGTTTAATCAACAGAACCCAATCATCGCTTCCAGAATCATAACCGGAAATCGTGACCGAGATAGACTTCTCTTACCTGTTCATTATGCAAAATACTCTCTGGTGTTCCTTCCGCAATCAGTTTGCCTTCGTTGACTATATAGGCACGATTACAAATATCTAAAGTCTCACGAACGTTGTGATCGGTGATTAAAATACCGATGTCTAAACGACATAACTGGGCAATAATACGTTGAATGTCAAGTACTGAGAGCGGATCAACTCCCGCAAATGGCTCATCGAGTAAGATAAACCGTGGCTCGGAAGCCAAGGCCCGCGCAATTTCAACTCGTCGTCGTTCTCCACCTGATAAACTCATACCCAAATTGTTATATAAGTGTGGTATATGTAATTCTTCTAGTAATGAATTTAATCGTTGTTGACGTTGGGCTTTATTAAGGTGTTTTTGCATTTCTAAAATAGCCATAATATTATCGGCAACAGTCAGTTTGCGAAAAACCGAAGGTTCTTGTGGTAAGTAACCTAAACCCTTTTGTGCTCGCTTATGCATCGGATCATCAGTCATTTCTTTACCATCCAGCGCGATCGTACCCTCATCACAAGCGATTAATCCTACCATCATGTAAAAACTGGTGGTTTTACCAGCACCATTGGGACCTAATAAACCCACCACTTCACCACTGGTAATGTTCAAACTCACATCTTTAACTACCTGACGCGATTTATATCGCTTAGCCAGATGTTGTGCCAACAACGTGCTCATGGTGCTGGCGAGGATTTTACCTGTGGTTTCAAAGTCATAATGATTCTTCCCTGTTTACTGTCACCTTTATCCGCACTAATAATACCGTGCTGAGTATCATAGGTAATATTGGGTGCTTGAGAAGTATAAGTATCTTCTCCATTTTTCTCTTTGCGTAATTCAGCCTCTTGCCGTAAGTGTAGCATATCCTTAGTGGCATTATATTCCATTTCTTTCGCTTTGGCTTTAATGTTGTCACCTTGATCCAGACGCTGTTGAAAACTGACTGGCTCACCTCTGGCGATAACGTTAGTAATGTTCTGTTCTTGAGAATAATTAATAATGACCGTTTCGGCCGTAATATGAATACTTCCTTGAGTCACAATAACATTCCCTTGATAAGTCGCTGTACCTTCAACATTATTAATAATCGCTTGGTTAGCTTCAATCTGAATAGGTTGTTCACGATCACCGGTTAAGGCAAATACGCTGGTTGACAGCAATATACCCCACATTAACAAGGATAAGTTAATGCAGTACATAATTTCCTCGTACTTGTGAAAGTAATTCTATTTTTTCTTGGGGTATAAAAACGCGCATTCCCACACTGTGAGTTTCACCATAAGCATTAATAATCTGAGTAGCTGAGGCCGTTTCGGCGTATTGGGTATCTCGTTGCAACCGCACGTCTCGGGTAATTATTTCCAATTCTTTAAGTTGATTGGGTGTATATCGCTGCCAATGCGTCTGACCTAACAACCAGATTTCATTATCATCATTGGAGATTTCTCCGCGCTCAGCCTGGATTACCCAAACCGGTTGTTGTTGTTGGTAAAACACCATCGCTGGTGTGGTCAGCTCAGTTTTAGCTTGGAGATAATGTACCATTTTTTCAGCCATTAATCGACTTTTTAAATAGCCCTGTTCATTCATTTGAACACTTTGAAAATGATGTAGGGTATAATCCGATATATGATCACTCATTTGAGGAGAAGTAGACAAGTCTTTTTCTAGATTTTGTACCAACCAAGTGGTGACGAGAGCAAAAGCAGTGAGTAAAATCCACACCCAGCTCTGATAGAGGATTGAAATAACTTGGGTTACTCGGGATTTATAATACCATATTGACCCAGTTGAGTAGTCCATGTTCCTTGTGCCTGCATAATTAATTCACAAACTTCCCGTGCTGCACCCTGTCCCCCTTTGGCTTGGGTTTGCCAATGAGCCTGTTTAACCACTAAAGCATGGGCATTAGCTACCGCTATCGCCAGTCCGACTCGTGACATAACGGCTATATCATTCATATCATCGCCGACATAAGCAATTTGTTGTGGTTCTAGTGGTAATTGCTGACATAATTGATTGAATGCCATTACTTTATCCGCTTGTCCCTGGTAAACATACTTGATGCCAAGAAACTGCATTCGATGGGTAACCACTTCCGAACGTCGAGCCGTGATAATCGCTATCGAAACCCCGCTCGCTTGCAGCATCGTCATTCCTAAACCATCCGGTGCATAAAAGGCTTTATATTCTTCTCCTTTATTATCTAAGTATAGGCGACCGTCGGTGAGAACGCCATCCACATCGAATATGACTAATCGAACCAAGGCCGCTTTTTCCCAAACTAATTTCATGTCATACTACCCCAGCTCTTAATAAATCATGCATATGCAATACACCTATCAAAGTTTGTTGGGCATCAACCACGAGTAACGTGGTAATTTTATTCAGTTGCATTAAAGTTAAAGCTTCAACGGCTAAACAATCTGCTCCGATCGTTTTGCAGTGCTTCGTCATCACGGCAGTGATTATTGTACTATGAATATTAATCTGTTTATCAAGTGTTCGACGTAAATCACCATCGGTAAAAATACCAATAACCTGGAAATCATGGGTCACGATAGTTGTCATGCCAAAGCCTTTCCGAGTCATTTCCACCAACGCATCACGTACAGTGGCTGTATTGGATACCATCGGCATTGCCTCGCCGGTGTGCATAATATCATGAGTTAATAACAAGAGACGACGCCCAAGCCGTCCTTTCGGATGAGAGCGAGCAAAATCATCAGCACTAAACCCTTTCGCTTCCAATAAAGCAATCGCTAACGCGTCACCCATCACTAAAGCAGCAGTCGTACTAGCCGTCGGTGCTAATCCAAGCGGACAGGCTTCTTTTGCTACACTCACATCAATATTAACCGCAGCGGCTTTAGCTAAAGTTGAAGTCGGGTTACCGGTTAAAGTAATTAAAGGTACCTCCAACCGTTTGATCAGGGGTAAAATTACTAAAATTTCTTCAGTTTCACCGGAATTGGATAAAGCTAAAACCACATCTTTAGCAGTAATCATCCCCAAATCGCCGTGACTGGCTTCGCCGGGATGAACAAAAAATGCGGGACTACCGGTACTAGCCAAAGTTGCCGCGATTTTATTACCAATGTGTCCAGATTTGCCCATGCCGATAACCACGATACGCCCAGCGCATTGGAGCATAAATTGGCAAGCTTGGGCAAAAGCATCGTCAATTCGGTTAGCTAGCTCGGAAATGGCTTGCGCTTCCGTGTGAATAACAGCTAATCCTAAAGCTTTTAATTTTTCGGCTGATTGAGTGGGTGTGGATATAGACATATAATTTTATGATGTACCAAAATTCAGATTGAATTATTGTACAATAGCAAACTAAATAATCGTAATTGATAATCCCAATTCAATAAAAAACGATTATTCTAAAAAAATTGAGTTAGCACTTGGGAAATCATTAATGACAAAGTATCAATTCATCAAACATACTGCTAAAAATTTACTCGAGAAACTACCTTACTGTGGTAAGCTTATCCGTGAAAGAAAACGAATGATGCACCCACCTGGACATTTTTATTCTCCTTTTCCACTCATAGAAGAGATCAAATTAAAAGAACAAGCCATTTTTGATTCTTTTCCGCGAACTATTTCAGGTATTGATCTCAATGAATCAGAGCAACTTGCCTTACTTGAGAAATTTAAAAAGTATTATCAAGAATTACCTTTCAGTGTCAATAAGAAAGAAGGCTTAAGGTATTTTTTTGAAGGTGAGGTTCGGGATTATGGTTATTCAGATGCAATTACACTTTATTGTATGATTAGATATCTACAACCCAAAAAAATCATTGAAGTGGGTTGTGGTAAATCTTCATGTGTGATCCTGGATACTAATGAATTATTTATGGATAATTCTATTTCGTGTACTTTTATTGAACCCTACCCGCAGAAATTCTTTTCACTCGTTAACAAAACCGATTTAGAGAGAATAGAAGTTATCCCTAAAAAACTCCAAGATGTTGAACTAAGCAAATTCTCAACTTTATCAGCCGGTGATATAGCAAAACTAGTATAAAATGATTAAATTTCATCGAGAGCAAAAATGTCAGAGATAGAACCCGGTTTTTGTTGTCGAATCGCTTTAGCTTGTGCCCATTTAGGTTCAATCGGGTTCAATTGAGGCGAATAAGGTGGTAAACAGAGTAGAACCTGACCGGCATGACGTATAGCCTTTTGAATATCTAATCGCTTATGAAAACTCGCATTATCCATAACAATGACACCTTCTTTGGGCAACTGAGGTAATAATTCTGGCGTTATCCAAGTAGAGACAGCCTCTGAATTCACGTTGCCCGTTAACCGAGTCACGGTCAGTAGTAAACCGGATAATAAGGCACCCATGACGTTAGTACGTCCTTTCGCTCCCCAATCTGGCTGACCAAAACACCTTTGACCAATGGGTGAATAACCGTGTCGACGGGGCCGGTCATGAGCAAAACCACTTTCATCAAGATAGACAATGGGTTGATTGGTTTTCTTTAACTCGGCTATTGGAGTTTGGAAGAGCGGTTGTGCTTCGGGGTGTTGGAAGGGGTTTTTTACGGGAGAGTTTTAATGGTTTCAAAGCCTAAGCAATCCCTTGCCGGCTCACACCAACCCGTGCGGCACGCTTATACTGATAGCTCTCGGGGTGTTCTTCAACATCTTGAGCCAAGGCCTCCCAAGGGCTCTTTACAGTCGGTTTAGTTCGAGTTCGTGGAGGTTCGAGATTTTGAGACCATCTGACTACACTCGCTTGACCGACACCAACTCGTTTTGATCCCGCTAAAAAGGTTAGATTTTCTGGTGCTGTTATGGATAATACTTTCTTTCTAAAATCAATTGAATAGGTCATAATTTTGGCTAATCCGCTTCACTCTGTTTTTTTCTAAATTAAACTCGATTTTTATTAAAAGATATCTTGGTTTTATTGTAATCATTTTATACTAGATTTGCTATATTTTATTTATAGATTCGACTCATGTTTCCAAAATTAACAGTGATGTTAACTATGTATTTTTCAATATTCTGCCGCAGTTGCAATCAGGTGTATATATTCACTTCCATGACATATTTTATCCATTTGAATATCCAAAAAAATGGATCTATTCAGGTATAGCTTGGAATGAAGCTTATCTATTAAGAGCCTTTTTGCAATATAATAATGCTTTTAAAATTGTGTTTTTTAATAGTTTCTTAATCAAGTTTTATGAGCAAAAAATTAGAGAGGCAATGCCTTTGTTCTTGACTAAAGCTGGGAGTATTTGGATTAAGAAAATTTAGTCCGTTAGAGTAGAGAACAGCTTCTCCTTATTTCAATAACTCACGTTACGCACCAAACGATCTTTCCCCAGTTTTCCCCTTTAACAACGAGGGATTAGGAAGATTTACCCAGGGTAGATTTTCTGAAATCTCTTCATCCCCCTGGTGACAAAGAGGGGTAGTGATAATTTTAAGCCATTGCTTTATTACCAGAAATATTCCCGGCCTATTCTCCATTGGCTACTTTGTTCTCCTCGTTTATTACAATTTAACTTATTTAAGTTGACATTTTTTTATTGAATGGACTATCTTACTATTGTAGAGCTAAGTTTTAGCGAGCGTAGGAAACGGGTTAACTCACTGAAAAAAGGTAGGTAAATATTTATGCTATTCAAAAACATGACCACACCCCCCCCTAAAAAGCAACGTGCTTATAGGGGTTATATAATAGTTTGCTTAATATTATCAATCAGTAACACTTCAGCAGAAGAACCAACTACTACCGAACTCATTACTAATGGGAATTTTGAACTCGGTAACTGGAATGGTTGGACTATAACGACTGAAGTAGGGCAGGGCATAACAAGTGGTTTTTTTCTTTCCAGACCTGGAACGAATACGCGAATTTCTGGAAAAAGTACCTCTAGCAATCTAGCGGGTGGGAACTCTTATATGGTAACTGACCAAAATGGACCTGGTATTAATTCCATTACTCAAAAGTTTACTGTACCTGAAAATACTACTGCTGTTACCTTGGACTTTCAGATGTTTGTTAATAGTTATAGTGAACCCCAAAAGATTATTAATCCGTGGGGTTTGTACCTTTCGGGTAACAACCAACATGCCCGTATAGACATTTTGAGAGCGGATGCAGCACCTTTCGACACATCAGCTACAGTGGTATTAAGAAATTTATATATTGGTGCCAATTACGGTGCCTATGCTCATAACTATACTTCTTATTCCTTTGATATTACTGATACCGTTATCACTCCAGGTGAGTATATTCTCCGTTTTGCCGAAGTCGATAATCAGAATTATTTCAATCTGGGGGTCGATAACGTCAGCATTAAAGCGACTATTGTAGAGACACCTGAAGAACCTATTGTAAATAACCCCTCTCCAGCCGGTTGTCAACTTTATGGTGTACAAGACAATGGTCTGAATAATTCAGAATTCTTTACTCTCCAGGAAACCGGGCAGACAAATACCTTTGCTACTCAACCAGGTTACGATATCGAATCCTTAGCTATCCATCCTATCCAACATTGGCTATATGGTATTTCCAGTGGCGACGTAGATGCGGGTAAAGAAAAAGGCTATTTATATCGAATTGATGCCATGAATGGAGAATTATATCCGGTGGGTAAGGTTAAAAATGAGACCATGGATTTTGATGACGTGGATAGCTTGTCGTTTAATCGCAACGATAATACCCTTTGGGGTTGGGCTAAAGGTTATGGTTTAATTCAAATTAACTCCCTTACTGCCCAAGCTACTCTAGAACTTCCTTCTCTAGTCCAGATTGAAGGTTTAACTTGGGATATCAGTGGTAATTTACTTTATGGTGCACAAGGAACCACACTTTGGGTTTATGATAAAACTAACCATTCTATTGATAAACACGATTGTGTTTTACCGGGTCAAGTCGAAGGATTAGAAATGATACAACATCCGGATCTGAATGGAGGAAGTCCTTTCCTATTAATAGGTATTCATAACAATCCGAGGCATAATTTAGTGGGAATTGATTTGAATACCTGTGATATGGTTATAGAGACCCCGGTTTCCTATAATGATGTAGAAGGACTTGCTTTTGAACCAAAAACTTGTATAAATACCGAATTACCACCATTACCCAAACCGGTTTATTCTATTCAATTCCAACCCTATAAATAAATCTATTTCATAGAGTAACACCACGATAGGGTTTATCATCGAAGGGAAACACTTTAATTAACTCAGGTTACGCACGGTTGCTCTACAGGGGGAACAAGAGAAAAGCAATGAGGTGCGTAACCTAAATAATTAAGTTATTCCCAATTGATTAACAAAGCATTTTTTAGATAGAACCCATATCTAGAGAAAATAAATCTGCCTGACAACAAAGAGTAGCAGCAACACCATTTTACTATAACCTAAATAGTAGCAACTCAACTTTGAAGAGGAAGGATGATAATACATTCTCGCTGCTACCAATGCTGTTGAAATGATATTAACAAATTCATTGAGTATATTCACATGGAGAAAAAAAAACTTCCTATCAGCAAAGCTATCAACCAAAAATCAATTAATGGAAAAGCCGTCAACAAAAAATCAATTAATGGATTGGCGATTGGTTGTGTAACCATTATCATGGTTTTAGCTATAACGCTTCACGTTATTATTAGTTTCTTCAGAGATTTTTGGCAATAAACACAACTAGGTGAGGAGAAAAATGTTTAGGTAGGGATAGAAGAAAAATATTACCGCCTAAAACGATAACGCGCCCGACAGGATTTGAACCCGTGACCTTTGGCTCCGGAGGCCAACGCTCTATCCAGGCTGAGCTACGGACGCTAACATCGGTTATTATAGTTACCGATTGAATTAAATTCAATTGCATTCAACCGGTTCACAAAACCCGCCATTAGAATAACTTAATTCCTTCAAAAGTCAAGAGAACCATTAAATCGCGAGCAATTCTCCATAGCGAGGTAAGATACATTACTAACGCATTCTTATAAAAAATATTTTCCAATTAGGCAAACACTCCCAAACTCTGTTGGGGAGAGAGATAAAATAAACTATAAATAGTTACAGTTAATTATAAATAGTACATTGAATAAGATTTAGGAAATCCTACGACATATTCGGTATAAACTTGTGCTTCCGGAAAGAGAAACTTAAGCCGATTGAGTGTTAACAGCCGAGTTTCAGTCATTTGTCTCCAAAGAAATTCTCGTCCTTGTTGTTGCCAGCGACGTATCCAAGCCTGTTGAAAAAATTGTGGATAAAACCACCATAGCGGCAAATTACAATGTGCCTCAATCGGAAACCATAACGAAGGTGTTTGAATCCAATAACGAGGCGCTAATTGACGTACTGTTTCAGCGAAAGCTTGTTGTTGACTAACTGGACCAACATGTTCTATGACACTATTACTGAAAACTAAATCAAAGGTATTATCAATTAACCCATTGATATGGCAAGCATCTCCGGTGATGAACTGATAAGAATGTCTCAAAGTACTGGGTTGATAATGGGTTACATGAGATAAATTTAATAAAGTAATCTCTAAATCGAGATCAACCGTTTCCCATAACTCTGGTGTTCCACCCAAATCAATTATCTTATAGCCGTTTTTAACCTTCATTCTCATCAAAAATACTGACATACGACGTTGACGCCAAATCTGTTGCATGGTTAACTTAAGTGGTTTCATTGGCGAAGAAATAGTAAAGCACGCTTAATTTCTTGTATAAAAGATCGACGAGCCAGGCACGAATTGGCGCAATCAATCGATCCAAAGCGGGTACATTTTACTGTTTGAGCACGAATTTGTTTAGCTTTATCACTATACCAAATGCTTTTGGCACTTTGATCTTTGACATTGCCAATAGCTGGATAAAACCAACAGGTTATAACTTCACCATTACTTTTGATGTAGTAATGACGTAACCCAACCCGACAAGGTGAAATTCCCGTATTGATAGGTTGTTCTAAAAAATGTGTTGGATAACTACGAAGTCTATCATCACTGGTTTCTATTGGTGCTCCCTCCTGTTTCATCCTAATCAAGGTTTCAACAATTTGTCGCAATGATTCCAACTCACCCGGTTTAATCCAAAGTTCTGACTTAACTTGTTGCTGAGCTGCTAACCGAACTGGACTAAAATCGATAGTGGTTGCACCAACTTGTGTTGCCCAATCAACGAGTTCAGGCAAAGTACGAAAATTATAAGAATGAACAGTGGGTTTAATTCTTATAGGAAATTTTAAACCCCGCCGGTCGCGCTCGGCTGTTAACAATTTAATTCCTTTGGTAATGTTATCTAGCGAATGGGGTGTTCCTCGAACAAAATCATGAATTGCTGCTGTCGCACTGTCGACAGAGATATCTATGTTCATGGGTTCTGCTGAAACTATTGTTTCGACATTAGAGAAATTAAAAGCGGAGCCGTTGGTGCAAACACCCCATTGAATGCCCTCACGATGACAAAATTGTAATAAATCAACTAAATTTTTCTTAGTAAAGGGTTCACCTCCGCCAGTAAACTGAATAACATATGGGCCCAGCCATTTCTTTAAGCTGGTTAAGGCTATTTGCCATTGTGAGATAGACATTTCCTCACTATCTTTAGTATTTTTCCAAGTATTACAGTAACGGCATTGGTAATTGCATTGATTAGTCACGTCACCTCGAATTGATAATGGCTTGGTCGTATCGTAGCCCCAGTTTAAATAAAGTTCTTCTGTTACTCGTTGAGTGAGATGTCGTCTGCCTAACTTGATAAACTTGATTAGCTGCATTTTTTTCATCCTCCCAAACAGGCGGTTTTCATGGCAGTATTTTAGAAGTAGAAAAGTAAGCCAGTATAGCCTAGCCGGTGGTTAAACTGAACGAAGACTTAACTTGATTCCTGAGTCCCTCAAATAATATTTTTCTACAATCGCCCAGAAGTAGCACTAGACATTTTAGTTAGAATCGTGTTTATTAATCCACTAGTAGAGTAACTGGTCAAAAAAATAATAATGAAGTCAGTTTATTTTTGACGATAGAGTTACTCTATAAAAAATACTTTCAGGAAAAACCGTTATTAAAAACATAGCAAATCGAGATAACAATGATCACAGTAATTGGTAATCTCAAAGGTGGTTCTGGTAAAAGCACAGTAACCTTTAATTTAGCTTTATGGTTAATACAAGCCGGCAAGAATGTGCTCGTTTATGATCTAGATCCACAAGCCACTCTCAGCGACGCTGTACAAGTCCGTCAAGAGGAAAATTATCAACCCACTTTGTCGGTACTAACCCATTTGAAAAAACCTCAATCTAATCATCAAGAAGTATTGATTGACGTCGGTGCTGCGAATATGGCGGGGATGAAGGAAGCGGCTTCCATAGCCGACCGAATTGTCGTACCGGTATTACCTGGTCAAGCTGATATTTGGTCTACGCAACGCTTTTTAAACCTGATTATCAACGATTTTAAAATTAAACCACTTCCCCAGGTTTTGGCTTTTATTAATCGTGCGGATACTCATATTGGTATTCATGAATCTGATGAAGCCGAACAAGCGTTAAGTAGCCTTCCTGGCATTAAGGTAATAAACAGCCGCTTATGTCAACGAGTGGTTTATCGCCGCTCCTTTAGTGAAGGGCTAGCGGTATTTGAACTGGAACCTTCTAATAAAGCCGTAGCTGAATTTGAACAATTAGCTAAGCAACTTTATTCTCAACCCAATTCCAAGCCGAAGCCGAAACGGAAAAAATAATGAGTTAAATTTAAATGACCGAACCTTTTTGGCAACCGACTGCTAGCTTGGACACACTGCGGTTACGAGCACAATTATATCGCCATATTCGTCATTTTTTTGCTGCCCGCCAAGTGATGGAAGTGGAAACGCCCATCTTGTCGGCGGGCTGTGTTCCAGAACCGATGATCGAACCCCTTTACACTCAGTATCACGGTCCTGGTGCTAACCGTTTGTTCTTGCACACTTCGCCGGAGTTAGCGATGAAACGTTTGTTAGCCGCAGGCAGTGGCGCTATTTATCAGATTACCAAAGTGTTTCGGGATAATGAAATGGGACGATGGCATAATCCAGAATTTACCTTATTGGAATGGTATCGCCCTGGCTTTAATCAAGCTGAATTAATTCAAGAAGTTGATGAATTGCTCCAAACGCTATTACACTGTGCACCTGCAGAACGGTTAAGTTACTGCACTTTGTTTGAACAACAGGTTGGTTTGCATCCGTTGCACACCCCTTTGTCCACTTTACAGGAATATGTGAAACCGTGGGGTATTGATTCAGTAGCTCGCTTAGATCGGGATAGTTGTTTACAATTGATTCTAACTCACCAAATTGAACCACAATTAGGACAGCACCGTCCCACGGTAATTATTGATTTTCCGGCTAGTCAATCGGCGTTAGCTCGAAAAAAAGTTACTGATCCAACCTTAGCTGAACGTTTTGAAGTCTATATTCAAGGTCTTGAATTAGCTAATGGTTTTTATGAATTAACTGATCCCATCGAACAACGACAACGTTTTGAACAAGATCGACTCAAAAGAACTATGCTTAACCAACCCACTTATCCATTAGATGAACGTTTCTTAGCTGCTTTGACTGCCGGCTTACCTGACTGTGCTGGTGTTGCCTTGGGTTTAGATCGGTTATTAATGTTAATCACCAAAGCTTCCCATATTGAGGAAGTCATTGCTTTTCCAATTAATTACGCTTGATGAAACTACTGACTCTTGATACCTCCACTGACGCCTGTTCTTGTGCTTTATATCTCGATGGTGAAATCCGAGATCACTCGGTGATAGCACCGCGTCAACATACCACTTTAATTTTACCGATGATAGCTAAACTTTTAGCAACAGCGGAGTTAAAACCGACTCAATTAGATGGAATTGCTTTTGGATGCGGTCCGGGCAGTTTTACTGGCTTACGAATCGCTGCTGGAATAACGCAAGGAATCGCTTTTGCGGCGGATATTCCAGTGGCACCGATTTCTTGTTTAGCGACTTTAGCGCAAGCGGCTTATCTTGAAAACGGGATAGAAAAAGTGTTAGCGGCTATTGATGCGCGGATGAATGAGGTGTATTTTGGAAAATATCTTGTTGATAAAGAAGGAATTATGCAATTAGAAGATGAAGAAATTGTGGCTGCTCCAGCAACGATTCACTTACCAACAACCCAGGGTTGGTATGGTATCGGTACCGGTTGGGCTAGTTATGCTCATGAATTAACAGCCCAATTGGAAGATAAACTTCAAGGTTATCAAGGTGAAAAATATCCCCAAGCCCGTGCGATAGTTCCTTTAGCACGAGTGGCTTTTGCAGCGGGACAAGTGGTGAGTGCTGCCGATGCTTTGCCGGTTTATCTGCGTAATCAAGTGGTTTCATTGTAAATGCCTAAAACTATAACAGTGTCGACCTAGAAACCAGCGGTGCACTGAGTCTTCGCTATAGTTTACTGCCATAAGGATTTCCCCTTTGAACAAAGCCATGTTTAATAACGACACTCTGGTTTTAATCGATGGATCTAATTATCTCTACCGTGCTTTCCATGCTTTACCACCGCTCAGTAATTCTCAAGGTATGCCCACCGGTGCTGTGTATGGCATAACCAATATGCTGAAAAGTTTGTTGGCTGAGTATCAACCTCAATATGCGGCGGTCGTATTTGATGCCAAAGAAAAAACTTTTCGAGAAGAACTTTATCCTGATTACAAAGCGAATCGCTCAGCCATGCCAACTGAACTGGTTTCACAAATTTCACTGACTCATGAAATAGTTCAAGCTTTAGGTTTGCCTTTATTGATGGTCAGTGGAGTGGAAGCGGATGATGTCATCGGCACCTTAGCTAAACAAGCTGAATCGCTGGGAATGTCGACCCTGATTTTCACGGGTGATAAAGATTTTACTCAGTTAGTTAATAACGCCATTATTTTAATTGACAGCATGAAACAGACTCGCCTCGATGTGCAAGGGGTGATTGATAAATTTGGCATTCCTCCCGAACTCATGTTAGATTATCTATGTCTCATTGGTGATAGTGTCGATAATATTCCTGGGGTTGATAAAGTTGGACCCAAAACGGCGGTAAAATGGTTAACCACGTATGGTTCTTTAGCACAAATAATCGCAGCGGCAGATGATATCAAAGGTAAGGTGGGCGAAAATTTACGCACGGCTTTACCTCATTTACCGTTAACCCGGCAGTTATTAACCATTCGAGCTGATGTGCCTTTAGCTTATACACCCCGACAATTGCAGGTAAAGCCTTATGATATCAGTAAATTACGGCAATTATTTACCCAATTAGAATTCAAAAAATGGTTAGCCGCATTGCCGGCGGAGGAAATTCCAGCCACCGGTTCTACTCGAGATGAAACTGACCAAGCTAAAGGGATTGCTAAATCAAGCTATCATACGGTATTAACTCAGGCTGAGTTTGATAATTGGTTGAATCGATTACAAACCGCGCCGCTGTTCGCAGTTGATACCGAAACCACTAGTCTTGACTATCTAGAAGCTGAGCTAGTTGGCATTTCATTGGCGATACAAGCTGGGGAAGCAGTCTATGTGCCTTTAGCGCATGATTACCTTGGCGTACCTCCCCAATTACCACGTGAGCAGGTGCTTGCTGCCCTGAAACCCTTGTTGGAAAATCCGCAGCAACTGAAAGTGGGACATCATTTAAAATATGATGCTCACATTTTCGCTAATTATGGCATTGAATTACAAGGCATCGCTTTTGATACCCTATTAGAATCTTATGTGCTCAATAGCACGGCGACTTCCCATAGTTTGAATGCGTTAGCGAGTCAATATCTTCAAGTTGAAACCATTACTTTTGAAGACATCGCGGGTAAAGGTAAAAAACAACTCACCTTTAATCAAATTCATTTGGATAAGGCCGCCGCTTATGCCGCTGCCGATGCGGATATCACTTTGCAATTGCATCAAAAATTATGGCCACAACTGCAACAGTTTCCTCCAGTTCAACAAATTTTTACTGAAGTTGAGATACCCTTAATTTCTGTCCTGAAACGGATAGAGCGCAACGGAGTTCTTATTGATGCCACGCAATTGCACGAACAAAGTACCTTTTTAGCGCAACGGTTACAAATGCTGGAGCAAGCGGCTTATGAACTGGCGGGAATAGAATTTAATCTCAATTCCCCTAAACAATTACAAACCATTTTATTTGACCGGTTAAAATTACCCGTTCTCCAGAAAACTCCGCATCACGATCCTTCCACAGCGGTTGAAGTCTTAGAAGAATTAGCGATCGATTACCCGTTACCACAATTGATTTTAGAACATCGTCAGCTCAGTAAACTTAAATCGACTTATACCGATGCGTTACCGCGACAAATTAATCCCCGAACCGGACGCATTCATACCTCTTATCATCAAGCAGTGGTAGTGACCGGGCGATTATCTTCAAGTCAGCCTAATTTACAAAATATTCCCATCCGTACTGCTGAAGGACGACGAATTCGACAGGCTTTTATTGCGCCACCCGGTTATCGATTATTAGCTGCCGACTATTCCCAAATTGAATTAAGAATCATGGCGCATTTGTCTGGTGATCAAGGTTTACTGGCGGCTTTTACGAGTGGGCAAGATATTCATCGTCATACCGCCGCCGAAATTTTTGCCATACCGATTGAGGCGGTTACTACTGAACAACGTCGCCAAGCGAAAGCGATTAATTTTGGTCTCATGTATGGGATGCAAGCCTTTGGTTTAGCGAAACAATTAGGGATACAGCGCGATGAAGCGCAAACTTATATTAAAACCTACTTTGCCCGTTATCCAGCCGTTAAAACTTACCTGGAACAGGTTCGGAATAAAGCCAAACAAAGCGGTTATGTTGAAACGGTATTAGGACGACGTTTATTTATTCCCGATATTCACTCGCGTAATCCCCAACGTCGGCAGTATGCTGAACGTAGCGCTATTAATGCCCCGATGCAAGGGACGGCTGCCGATTTAATTAAAATGGCGATGTTGAAAATTGATAACTGGATTCAAAGCCAGCATCCCGATATTAAAATGATAATGCAAGTCCATGATGAACTGGTTTTTGAAGTGGCAGAATCCATCATAGCAGCAGCCAAAATAGTTATTGTTGAGGCCATGAGTCAAGTTGCGCAATTAAAGGTGCCGTTGGTCGTGGATGTCGGTATTGGAATGAATTGGGAGGAAGCACATTAAAGCATTTAAACGATTTCTTAAAAAAATTTTGCTCATGATATTTAGGCTTCCTGTTTAATCATCGCCGCTAAAATACCGATTATTTTACCTGCATTATCAATATGATAATCTTTTAAATCAATATAAATGGTATTACTGTCCAATTTTATAAATTTCCAAGCAATACCTGAAGTAATGACACCATAGATTTTAGAATTATTATCTCCTTCTTGTTCATTAAAAAGTTTAGCGGCTACCATTTTAGCCACACATTGTCCTAAATGACTCATAATATTTTCATTCTTTGCTTCAATAATTGTTGTGATTGGGGCATTTAAAAATAATTGTTCATGAGAAGCACTCATGACAAAATCACAATTGCCAAATAAATTATTCTCTTCATCGACATTAAAACTAATGCCAGAAAAAAAGCTAATCTGATGATTGAATATTTTCCGTATTTCCACCAGCATATTAACTATGATTAATTCTGAATAGGCTTTTTGAGTATTGATAGATATAGCTAAAGGAACATTTTCTTCCAAAGTGACCGTGAGATATTCACTAATGGTTATCTCTTCCACATTGGAAAAAATACCTAATTTTTCCACGGTTTCTAGTTGAAAGAAATTTTTTACTTCTTTAATAGTAAAATCGTTATAGGACATTTCTTACTCTTAAATTATCTAGTTCCAAATAAGTTATCGTGCTTCTAACGATAAGAATTTTAACTCTCTTTGAGTTCAGCTAAGTGATTATCTATAACTGAGTTGCCTTTGGCATTCAGTGGTATCAGCATATTTAGTACCAATATTGGTATTGTTCGATTTTGGATAGATAAATCAATTTAAGTGCAACTCGTTCAATCATTTTCCAGTTTTAAGAGGGTGGTAAAGAAACGATTGACTTAAATTTTGACCCTAATTAAAAAAGTAGCCAGCAGAGCAAGATAGTTTATTTAACAATTTTAAAGCGATTTAGCGATATTTTTTATCTTATTTTGAATTTTCTGATTTTAAATTCTCTGAGGTAGATTGTTTTTTCCCACTTTTGTCATCTTGATTAACAAGCGTTTCATAGCGAGTATCCGGTAATACCCCATAAGGATTGACCATAAGAACTTTTGGTTTTTGATTATTTCCGGTCGGTTGTACTGTCACGAGATAGGCCCGTTGCTGTTGTGGTTCTGACTCCGATGATGAAGAATCGGTGGTGTTATTTTCTTGATTATCAGCTTTTTCAAAGTTATCTTTAGTCTTTTTTTCTGATGATTCCGGCTTAGCTTTCTCGTCAATTGTTTCTGAATTTTTCGTTTGTATAGCTATTGTATAAGTGGCTTTTAAAGCAGTACCAGAATTAAAATCCATCCACGGCGTAATTTCAACTAATTGTTCTGGCTGCATAAATTCATTAAAATCACTCATGTTCTTAAATTCTTTTTCGCGCCGCTTAGTGAGAATAGTATTAACAAGATCTTCATTGAGCCCAGGTAATAACATTAATGCTTCTCGCGTAGCTAAATTGGGATTCACCTGATAGCGATTCTGATTAGATCCGGAAAAGTTCTGATCAGATGCGGTAAAGACGGTAAAGGCGGCATCTATTTCAACACCTTTAAATGCTTCTGCAAAACCTTTGATAAGCAATAATTCTTCTACTGTCTCTATCTGACTATTACGCGGTTCATAAGGCGGTGATAACGTTTCATAATAGTCTTTTTCTGCACCATTAGTACGTTTCAAATCGTCTGAATCAATCCAATCTTGCCAAGCATCTAATAGCGCTGCGATTTTATCAGGATCTTTACCAATCCGTTTTTCTAACAATTGACGCATGCGTAGCTCTGGTAAACGAATATTAATTTTACCACCATGATCATAAATGCGAACGGTTACCGTATCCGGAATTGGATAAGCTAAATCTAGTACTCGTCCATCAAAACGGTAACGTCTAGTTTTACGCTCGCTCAAAGGAACTTGTTGTCCTTGACCCGGTGGCTCGGGCATCGTATTAATAAGTAATTCCATTTGTGCAGCGGCTAATGCCTTGAGAGTATCATTCCAATTTTGTAATGCAAGTTTGTTGTAATATACTATCTGTGCAGACAAACGAGTCTCACTGGCTAATGTGGCTACCATGGCAGTCACAATAATAAGAAACCATAATACAATGATAAGAATAGCACCGCTTTGTTGATTCAGGGTGGTTCGCTTAGAATGCCATTGGGTATAACTCGTTAATAATAATAAAATATTAAGTGTCATAATCTAACGCATTAAACAAATTTTTAAAGCCTTATCCCAAGCGGGTAAAGCAATGCCAAAGGTATTTGCCAATTTCTCGTTAGCTAATACCGAATACGCCGGGCGTTTTGCCGGAGTTGGATATTCAGCCGTCGTAATCGGTAAAAGACGTGGTTGCTTCTCAGCCGGTTCTATAATCATTTTAGCAAATTCATACCAACTGGTTTGTCCACCACAAGTCAAATGATAAATACCAATAAATTCTTCAATATCTTGAATAAATGGAGAAAACAATTGCGCACTGAGACAAGCGGTTGCTTCTGCAATCAGCCGACTCCAAGTCGGTGCACCGATTTGATCATTAACCACTTTTAACTCTTCCCGTTCTTGAGCGAGGCGTTGCATAGTTAGTAAAAAATTTTTTCCTCGTAACCCATAAACCCATGCAGTACGTAAAATAAAATAACAACCACCTACCGCTTGAATCGCTTGTTCACCGGCTAACTTGCTGGCACCATAAACGCCTATCGGCTTGACCGGATCAAGTTCGGTATACGGTTGAGAATGTTGGCCATCAAACACATAATCCGTTGAATAATGAATTAAAATAGTATTTTTCAACCGTAAACTTTCTTCTGCTAAAATACCGGGAGCAGTACCATTAATTTGATAAGCTAACTGAGCTTCGGTTTCGGCTTTATCAACTGCCGTATAAGCAGCGGCATTAATAATCAGATCCGGTTTTATCTCACGTATCACTGGACGAATCGAATCAACCTGAGCCAAATCCAGGTCAATTTGATTATTTCTACCCGCAACAATAACTTGCCCCAAGGGTTGTAAACAACGAAGTAATTCCCAACCGACTTGTCCACTCGGACCAATTAATAAAATCTTTTTATGAAATGGAGACATTCTTCAATAATCCTTTACTCAGTTATCAGTGCAGACTAAACGGTTAGTTAATGCTAAATAATCGTTTAAATATGTTTTTTCAAGTACTTAAGTCTACGTCATCTTATTTATAATTAATTTTTTATAAAACAAAGTATTAATAAAATAGGGTCTCAAGTATTGTACAACAACTGTCTAAATGATTAATTGATAATTGACAACTGAATAATATGAAGAAAATTTCTTTACTGATTGGATTCGTGATTATTATTTTCAGTATTAGCTTAATAACTAACGAACCTAAAAATTCAACTCCCTTAGCACCACCAACGAAAACCATTGCTAAATTCGCTTTTCACTTACCGATTATTCCAATCTATCTACAAAATGATCCGCGCTGGAAAAATGAACTCATTGGTGGCAGTCAACAAACTTTAGGGGCAGTCGGTTGTACCGTTTGTTGTGTGAGTATGGCATTGGCACATTATGGTATCGACTTACCACCACCGCAATTAAATGAATTACTCAAAGCCAATAATGGCTATACCTCACAAGGTTGGTTGAAATGGCAAACTATTTCTCAACTCACTCATTCACAAATTAATTTTACTATCTCCGCTCAACCCAAAACAGCCGTGATTGATGCTGCTCTACAATTAGGGCAACCCGTCATTGCCAAAATCCTTTTATATGGCATTTTTCCTCATTGGGTTTTGATAGTAGGCAAAAATGGCCCCGATTATTTAATTAAAGATCCCCTGGGAGATGGAAAATCTCTCACTAAATTCTCTCACCAAAATCGTATTTATGCTATTCGTGTGGTTGAAAACAGTAACTCACTTCATAAGCCATGAGTTTCCCGTTGTCAAAGGAGGAAATCCTTAACTTAATGGTCGTGATGCTAAGCATGGGAAGCGGTGATAAGCGGATAAGACACTCGGTCATTGACACTTGTCAGCGACCGGCTCAGGTGAGACAATTGCCGTATCGGTTTGCCGTAGCCGTAACGCAACGATTTTAACTATCCGAACCATTGGATCAAAATTTTATTCAATACTTCGGACTATCTAAAATAAAATTTATCGAGCAACTATAGTACCTGATGACTTAAAGGAAAATCATGAAAACGATTCTTATCGTGGGTGGCGCTGGTTATATTGGTTCACACATGGTTAAAATGCTAATGAGATCCGGTTATCACGTCGTTACCTTAGATAATCTTGCTACTGGCTATCGTGATGCCGTTAGCGGAGGCGATTTTGTTTTTGGAGATACCGCTGATAAATTGGGCTTAGATAGCTTATTCAGTGGTTATACCATTGACGGGGTTATGCATTTTGCTTCATTTATTCAAGTCGGTGAATCCGTTCAACATCCCAGTAAATATTATCAAAATAATGTAGCGGCTACCTTAAATCTGCTTGATGCGATGGTGGCTCACCATATACCCGCCTTAATCTTTTCTTCATCAGCGGCGATTTTTGGCGAACCGGCTTATACCCCCATTGATGAACAACATCCCAAACAGCCGATTAATCCTTATGGTTTATCTAAATGGATGATTGAACAAATTTTGGCTGATTACGATCAAGCTTATGGCTTAAAATCAGTTTGTTTACGCTACTTTAATGCGGCGGGTGCTGATCCAGAAGGGCAATTGGGCGAACGTCATGAGCCGGAAACGCATTTGATTCCTTTAGTTCTACAAGCCGCTTCGGGACGGCGCCAAGCGATTACCGTGTTTGGACAAGATTACGACACCCCCGACGGGACTTGTATTCGTGATTACATCCATATTAATGATTTATGCCAAGCTCATCTACTTGCTTTAGAATATTTATTCCAGGGAGGCAACAGTACGGCTTATAATTTGGGTAATGGTTCTGGTTTTTCAGTAACCGAAGTCATTGAAGTCGCTAAACAAGTTACTCACAAACCGATTGAGGTGGTTATGGGAGAACGACGAATGGGCGATCCAGCCCGGTTAGTCGCTGATTCTAAACAAATTCAAACGCAATTAGGTTGGCAACCGCAGTACGCAGATTTAGCTACGATTGTGGCTCACGCTTGGCAGTGGGAAACCCGAACCTAGGTAATAATTAACATGGATTTAGTCAACCGCGTTAGTCAGCATTTTTCTGCGAGTATTGAATTAAAAATTCAAGCGATGTCACAACTCGCTTCCCCTATCGTTCGAGCCAGTCAAATGATGGTGAAATGTTTACAAAAACACCATAAAATCTTAACTTGTGGTAATGGTGGCTCGGCTGGACAAGCGCAGCATTTTTCTTCAGAACTGGTTAATCGCTTTGAAAAAGAACGACGAGCTTTAGCGGCGATTGCCTTAACCACGGATACTTCGGCACTCACTTCGATTGCCAATGATTATGCCTACGAGAAAGTGTTTTCTAGACAAGTTGAAGCACTCGGGCAATCCGGAGACGTTTTATTAGCGATTACAACCAGTGGTAATTCATTCAATATTGTAAACGCCATTGATACGGCTCATACCCAAGGTGTGTTAGTGGTGTTATTAACGGGGCGAGATGGAGGTAAAGCCGAATGCCAATTAAAAGAAAGTGATGTTGCTATCCGTGTTCCGGCACAATCGACCGCACGTATTCAAGAAGTTCACCTTTTAGTTATTCATTGCGTCTGTGACATTATTGACCAGGTATTATTTACACAGTAATTCACTGTTTTTGATTGGTGCTTACATTTGTTCTTGATAACTTTTATAAAGTGCCAAAACCCTTCTCACATAACTTTTCGTTTCTTGGTAAGGCGGAATTTGATTCCCATAACGAATGACCGCGTTTTCGCCGGCATTATAACCGGCTAAAGCGAGATTCAAGTTATTATTAAACAACCCTAATAAGTAACGTAAATAGCGAGCACCTCCATAGATGTTGGAAGTAGCGTCGGTACGATCGCTAACGCCAAAACGTTTAGCGGTGGCGGGCATGAGTTGCATCAATCCCACCGCACCTTTGGGAGAAACCGCTTGTGGATTATAAGCAGATTCAGTTTGAATAACGGCATGTAACAAAGCCGGTTCTAACTGGGTATAACTGGCTGCTTCTGCAACTAAATTCTGATAATCTTGGTATTTATCATGGAGATCGGGGGATACATCTATACCGGAATAGACGTTACCGGTGAAGGAGGGAACGTTGCTACCCCCTTGATAGATTAATCGATAACGTGAATCTTTAGGATTATCAGTGAGATGAATTACATTATCATCATCAACAAAGCGGTAAATTTTTACGCTCCCGGTTGATTGAGAAGTGGGTTGCGGGTAAAGTTTGACAGTAGGACGGTGGCTAGGATGATTATCGGTATAATGTCGCACCCCATCGGTATCAACATAACTATAAATTTCACTGCTTTGTGCCGGTGATATTAGAATCTGAGCTAACATAATCATACCGAATAAGCAGAGCGGATCAAGAGTAAGTCTTTTCATTAACACTTCCTGTTGATAAGTTGCAATAGATTGTTCAATTCATATCATAAATAGTGGTTATGGGATTATCTGTTACCAGACCGATTGGTTGAATGCAATGGTTCGGTCTTGGTTTGAATTTTCACTGTAATCGTTTTTAATTATTCCTACCAAAATTGTTAACTTTAATAATAAGTTATTTAAGCTATCTCCATAATCACTTTAAATTATTTTTTACTACAAATTAAGATTTATTGCAAATTAATTTTTTACCAATTTATCACATGCGATATCATCATTTATCATGCCAAGTAACCGATTACTCTAGCAGAAACGAAATCGTATGACTTCGGTTTTTTAAGGAGAAACATGATAAGCTGGACTTAAAGTGTGTACCGCCTCAACTAAAACTTTGACATGTTCAGGATTCACTTGTGGATGAATACCGTGTCCTAAATTAAATACATGTCCACTACCGCTACCGAAACTCGCTAAAATAGTGGCTACTTCCTCGCGAATTCGGGCTGGAGAAGCTTGTAAAATGCAGGGATCCATATTACCTTGCAGTGCCACTTGATGCCCTATCCGTTTTCTGGCTATTCCAATGGGCAATTTCCAATCTAAACCAACCGCATCACAGCCCGTACCTGCTAACGCCTCCAACCATTCATTGCCCTCTTTGGTAAATAAAATAACTGGTATAGTTTGCCCTTCATGCTCTCGTATTAAATTAGTTACAATTTGTTGCAGGTAAGGTAAGGAAAAATCAAGATAATCTCGAGTTGTCAGAATACCACCCCAGGTATCGAAAATCATAATGACTTGAACCCCAGCCGCAATTTGCGCATTTAAATAAGCCGTTATAGCTTGGGTCAGTTTATCGAGTAAAGTATGCATGGCTACGGGTTGTTCAAACATTAAACCTTTGACCAGACTAAAATTTTTAGTTGTACCCCCCTCTACCATGTAAGTGGCTAAAGTCCAAGGGCTGCCAGCAAAACCAATTAAAGGGACACGTCCATCTAACTCCTGTCGAATTAAAGTTACCGCATCCATCACGTAACGTAAAGTTTCATGGGGATCAGGTACACCTAAGTGTTTTATATCGCTGGCATTACGGATCGGTCGTTCAAAACTGGGGCCTTCGCCTTCACTAAAATAGAGACCTAATCCCATCGCATCCGGAATGGTAAGAATATCTGAAAATAAAATCGCGGCATCTAATGGAAAGCGGCGCAAAGGTTGTAAAGTTACTTCACAGGCTAACTCTGGCGTTTGGCATAAGGTCAGAAAATCTTTAACTCGGGCTCGAATTTCCCGATATTCTGGCAAATAACGTCCCGCTTGCCGCATTATCCATATGGGTGTTACATCAACGGCTTGACGTTGTAAAGCGCGTAACAACCGGTCATTTTGTAGAGATTTCATTATGATATGGTCACTATCCATTAACGAGATGGTTTATCAGGTTGATCGAATTGCAATGGCATTTCTTCAAGCGGCTCAGAAAAAGTATAATTTTCCAACATCTCATTTTTAGCTAGGTTTCGTTTAACCGCTTTTTTCCGTAACCCCATTAATAATAAAACTGAAATAATAGTACCAATCGTCAATAAGGCAATTAGCTTTGGTGAAACCCAATTATTTAATACATAAGTCTCTTCTGGTTGAGAAGGTTCTCTGGTTATGGGGATAGTTGGTGAGGGTAGCTGTGTTTCTACCTCTGCAGTCGCCTTATTTTCAACTTCAGGAACCAATGCCAATTGGTTATTCGGCGATGCGGTGGGGCTAGTAGTAGCAGGGTTAGGTGATACCGATGGATTTTGTTGAGAAGGAGAGAGAACTTCTTGGGTAGGTGCTTGAGCGACATTCAACGGGGTGGTTGTTGAACTAGGCTCTGTAGTGGCTTGGTCTGGTTGAACCGTTGCAGCGGCAACACTATTGGTAGTGGATTGTGTCACTTCTTGAGGAGAAGTTGTCTTTAATGCGGCTGCTTTTGCAGAGGAAACTTGAAGTTCCTCGGTTGGTTGAGAAGCAGTTTTCTCAGCTGTTGGCGGTGTTATGGGTGGGCAAACAATCTTTTTTTGCCGACGATTTTGCCATTCTTTATTTTGTCTATTTAATTCTGCTATCGCTTTTTCAGGGGTAAAGGCTTGTATTTCAGTTAGCGAAGGAATGCGTAGGGTTTCACCTAGTTTTAACGAGTTAAAATTACATGGCACACTAAAAGCATGAGAATTAGCCTGCTGCAAAGCCAGTACCACTTGATGCCGACTCACCGAAGGAGGACTCACTTTGCCAGCAATCGTCCACAGCATATCTCCGGCTTTAATCGGTCCGTAAGTGTGGGTTTCTTCAGCGGATATTGGAGTAACCCCATACCCAACTAAACTAGCATAACTCAATATAATTGCTAATATTAAATTGAATTGTCGCACTGTAATAACCTATGAGTTGAAGTAGCAATGAAGCGTAAGTCTCGTTAGAATAACCAAAAAGCAAACGGTAAATATTATAACCGATTCTGTTTTGAAAAATGGCGGTTTATTCTAATGAGTTAATGAATGCACAAATTATCCTCAGCCGGATCCACATAAGCTAATTGTTGTGATGGATAAGAAATTAACCCATTACGGCTTACCGTGACGAGAACCGTTGAAGTTGGATGTGAGCCGCAGCCGATCTGCCGCTTAGTATACAACAGTATTTGATAATCTTTATCGGTTGAGACCACCTGAGTATCTTCAATTCGATTGACATAATAACGATACTTAGGATTAAGAGTTTGATTATACTGAGCTTGAAACGGGGTTGCCATTAAAGCATAACTTAATGCCTCTTGTGCAGAGTCGATCGGTGCAAACAGTCTTTGAAGTTCATCTAAATTTTTAAGTAATTGAAATTTTTCATCTTTCCAGATAACATACCGTCGATAATAACTCGGTTTACCTTGATGTTGAGTCATGTAACCTTCCCGTTCCATTTTCTCAACCACGGGAGGGGTTTGAAAAATGATACAAGCTATCAGTGGATAAAGGGGTGTTACTGCTCCCCAAAGTGGATTGGGTAATTCCAACTGATCACATCCCATTTGAGTGCGTAAATTATCACAACCACTCAGCACTTGAGTCTGAGTTTGCTGACACTGAAAGCGATTCAAGAGCGTATTGATATCCATTTGAATCGGGGGACGTGAATGATTAATCAATTGCGGTAACGGGGAAGATAAGTCATTTTTTTGAGGTGGTTGTGCTGAGGTTACCACCTCATTAGCCGGCGTTGTTATTGTTTTCTTGGAATCAATGGTGGTGGTCTCTTTAGTTGCAAAACAGCTCGTTAATAATACCAATAAAGTCCCAATCAAGCTCAGATTTTTCATAACCAATTCACTCTTTAAATAAAAATACCCAGACGATTTTCTTTTAGTAGTGCTAAACTAGCGGTAATGTTAACCATTTAGCCATGTGGCAACAAGGAGTTGTAACCCTTTGTTACTCTAAAATAACTCTCTCTTTAACACGACCGCTTATCTTGCTTGGAAAACACTTTCATAGGATAACCCTTGTTACGAGTAATTTAAATATGATATCAAATCCAAAATTATCTTCTATGGAATTAATCGAAAACAAAACTTTCGATGAGATTAATATTGGTGATTCTGCCACCATTGTTCGTAGTTTAACCACCGAGGATATTCATCTATTTGCCTTAGTTTCGGGTGATGTTAACCCAACTCATATTGATTGGGAATATGCTCAAAGTAGTACCTCTCAAAAATTAATTGGACATAGTATGTGGAGTAGTGGTGCCTTACTTTCCAATGTATTAGGTAATCAACTCCCCGGTCCAGGCACCATCTATCATGGACAAACGCTTGAATTCTATCGATCAGTGGCTTTAGGTGATACCCTCACCGTTACGGTTACGGTTAAGGAAAAACATGAGCTGGATCATCGGGTTATTTTCGACTGTCATTGTGTCAACCAAAATCAAGAAGTCGTTTATACCGGCATAGCCGACATGTTTGCGCCAACCGAAAAAATTAAACGTCCACGAGCGATATTACCGAAAATTCACTTAAGATATCCAGGAGCTCAACTTGACCGACTGGTGTTGATGACCGAACGATATCAGCCCATTCGGATGGCTATCGTTCATCCAGTCGATTCGCATTCGTTGAGAGGTGCTGTTGATGCAGCCCGAACTAATTTAATTATTCCGGTATTAGTGGGACCGGTCGATAAAATCAGAGCGGTGGCAGCGGCAGAAGCGATTGATTTGTCAAACTATGAATGTGTGAATACCGAGCATAGTCATGAAGCCGCCGCTACGGCCGTAGCCATGGCACGTGCTGGTGAAGTAGAAGCGTTGATGAAAGGCAGTTTACATACTGATGAACTGATGCATGCGGCGGTACAACGAGGGACTGGAATTTCAACGGCTCGCCGAATGAGCCATGTATTTATGATGGATGTACCGACTTATCCACGGCCTTTATTTGTCACCGATGCGGCTATCAATATTGATCCCAGTTTTGAAACAAAATGCGATATTGTCCAAAATGCGATTGATTTAGCCCATGCGTTGAATGTGACTAATCCTAAAGTGGCATTACTTTCTGCTGTAGAAACCATTAATCCCAAACTGCGATCCACTATGGAAGCCGCTGCCATTTGTAAAATGGCGGATCGCAAGCAAATTAAGGGGGGAATCATTGATGGCCCCTTAGCTTTTGACAATGCGGTATCAGTGGAAGCAGCCCGGATTAAAGGGATTGAGTCGCCCGTCGCTGGACAAGCTGATATTGTCGTGGCGCCGGATTTGGAGGCCGGTAATATGGTTGCCAAACAGTTAGAATACTTGGCTGATGCCCAATCTTCTGGAATTGTTTTAGGGGCACGGGTTCCGATTGCTTTAACCAGTCGGGCAGATACGGCTTTGAGTCGGATGGCTTCTTGCGCGTTAGCGTTGTTATTAGCTCATCATCAAAAGGCGGTCATGAAAAAATCGGAATCGGGTTTATCTTCTGATTGAAATTCAAGCCATTAGCCTAGTGACGTGACGATTCGTATTTAACCCAACTTAAATGACGGAGGGAGATGATAAATGTGA
The DNA here is from genome assembly GCA_000828835.1 of Thioploca ingrica. Taxonomy (GTDB): domain Bacteria; phylum Pseudomonadota; class Gammaproteobacteria; order Beggiatoales; family Beggiatoaceae; genus Thioploca; species Thioploca ingrica. The sequence continues at coordinate 1,525,463 of AP014633.1, forward strand.
CTGATATTTCCGCAATAAATTTTCTAAATAAGTTAAATCTAGTATCCAAGCAGCTCCTTGCTGAGCTATTTCCACCTGAAAAACAATGCCGTTACGTTCACCAGAAACAAAATGGGTTAAACCCACTTCAGTGAGATTTAAAGTACGTGGAATATCAGTCACTAAAAACGCATAGAAAGGTAAGGTTTGATTGGATTCTAAACCATATAAAATCAGAGTACGATAGGGTTTTGATGAAGGTAATGGTAATGATAAAATTTTTTCCATTGACATGACCAGTAGCGGTTGTCCACGCCAATTGATACTGCCTAATAGCCAACTGGGGTGGCTGCCAACCACGGGTTCTGGTTTCTGATAAGGAAAAACTTCGGCTACCACAGTACTTGGCAAGAGGAGTTGTTGCTCTAAACCAATTGGCACGAGAAGACAACGTACAGCTATACTATTTGACATATTAGATTTTCAGCTTTTCCTAATGAAACTGACTTGAAGATTCAGTAAGTAACGCATTAATATTTTCTAACAATTCAGTTTCGTTAAATGGCTTACCTAAATAGCGATTGATCCCAATCTTTTCAGCCCTATCACGATGTTTAGTACCGGTACGTGAAGTAATCATAATGATAGGAATATGTTTCCAATCGGGATTATTGCGTACTTGGGTGGCTAATTCATAACCATCCATCCGTGGCATTTCTACATCGAGTAACATTAAGTCTGGGGTCGTTTCTTGCAATTGTGCCACCGCATCTACCCCATCTTTAGCCGTTATCACTTCCATGCCTTGCCGCTTGAGTAACCGCGCGGTTACTTTACGCACGGTGATAGAATCATCAACCACCATAATCGTTTTGATTAATGGCTTTTCTTCGACTATCTCAACTTCGGGTTGAATGGTCGCTTCAACGGTGGTATCAACTAAAGTTAAGGCTGGTATATCCAGAATTAATACCACTCTACCATCACCCAGAATAGTGGCCCCGGCTATCCAACGAACCGTACTAATCTGCGGACCAACCGATTTAACGACAATTTCTTTACTGCCTTCAATACCATCGACTAATAAGGCAATGCGCCGATCATTGGCACGAACCAATAACATCGGAATCACAGCGGTATCTAATGAAGCGATTTTACCAAATCCTAACAGTTCACCCAAATGAAAAACCCGATAATTATGTTCCATATAATTATAGTAACGAATTTGGTCAGTTTCACCTTCAACTTGTTCACGAGGGGCGCGCAAGACCGCTTCAATATTATTCATTGGAATAGCGATCGTTTCATCGCCAACATAGACCATTAAAGCTTGATTCATGGTAAGGGATAGTGGCAAACGAATTTCAAAAGTAGTTCCCTCACCAATTCTCGAATGAATCTGTAAACTACCGCTTAATTGTTTAATTTCGGTGTTAACCACATCCATCCCAACACCCCGTCCAGCAACCTGATTAATGACTTTAGCCGTACTAAAGCCCGGTTCCAGAATAAATTGCATCAATTCTTTGTCACTAATGACCGCATCTGGTTTAAGCAACAGACGTTCTTCGGCTTTTTGCCGAATAGCATGTAGATTGAGACCGCCACCATCGTCACTTAACTTAACAATGAGTTCCGAACCTTCTTTAAACAAATCAATCGTAATTTTAGCTACGGTCGGCTTACCGGCTTGTTGACGGGTGGGTGCATCTTCAATCCCATGACCAATCGCATTTCTCAGCATATGTTCAAGTGGTGCCACAATACGATTAAGAACCGTTCTCTCAAACTCGATATTTTCTCCATTAATGAAAAAGTCAATTTGTTTATGTAACTCTCTAGCGGTAAGCCGTGCAATTCTTTGCAAGCGCGGTGAAATTCTCGCAAAAGGTATCATCCGAGTACGCATAATACCTTCTTGTAACTCTGCTCCCATACGAGTTTGTTGAATTAATAAGCTATCCGTTTGTCGAGTTAAAATCTTGAGGAAATCCTGAATATTAAGTAAGTCACTCACACTTTCCATCAAACTGCGCGACAGTTGCTGAATCACTGAAAAACGGTCCAACTCGAGCGGATCAAACTCCTCATTGTTATCCGGGCCAACGGTGCTAAAGTGAGCTAGAATTTGAGCTTCTGTCTCAATTTCTAGGCGTCGTAATTGGTCGCGTAAGCGAGCCACGGTTTGTTCCATTTCTACCAAGTTATTCTTAACGGCACCTTGTTGCTGTTCCATATGGGCTCGAGAAATGGATAATTCCCCGGCGAGATTGGTTAGTTTATCGATTAAGGTTACTTTGACACGAATACGATCTTCAGCACCCTCACCGGCTAATTCTGTTTCTTTTTCTGGTAATAGATTATTGGCATCAGCCGCTTCTTCCGATGGTAATTTAGCAGAGACTTCTTCTTTTGGGGCAGCTTGAGTTAATTCAGTAGCGGTAGTCGGGGTAGCTGGTAATAACTTTTTAATGATGATATTGTAATTTTCTTCGCCTTCAGTTAGAGCGGAATTAATTTGTTCAATCAAATCCAGGGGTCTTTCTAAAGACACACCAGAACGCACGGCTTCTAGCATAGCAGCCAGTTCATCCGCACTGTTTTGCACAATATCTTGTAATCTCGTGTTAGAATGCGCTGTCCCTTCAACAATTTGGGTTAATACCGATTCTAAATGGTGACTTAAATCACCCATCGGTGCGATACCAACCATCCGTGCTCCACCTTTGAGCGTATGTAATTCGCGCTGCAATTCTTTCATCAGTTGCATATTATGCGGTGATGCTTTCCAACGTTCGATCAACGATTGAGTGTTTTCAAGAATTTCTTCGGCTTCCTCAAGAAAAATAGCCATGAATTCGTCAGTTGCATCTAATACGGCTTCAGTCGCTAGTCCACCGGGGGTTGCATCAGATACTTTTGTCGTTTTAAACAGCAGGGTTGGTAAAGATTCTAGTGACAATTGCACCTTATCTAGCAAAATTTGTTGCTCTTCCTCAATTGCTCTACCATTCAGGGCATATTCAATCAGTTGCGCACTGGTTTTTATCAAATCTAACATATTAGGCGCCAATTCCATTTGGCGATCGTGTAACGCTCGCGTATAAGTTTCCAGGGGAGCCGCTATTTCAAAAATCGCTTTAAAATTAACGGCTCGGGCACTGCCATTTAAGGAATGAAACACGCGGACAATTTCCTGGTTAATTTGAACGGGCGGATTTTCTTCCCAGTGACTTAAGGTTTCTTTCAATATTGACAAATTATGATTAGCATCACCCTGAAAAACTTCAAACAACCCTGGATCTACTAAATCGGCTTCATTACTCTCGTAGGTGGTTGCTGCAAGCGAGGGCGGTGTTAATACTTCTGGTTTTGTTAAGCTGGCTTCACTTTCAACCGGTTCAATCGTGATTTCTGCTGGGAATTCAACCAGTGATTCCAATTCTTCTGACGTGGTCAAATCATCAAGTTGAATAGCTTCTGGTTCTAACTCGCTGAGTTCTAATTCAAATTCATCCGTAGAAAAGCGATCTGTTTCTAGTTCCAACTGATTTGCCAGTAAAGAATTTAATTCGAGTTCTTCGAGTTCTTCTATTTCCCTTACCTCATCGGTGAGGAGATTGAGTTCAGTTGCTGTTGCAAATATATTTTCACTGACTTCCTCTTCTTCAACTCGGTCTTCCCAAGTCGTTTCTTCTGTTTGGGGTAATTGAATGGTTGGCGGTGACGGACTGGGTGCACTCGCTGGCGGGGTTGGAATCACCTCTTTAGGCGGTAGGGTTAATTTCGCCGCTGGAACCGGTGGTTCAAATTCACCTAAACTTTGCCCTTTGGTTCGAGTGAAATAATCGGCTTGAGAAATAAGTAACAGAATCGGATAAGGAGGCGGTTGGTCATTTTGAAATTGTTTAACCATAGTCGGTAATACTTGTTCCACTTGCTCGAGCAGGAATAACATATTGTCATTCCTTGATAGGGTGCCGTCAGCAACCCGGTTAAGCATATTCTCAAAACGCCAGCCAAGTTCACCAATAACCGTGGCACCAATGAGCCGACCACTTCCCTTCAAGGTATGAAAACAACGCCGTAAAGTTTTCAATGCTTCAAAATCAGTTGGATCGCTTTTCCAAGCGGCATAATTATTAACGATTTCTTCAAGGACTTCTCCAACTTCTTCGACAAAGATCTCCAAAATTTCTTCGTCAACGGCTGAATTCGGGGTTTGCTCTGGAATTTGAATTAATTGCATATCAAGTCTATCGACAGTGGTTAGAACTGTGTTGATACAGAAGTTGTTAGTAACCCATGCGTTAGTTATCAATCCACCAACCGAATTGATGACGAATAAACGACCGGTTTGGATCAGCGATTGGCTAACACGATGCTAAGTCGTTTTTCAGTAATGTCGAGAATATTTTTTCCATCCATTGGATTACCCGCCAAAGTATCCAGATAAAGTTCTAAACTAATCAGTACATCTGCTAATGCTTTCAGTTTTTCTTCTGCCGGTACCACGGCTTCTCTGATAAAAGTTTTTTCAATGTATTTATTACAAATTGACAGTAATTTCGCCGCACGATGATGAGATAAAATCGACAAGCAGCCTTCTACTTGTTTGAGACGACTGGGAACTTCTAATAGCGCTTCATCTTTAGTACTGCTATCAATAAAAGTAACCAGTGGTTGAATCACTTGAGCTAATTCGGTTTTCGCCTCATCAACCACCACACCCAATATAATTCTAAACTGAGGGGTATCGGAAAACTCGGTATCCGGGCTTTGTTGCAACCGTTGCCGGGCATGGACGCCTTGTACCGCTAAAATGTCCAGTGCTGAATTGATCTTGAGTAGTGCATTCGCTAATTCCAGTAAAGTAGCCAATTCAGGTGACTTTCGACCTTCGCTAATCTCCAGAATTAATGAAGATTGTACTAGCATTGATTGGCGTTGAGCCATCAATCCTAATAAACCCAAGGTATTAGCCATATCGCGTAATAGCGAGACTAAAGGACTCAGTTCGGTCACGTTAGGATTGTCTGCCCGATTGAAAATATCGAGTGTTTCTTCAACCCGAGCAAAGTCATCTTTAAGTAAAGTGACAACAATTTTCATTAATTCGATATCGGGTCCAGAAAACACCAATCGAGCGGTCGCTAAAGTACTTTCTGGTGGGAAATAATCTTCGAGTTTAAAAACTTTCTTAACCTCGGTGATTTGTTTACCTTTAGAGTGCGCATGGGCCGCAAAATACAATAAATTAGTTAATAAAGCTTTGGGTGGTGCTGCACGTAAAGCGGTATTACCATGCTCAACAATTTGTTTTATCACGACATCAAGTTGTTTTAATAAGTTAAGAATGGCATTGTTCGTGTCGAGACCTTTTTGTAATAAGGCTTCTAGAATGCCCTCCGTTATCCACCATACTTTACTGACTGGCGCAGTGCCGGTCGCTTGTTGCAACCGTTGCATGACCGTGTAAATAAATTTCAAGCCTTCAACCGGTTGCTTCGGATTTTTGATCAACGTGACGAGACCCTTTTGGTAAGCAACTCGCATTTTATGCAGATATTCTTTCAGTTTATCATCCGGTAAACTAACACTTTTTAACTGCGGTACCTCGACGGTTAAATCGGGTGTGAACAAACTATTCGCCACAAGCGGAGTTTGCTTTCTAAGCGTGCGCAATTCGTTCAACAATGGCAATAAGGCTAATGGCATATCACGTTGAACAATCGCTAGATGATCCAAATAGTTGGGTAGTTGGATTAAAGAACGCATTAATATGTCATAGGTTGATTCATTGTTATCAATTTTACCGGCCAACAACGATTTAATCGTCAATTCTACGTCCTGGACTAACAAGCCCGCAGTTTGTAGTTCCAAGACATTGAGTGCTCCGTAGATTTCATGTAGCCACACCACACATTGTTGCAACGGGGCAGTATCACTCGGATTTTCTACAAACTGTTCCAATGCCTGACGTGTTTGCTTAAGACTTTCATCAATGGTTGGCTTCACCCAAGTCAGGGCTGAATGCTTCATATCACTTATCAGTTATCCGTTAACAGTTTATGTTAAGTTCGTTCATTAGTCTATTCAGTTATCCTTTTTCAAAGGTGAAAATAGATTTATCATTGAATAGAATCACTTAAAGTTTCAATCATTTTTTGTGCCTCTTCCGGTAACTTAAAGCGAGTCACCGACGTTTTCAATTCATTAGCCAAAGTGCCTAACCGTTCAATAGAGGCTGCTGTTTCATTAATCCCGTTAGAAGCTTGGGTCGTAATCTCTTGAATAATGGTCATTGTCCCAGAAATATTGGAAGCGACCGCTGCTTGGGTGCGGGAGGTTTGAGAAATATTCTCAATTTGTCCGGCTAATTGCACCGAGACTTTCTCAATTTCAGCCAAGGCTTCACCAGCACGTTCGGCAATTTTAGCACCAGAAACCACCCCCGTCGTACTTTGTTCCATGGAACTCACGGCTTCATTGGTATCACCTTGAATTGTTTTAACTAAAGCATCAATTTGCTTGGTCGCATTACTAGAGCGTTCAGCCAGACGTTGAATTTCATCCGCAACCACCGCAAACCCCCTACCAGCCTCTCCGGCCATAGCCGCTTGAATAGCCGCATTGAGTGCCAAAATATTGGTCTGATCAGCAATGTCGTCAATCAGTCCAACAATTTCACCAATTTCTTGTGAACTTTCTCCTAAGCGTTTAATCCGTTTAGAAGTTTCTTGAATTTGTTCGCGAATCGTGTCCATGCCAGTAATGGTATCTCTAACGGCTTTAGCACCCTTAGCCGCAATATCAACTGATTTTTTGGCCACCTCAGTTGATTCAACGGCATTGGCAGAAACTTTCTTCACCGAATTAGCCATTCCAATGATAGCTTGCCCCGCTTTAGCAATTTGTTGAGCTTGCCGTTCACCGGCATGAGTTAATTGTGCGGCGGTAGTTCGCGTTTTTTGTGCCGAAGTGGTGACTTGCACTGCCGTCTGATTAATACTAATAACGAGTTCTCGTAAAGCTTCAATCGAAAAATTAATGGCATCGGCAATAGCGCCGGTGAAATCTTCAGTGACCGTGGCATTGATACTTAAATCACCATCCGCTAATTCAGAGATTTCGCTCAATAAGCGTAAAATCGCTTCTTGATTCTTTTGGTTAGTATCTTGAATTTCTTTTAAACGTTGCTTGGTTTCTTGAGCACGTGCTTGATTAGTACGAATAATGATATAACCCAATATGAGTAATAACGCTAACACCACTACCGCTAATAGATTGCCTAAGAAAGGTGAAATAAAGCGGGCTTTAGAAACTTTAATATAGACATTTTGAAGATTTTCTATGCTATCCAATATTTTAGGATTTAATTCGATAATGGTTTGCAAGGCATCTTTGGCTTTAAACAGTTCCTCAGATTTATCTAAAAAATAATCAATCTGCTCAATACGTTTGTTAAATAAAGTCGATAAATCCTGAATAATTTGTTGCGCGGAGGGATCAGCCACCGCTGGTACATTAACTGGCGCATCTTCACTACCATCCATTAATGTGGTTAAGGCATCACCAAATTCACTAATGGAATCATCCAGTTGACCTTCGGCACTCACGGCTTCTTCTGCATCACTGGTAAATGACATGCGGATTCGATTAGAAATTCGTTCTAATAACATTAATTGACGGGTCGCTATAGACATTTGGGTTGGAGTGGCTCCTCCTGAAATCATCGCATTGATCATTTCTTCGGTTCGAGCCGCAATATCAGTGGTCACATCTTTTAATTCAGTAAATTCACTATAGAGACGAGTAACTGCTTCTTGGGTATTGAGTAAATTCTGAATGCTGGTATTCATATTGCTTTGAGCATTATTGGTCCATAAATTAGTCAAATTGATTAATGCATTAGCCGCATCCGGTGGCGTACCGTGCATTCCGGAGGCTGAATTACCCTCAGTCAGTTTGTCTATTATATTCTTATATTCAGTTCGTGCTTTATTCAGATTGTCAAAACCGACCACATTCCCTTTTGCGGCTAGTGAAGCATGTTGGGTAATTTGTTGTGACAACAAACGTAATTTAGTCACATATCCTAAATATTCTTCATCATGCTGATTATCAATAGCGACAAAGGTGAAAGTGGTAATCATCAGCACAAACGACAACAATAGTATAATAATAAAAGCTATTAATAGCCTGGTGTTAGTTGTCCCCGGTGATTTAAATGATAATTTCATATAGTTACCAATTATCCGTTGTCAATTATTTGTTAGCGGTTGTCCGTTATCAGTGATAACTTCAAGTTAGAGTGCAACCTTTCTAAATAGCTCACTTTCAGCGAGTGCATGCATATTAAATACCGTCCACGTCATGCCTTCATAAGTGAATAATCCTCGTGCAAAAGGGCTTATCCACACTTCCTTACAGGGGGTATCTGAATCTCTGATATGCTCAGGGAAATGTTTAATACCCATGACTTCATCTACCACCAGACCGGCTAAAATACCGGCTTGATTAATAATTAACATTCGCGAACGATTTTCTATCGTGATAGCTTTACCTTCTAAACAAGCTCTCAGATCAATTATGGGTAACAGCATCCCACGAATATTCGCTAAGCCTTTAACCCATGACTTTGCTCCAGGAACTTTGGCGAGTTGAGTGGTATAAGGGAGTATTTCACGGATCTCATTGAGTGGCGTTATCAGGTAGCTTTCACCTAAGCGAAAGCCAATTCCTCGCCACATCGGTTCAACTTTTTCGCGCCGTGGTAACCCTTTAGCCCGTTGTCTCGCCCGCCGTTCCAAATCCTGTAGCCACTGAAAAGGGGATTGAATCAATGGATTTGCCATGCGACTACCTAGGTAACTGCTCCGGATGAATAGAATAAATCATTCGCCGCTGGGAACCGGAGAAATTCAATCGATCTTTTAACTGATTGTATAAAAACACCGTTAATTTTTTCCATCCGCTTGTGACCCTATTTTCACCATTGACTAATTAGCAACCGGTAACCCATTTAACTCAGTAGTTTTTTAATGGTTTCGAGTAATTGATCTCGTTTAACCGGTTTAACCAAAAATTCTTTGGCACCTTGCATTAATCCCCAAGCCCGATCACTTTCCATATTTTTGGAAGAAACAATGACAACGGGGATAGAACTCGTTTCTGGACTTTTAGTTATTTTGCGAGTGGCTTGAAATCCGTTCAAACCGGGCATAACGACATCCATAATAATCAGATTGGGTTTAATTTCTTTGGCTTTCTGTATACCTTCTTCACCATTAGACGCTTCTGAAGTTTGATAGCCTTGTCCTTCTAAAATGTTTTTAACCAAACGGGCATCCGTCGGTGAATCATCTACTATCAATATATGGGCAGCCATAGGTTAATTTCTCTTCAAAAATTAATGATTCTATTGTTAACTTAACGTGAGCCCTTGGCATCCACGACATAGGTTTTAATGGTATTCAGTAATTCTTCCCGTGTAAATGGTTTGGTCATATAATGCTCAGCACCGACAATTCGGCTCCGAGCACGCTCAAATAAGCCATCTTTACTCGATAACATCACGACGGGAATTTTCTTAAAAGCTTGATTATTTTTAATCAATGCACAAGTTTGATAACCATCGAGACGCGGCATCATAATATCTACAAAGATAATATTGGGTTGATGTTCCATCACTCTAGATAAAGATTCAAAGCCATCTGTCGCAGTAATGACTTCGCACCCGGCTTTTTTTAATAAAGTTTCAGCAGTACGACGGATGGTTTTACTATCATCGATAACGACAACTTTAATGCCTTCAAAACTATTTTCATTACTCACGGTTTTACTTTACTCTCAGACATAAAAAAATACCTCAATTTACCTATAATTTATACAGGTAAGCCCGTTTTATTTCTGTTCACCTCACCAATTATGCTGTTCTATTTTAGCTTGCGATGAACTGGTTGTATTCATAATATGAGTTTTAATGGTATTCAGTAATTCTTTAAATGTAAATGCTAGGAGCATATCCGGTTCGGCACCGACAAGATAATCTGCTGTTGGTACGCTCTCATTCCCAACCAAAATTCCAAAGTAACTGCAACTTTGATACCTACGCCTTATAAAACTATTTTGCTTAGCCACAGCATTATTTACTCTCAATTATAAAAAATACCTTTTATTCACGCTATTTGGTAAAATCTGTTGAGAATAATTTTATAATCTTTCCTTTTAAGGAATAAAATCACTCATGATTTTCTCTTTACCAAACCCATCTTCTGATCGTCAACTTACTTTACTCCTGCCAGAGTAACATGATACGCAATTTAATAATGAATTCAATAATCTTATTATTTAATCTATTCCTCTGGAGATAATTTTTTTTATTTTCTCTATGCCCATGGTTCGGACCGTTTTTATAATTAAAATGGGTATGTTACGGCTATCGCCTAACGCACCCCACCGCCACCAATCCGACACTTTGTTTCTAAGTGATTGATTTTAATGAAAGATATTTAGATATTAACTAATTGATAACTATAAATATTCCTAAAAACTGTCCAAAATATTGCTTTAGATTGATCGAATAAAACCGAATTTTATCCCTGAGGCATTATCTCTTGTTTTTGGAAGAACACCAACCAACCTGACCATTCAATTTATCATAACGATTCAATTAACGCTTGGGTAACCCCAGCTTACTCATTTTACTGTGATTAAACCAAGAACCGGGTATCTTATGTTAACAAACAATGCTGATTTGTCGTTATACGACGCCGTTCCACATTTAACAACCGCTCTGCAGGGACCCTTAAAATACCTCGAAACCCATTTACTGGCCCAATTACCGGAAATAGAACATTGGTTTCGCCAGCAGTGGCAATATACTACCGCACCTTTTTATGCTTCCGTTGATCTACGGAATGCAGGATTTAAATTGGCACCGGTTGATACCAATTTATTTCCCGCTGGGTTTAACAATCTGAACCCGGCTTTTTTACCACTTTGTGTACAAGCGACGCAGTCAGCTATTGAGCGATTTAACATCACTGCTTTTCGCGTGCTATTAGTGCCAGAAAATCATACCCGCAATTTTTACTATTTAGAAAGTGTAGCAACTTTAGGTGATATTTTGCAAAAAGCCGGTTATGAAGTACGTATTGGTTCACTCTTACCGGAATTACTCGTACCACAAACCTTGCTGCTGCCTTCTGGAAAAACTTTATTACTTGAACCTCTCATAAGAGAAGGGTATTGTGTCAGTGTTAAAGATTTTGTTCCTTGTTTGATCATACTCAATAACGATCTTTCTTCCGGACGCCCAGCTATTCTAGAAAATATTCATCAGGAAATTGTACCACCACTTCAATTAGGATGGTCCACTCGTCTGAAATCAACTCACTTTGCTTATTATAGCCAAGTTGCACAAGAATTTTCTAAAAAAATTGCGATTGACCCTTGGTTAATCGATCCGTTGTTCAGAAATTGTGGCCAGATTGACTTTATGAAAAAAACCGGCGAGCAATGTCTCGCTGACAATGTTCAAATCCTGTTAGATGCAATCCAACAAAAATATATCGAATATCATGTCCCCTACCGACCGTTTGTGATAGTTAAGGCAGATGCAGGTAGCTATGGTATGGGGGTAATGACGGTACACAGTCCGGCTGATATTTTTACCCTTAACCGCAAACAACGTACCAAAATGTCAGCTACTAAAGAAGGTCAAAAAATACGTCAGGTCATTTTGCAAGAGGGGGTATATACCTTTGAGACGATTGGCCCTAAAGAAGCAGTCGCAGAACCCGTGGTTTATATGATAGATCACTTCGTCGTGGGTGGCTTTTATCGCGTTCATAAAGCACGTGGCATTAATGAAAATCTTAATGCCCCAGGAATGCATTTTGAACCTTTAGCTTTCGTCGATTCTTGTATTACCCCGGATCAAAATAAAGCCCCAGATGCGTGTCCCAATCGTTTCTATGCTTATGGTGTGATTGCTCGGTTAGCGTTACTCGCTGCTGCACGTGAATTGGCTCAATTGAACGAATAAGTAAATAATATCAATTGGTTTGCTTTTAATTACTCACAATTTTCACCATTTCTTCAGCACATTTACGCGAGTGACTTAAAAGCATACCTAAAGAATTTTTCTGGATAGTTAAAGTCACTAACACTAGGTTTTCATTGATATGCATAAAGGCGATAATGCCATTTTTATTCTCAGAAATCAGGTTATCACAGTTACCCATATGGAGTTCAGCGGTAATCGTATCACCCAGTGCCATTAAGGTGCTACCCATGGTAGCCAGACGCTCCAAAGGATATTGTTGTTGGCGTTGCTTCATGGTACACAGATGTCCATCTAAAGTAGCTACGACAGCAGCATTGATGATCTGACAGGTTTCGAGCAATTGGATTAAGCGTTGTTCAAGTTGTTTAATGGTGAATTGAGAAAGCATAATGAATTAAGATCCTTTATTGACCAAATTCTAACATAGCGATTAGTGCTTGTATAAGCATCACCACACTCTGACGTGAACGTGCATCAACCTGAATTATCGGTAAGTGTATTCCTTGTTGATATAAATAATCATAATAGAGTTGTAGATGAGGTTCACCAGCAACATCGAGATGAGTAATACCAATAACGGCACTCGTTTCGTTAATAAATTCGCGAAAATAATCGATATAGCGAGCGAGATCGCCAATCGGATCGGAGCCAGCATTGTCTATTAAAATAATGAGTCCTAATGCCCCCTTGATAAGAATTTTCCACATATAATCAAAACGATGTTGTCCAGGTGTCCCATAAAGACGTAATTTCTGTCCATCATCTAAAGTTAATTCACCATAATCCATAGCAACGGTCGTTTTTTCTTTACGGTGTGATAATTTAATGATATCCGTCGTGCGAACGTCAGTATTAATAACGGGAATTTCACTGATAGTAGCAATGGCTGTGGTTTTTCCGGCTCCCACACTACCCGTAAAAACAAGTTTTATCTCGCTCATAAGATTAATTCCAAGTGAAAAGTGACTGAATCTCACCCAGAACGATCAGTCTTAACTCTTCTATTGACGTAGGCGTTTTAAAATACTTTTAAACAATTGACGTTTTTGTTCAGGTAAATGTTTATCTTCTATCCGTTTAGAATGTTTTTCTTCAATGATTAATCCGATTATCTGACAGGCATTCACAAAATCGATCACGCTGGGTAGCAATACATGCGTTTTAGCAGAAATTGTTTTTAAATCGGCTGTATGCCTTAACATGAAAGCCGCTAAATTGATATGTACCGGATGATGAGGTAAATTAATGAAATTAGGCCACTGTTTTAGTTGAATAAAATTATCCTGAGCTTGCTCATGGATAAGGCGCCCATGAGAAGCATAAAGTGTGGTTAACCAAAGTATAGTTTCCAAAGGATACGGTTGCAATTTTTGTTGTTTGACTTCTTGTTGGAGTATTTCTAAAGATAAATCTACACTTTCAATATGTTCTGCAAAGGCACCATACAGGATCCTTTGAGAAGAATCAATTTGCCCCATATGAATGAGTGAAGTAAAGCAACGTTGTTCGTTGGGTAACACATAGAGAGGAGGCAATCCAGCACAACCAAATCGTTTGGGTTGCCCAGTTTGCACAGCCGCTTGGATTAAACCAAGCAAATACTTAGATGGATCAAACAAATAATCAGTAGACCCAGAATGACTTGATTTTTCTGCAGAATCCAGGTTGATTAATTTATTAGTTAAAGGAAAAGTTTTATCATCTCGAGGTAACGGAGTCGTTTGCAAACTTTGGCTGGTCATTTGAGTAGCGATGGCATTGAGTAAATTGACCAGTGGCTGTACTCGAATGGGTTTGGGTAAAAACCAACGGGTGTCCTTAAAATTTTTTTTCGCGTAGGCGATCATCAATATTTCAGGGCGGGTTAATTGTGATTCCCAAAAAGCTTTACCTTCGGGTTGTTCAATATCAACTAACACAATTTTTGCAGAACTATCCATATTCCACACCGCATTTAATTGTTTTTGCACTAATTGCAACATCGATCGAAACAAGATGATATCAATTTTCTCAAGCGCCTGCGTGGAAATAGTATAAACGTTCATCTAGACCAGTATTTTTTATACACTAAGATAGACAGCAAGCAAAAGGCCAAGTCATTTTACCTTACGATGGGAATAAAGTTGGTTTTGGTTTTTAACAATAGTTGGCGTTTTTCAGTTAAGCAAACTGATAGCAATAATCAATTAACGACTGAATAATGCTGACTTTAAAATCATTATTGGTTTATTTGTTAATACGATTAACTTTTTCTACTATACTATTAAATTACATTTTATATCAATAGCCACTGGAATAACACCCTATAAATAATATCCCCTTAAAATTCGATTCAAATTTTTATTAAGGGATAAGCGAAACCGCTATAAGTATTGCCATCGTGAACCGAGTGGCTTAATCCGTTTGCAAGGAAGCGAGCAATGCCTGGATAAGTATTTTAACATCATTGGGTTGTCTAGCATCAACTTCAAAAACTGGCAAAATCTGTTTTCTTTCTAACAGTTTGTTGGAATAGTCTTCCAAGGTGACCTGACGAGAGATATCCATTCGTGTTACCCCAATAACAGCGCTGGTTTGTTGAATAAAATCATTAAATGCATCTAAGTAAAATACTAAATCAGCTAGCGGCTCCGGTTTCGCATTATCAACTAAAAGAACTAAACCAATTCCACCTCGACACAGAATAGTCCACATGTAATTAAAACGTTCTTGTCCAGGTGTACCGTATAAATGCACCCGATTATTATCTTCTAAAGTAAGATACCCATAATCTAAAGCAACCGTTGTCGTTTCTTTGCGCAATTTAGTTTCATCCGTACAGGGTACTTCAGTCGCAATCGGTGGTACCTCACTAATAGTCCCTATCGCTGTGGTTTTACCAGCACCCATTGGTCCAGTAAAAATAATTTTATCCATCATTATTTTAGGTGTGAAGAGTTTACCAATAAAAATTAGGGTGGAATTTCAAAATAAAACAACCCGTCACCGGTCAAAGTCAACTTAACTTTTCCAACACTATGATAACTAAAGTTATCATGGGAAATAGTGATCTCATGATGAATTTTCATTCCTCGACAACGAGTAACCCGACAACTTATTAAATCGACAACGGTATAGTGATGAGAGAAGTCATCAACCCATTTTAACTTTACAGCAAACAGTCACCCGGGTAAAACGATAATTAACAATATTTCAGAACATTTTTAATTATAGCTCGGACTAGGTTCAATCTGTCCAACAAAAATTTTTTCTCCTCACCGGTTTACCGGAAACTTAACTTCACTAACCGGCATTCCATCCGCTTGAATAATATACTGACTGAATAAAAATCTAACCCTGTCAACACAATCCTTTCAGTTTATTTATTTAAAATGCTATAATTTACTTGGTAAAAATGTTGGTTGTTAAAGTCACTCGGTTATTTCTATTCATTAACTGCGAGATAAATTAGTATTTTTTAAAAACAACACAATGAATTGGGCTGATGTCGGTATTATTGTTATCATCTTACTCCTGGGTATGACAAGCTTCTTGCAGGGTTTAGTTAAAGAATTACTATCCCTGTTAGCTTGGTTATGTTCTTTCACCATGGCTTTATTTTTTCTCGATGATTTGGCGCGGTTACTTGAAATAATAATTCCTTTTGCTGATCTACGCTTAGGTGTTGCTTTAATCACCCTGTTTTTGTTAACTTTAATTCTTTTAGAATGGATAAGTTACTTGGTTATTAATTCCATGAAATCCAGCCAATTATCTTTACCTGATCAATTTATCGGCATGCTGTTTGGCATAATAAAAGGTAACTTAGTTATTATTTTATTCATGATGTGTGCTGGTGTTACTCAACTGCCAATGACACTATGGTGGCAAAAATCTTTTTTTATTCAAACTAATAAGCCAATTGTTATTCTATTACGTAGCCAATTACCTATTGAAATTGCCATTCAATTCAATTTTGATCCCGCTCCTGAACAAAATTCACTGGCATTGTAGACTTATTCTACATCGATTCCAAAGATTTATTCTATTACCTCAAAAGACAACAATATCTCTCTTAACTAATCCAAAACAATAGCGTATTTTCAGCTAAAATTTTTTGGTGATGACCTTTTGCCAATTCGAAATATCAGGCTGATGATAAAAATATCGTCACCATGTTAATATTTTGACGCAGTTTAACTGATTAATAGGTATTTTATCATGTGTGGAATTATTGGGATTGTTGGAAAATCAAGTGTTAATCAAGCATTATATGATGGATTGACCATGTTACAACATCGCGGCCAAGACGCAGCCGGTATAGTGACTTGCGATAATAATCGTTTATATTTAAGAAAAAATAATGGATTGGTTCGAGATGTATTTCATACCCGTCATATGTTGAATTTACGGGGTAATATGGGGATAGGACATGTTCGTTATCCAACCGCTGGGTGTGAATCCGGTGCTGAGGCACAACCGTTTTATGTCAACTCCCCCTATGGCATTTCTTTGGCCCATAATGGTAATTTAACGAATGCCGATGCCTTGAAAAATGATTTATTTCGAGAAGATTTACGTCACATCAATACGGATTCCGATTCAGAAATATTACTCAATGTGTTAGCTCACGAGTTACATAAATTAAATAAACTAAAAATTAATCATGAAGATATTTTCACGGCGGTTCGCGGGGTACACCAACGTTGTCGAGGTGGTTATGCCGCTGTGACGATGATCACCGGCTATGGTCTCGTTGCCTTTCGTGATCCTTATGGAATTCGTCCGATTGTCTTTGGCAAACGCGAAACCGCCACCGGTACTGAGTATATGGTGGCTTCAGAAAGTGTGGCTATTAATGTCTTAGGTTTTGAATTAGTGCGGGATCTCGTCCCGGGTGAAGCCCTTTTTATTACCGCAGAAGGGCAATTGTATACGCAACAATGTGCTGAAAATCCCGTGTATTCTCCTTGTATATTTGAAATTGTTTATATGGCCCGTCCGGATTCGATCATCGATGGTATTTCTGTCTATAAAGCACGTTTACGGATGGGTAAATTCCTCGCCAAGAAAATTCTTCGTCTTTATCCCAAACATGATATTGATGTGGTGATTCCTATTCCAGATACCAGTCGTACTGCAGCCGTACAATTAGCTCATGTGCTCAATCGCAAATACCGCGAAGGATTTGTAAAA
Source organism: Thioploca ingrica (assembly GCA_000828835.1). Taxonomy (GTDB): domain Bacteria; phylum Pseudomonadota; class Gammaproteobacteria; order Beggiatoales; family Beggiatoaceae; genus Thioploca; species Thioploca ingrica. The sequence goes on from AP014633.1 coordinate 1,542,690, forward strand.
AATCGCTATATCCCCAGAACCTTTATTATGCCCGGGCAAAGTATGCGGAAGAAATCGGTACGTCAGAAACTGAACGCGATTAATTTAGAATTTCAGCACAAAAATGTGTTACTCGTCGATGATTCTATTGTTCGTGGTACCACCTGTAAACAAATTATCCAAATGGCACGAGATGCCGGGGCAAAAAAAGTTTATTTTGCTTCTGCTGCTCCACCGGTTCGTTACCCGAATGTCTACGGAATTGATATGCCTTCGGTAGAAGAATTACTTGCTCATAATCGGACAACCGAGGAGATTGCTGATATCATTGGTGCTGATTGGTTAGTCTATCAAGATTTAGAAGATTTGCTCGCCGGTGCCCGTAAAGGCAATAAAAACATTAAACATTTTGATACTTCTTGCTTTACTGGCCATTATGTTACCGGTGATGTTGATCAAAGCTATCTTGAACAACTGGCCTTTCGCCGCAATGATACCGCTAAAATGGAACGGCAGTTTGAAACAACAGAAGTAATTGAATTATACAATGTTATTTAGGAATAACCCATGACTATCAATTGGAATGAATTGGGTTTTAATACCCGCGCAGTACGAGTTGGACAAGTTCGTAGTCAGGAAGGTGAACATAGCGAAGCGTTGTTTCCAACCTCGAGCTTTGTCTTTGACAATGCCGCACAAGCGGCTGCTCGGTTTGCACAGACCGAACCCGGTAATATTTATTCGCGATTTACTAACCCCACGGTACGTAATTTTGAAGAACGTCTGGCGGCTTTGGAAGGTGGAGAACGTTGTATGGCCACTTCCTCTGGAATGGCCGCTATTTTTAGTACTTGTCTTGGGTTACTGAAAGCGGGTGATCATCTGATTGCTTCTCAAAGTATTTTTGGTGCAACCGTGACCTTACTGAATAACATTTTGTCAAAATTTGCCATTCAAACGACCTTCGTTAATTTAACTGATCTCGATAGTTGGCGGGCGGCTATCCAACCGAACACCAAACTGTTTTTTCTCGAAACGCCTTCTAATCCGTTAACTGAAATTGCCGATATTAGAGCACTTGCTGAACTCGCTCATGCACATCACTGTTTACTGGTGGTCGACAATTGTTTCTGTACGCCAGCATTGCAAAGACCGCTGTCTTTAGGGGCTGATATTGTTATCCACTCAGCGACAAAATATTTGGATGGTCAAGGACGGTGTATTGGCGGTGCGATTGTTGGATCAGAACGATTGGTTGGTGGGGACATTTTTGCTATCCTGCGTTCGGGTGGTCCCACGATGAGTCCTTTTAACGCTTGGATCTTCTTGAAAGGCTTAGAAACGTTGCAGTTACGAATGCAAAAACATTGTGATAATGCAGAAATTCTGGCACGTTGGTTAGCAACGCAAGCAGCCGTCGAACGGATCTACTATCCCGGCTTGCCTTCTCATCCACAACATAACTTAGCTAAAACTCAACAAAATCGCTTTGGTGGTTTAGTATCGTTTGAGGTCAAGGGTGGACAAGAATTGGCGTGGCGAGTAATTGATTCCACGAGAATCATGTCGATTACAGCTAATCTAGGTGATGTTAAAACGACTATTACGCATCCGGCCAGTACGACTCATGGGCGTATCACCCCCGAACAACGCCGTGCCGCTGGTATTAGTGATGGTCTGATTCGAATTTCAGTCGGATTGGAAGATATTGAAGATTTACAGGCTGATTTGTCACGGGGTTTAAATCCGTAACCCTCATTCGAGTCACCCGGGGGGAGAACTTCTCCTCCTCTGGTTATTGGGGAAAAAAAATGAGGTTGCTTCATCATCAAAAAATATCTTGACTCAATTCATAAAAATCATGATATTCTTCCTGATATTTCTTGGTATTCAGATTATAAGACTGGGGTTTTGGTAAGGTACAAACAGATTCTTTTACTCGCTCAAAACAAGAAATGTTGAGATAGTAGTCCAATTTCTTATAAGAGTTCTTGCTATTTCGTTCTGCAATATAAGCTGATGCTTCAGTTGCAAGACCAATTATACTTATTAGCAACGCACTAACCGTGACTGTCAGTAATTTTTTTTTCATTTTAAACTCCTTATCCATTTTATTTAAATAGTACTTTCAAGGGAAAATTGAATTCCACTGTAACATAACGAACTCAATTAGTTTTTTATAACAGAGTGATTTCTACTCACTTATTGCTATAGAATGCAAATAAATAGCCAAAATATAATACACTGAATTCATTTGAATAATTTTCAATTGGTTTAAAATTTTAACTCAAGGCAAGTACCTTCATTTTTCTTGAGAGTGTTAAACCGGATGTTAACAAGGTGACCACCAAGGGGAGTTACAATCCCGAGTTACACTAAAATCATTCTCTCTTTAACACAGTTCTGGTCTTTAAAGTGAGCAAAACCAACGGTTTTTTTATATTCAATAACCCGGTTGAAATCAATTTTTAAATTTTTATCGAACAATCGATCAATAACTTAGAATTAATGGCTAACAATTAAAATAAAAACTCAATCGTAGAGATATAATTATAATATTAATTTTGCTACGAGGAAATTAATTTGATTTTTATCAGCCCTTGTTATCCTAGTTAAAATAATAAATTAATGCGTTAAAACACAATGTTATTGTTGAATTTTAATAAATTTATTGATCCGCTGCTAATAATTAAACATGTAATATAATAATATGCGATCGCAGTTTTATTATAAGGAGATTCCATGTCAAATCAACCGCCTTCTAACAACCCTTTAGAAATTTTTCAAGCATTTAGCAAGGAAACTAATCAATTCTGGCAAAGTTTTATTGCTAATCAAGGCCAAGAAATGGTTAATGGATTTATGCAAGCCTGGGAAGCTTGGTTGAAGAAATCAACAGAAAATCCCACTCAATGGCTAGATATCATCACTCGCTATCAACAAGAGCAACTCAATTTATGGCTGAAAATTATCAATAATCCAGTTGGCCAACCACTAGAATCCGTGATTTCGTCACCGGCTGGCGATCGACGATTCTCTGCTAAAGAATGGCATGAAAACCCGGTATTTAGTTATGTTAAACAATCTTATTTACTCGCGGCTAAACTCTTAACAGAACTCTCAGAGAATGCCGATTTGGATAAACATAGTCAGCAAAAACTGAATTTTTACACCCAATACTTCATTAATTCGATGTCACCGACTAACTTTGCGGCTACCAATCCGGAAGTTATAAATCAAGCAATTGAAACTAAAGGACAAAGTTTAATTGATGGGTTAAAAAACTTACTGACTGACTTGGAAAAAGGTCGCATCACCATGACGGATGAATCGGCTTTTCAAGTCGGTAAAAATTTAGCCATTACTCCGGGCGCCGTGATCTATGAAAATGAACTCATGCAACTTATTCAATATCAAGCCACCACTGAAACGGTCAGTGATCGGCCGGTAATTATTGTTCCACCTTGTATTAACAAATATTATATTCTAGACCTCAAACCAGAAAATTCCTTCGTTAAATACGCAGTTGATCAGGGTAATACCGTCTTTCTTATTTCTTGGCGTAATCCAGAAAAAGATCTCAGTGAAATCGGTTGGGATGATTATATTCAAGCCGGCGTGGTAAAAGCCATTGAAGTCGTTAAGGCCATTAGCAATGCTAAAAAGGTGAACACGGTCTCTTGGTGCGTGGGTGGGACTATCTTAGCAACTGCTTTAGCGGTTTTAGCTAAACAAAAAGATAATTCGGTGGCATCGGCCACTTTCTTCACCACGTTATTGGATTTCTCGGAACCTGGCGAAATCAGCGTGTTCATTGATGAAGTCCAAATCGCACGTCGGGAATCACAATTAAAATATAAAGGAATTTTATCCGGTCAAGATTTAGCCGTCACGTTTTCGATGATACGCGCCAATGATTTGATTTGGTCTTATGTCGTTAATAACTATCTCAAAGGACAAACACCCACTCCTTTTGATATTCTCTATTGGAATAGCGATCCCACGCATTTACCGGCCAAGATGTATAGCTATTATATCCGCAATATGTACATGGATAATAAATTAATCGAACCCAATGCGTTAACCATGTGTGGTATGCCCATCAATCTGGGTAACATTAAAATACCTAGTTATTTTCTCTCAACGATTGATGACCATATTGCGCCCTGGATGACGACTTTTACGAGTGCTCAATTACTGAGTGGCTCAGTCGAATTCGTACTTGGTGCGAGTGGACATGTCGCCGGGGTGATTAATCCGCCGGCTAAAAACAAGCGTCACTATTGGAGTGATGGTGAATTGGGTAAAGATCCGGGACATTGGTTAAAAACGGCCCAAACTCACCCAGGCAGTTGGTGGACTCATTGGGATCAGTGGTTAAAAAAGCGAGGTGGCAATACCATACCGGCGCCCGTTGCTTTAGGTAATGCAGAATACCCAAGCATTGAACCGGCGCCCGGTCGTTATGTGACTAAGCGCATTAACTAGTATTTTGGTGTCATCCCCTCGTTAGGAGGGGAAAGAATTAAGTAAAAAATTATTGTTAATAAGGAAACACTGTGACCGAATTTGAAGGCCATATTTGGGTAGCTCAAGATAATGATGAGGTTAATTTCATTTGTACCACCAAACGAGTAAAAAATAAAATTCAAGCGGTTAATGAAAAGGGACGTGAATTACGAATTGCGGCAGATAAGTTACTGTGGCAATATCCTCGTCAAGCCAGTGGCTTAGAAGATTGGCAAACTACTTGTGCTCAGATTCAAACGACCGTAGCCAATTTGCAGCGTGATATTGATATGGCGTTGTTGTGGGAAAGTGCGGTTGAATTACAGTTAAAGGCCATTCAGGAATTAGCTGAATTGTACTTTGGCCAAACGGTTACTATAGAACATTTAACGGCTTTATGGCGAAGTATTGCCGAAGATCGCTTATATTTCAAGCGGCGTGGGCAAGATTGGGAAGCACGGTCAGCCGAACAAATTACCGAATTAAAAACCCAAAGAACCCGTGAACAAATCCGCGCTCAATCACAAGCCTTAGCTAAAGAATGGTTACAAGCACTCGCTCGCTCACCGCTACCGGCCTTTCCGCATTTGTCATTGTCTAGTGATAATGACGATGAAGCCAGCGAAAATTTTCAAGTACTTAATTTACAACCGGAATTGCTACCTTTTGTGGAACGATTAGAATCCTGGTTACGTGGTGATACCGATAAAGATGCCGAAGAATTAGTCAGTACCATTGCGATAACAGCGAAACTTAATCCACGGGAATTCGTTTTTGAGACGTTACAAAAAACCGGCCGACTACCCCTAGATGCTGATCGTGATGTTATGGTCGCGGGCTTAAAACCAGAATTTTCTGCTGTCGTCAATGAAGCAGCACAAATGGTACCCCCTTGGCAACCCAACCCGCTTGGCTCTATCACACCATTACTGTTTAGTATTGATGATGAAGAAACTCGGGAAGTTGATGACGCCTTAGCAATCGAACGAGAAGGACCGCTTTGGAAAGTCACCATAGCGATAGCTGACCCAGCGAGTGTCGTTCATTGTGGTGATACCTTAGACCGAGAAGCAATGCGGCGAGGCACCACTGTTTATTTACCGACTCAAACGGTGTTGATGCTGCCCGAACGAATTTCATGTGATATTGCTAGTTTAACCGCCGAGCAAATCCGTTCTTCTCTGGTCGTACGCGCTTGGCTAGATGATCAAGGGGAAATTATCAAAAGTGATATTAATCGAGAAGGCATTAAAGTACTTAAGCGGTTGCATTACAGCGAGGCAGACCGGTTACTCCAACAAGGCGAAGATGAAACTGCTCAACAATTGCGCAATTTATTAACCATTGCGAAGCAATTGCAATCACAGCGGCTAGCCCAAGGCGCGTTGACTTTACAACGTTCAGAATATAAAGTGAGTGTGGTGCAGGGTCAGATTACTGTGACGATAATCGATAAAGATTCTCCTAGCCGTCTGTTAGTGGCCGAAATGATGATTTTAGCTAATCATATTGCTGCTCGCTATGCTCAACGTCATCAAGTTCCAGTCATTTATCGCTGTCAAGATGCTCCGCTTGAACCGATTAACGAATCCATGCTGGCCGATCCGCTCAGCTTTCACAAGATTCGCAAATTATTAGGTCGATCTTCGCTATCACTACAACCCTGTGGACATACTGGTTTAGGATTATCTTTATATACCCAACTGACTTCGCCTTTACGCCGCTTTGCGGATCTCGTTATTCAGCGGCAGTTAATGGCTCACTTGGTAGGAGAAGCGTTACCTTATGATCAAGAGGAATTATTTAAAGTACTAGAAACAGCGGAACGAACCGCCAAAGAATCGCGCCTGATTGAAGGGGAAGCCAAAAAACGTTGGTTAATGCAATATTTAAAGCAAGATTGGGGTGAACGAGCCATCGAAGTTCTCGTTATCAGTGCGGTCAAAAACGGTTATAAAGTTGAAATGCAACCGTGGGCAGTGGAAGCTTTTTTGAGTACCAATAGAACCTTAGAAATGGGGCAAACCGTCATGGCCGTACCAGAAAAAATTCGCGTCAAAGCAGCAACCGCACGCTTAAAATTAGTCAAGAGTGAGGAATAATTTCACTCGCTGTTATGAATCTATGAGTATATTAGGTCAATTTCGAGCCTTTAAAGAAGAATCACTCACTCGTCATACCCTGTTCAAAATCGGTATCTGGATTGCTGTAGTAATTATTTTTACCAATATAATCACTTATTTACAAGTATCAACCAAAATTGAAACCCAAATTTTTGCTCAATTAAAAAGTTACATTGCTGAACGTGGACGAGGAGAAAATAATATTTTCGAATTAGCTTTAGATAATCATGAGCTATTAAAAGAAGTTTTGCTAGAACAATTGCAATCACCACCAGATATGAATTACCAGGCTATTTTTGATAGCCACTTTACTCGTTATAAGGATGGTGTGATTCGTAATCGCGCGGAAGATTTTGATGGTGAAAAAAACAGTTGTGTTTATATTCACCCCACCTTGCCACTGAGCAATGAACTCAAACGTTTGGTCGTTATTTTTTATCAGTTGACCAATCAATATGGTCAAGCTTGGTTAAAGCGCTTCGATAACACCTATATTTTTACTGCCGATAATATTTTTACCCGCTTTTCGCCAGATTATCCCGCTTGGTGTGAAGAGGCGAAACCCGATTTTGATGTGAAACAAAAAGAATTTTATCAGTTGGCTGAACTTAAAAATAATCCCCAGCGAAAATCGGTTTGGACGGGGGTTTACTATGACTCAGAAGCCAGTCAGTGGTTTGTTTCCATCATTACCCCGGTGGTGTTAAATGGACAAAATATCGCTTATATTGGTAATAATATTGACCTGAATGAGCTATTAGAACGCACTCTCCGCCAACGTTTAGAAAATGGTTATAATATGATTATAGCGGCGGATGGACGTTTAATCGTTCACCCGCGCTGGATATACAAGATGATCGAGCGCGGTGGTCACTTTAATATCCGTACTGATGGCGATACGCAATTAAAGCATATGTTTGATCTGATCAGTGCGGTTGAAACCGAAGATGTTGTAGAAGATAAGGAAAACTATCAGTATTTAGGTGTCACCAAAATGGAAACCACCGGCTGGTATTTTGTGGTGGTATTTCCAAAAGTATTTTTTGCCCAAATTGCTTGGGAAACCGCCCAACTTATCCTGATTTTAGGTAGCCTATCTTTGTTGATTGTCCTGAGCATTTTATATGTGATTATGCATCGCCAAATTGCTAAACCACTGACGGAACTGCTGGTGGCCACTCGACGCTTGGGTAACCATGATTTTAATATGCACTTTGATTTTAAAAGAAAAGATGAATTAGGTCGGTTAGCGGAATCTTTTCAAACCATGGCCATGATTTTAGGTGCCCGAGAACAACAATTATTAGATTACGCTAATGATTTGGAAATTTATACCCTCGAATTGACTCGTGCTAAAGAAGCGGCTGAAGCCGCTAATATTACTAAAAGCCAATTCATTGCAAACGTTAGCCATGAATTACGAACCCCTTTAAATGCGATTATTGGTTACAGTGAAATGTTACAAGAAGATGCGGTGGATTTTGGAGAAGAAGGTTTTATTTCGGATCTGCAAAAAATTCATACCGCCGGTAGACATTTACTAGGTCTTATCAATGACATCTTAGATATTTCTAAAATTGAAGCTGGTAAAATGGATATTTACACCGAAACCTTTGATATCCAATCATTATTAGATGAAGTCGTCATAACGGTTCAACCGTTGGTAACCAAATCCGGTAATACTTTATTAATAGAATATGGCGATAATTTAAGTGAAATGCATGCTGATCTCACTAAAATTCGGCAGTCTTTATTAAATTTGCTCAGCAACGCGTCTAAATTCACTGAAAAAGGGGTGATTACTTTATCAGTTAAGCGTCATTCCCTGATTCCGGGTGACAAAAGAAGTGATTGGTTTGAATTCAGAATCACCGATACCGGTATCGGGATGACCGACACTCAAAAAAGGAAACTATTCCAAGCCTTTACCCAAGTAGATGCTTCCACGACTCGAAAATATGGTGGCACCGGTTTAGGTTTAGCGATTACTAAACGGTTTACTGAAATGATGGGTGGGAATATCAGTGTTGAAAGTGAATTAGGACGTGGTAGTACTTTTAAAATTCGGTTACCGGCTAAAGTCATCATCGGTAAAGCCGCGGCAACCCTGGAGATTCAAATGAAAACCCCCACGCCACCCTCCCCAGTAAAACCAATCGAGGTTAAGTCAATAACGAATACGACTCAATCAATTTAACTGATTTTAGTTAGTGTAGCCCAGATGGAACGAAGTGGAATCTGGGACTCCAGGCTATGTAAGGAAAATTTATGTCTACTCCCCAACAGTTTATTCCCTTAAAAATCGCGGTGTTAACGGTTTCAGATACTCGTACTGAAGCTAATGATAGTTCCGGCAAAATTTTGGTAGAACGTTTAACGACCGCTGGGCATCAATGTGCCGACAAAGTGATTGTTCCAGATAATATTTATCAAATTAGAGCGGTGGTTTCCAATTGGATTGTACATCCTGATATTCAAGTGATTATATCCACGGGCGGCACCGGCGTCACCGGGAGAGATGGGACACCAGAAGCCATTGATCCCTTATTAGACAAAAAGTTAGCTGGTTTTGGGGAATTATTTCGAGCGCTCTCTTACGAAGAAATTCAAACTTCAACTATCCAGTCAAGAGCTTTAGCTGGCGTTGCCAATGGAACTTATATTTTCTGTTTACCTGGTTCTGCTGGTGCCTGTAAAACCGCTTGGGATAAAATTATTCAAGCCCAACTAGATTATCGCACTCGCCCCTGTAATTTTGTCGAATTGATGCCCCGGTTATTGGAAACCTAATGTTTATTAATGGAGAGGAAATCGTTATGCCTCAACTGCTGAGTTTATCTCGAGCCGCCCGCTTAGTGGGTATCACGCGCAGTGCTTTGCAAAAAAGTATTCAAAGTGGTCAATTATCGACTTTTGAAGGTAAGGTTACCGTCACTGATTTACTTCGCGCCTATCCAGAAACCCAAATGGAAAACACCACCATGTTGGAACGGGTTGAGCGCATTAAAATCGAGGCTATCTATGAGCAGCGGCGCTCGGATACCACTACTTTACCCCATCCAGAAATCCTGATGGCACGTCTGACTAAATTGAGTAAAGAACTCGTTTCAACTAAAAATGAACTCAAAAAATATTTAGAATTAATTGAAGCGCTTTGGCAAAAAATCACTGAGTTAGAACAGATTGAAGATGCCCAATTACGCTCTCATTGCCATGCCCTGTATGAATGGTTGGTGAGTGAAAAACAAAGTTATTCGCAGATCATTAACGAAGCGGTTATACAACTCCTGGCTAAAGACACGGTACTACGTATTATGGCTGCTCATGTCAAGTTGATTCCCAGCGGACATGAATTTTTCATAGAAGGCAGCGCTTCTATTTTGGAAGCCGCGTTACAAGCCGGTATCGCTTTAAATTATGGTTGTAGTAGTGGTAATTGTGGTTTATGTAAAGCGCGGGTAGTGGTTGGCGAAGTTCAAAAAATTCGTCAACACGATTATGTTATCAGTGAGGCTGAAAAATTAATGGGTTATAAATTAATGTGTGCTCACACCGCTATAACCGATTTAATCATTGAAGCTGAGGAAGCTCATCATGTGACTGATATTCCATTTCAGCAAATTGAAGCCAAAGTCAAAAAACTGGAAAAAGTTACCCCGGATTCACTAATATTGTCTCTGCAAACACCACGCACTAAAACTTTACGCTTTTTTGCTGGGCAAATGGTTACTTTGCGCCTAGAAGGTGGTTTATCAGGGCATTACTTTATTGCGAGTTGCCCTTGCGATGGGCGTAATTTAGAATTTCATCTTGACCAATCGGCAGATAATTCCCTCACCGAACTAGCTTTCAAGCAACTGAAACTAGGACAATCGGTCAATATTGAAGGACCGAAAGGCGATTTTGTTTTGCAAGAGAATTCTACTCGCCCGGCTTTGTTTATGGCTTATTCACATGGATTTGCTCCCATCAAAAGTTTACTCGAACATGCTTTTGCTTTAGATACCATTGCTTCTTTCCACTTATATTGGCTAGCCAGTCATGAAAATGGGTTCTATCAAAATAATCTCTGTCGTGCTTGGGCAGATGCACTGGATAGTTTTCAATATACGCCGCTAGTCGCGACTAACGATGAACTGTCATTGAAGCAAGCATTATCGTCTATCCTGTTGGAATATTCTGATTTGAGCCGGTTTGAAGTTTATATCGCGGGTCCAGAATTGTTTATAACGGTAGTTAAAGGTCTGTTACAACAGCACCAGTTACCAACAACACAATTGCATTCAGCGGCTAGCGCTTGATAGTGATCCGGTGGAGTTTAGCAAAAAATTTTAATCTTACTCCACCACTATCTTAATTAACTAGTGTAACCATTCTTTATTGATGGAAAAAAGTATGACGGATTACCATATAAATTGCCTACGCCCACTCTTTACTGATGAATTGCTTAACCTATTACAACAAGGTATCTCGGTTAACCTCATTGCTCAAGCTGGACAAGGCAGAAAACGATTATTGGAAGATATCCAAACTGCTCACCTAAAAAATACTAAAATCATTATCGTCGATATAAAACATCATTTAAATAGTTACGATGACCTGATTCAAACCCTTTGGCAGCAGCTAGATGGAACCACTCAAGCACCCACAACTTGGGAAGAACTCATCGCGGCGATTAATAAGAAATATAATCGTACTATCATAGTCTTATATCATTTTGATGATTTGTTGGATAATCTCTCGATAGATAGTAAGTTTAATATCAATTTTTTCAATCAACTGGATAAGATAAGTCACAATCCACATATCTCTTTATTGTGCGTAACCAGTCAAGCGCATGATCAATCGATGGTCTGTACTGAAGGTCTGAAACGAAATTATTCCTGGTTAGATTTAGAAAAGAAAAAATTACCTAAGTTAAGCTATGATGAAATTCAATTTGAGTTGAAAAATCGCAATCTATCTCTTGCTGCTGAAGAATTATCTCAACTGACTTGGATCATACACAAACATACTTTGCCTTATACTTTACTCGATTTTTTAGCTGCAAAAATAGCTCATCAAGAAGACCCTGAACTGGCTTTTAGTGATCGAATGGAGAAATGGATTAAACAATTTGATGAGAGTAATCGTACTGAGGAATTACCGCGATTTATTTAGCCTATGGGTAACAAGCGTTTTACACCGAACCAAAACAAATAGTTAAGCGAGGGATAGGTTCTAAGTCGGGTGTGTCCTACACTGATTGTGCGTAGGACGCACCCGACTCAATGACTCACGTTACACACTAAACCATTTATCTCCCGTTCCTCCCTGCACCCGACTTCCAATCCAAGTATATAATTTAACATTTTCTCGAAGCAAACAGCCAACTTATCCAATAACGATACTTAAGTTTTAATTTTGAGAAATTGAATAAAATGAGTATTATCAACAATAAACCGAGATGAACCCAACCGATTCCTATCCAAGGAGAGATTTCTTCTCGTTCCACCCACTTTTTAAAGATACTTAATAAATTGTTATAAATAAGGTAAATGAGAATACCGATCACGATTTTAAAGTAGTGACTTTGGCGTGGTGTCGTATGAGAAAGTGGTATTGCCAATCCAGCTAGTAACACGACCATAATCGGTAGAGATAAACGCCATTGCAACTCGGCTTGATAAATGGGTGCCATTTTTTGAAATAATGACCCCGTTGGCAAAGCAGCCTGATTTTCACCGCGGTGGTTATCAATTTTTTTAGGAATTCTAATATGATGCTCACTAAACTGGGTGATAGTATAATTTAAACTACCCGGTTGATTTTCATAACGATGCCCATCAACCAAAACCAGATATAATTCTCCTTTATCCATTATTTGATAGCCTTGTTTAGCAACCAGGGTAATTCGCTTATTGGGTAAATTAATTTGCACAAACAGTGTTTGCATCGTATTGGTCTTATTATCGAGTTTTTCAACATAAAAAGTGCCTTTACCTTGACTAAATTCTTTAAAGCGACCGGCAGCAATACCGCCTACTTCAGCAACCGTTTGTAATTGAGTTATTAGGATATCACGTTGGTTTTCTGCCCAAGGAGCCAATATTAAAGATAATAAGCTAATAACCCCTGCAAAAATAAAACTAGATATAAAAATACTCATGACCGGTACCGGTATACCACAAGCGGCCATCGCTGTTATTTCATTATCTTTATATAATCTTCCCAAAGCTAATAAGAGCGCTAAAAAGAAACTTAATGGCAAAATAAGCATTAAGTCGGTTAGTAACCGTAAGGCAACTAATTGAAAAATAAAAGCAGCCGGTAAAATGCCGGTAGATGCTTGTACCAAATAAGCCATAAATCGATGACTGACATAAATAAGGAGTAATAGTGCAGTCAACGCTAATAAGTTATATAGTATTTCACGAAATAAGTAGCGGCTGATGATCAAAAAAAACTCCATTATCTTTGCGTTATGAGTAATAAAAGAATACAATTTAACATGTTTACTAGCAATTTGTCATATTAAGCTATACTATTCCAAATAATAGTGTAAACTGAATATACAAAAATAAAGAAAATAAGAATGCTTTTAGCTATCAATTATTGATATAACTTTAACTGTTGAGAGTTAGCATGGAATTTAATGTAAAAAGTGGTCATCCGGAAAAACAACGTACTGCTTGCGTGGTGGTGGGTGTGTATGAGCCGCGACGTTTATCTGAAGTTGCTAAACAAATTGATGAAGTCAGTGGGGGACATCTTTCTTCTATATTGCGGCGTGGGGATTTGGAAGGTAAATCTGGGCAAACTTTATTATTACATAATGTTCCCGGAACCCTGGCCGATCGGGTATTACTGGTTGGCTGTGGACGTGAACGCGAATTAGGTGATACTCAATATCGTAAAGTTATTGCACATGCCATTCGGACTTTACATGAAACCGGATCCATGGAAACTGTTTGTTATTTAACTGAATTAAATGTGCGTGGCCGTGATACCGCTTGGCGTATTCGGCATGCCATTGAGACGGCACAAGCGACTTTATATAGTTTTGATCAATTAAAAAGTAAAAAAGATATTACCCGACGGCCGTTGCGTAAAATTGTTTTTAGCGTTGGCTCACGTCGTGAGTTAGCCTTAGCTGAACAAGCCAGTCGAGAAGCACAAAAAATTGCCGATGGTGTTAAATTAGCAAAAGATTTAGGTAATATGCCAGGTAATCTCTGTACGCCTTCTTATCTAGCCGATCAAGCTAAAACCCTTTGCAATTTACACGAAAAAATGTCTTGCAAAGTACTTATAGAAACTCATTTAGAAAAACAAGGTTTTAATGCGTTATTAGCGGTTGCTAAAGGCAGTGAACAACCCCCTCGATTAATTATTTTAGAGTATCGCGGGGGTAAAAAAAATGATCTGCCCATTGTTTTAGTCGGTAAAGGAGTGACTTTTGACTCCGGTGGCATTTCGATTAAACCTTCTAAAGATATGGATGAAATGAAGTTTGATATGTGTGGTGCAGCAGCGGTATTAGGGACTTTGTCTGCTGTCGCTGATTTACAATTACCGGTCAATTTAATCGGAATTATTCCCGCCGTCGAAAATTTGCCGAGTGGTAAAGCCACCAAACCGGGAGATATTGTGACCAGTTTATCCGGGCAAACCATTGAAATTCTGAATACCGATGCTGAGGGTCGCTTAATTTTATGTGATGCTTTAACCTATGCTGAGCGTTATAAACCCGATGTGGTTATTGATATTGCGACTTTAACGGGAGCTTGTGTTATTGCTTTAGGTAAACCAGCTCACGGGTTGTTTAGTAATCACAATCCCTTGACGAATGATTTACTGAATGCGGGTAGAATCAGTTGTGACCGCGCGTGGGAATTACCTTTATGGGATGATTATCAAGAACAACTGGATAGCCGCTTTGCTGATATTGCCAATATCGGTGGACGCGAAGCCGGCGCAATTACTGCGGCTTGCTTTCTTTCCCGATTTACTAAAAAATACCGTTGGGCGCATTTAGATATTGCGGGAACAGCCTGGTTAACCGGTAAAGAAAAAGGCGCTACTGGACGACCGGTGCCTTTATTAACCCAATACCTCATTGAACGTAGCCGTGAAGACGACCCCAATTTGATGACGACAATTCCTCTTCCTCCGATAACTCAAACAGAAGATGAGGATGAGGCTTAACTAAGCTTCATTCATTTTCACCTTCACCGTAAATACCCTCTCGCTAGATGAACAAGGATTGTCATGCCGCAAATTGACTTTTACATCCTACATACCAAAGCCAGGCAAGAAAGGGATCGTCTTGCCTGTCAATTGGTTGACAAAGCGTGGCACCAAGGTTACCGTACTTATATTCACACCCATTCTCTCATTCAAGCCAAACAACTGGATGATCTGCTCTGGACCTTTAAGGATACCAGTTTTTTACCACATGATATTTATCCGGAGGTGTTATCTTCAACTGCGCCAATCCGGATTGGTTATACTGACCAGCTCTGTGAAAAAATGGAAGTATTAATTAATTTAACGGCAACAGTACCCCCGTTTTTTGCACTGGTTAAACGCATTGCTGAAATTGTCGATGATACCCCGACTGCACGTGAAGCAGGTCGAGACCGCTATCGCTGTTATCAACAAACGGCGGATAATGTACTAAAAGTTCATGAAATTTATCGATAATAAAGGTAAAGCGCCGTCAACTACCCCGCCCTGAAGGGCGGAGCTTGTCAAAGCGAGGTTGACCAGACTAAGCCGCTAGCAATAGTGGCTACGCCACACTGAGGTCGTTAAGACTTACCAGCAGATGCTTCCTGAGTCTGCTGCTCTAAAAGACTTTAATCAAGCTGGGGCAAGGTAAAACCCCGAAGGTTTTAGTCGTTGTTGGCAACAGCAAGAGCCGCTGTGTGGCCTTGTCGAAGGGAGACTGTGAGCAATCACAACGTCACTAGGTGCGTAAGCACATAAAAGTTCGAGTTAAACATGGCCGTTTTTGTATTAGACAGACAGAAAAAACCATTAATGCCCTGCTCAGAAAAGCGAGCCAGACGGTTGCTAGAGCGTGGTCGTGCCGTGGTGGTGAAGCGGTATCCGTTCGCTATTCGGTTAAAAGACCGTGTGGGTGGTGAACTACAGCCTATTCGAGTCAAGCTAGACCCTGGCAGCAAGCAAACTGGCGTTGCCATCGTGCGCGAAAGCAAAAATATTGATACTGAAACTGGCGAAATAACCAGGAAAATCAACATACTTAGCTTGTTGCACCTCCATCATCGTGGCTTGGCAATCAGTGCCAATTTAACCTCACGTCGTGCTATGCGTAAGCGCAGAAGAAACAATCTACGTTACCGTGAAGCACGATTCGATAATCGTACTAAGCCAACCGGTTGGTTAGCCCCTTCCTTGCAACATCGTGTAGATACGGCGATAAGTTGGATTAAAAAGTTGCAACGAGTTGCACCCGTTACCGCACTTTCTCAAGAATTAGTACGGTTTGATCTGCAGCAATTGGAATCACCAGAAATCAGTGGGATTGAGTATCAGCAAGGCGAACTGCAAGGCTACGAAGTACGTAAATACTTGTTGGACAAGTGGGACAGAAAGTGTGCTTATTGTGGCGTTGAGCAGGTACCACTAGAAATTGAACATATTGTGCCTAAATCTGCTGGCGGCAGTCACCAAGTGAGCAATCTCACTTTGGCATGTATCCCTTGTAACCAAAAGAAAGGCAGTCAAGCCCTGGATATTTTTTTAGCTAAACAGCCGCAATTGTTGCAAAAAATCAAGGCACAAGCCCAGCAGCCGTTAAAAGATGCCGCCGCCGTCAATAGCACTCGCTGGGCATTGGCTAACGCACTCAAAACAACCGGTAACCCGGTGGAATTAGCCAGCGGTGGTAGAACCCAGTTTAATCGAATTCGCTTGGACATTCCAAAATCTCATGCGCTAGATGCGGCTTGTGTTGGTATAGTCGATACAGTACAGGACTGGAATAAGCCCACTTTAGAAATTAAATGCACTGGAAGGGGCAGTTATCAACGGACTCGCCTGGATAAGTTTGGCTTTCCAAGAGGCTATTTGATGCGGAGTAAATCGGCGTTTGGTTTTCAAACGGGCGATATGGTTAAAGCGGTTGTGACAAAAGGTAAGAAAGTCGGTGAGTATGTTGGACGAGTTGCAATACGCGCCAGTGGCAGTTTCAATATCACCACTCTCATTGAAACGATTCAAGGCATTAGCCACAAGTATTGCCAAATGATTAGCCGTAACGATGGTTATGGCTATTCCCTACAGCCAAAGATAGCCAACTAATAGGAGAAGCGGGACACCGGGACTGGCTACGCCAGTCGCGCTATCCCTCCCCGCCCTGAAGGACGGGGTTTCCCGCGCAATTCGGATGAAGAAAACTCAAATACTGGATTTGCCCGTGTTAAAAGATGTGGTCGTCCCAGGTAAAGAAATTCCCCTCACCGACGAACTCTCACCCGGTTTAGACGAGCGACAACTGAAGACATTACAACAACAAATCGAAAAAATTATTCAAACTCAATTCGATGAAATCTTAAAAAAAGTCTCTCAGGATACAATTAAGAAAATTAACGCTCATCTAGATAAAGTATTACCTAAACTTCTTGAACACATGAATCAATCGGTTAGCGATGAGAACAATGAGGATGATGATGATGAATAATTGTTGCTGGTTAATCGACGATAACTGCAAAAAAATTCACCTGCACAACTAATTCCAACAACAATACCGGCCAAAAATAAATTATGAGCGCAATGAATTTAATCACCGGGCTGCAACAATAAAAAAGGAACAAGTCAAAGCCTGTCCCTGACGGTTAATAAAAAATTAATTGGCACAACTGCTGTATATGATTCAAAAAGGTAACTTTAACTGCTTATCTATCGCTAATAATTGTTGGCGAAACTGAGTTTGAATCCGAGTAAGCGCTGCTAAATTATCCGCTTCAAAGCGAAAGATTAAACTGGGAGTGGTATTGGAAGGACGAACCAAACCCCAACCGTCTTGAAAATCAGCACGCACCCCATCAATAGTGGCAACTTGCGCCGCTTCAAACTGAAAAGTATCCCGAATTTTTTGCATTAACTCAAAATGTTCACCAAACTGTTTTAGTTCAAGTTTTAATTCTGGGGTATTAACGGCATCGGGTAAACTCGCAAAAACTTCCTCTGGTTGGCGATTATCCTGTGACAGAATTTCTAACAATCGAGCCGCTGTGTATAAAGCATCATCAAAGCCATACCACCGTTCTTTAAAGAAAACATGTCCACTCATTTCACCCCCTAACAGCGCACCCGTCGCTTTCATTTTTGCTTTAATTAAAGAATGGCCGGTTTTCCACATCAACGGTTTACCGCCGTGTTGTTGAATAGCATGGTCTAAATGGCGGCTACATTTCACATCATAAATAATTTGAGCGCCAGGATGACGTTTTAATAGATCCGTTGCATACAAAATCATTTGTCGATCCGGCCAAATAATCTTACCTTTGGCATCGATAACGCCTAAACGATCACCATCACCATCAAAAGCAAATCCGAGATCTGCATTTTCAGACTTTACTACGGCTATCATTTCTACTAAATTCTCTGGAACACTAGGATCCGGATGATGATTAGGAAAATGACCGTCAATCTCACAAAACAATTCCACCACTTCACAACCTAAAGCGCGAATTAATTGCGGTGCTAACACGCCAGTGACGCCATTACCGGCATCGATAATCACTTTAAAGGGGCGCGCCAATTTGATATCATCAGTGATTCGCTTGATATAAGCTGCACCAATATCAAGACTTTCCAGGGTACCATTACCATAGCTCAGTTCGTTATTATCAATCCGGGTTTTCAGCGCTTGAATGCGTTCTCCAGATAAAGCCTCGCCCCCAATCATAATTTTGAGGCCATTGTAATTGGGTGGATTATGACTACCTGTTAACATCACGCCATTACCGGTATTTAAATAATAAGTAGCGAAATACAAAACCGGCGTTGGTACCATGCCAATATCAATTACTGGACAACCGGCGGCTTGTAAACCGGTGATCAACGCGGTTAATAATTCTAATCCAGAGAGACGACCATCCCGAGCAACCACAACTTGAGCTTGTCCTTGGGCAATGGCCTCACTGCCTATAGCTTGTCCTATTTGAGTAACGACTACCGGTGTTAGATTTTCTCCAACGATTCCACGAATATCATAGGCTTTAAAAATTGACATAGGATTACTTCCTCTATTTGCTAACAGTTATCAATGAACGTTTAGTCGTTATCAATAAACTGTTAGCCGTTATTTAGTATTCGTTATGCGTTAGTAATAATTGTAAGTGAGTTATTAATTATTCTATAGCAGTTATCAATAAACGTTTAGCAGTTATCAACCAACGGTTATCAATTATTAACAATTAGGTTAATTTACCTTTGATAACGGCTAACTGATAAGTGATTAAAGCAGATTTTAAGTAATTACCGACGGTTTGTCTCTTCCAGTATATTTCTGAATTTGAGCAATTTCATTCGCAATTTGGATAAGATCCGCTAGTGCGACTTGTGCATCCAGATGATGTTTAGCGACATCCGCTTCAAATGATTCTAAATAAACTCGTAACGTAGCACCTTCGGTACCAGTACCTGATAGCCGAAACACGATTCGAGAATCATCTTGAAAATTAATTCTTAACCCTTGATTGGTACTGATACTTTGGTCAATCGGATCGGTATAGCTAAAGTCGTCACAGAAAGCGACGGTACGTGAACCCCAAGTTTTACCGGGCAATTGACTAAATTGATTCACTAGGTGAGTCATGAGGGTTTGCGCAGCTTGAGCATCAACATCTTCGTAATCATGCCGCGAGTAAAAGTTACGACCGTATTTGGCCCAATGTTCGTAGACAATCGTTTCGACAGATTGTTGCCGAACCGCTAAAATATTCAACCAGAATAACACGGCCCATAAGCCATCTTTCTCGCGAACGTGGTTGGAACCGGTACCAAAGCTTTCTTCTCCACATAAAGTGGCTTGACCCGCATCGAGAAGATTACCAAAAAATTTCCACCCGGTGGGTGTTTCAAAACAGTTAATATTGAGCGCTTGAGCAACTCGATCAGCGGCTTTACTCGTTGGCATAGAGCGAGCGATGCCCGCCAAGCCGGATCGATAACCGGGGGTGAGGTGGGCATTTGCGGCTAATACCGCTAAACTATCGGACGGTGTGACAAAGAAATGCTGACCTAAAATCATATTGCGATCCCCATCACCATCAGAAGCGGCACCAAATTGAGGCGCATTGGCTCCATATAGAATAGCAACGAGGTCATGAGCATAAGTTAAGTTCGGATCAGGATGACCTCCACCAAAGTCTTCTAAAGGAATGCCATTCATGACAGTTCCGGTGGGGGCACCGAGTTTATTTTCTAAAATAACTTTGGCATAAGGGCCGGTAATGGCGTGCATCGCATCATAACGCAGGGTAAATCCGGCTTGGAATAATTGACGGATAGCATTAAAATCAAACAGCTTTTCCATCAGTTCGGCATAATCAGCTACGGGATCTATAATTTCAACTGACATTTCACCGAGTTGCGTCTGCCCACATTGAGATAAATCAATGTCTGGGCTGTTGAGGAGACGATACTCGGTGATAGTTTGGCTCTGCGCGAAGATAGCATCGGTTACTTTTTCTGGGGCGGGACCGCCATTACTGATATTATATTTGATGCCAAAATCACCTTGCGGACCACCGGGATTGTGACTAGCCGATAAAATAATTCCGCCAAACGCTTGATGTTTGCGAATAACCGCTGAAGCGGCTGGCGTCGAGAGTAGACCATTTTGACCAACTAATACCCGTCCAAAATGATTAGCCGCCGCGATTTTTAAAATCGTTTGGATGGCAGTTTGGTTATAATAGCGCCCATCACCTCCAACCACGAGCGTTTGTCCTTGGAAACCACTGAGTGAATTAAAGATAGCTTGAACGAAGTTTTCCAGGTAATGTGGTTGCTGAAATACCTTTACTTTTTTGCGTAGACCAGAAGTGCCCGGTTTTTGTCCTGCAAATGGGATTGTAGAAATGATTTGAATATTCACAGTGATAGTTCCTTTATGAGTACAATTCAAAATGAGCTTCGTTCCTAATATTGAGAGAACAATCTGCAGTTATCAGTCATATGTTAAACCATTGACTCACGATGACAACAGATAACTGAATAATGAATAATTGACAACTAAAATTAACCATTGATAATTGGAGTTAATATGAATTTAGAACAGCTTACTACCTTAAAACACAAACTGGTTACTGCAAATAATTTTAAAGAGACTTGGGAATATTTCTTTGAACATTTTGGTGGTAACCCCCATTTTTTAAAAATGGGTAAGCGGGTGACCAGTCCATTATTAGAAGCCATTGTAACTAAACTGGGTCAAGAATTATTTCAACAATCAAGCCAAGCCAATCATTTATTATTGACTGAAATCGAAGCGTACCATTTTATTCACGGTGCCTGCTTGCTTGAGAAGCATATTGTTACTCTCTTGTTTTTCACCGATATTGATATGGGGTTATTTGCTATCTCTATGGAAGAAATGGAAATTTCTTTGATACGATTTTCTAGTATGAAAATAGAAATGAATAATAATACTTTTTTATCTCCTTTTGTGAGTCATGCGATTAACTAAAAATAAGCCATTATGTTTAAACCGCTTCCCTTTTATATTGGGTTACGTTATACCCGTGCTAAACGTCGCAATCATTTTATTTCATTTATCTCGTTAACTTCGATACTGGGTATTGCTTTGGGTGTTACCGCACTCATCACCGTATTATCGGTCATGAATGGATTTGAAAAGGAATTACGTTACCGCATGTTAGGTATGTCAGCACATGTGGTTATCGACACTTATAATGGTCATTGGAGTGATTGGCAGATATTAGCAGAATCACTCCGCAAACAACCCCACATCATTGGGATTGCCCCGTTTATCCAAGGACAAGCCATGGTCAGTTTTGAAGAAAATGTTTATGGGACGATGTTACAAGGTATTTTACCGGAACTAGAACCACAAGTTTCTCAAGTGAAAGAAAAAATGATAGCCGGCAGTATAGATAACCTCCGTGCGGGTGAATTTGGGATTGTAATCGGATCCGAACTCGCTAATTCTCTAGGTACCGGTGTGGGACGTAAAATTACCCTCGTCGTCCCGCAAGCTTCTGTTACCCCCATCGGCGTATTACCACGAATCAAGCGCTTTACGGTCCAAGGTATTTTCACCGTGGGGATACATGAATACGATAGTAGCTTAGTTCTATTACACCTGGCGGATGCTGCTAAGTTATTACGTTTACCTCCTGGCAGTATTCATGGACTCAATATTAAACTCGACGATATGTTTATGGCTACTTCTCTGAGTCATCGCTTACAAAATGAATTACCGGTGGGTTACCGTAGTTATGATTGGACTTATCGTTATGCCAATTTTTTTGCCGCCATAAAAATGGAAAAAACGGTTATGTTTGTTATTTTAACGCTGATCGTCGCCGTCGCTGCTTTTAACATTGTTTCTACTTTAGTGATGGTGGTCACCGATAAACAAGCGGATATTGCTATCTTACAAACTTTAGGTGCTACTCCACGCACTATCATGGCTATTTTTATTGTGCAAGGTGCACTGATTGGTGTATTGGGTACCTTATTAGGTTTAGGCGGTGGGATTAGTTTAGCGCTCAATATCGAAACCTTAATTCCCGTCATCGAAAATTTTTTTGATACTAAATTTCTTTCTTCTGATATCTACTATATTAGTGAATTACCTTCTGATTTACGTTGGTTGGATGTCTATAAAATCACCATTCTATCGTTACTGATCAGTTTGTTCGCAACCATATATCCCGCTTGGCGCGCTTCACGTACTCATCCAGCCGAGGCTTTGCGTTATGAATGAAATCGTGCTGAGGTGTGAAAATATCTATAAAAGCTTTAAAGAAGGTGGTCTATCGGTTGAAGTTTTGCGGGGCGTTGAACTCAGCGTGAGTGCCGGCGAACAAATTGCTATCGTGGGTAGCTCTGGTTCTGGTAAAAGTACTTTGTTACATTTACTCGGTGGCTTAGATATACCCAGCCAGGGCGAGATTTGGGTCGCTGGTAAACCTATCAATCAGTTAAATCCAGCACAGCGAGCAAGCTGGCGTAATCAACATTTAGGTTTTGTCTATCAATTTCACCATTTATTGCCGGAATTTACCGCTTTAGAAAATGTGGGTATGCCACTCCTGATTCGCGGTTTGTCTCCTGCTGAAGCACAACAAAAAGCGGCTCACATTCTCACTGAAGTGGGTTTAGGAAATCGTCTTAAACATAAACCCGGTGAACTCTCCGGCGGGGAACGACAACGCGCTGCGGTAGCACGGGCACTGGTAACCGAACCGAAATGCGTTCTGGCTGATGAACCGACCGGTAATTTGGATCATCGTACCGCCGAACAAGTTTATGAACGCATGTTGGAATTAAACCAAGTCGTCGGGACCAGTTTAGTCCTCGTAACCCATGATCCGGTTTTAGCCAAACGGATGAATAGAACCCTACGGTTACTTGATGGTGTGTTAGTGGCAGAATAATCAACTTAAATTGTGATCTTAAAAATTATGACTCAACCAACTATCGATATCAGCCAACTGGAGCAAATTATCCTCCAGAAATTACCCACGTTAATACAAAAAAGTCCACAAATTCAAGAATTAGTCTTGGAATTGGCTCGACAAAATTTTGCCGATCGCCAAGCCACAGAAGATAAATTTTATCAACTTTTAAATGAATTACGGCGGGATCGAGAAGAACAAGCCCGCAAGTGGGACGAACAAAACCAGAAATGGGATGAACAAAACCAAAAGTGGGATGAACAAAATCAGAAATGGGATGAGCAAAATCAGAAATGGGATGAACAAAACCGCAAGTGGGAAGATTTTAAGCAAGAACTACAACGAGATCGAGAAGAACAAGCTAAAAAGTGGGATGAACAAGCCCGCAAATGGGATGAACAAAACCACAAATGGGAAGATTTTAAGCAAGAACTACAACGAGATCGAGAAGAACAAGCCCACAAATGGGACAAACAAAACCAAAAGTGGGAAGATGCTAAACTTGAATTTGCTCGAATGCATGAAGCGATTATGGCTATCGCGCAAAAACAAGAACGAAGTATTGGTGCATTAGGTGCACGTTGGGGAATTCAAGCAGAAAGTGCTTTTCGCAATGCTTTAGCTGGTATTTTAGAAAAGAGCTTTGGAGTAGAGGTTGTTAATGTAAATGAGTATGATGACCAAGGTGAAGTTTTTGGTAGACCAGACCAAGTTGAATTGGATGTGATTATTAAAAATGGCTTGCTGATTATTTGTGAGATAAAATCTTCCATAGACAAAGCCGGTATGTATATATTTGAACGAAAAGTACGCTTTTATGAAAAACGGCATCAACGCCAAGCGAATCGTTTATTAGTTATTTCGCCAATGGTTGATTCTAAAGCACAACCGGTTGCCGATCGACTCGGAATTGAAGTTTATAGCGATTCAGTTGATGTCAAAAAGTTATAACCAACCGGTGCAAACGAAAGCATGAATATGAGCGAGTTGTCTTGAAGTTAGCTTTGAGTTTTTATTAAAAAAATCAGTTGGCTATCAAGTCAGTCTGACGAGCTTGTAACCAATACGTCGTCATTTCTCCTTTACCTTTTACTTGGATGGTTTCACGTTTAACTAACACATAGTGATTCCTTAAAATTTGGTAAACATTATCAGATACTTGAATTTTACCGGGCATACCGTGTGACTCCATGCGACTGGCGATATTAACGGTATCGCCCCATAAGTCATAAGCAAATTTTTTAATTCCAATTACGCCGGCAACGACTGGTCCAGTATGTATTCCAATGCGAATGTGTAAATTTTTATAGTATTGTTGGTTAAATTTTGCAATGGTTGTTTGCATATCTAAAGCCATTTCGGCCATCTGAGTGACATGATTGGGGTTAGGTTCTGGAAGCCCAGCTACCACCATATACGCATCACCTATGGTTTTAATTTTTTCTAACCCATGTAGCTCAACGAGTTTATCAAATTTACAAAATATTTCATTCAGCAATTCAACTAATTGCAGCGGCGACATCCCAGTAGACATGGCAGTAAACCCAGCAATATCAGCAAATAATACCGTTACTTCAGTAAAATTTTCTGCAACCGTCGCACCGGGTTGTTTTAATCGCTCTGCTATCGATTGGGGTAAAATATTAAGTAGCAACCGCTCCGATTTTTCTTGTTCCACTTCTAGATTTTGTTTAGTATCAAACTCTTTACGTTGTAATTTTTCATAAAAGAACACTGAAATATCGCAAATGACACAGAACCAAAATAGGTATAAATAAAGAAAAAAGGAATCGGCATTAGCAATATTGGATTCAATGACCGCACCAAAGTAAAATTGAATGAAAAAGAAACAAACAAATACACCCAGTTGTGATAACAAGTGTAAAGACCATCGTACTGGAATTAACGTCGTTTGACCTAGAAATAACAAAGTCCAGGTGACAAAGTCTAATTTAGCCACGCCTTCTAATAGAAAATACCAATACTGTGGAACTAGCGTCAGTGCCCAAGAAAATAACAGAAAAATTAATCCTGGGTAAGAACGACCTCGAGGGGAAAGCAACAACAATAAACAAAGTAGTAAAGCCGCTTCTTGAGTTAAATTAGTATATAGCCAAGGGGGTTCTAAGTTGGGGTAATGTGACAGATTAAGCACAATAAAAGACATCACCGCAACTATACCAATGATTCCACCAATCCAAAGACGACTTAACATAAAGTCACGTCGCCAAGTGGTATATTGAGAAAAACCCAAATTTATTGCCATGAAAAAATGGCTTTACCGAGCTTAAGAACGCATGATGGCTGTCATACGCTCTAAGTTAGGTTGTGTTACCACACCTTTCTCAGTGACGATTACATCGACTAAATGAGATGGGGTCACATCAAAAGCCGGATTCCAAGCTTGGGCACCGACGGGTGCGATAGCTTGTCCATTTACAGTTAAAACTTCTGCTTGAGAACGTTCTTCAATCACAATGGCACTTCCTTCCATGAGATTCATATCGATAGTAGAGGTTGGAGCAACAACCATCAATTTAACACCATGTTGGCGTGCTAAAATAGCCAAACCGTATGTTCCTATTTTATTGGCAACATCACCTCTCGCTGTAATACGGTCAGCACCCACAATCACCCAATCAATGCGTTGTTGTTGCATCAAAGCGGCAGCAGCATTGTCAGCTAATAAAGTGACCGGAATATTATCTTGTAATAATTCCCAAGCGGTTAAACGGGCACCTTGTAACCAAGGTCGCGTTTCGTCGGCGTAAACTTGACTCAGTTTGCCAGCACGATGGGCAGTGCGAATAACCCCCAAAGCAGTACCATAACCACCGGTTGCCAAAGCACCCGCATTGCAATGGGTTAAAACCCGACAAGCGGCGGGTAATAAATCGGCACCTAATTCTCCCATGCGGTGATTGGCTGCCAGATCTTCTTGATGAATACGATGAGCTTCTGCTAGTAAAATGGGTACTGGGTCAGCTACTATGGTGCTGAAATGAGTTTGCATTCGTTGTAGTGCCCACACGAGATTGACTGCAGTCGGTCGTGCCTGAGCCAGTTTTTGTAAGTCAGCGGTAATTATTGTTTGCCAATGAGGTGGAGCTTGTGCATAAGCCGATTGAGCGGCTAAAACGACTCCATAAGCGGCAGCGATACCGATTGCGGGTGCACCACGAACGACCATATCCTTAATCGCTTGAGCAACCTCAGCCGCTGTTGCTAACACCACTATTTGCTGTTGATGAGGTAACCAGCGTTGGTCAAGTAAATGAAGCCGCTCCTCTTGCCAAGTGAGCGGACATAAACTGTCACCTTGATAAATCATAGTATTACCCTTGAGTCCAAAAGTAACACTATTTTATAGCAAAACAAAAGTAATTGAATGAGCGGAAAACTGATAATTAACTACTGAATTCTTTTATTTCAGTTTTATAAAACTAATTTCATGAAATTAAAATAAAAATTTTAATCACTGCCGCTGACTATTATTTTCTAGTTCAATTTTTTAGACTTAATTAAAAAAACTGATTATCTCATTATCAATAAAAAAATAATAATTCAGACCATTGTTATGATTAACATTTACCACTACCGCAACCAGTCTGAAATACTGTAGTTAAAGATAGAGTAAAAAAACTTTTATAATGATTTTTATCATTTGAACTCTTGATTTTAATATAATTAATGTTATAATAAAAAATGTAGTCGCTAATTATTAATAATGACTATTAATCGAAAATTTAATTAATATCAGGTCCCTTCTTTTTAATCCTTTAGGTAGGATATATCTTATGATTATCAAACAATCTCTTCTCAAAGTGGCTTTGAGCCTATCTGTGGGGATAAGCTTATTCAGTTTCACCCCCGAAATTTTGGCTGACCAAAGCCGGATACTCTATGCAGGTCAACATACTGAAGTAGGTGTAGTTGATGTTCTGATAAACGGTGACACAACTACGGTTGATTACACCATCACTACACCGGGGTGGTGTCTTAACCTGACTCATTTGTATGTCGGTACAACCGAACCTAAAAAAATTGCGCCCGGACAATTTCCCTACGCTCATACCAATCTGGGTTGTACTCAATTCGATTCCTATGAAGTACCAACGAGTCAATGTGGGTATGTAGCGGCACATGCTGAAGTGACACAGTGGAGTGTGCCAATTGGTGGTGAAGTTACTTATAAAGTCTCTCATAGCTCTTCTACAAGAGAAGAGGGTCTTTTTGATGGCGATATTCTGATCAATGGAGAATGGCAAAGACATCTATCCCGTTGTGTTGATTTAGACCATTCTATCGGCTCCAACAAAGAATATACTTGCACCTTATATTCGTCATTAGATATGAACGCGCCAGTGGATAAACCGGCAAATCTTGATCTACTGAATTATATGTTGAATCATCAAGATGAGTACATGGCTGATCCTAATCTTGGTGGTCTTGGACTTGGTCCAGCTACCAAAAAGGATATTCTAGCAGCCGGTTGGACTCTAATCGAAAATTCCCCTATACCTAGTAATTTAAAAGGAAATCAACTGCGGGTTGATTATATTGTCAATCAGGCTTTGCTCTATGGAGAAGGATTTATCCCTGGTCCAGATGATATCATCGGTATAATTGTTTATTGCGGTACAAAAGTTCAAGTGACTTTGATGGAATTCATCCGTGGCGACATTGAACTCGGTAGTGAAACGGCTTGGGCGCAAGGTGATTTTCCTTTCCTTAATAATAAAGGTAAACCCACTGGCTGGGGTACCTATTTCCAATGTCATTAATGAATCAAAGTGTAGATAATTCTTATTCCCTCCTCTCGTAAAACAATCAATCCCGGGTGCGTTATGCGGTTAACGCACCTTTTTCTAACCTGATCGACCGGTTAAATATTCACGTTATGCGTCGTTCCTATCTCCTCCTTTGACACACTGCCATTAATTAAGTGAGTAGTTGGAGCGTAAGCTTGGCTGGCTCGAAAAAGCTAGCAAAGCCAAGATTCCACCGGTGATTACTTTGACGAAATATCGCTTAACCTAATGGCGGTGAACCTATTGTCTAAATAGGCTCTGCATATGATATGCTTGATATTTTACTACGATGACCTTGACCATCTCGTGTGTTCATGTAAAGATTCTAACGGTATTGTTATCCGAAAATAAGTCTAACTCAGTGATCGTTGTGATGGTTATCTCTAACGGTAATCATATTAACTTAACATAACTAATTATGTATTAAAATTAATACGTCATGAGCATGAAAATTCATACATCAACTTATTTAATTATTTTATTTGCTTTATTGTTATCGAGTTGCGGTACTTGGTTACCTAAACACAATGAGCCGACTACTTCTCAACTCGTTTCAGATCCGGCGGTGAAGGCCAAACAGTTGGAAATGCAAGGTTATTATCCAGAAGCTGCACACGAATATTTACGAATTGCTGCGCAAATGCGCCCACCCACTCAACAGGGTTATCAATTATCGGCGATAAAAGCTTTGGTACAAGCGAATATGATTACTGAAGCGAAAGCGGAATTAGCACGCTTAGATATTAAGCAAAGTTATGGTCTGGAAATTCCTCTTGAATTAGTCCGTATTAAAATTGATCTAGCTGAACAACAAGTTGAGTCAGCTTCACAGCGATTAAAGGGTATTGATTCGAATACTTTACCTTTACCATTGCAATTAGAATATAAACAATTATATGCTCAAATTGAAATGGCAAAAGGGGATACTTTAGGGGCAGTGCATCAATGGATAGAAGTGGATAAATTGACCCAAGCTAACCCTAATTTGCTCAGGAAAAACCATCAACAATTATGGCGTACCTTGCTTTCTTATCCCTTAAATGATCTCAAACAGATCGAACAAAGCCCCGGTGATATTTTTTCGGGTTGGGTGGCGTTGTCATTATTGGTAAGTACCACACCACAAGGTTATTTACAAGCCGCGTTAGATAATTGGCAATTACGTTTTCCCAACCATCCTGCCAATCAGGATATTATACCGACTCTTCTGATACCACCGACTAATCAAATATCAGCTCAACCCCAACCACTTAAACAAATCGCCTTATTATTACCTTTAAGTGGTAAATTTGGTGATTGGGCAGAAGCAATTAAAAATGGTTTTATCACGGCAGCTGAAGCAGATAGTTTGGCAAATCGTCCGCAAATTAATATTCATGACGTGAATAGCGAAAACATTCTAGAATCTTACGATAAAGCAGTCAAAGCCGGTGCTGAGTTTGTCGTTGGGCCGCTAGAAAAGCAGGATTTAGAAATGCTGGCTGACAAGAAAAAGCCACAATTGCCGGTACCGACATTAGGCTTAAATCATCTAGAAACTCCGATTACAACAGGTAATCTCTATCAATTTAGTTTATCACCCGAAGATGAAGCACAAATCGTTGCTATTCGTGCAGCCAATGATGGACATCGGTCTGCACTGGTATTCGTTCCAGAAGGCGATTGGGGCAAACGCTTACTGACTGCGTTTCAAACTGAATGGGAAAAACGCGGTGGTAAAATCGTTAGAGAACAAAGTTATGGCAACCACTTTGAAGTGGCTGTTGGCCAATTGCGTCAAAATTTGAATCAAGGGGATATGTTATTTTTAGTCGCTTTCCCTCCGTTAGCACGGCAAATTCTCCCGTTATTAAACGCGGATTCGACGCAGCGCTTACCGATTTATAGCACTTCTCATCTCTATGCGGGAACACCTGATCAGGAACGAGATAAAAACCTCAATGGCGTAAAATTTGTGGATATGCCTTGGATATTAGTACCGGATAGTAAAGCGCAACAGTTACATAGTCTCTTACAAACCGGTTGGCCTAGTGAAAAAATAGAAAAATTGAGCCGGTTGCATGCTTTAGGTGTAGATGCCTATGAATTGCTTTCCCGACTACGTTCCCTCGATTCACAAACCTCATTTCAGTGGCCTGGACAAACCGGGCATTTATCTTTAAGTCAAGACGGTAAAATCCATCGTGATCAGCTGCAGTGGGCCCATTTTGTTGAAGGTGTACCGCAGTTATTAAATGAATAACTCATTAAGACCGGAATAATGAGTCGTCATTATCAATTCAGTTCTCAAGCTGGGCAATGGGCAGAAAATTTTGCCCATGCCTACCTTTGTCAACAGGGATTACAACCCATTGAACGTAATTATCGTTGCCGACAAGGCGAAATTGACCTCATCATGCAACAACAGGCTATTCTGGTCTTTATCGAAGTAAGATATCGACGGCATTCTTCTTATGGCGGTAGTTTAGAAAGTATTGATTACCATAAACAACAACGTATTTTAAGAACAGCGAACCATTACCTCTATACTCATTCATGGGCTCAACAATATCCTTGTCGGTTTGATGTGGTGCTTATTCAAGGTCATTTAACTGCACCACAAATTTGTTGGCTAACCGATGCGTTTAGAAACGAAACTTTTAAGGACTGATAAACTCTCATTCATGTTGCTCAATACAATTGAGATAAGCTTGTTCCAGATTGGGGGTGGCAAACAAACGACAACATTCTGCCGGCGTTCCTACAAATTTTAACCGGCCTTCATGTAAAATGGCCATGCGATCACATAAGGCTTCCACATCGGGTAACAGATGTGTGCTGAAAAAGAGTGTTTTTCCTATTCCTTTCAAGTTAACTAGGTAGTTTTTGAGATAAGCTCGTGCCTTGGGATCTAAGCCACTCATGGGTTCATCCCACACTAATAGACTTTTGTTACTTAAAATACTCGCAATTAAACCCAGCTTCTGCGCCATGCCTTTAGAATAATCTTGTACGGGTTGATTGAGGGCAGTGACAGCAAAATCTAAAGTACAACAAATTTCATGAGCACGAGCGAGATTAAAAGTTTGGCCTTGTAACCGAGCGATATAGGTTAAGAAATTTTGGCCGGTCAAATAGTAGGGCGGAATAAAATGTTCGGGTAAAAAGGATAAATGGGTACGCGCATTATAAGTGGTATGGGGTACGCCAAATAAGTAAATATCACCTTGTTCGATTTCGCATAAATCCAGTAAACTTTTAATTAAAGTGGTTTTACCAGCACCATTTACCCCCACCAAACCAAAAAATTCGCCTTGCTCAATTTGTAAATCAATATGGTCGAGGATCCGATGAATTCGGTAATCTTTGCAAACATCTTTAAATTGAATAACAGTCATCAGTTATATCCTCAGATTCTCACTTTGACTTTAATGGCTTTAATCCTTAAACCCCATAATTGCCATTGAATAGTTAGATTTAAGACCCTATCGCCAACCATGTAGCTGAAACCAACCACTGCGATCTAAGACATCTCGTGAATAATCCTGACCAGTGGTGTTATAGTCAATATCTTGGCCAACCTCGATGGCTTGTAAAGTGGCAGTGGCTCCGCCGTTATAGGCCGCAATGACCGCCCGCAATAATTGTTCTTCAGTTAAGTTAATTCCACTACTTTGAAAAAATTGTCGCGCTTGCTCCAATACAGTACAGGCATACATGATATTTTCTCGTGGATTTTGCCAATTACCGGTGCGAGCAAATTCATGCCAATCATAATCAATTTGCATCAAACCACGTCCGTAACCGGGACCATCCGGGGGTTCTGGTGTATATCGATCCCCACGCGGACGCCGCTGAGAAAAATCACCACGTCCATCTGGACCAGGTGGTCTGAGCGCTATTCCCCATTGAGATTCTCGTGAACCAATTCCACAGAGGACGGCTGGTTGCAATCGGTAACGACGCGCCGCATCTTCGATAACACCACGATATCGAGTAGCTTCTTGAAGTTGTTGCAGTAAAGTCGGGTGATTCCTATCAAAACTGGTTAGAAACCGCCCCGGTTCCGTTGGTTGAGTTCCTGGCTTAACAGTTGGGGTTGGTTGAGGAATACCAAATATTTTCCTAAACCAAGAGATTTCTTCACCTCTTTTTCCTGGTCTATCCATACAAAGTTCTCCATCGTTAGATAAGGACAACTGCAAGGGCTGCCCCTACGGACAATTGACATTAATTAATTAACGAGTTCATTGTTTTGCCATAAACCGGCTTCTTCTTTACCATCCACATATTTCATCACTCCACGTCCGTTGGCTTGACCGGCTTTAAATTGTCCAATATAACGATCACCATTAGACCAAATGTAAGTTCCTTGTCCATGAGCTAGTCCATTGCTAAATTCACCCTCATAAGTATCTATCCCGGTCGCTTTACCACGACCCTGCGCTTTACCATTCTGACAAGCACCCTGATAACGACCACGCAGGCGAAGATCAGCTACGTAACAGCCACTATGAGGAATCTGAGGAATACCTTTATCAAAGGAACCGACAAAACGTTCACCATCAGCCCAAGTATAAGTTCCCTTACCCTGAGGTAATCCTTGAACAAATTCACCTTCATACTTGTCCTTACCGATTGCTAGACCGGATCCATGCGCCTTACCATTTTGACAATCACCCTGATAATGACCTTGTAATTTAGGATCAGCCACTGAACAAGTTTGCTGAGGGGTTGTCGGGATAGTGGTGCAACTGACAACCCACAGTATAGTTATTATTATACCTAATCTATAGACAAGATTATTCTTTAATATCATATTATGTACTCCTAATTTTTATTTTATAAATCACTTTGTTTTAATTGCTGAGTTTAAAATTCTGGTTTAACCCCAATTTAATTTCTTAACCAACCCGTTGCTGCGGTAAATAATACTATAGATGATTTTTTAATTCGATAAGGTTATTAAGTCAAATGGTCTGGATGAGAACTTGATTTTAATCCGTCTCTTAACATTGAATTTAGGTGCATAAATTGCTTAGCTTAACATCTTGATGAATAATCATATAAAATAAAATGTTGGTTTAAAAAAATTACCTGATTTATAAGATTTTTAGAGCATGAAATTGGTGTTTGACTGGGTTATGAAAAGACAGTACTTACTATACAAGATAATTATTCTATCGTTAATTAGTTTTAATACCTTTGCTGAGGAGTTAACTGCACAACGTTGGCAATTTCAATATGCTTATGAAGCATTTAAAAATAATAAGTTAGAAAAATTTCAATCATTATCAACTACCTTATCAGATTATCCACTTTATTACTATCTACAATATCTTGATATCAGTTCCAAACTGTCACAACATTCCTCTTCATCAATAGTAACCTTTTTAAAACAATATGGTAATACTTACTTTGGCGAAGAATTGCGCCGTGATTGGTTAAAAAAATTAGCTCAAGAACAGAATTGGAGTACTTTTTTACAAAATTATACGCCGAATGAATCCACTACCTTGCAATGTTATTATGCGCAAGCCCGTTTAGCAATGGGACAGCAAATTGAGACCGCCCTTGAAGAAACTAAAAAATTGTGGTTAGTGGGTGATTCGCAACCGAGTACTTGCGATCTGGTTTTTGAGTATCTCTATCAAAGCAATCTGATGAATGATGCCTTAGTGTGGGAACGGATTGGGTTAGCAATGCAAAATAAGAAATGGTCACTCGCGATTACTTTGGCAAAACGGTTAAGTCCTAGCGAACAAGCTTGGTTTACTGTATGGCAAACGATGCATTATCAACCCGAGCAAACTTTAGCAACATTTAATTATCCCGATTTGCCTATCACTCGAACGATTATTTTGCATGGTATTAATCGTTTGGCAACGAGTCAATTTGATCTCGCTTATAGCTATTGGGAAAAATTACAACGTGATTATGCCTTCTCCGTAACACAAATCGGCGAAATGCAGCGTGATTTAGCTTTAGCGAGCGTTAAACAACATCATCCCGATGCACTAAAATGGTTAGCCGCAATCAATAGACAGTTTCTCACGGAAGAAGCTAGTGAAACCCGTATTAACTTGGCTTTAAAGCAACAACATTGGCCGGCATTGCTGGATTTTATTACCGAAATGCCATTGGCACAAAGGAATTTATTACAATGGCGTTATTGGTTAGGACGCGCCCTCGAACAAACCGGTCAGCAACCCCAAGCACAAAAGTTATTTATTGAACTCGCTAAAGAACGTGACTATTATGGGTTCCTAGCTGCAGATCGAATTGGAACTGAATATCAGATGAAAAATCAACCGATTCAATATACTCCAACTGATCAAGCCCATTTGCTGAAGAACCAAAGTATTCGCGCCGCCTATGAATTTTATCAACTGAGTCAATTAATTGCCGGAGAAGAATCCTGGCTTCTCAATGCACGCCGGGAATGGGATTATGGAATTAAACAACTGCTACCAGAGCAACAAGCCATTGCTGCAGCATTAGCCAATCGTTGGGGCTGGCACGACCGAGCGGTACTGACCTCCGCTAAAGCCGGTTACTATGATGATTTAGAAGTCCGGTTTCCATTAGCTTATCATCAGGACTTAACCACAGCAGCTAACCAGCAAAATGTTGATCTCGCCTGGGTCTACGGTATCGTTCGCCAAGAGAGTGCCTTTATGGCCAAAGCACGTTCTCATGCGGGTGCACTAGGATTAATGCAATTAATGCCGGCAACGGGTCGCACCATAGCGAGACAGTTGGGTTTAAAATTAAAAAAGGTACAAGATATTTTAGCCATTGATACCAATGTGAGCTTAGGAACAAGTTATTTGCGCCAAATGCTAAATCGGTTTGGTGGTAATTACATGCTCGCAACAGCAGCTTATAATGCTGGTCCCGGGCGTGCGGAACGTTGGGCTGGAGAAAATAGTTGTTTACCTCCCGATATTTGGGTGGAAATGATTCCCTTTAATGAAACCCGTAAATATGTTCGGAATGTGTTATTTTATACGGTTGTGTTTGAATCCCGATTAGGGCAACGCCCACATTCTTTACGTATTAGTCTATCCCCCTATAATAATTGCCCATTTCCTGAAGGTGAGTCAAATAAAGTAGCCAGAATGAAATAAAAAGTACTAAACTATTACTTATTAAAAATAACTCGATTGGCTTGTTTGTTAGAGGTCAATAATATGAAGACAGTAATATTATTTCTTGCTACTAATTTAGCAGTCTTGGTATTATTAAGCATCATTTTGCAGATTCTCGGTATTAACCAACTGCATGGATTATTAATATTCGCCTTATTTATTGGAATGGGAGGTGCCTTTGTTTCTTTAGCGATATCTAAATGGAGCGCGAAAATAGCAACGAAGGCACAAGTTATAACACAACCAAATCATCCGGTAGAAATCCGGTTAATAGATATGGTGCGACGTCAAGCTAATGCGGCCGGAATTGGTATGCCAGAAGTCGCTATTTATGATGCGGTGGATATTAATGCTTTTGCCACTGGAATGAATCGCAATAATGCCTTGGTGGCTGTCAGTACTGGCTTATTGCAAGCGATGGAACCCGATGAACTGGAAGCCGTACTCGCTCATGAAATCAGTCACATTGCTAATGGTGATATGGTCACGATGGCCTTAATCCAAGGAGTGATTAATACTTTTGTGATAGTCTTGGCGAGAATCATTGGCCAATTGGTTGATCGGGTGCTCTTTAAAAATGAAGAGGGGCCCGGTCTCGGTTATTGGATGACAAGTCTAGTTGCAGAAGTTATACTGGGTTTATTAGCGAGCCTTATTGTGATGTGGTTTTCAAGACAACGAGAGTTTCGTGCTGATGCCGGATCGGCTCAATTGGTTGGTGCTCAAAAAATGATTCGTGCTTTACAACGATTAAAATCGGCTCATGATGGACAACTTCCCGCTCAGTTATTTGCCTTTGGAATAAAGGGTAGTAAAGGTAGCAGCTTGATTCAATACTGGTTTATGAGTCATCCACCTTTAGATGAACGAATTGAAGCTTTGCTAAAAACGGTTGATTCTTAGTCATAAGTTATTTCAGCAAAGATTAACTTCTTTTGCAGAAATTGCTGTTCTCTTGTTGTTAAATTGAAACCATACGAGTAGGTCATATTATGACCAATACTAGCGATTATTCGACTGTTTAACTTCATTAAAAAATTGTTTGTACTTTATTTGTTTTTACTTTATAAAGTAAAATACCGAGGGTATTGTATAATTAATTTATTTTATATAGAGTTAAAAATAATTAGTTAAAGAATCTTAACCGAATACAATGCTAATCCCCACTTACTCAAAATGAGTTTAGAGTTATAACATAGAGTGGTGGCATGATATTAATATGTACAGGACCATATCCCGAGTATTAATGAATTTAAACCTTAATTTACTGTTAAAATTAATTATTTTAGTAGAAATAATTATTGGTTGTACTCCAACTACACCCATTCCCCTCCCGCTTGAACCGCCCAAACCACGTCAGCAAGTCCCCACGACTTCAACTCAATCACTTAATTATTTTCAACTGAATACAACGGATTATGAAAAAGAATACCTATTAGGTGCCGGTGATCATCTCACGGTTGAAGTATGGGGATATCCAGAATTATCGGGTCAGCATACGATTGGACCGGATGGTAAAATCACTTTACCCCTCATTGGGTCACTTCGAGTAACCGAACTTTCACGTGAACAAGTGTCTAAATTGATCATCACTCGGTTATCACCTTATTATACCGATTTATCAATAGCAGTTCGCGTTGATCAGTATGCCGCTAATCGAATATTAGTATTAGGCCGCGTGGCTCGTCCAGGTGAAATTCAATTTGGAATGACTACGCCCACTTTATTAGAAGCCATTTCGTTAGCCGGTGGTTTTGCTAACGCCAGTGGCTTACCAGAACAAGCTCAAAGTTTGCTCTTTACACACTGCGCTATATTTCGAGGACGGGATCGAATTGTCTGGATTGAACTAGAACCATTAATCATGGGCAAGGATCTATCTCTGAATATCAAGTTACAACGGAATGATATCATTTATGTACCTGACATAGAGGAAAAGTTAGTCTATGTATTTGGTGAAGTACGCAATCCAGGGGCTTTCCCGTTAACACCCTCTATGTCTTTTGTGGAATTACTCGCTAGAGCGGGTGGTCCGACTCAGAATGCTGCTCCAGACAGAATCAATGTTATTCGTCCGACTCAAGGGATTAATCGCCCTATCGCTTTAAAAGAATTAATCGTACCCAATAAAAAATTTGATGTCGCACTTCAAGAAGGTGATATCATTTATGTTCCCACTAATACCATTACTAAAGTCAATTATGCCTTACAATTGCTCAATCCGTTTACCACTATATTGGGTATTTATTCTAATATTACCTCTATTCAAGCTAATAATCAGCGACGCCAACTGGATCAAGAACAGCAAAGATTAGAGACAGAACGAGCGAAACTAAATGCCATTGAAACGACAAATTCTTTAGAATAATTGACTTGATCTTATGTTACCACAGTCCTCTTCCGGCGTTGTCGAGCAGTCTATTCCGACGGGTCGATTTAAACCGTTAGTTAGTCTGTTAAGATATAAGTGGTTAGCGTTGTTCATCTTGTTGGGAGTGAGTGCTATTGGTATAGAGGTTTTTTCCACCATGGGAGTGCCTATTTATCAAGCAGTAGCTATAATCTGGGTATCACCTCGGTTTACGCCTAACTTGGAGACAGACAAAACCATGGACTTGGATCGCACCGAATACCCATTCTATGTTAAACAACAAGCGAGTTTAGTTACCCGACCTGATGTCATTCACGAAGCGTTGCAAACTCCCCAATTACGAGAAAACTGGTTTCTGCCTGGTGAAGATGAAAGTAGCGCTAAGCAACGGTTAAAAGATGCACTTGACGTTGACAATAAGCGCAATGAACCCTCTGTCACGGTCAAATTAAGTAGTGAACAAGCTAAAGGATTAGGTACTGTTCTCAACACCTTGATAGAAGTGTATTTGAAAAAAACTCAAGAAGAAAATATTTTTGATAGTAGTGGTCGAATTAAATGGTTAGAACAACATCGGCAGGAATTAGAACAATTGCTCGCCACAAAGGAACAACAACGTACTCAAATTGCCATAGAATTGGGGGTAACGACCTTCCAAGAAAATAGCTTAAATCCATACGATAATATTTTGGTTGAAAGTAGACAAGCACAGGTACTGGCACACCGTGACAGTGTCAAAACCGAAAATCAATTAGCGACGTTGAATAAGAAACAAAGTAATGGTGATACCATATTAGATATTCTAGTTGCTGAACAAGTTGCTAATGATGGTGAATTAAAATCCTTTACTACCCGCTTAACTGACCGACGTACCCAACTCTTAACTGAAATCTTAGGTTTAACCCCAAAGCATCCCACTCGGCAACGTGCGGAACAAGAGATTGCTAAAATTGATCAAGATATTGCCAAAGCAACTCAGGATTTTACGGTAACGATTCGGAACCGGTTATTAGAAAAAAGTAAAGCCGACGTTTATCAAGCGCAAAGTATTGAACAATCTTTAGCGGACGAACTGGATAAACAGCGTCAGCAAGCGAATCACTATGCCAAGCTTTATAATGAAGCCTTAGTGGTGAGCAGAGAAATTACCCGTATTATTCAACAATTAGATAAAATTAATGATCGGACTGATTTTTTATCAATTGAATCTACTGCACCTGGATTTGTACGATTAGATACTCCCGCAGTCGAACCGACAATCCCGGTTGCCGGTAAGCGCATAAAAATTTTGTTAATATTTATAGCCGCTGCTTTTGGTTTAGGTATCGGATTCCCCATTCTAATAGATATGCTTGATAGGCGCATTAGAACACCAGGTGAGATCCACAAACTGCTTGGATTCCCTCCAATAGCCTGGGTTTTAGAACACCGTAATAAGCATACTCAACAGGTCATGGCTGATCAAATGCGGCGGATGGCATTAGCCTTAGAACGAGATTGGCATACCCATAAAACCAACTATTTTGTATTGACTTCGGTGAAAGCTGGCGGTGGAACTACAACCCTCACTCTCGAGTTAGCTCGGTTATTAAGTGATTTTGGAGTACACACTTTAGCGGTCGAGTTGAACGCCTTTAAACCAGATAGCCGCTATAACGATGTTGATTCATCAGCCGGTCTAACTACTTTACTTAATCAAGAATATCTTGATCCCCTGATGTTTATTAAACCCGCTACGGAGTATTTACCGAATCGGTTACCGGTTGGAGAAACTCCAGAACCTTATTTGGTCACGCGGGGTAAACTACGTCCATTACTGAAACAACTCAATATTGAGTATGATTTAATTCTGCTGGATACTCCTCCAATTTTATTATCCGCTGATGCCGAATTATTAGGGGAAATCGCCGGCGGTATTTTATTAGTTGTTGAAGCAGAAAAGGTTTTCCCAGGTGAACTCCGGCGTGCAGCACAATTATTAGAACGTTTAAATCCACCGGTAGTGGGTTCCATACTCAATCGAGTTAAAATATACCAAGGTGGTGGATATTTTTCTAAGTTAGTTAAGGAATATGAAAACAGGGAAAAATTACGTCATCGCTTTGCTAAAAGCGGTTAATCCAATATTATTAAAGTGATTACTTTGAATCCGGGTTAAGAAAATAAAATGGCTATTAATTTATAATAACTCACCGGGAGCATGATTATTTAGGCCAGTTTTTGTGATATTATAGTATTTAAGTTTAATTTTCTACGACACCAAGATTCCTGAAGTATGATGACTGATAATGAAAGTATGACTGTTATTGAACAACGGGCTGCCTTTGCCTTAGCGGGTATTTTATCTACTCGCATGTTGGGTTTATTTATAATTTTACCGGTTTTTGCGCTTTATGCTCGTACCTTACCTAACGTAACACCGACTTTAGTCGGGTTAGCGATAGGAATTTATGGTTTAACTCAAGCCCTATTTCAAATTCCGTTTGGAATATTATCGGATCGCTGGGGACGTAAGCCGGTTATTACCTTAGGATTATTGATTTTTGCAGTGGGTGGTTTAACAGCCGCCCTATCAAGTTCTATTGTGGGGATTATTATTGGACGTGCGTTACAAGGCCTAGGCGCCATTTCATCGTCTATACTCGCTTTAACAGCAGATTTAACCCGTGAAG
The DNA here is from genome assembly GCA_000828835.1 of Thioploca ingrica. Lineage (GTDB taxonomy): Bacteria > Pseudomonadota > Gammaproteobacteria > Beggiatoales > Beggiatoaceae > Thioploca > Thioploca ingrica. Next base: position 1,582,949 of record AP014633.1, read on the forward strand.
AACACCGCACGAAAGCAATGGCTTTTTTGGGTAGCAGTATGGGGATATCCTTCATGTTAGCCTTAATCATTGGACCGGTGCTCAATCAATGGATAGGTATACCCGGTATTTTTGCACTGACCGCATTATTAAGCTTAATCGCCTTGGCAGTATTACATTTCATGGTACCTCAACCGGTGACGAAACAATCTCATCAGCATGCTGAACCCATACGCGTTCAATTTAAAAAGATTTTGACCAATACCCAATTATTACGCCTTAACATCGGGGTTTTATTATTACATTTATTCTTGACTTCTCTGTTTGTGGTATTACCCATTGTACTGAAAGCTAAATTAGACTTGGAGCATCATTGGCAAGTTTATGTGCCCGTATTAGTGAGTTCTTTCCTGATCATTGTGCCGGTTATTATTTATACCGAGAAACGTCATCTTTCCAAACCGGTTTTTGTTAGTGCTATTACTTTACTGGTTTTGGGTATGTTGGGGTTAAGCTATTTAGATAATTCTCTCGGTGGTATCATGGGGATGTTGTTGTTATTTTTTATCGCTTTTAATTTACTCGAAGCCAGCTTACCTTCGTTACTAAGTAAAATAGCGCCAGCAGAATATAAAGGTGCCGCGATGGGTGTTTATTCCACTGCTCAATTTTTGGGTGCTTTTCTAGGCGGTTTTGGTGGGGGTTGGATACAGCATCACTACGGAATTGAGTCTGTATTTATAGTCGACGCAGCTTTAGCAACAATCTGGTTAATGCTAGCCATAACCGCAAAAAATCCACGTTACTTAAGTAGCCATCTGCTTAATGTTGGTCAAATTAATAAACAACAAGCCAACCATTTGAGTCACTGTCTTACCCAAGTGCCAGGGGTAGCTGAAGTAGTCATTATCCTTGAAGAAGGCGTTGCTTACTTGAAAGTGGATCGTCAAGTGTTGGATATGACCGCATTAAATGTTATATCAAATTACATTACTAAATGAGTAACTGAGTCAAAAAAGGAAGACACATATGTCCACTCGTGGTGTCAATAAAGTGATTTTAATAGGAAATTTAGGTGCTGATCCCGAAGTACGTTATAGTGCCAGTGGCGTGGCGATGGCCAATTTGAGCTTAGCGACGAGTTACAGTTCGCAAGATAAACAAACCGGTGAATGGCAAGAACGAACGGAATGGCATCGACTCGTTCTTTTTAAACGCTTGGCAGAAGTAGCCGGACAATATTTACGCAAAGGTTCTCAGATTTATGTGGAAGGCCATTTACAAACCCGTAAATGGCAAGATCAAAATGGGATAGACCGTTATACGACTGAGGTTGTGGTGCTTGACATGCAAATGTTAGGTGGACGTGGTGAAAGCACAACGACTCACTATAACGCACCCCCGCCCGGTAACTATGTGCCACAACCCCCGCCGGTGAACGAAGGAGTAAATCCACCCACTATTCCACCGACCTCTTCACCCCCGCGTCCTTCTAGTCCAGCACCGGTTGCTGACCAGAATTTTGACGACGATGTGCCTTTTTGAGCAGTTAGCCAGTGAAACCCATTGTATTAGCGAGTAACAATTCCGGTAAACTCAGAGAATTTGCCCAAATACTCGCCACATTTGATTACCAAGTCATTCCCCAAAGTCAATTTGAGGTACCCGAAGTGGCAGAAACCGGATTGAGCTTCGTTGAAAATGCCTTAATCAAAGCACGACAAGCTTCGCAACATACCCGTTTACCGGCGATGGCGGATGACTCGGGAATTGAAGTCGACGCTCTCCAGGGCGCCCCCGGGATTTATTCAGCCCGATTTGCGGGTATTGGTGCGAGTGACGAAGATAATAATCGCTTATTATTAAAAAAATTAACCATTACACCGGAGATTCAGCGAACTGCCCGTTACCATTGTGTCATTGTTTATATGCACCATCCGAATGATCCCATGCCACTAATTTGTCAAGGTACCTGGGAAGGACATATTATCCATGAACCACGCGGTGAAAATGGCTTTGGGTATGATCCCTTATTTTATGTACCAACCCATCATTGTACTTCCGCCGAATTATCCCCAGAAATAAAAAATCAACTCAGTCATCGTGGGCAAGCTCTGCGGGCATTGCAACTGGCTTTATCTAAAAAAACTTAGCTCTGTTCCAAAGCCTGCCACAAACATTTCCCACCACTCATTTTCTCAATAACCACTAACTTTTGTTCATGGGCTTGCAACTCCATTGACGTGGGTATTACGACTTTCAAGGGCGGTCGCTCGGAATGAACTCGTTTAATTGCAGCCTCATTATTAACTTGATTAGTTTCTTGGCAAGATAATAAACTGACTTGCCCACCGGTCATCGCTAAGTAAACTTCAGCTAATAATCGAGCATCTAGCAAAGCGCCATGTAACTGCCGATTAGAATTGTCGACGTTATAACGTTTACACAACGCATCTAAACTATTTTTTTGCCCGGGATGGCGTTCTCTAGCCAATGTTAAGGTATCCGTAATTGAGCAATAATGAGAAAGCGGTTGCCAATTTTGTTGAAGTAATTGTAATTCATGATTAATAAAGCCCACATCAAACGAGGCATTGTGAATAATGAGTTCTGCTCCCTGAATAAAAGCCATCAATTCAGTAACTACATTGGCAAAGCGTGGCTTATCTCGAAGAAATTCATGAGTAATCCCATGAACACGACTAGCGGCAACCTCAATTTGACGATCCGGTTGGAGAAATTGATGATAATACCGGTCAGTAATCCGTCGATTGATCATTTCGACACAACCCATTTCGATAATACGATGACCTTCTTTGGGATCGAGACCGGTCGTTTCAGTATCTAAAACAATTTGGCGCATAAAATTATCTCTTTTTAAATCAATTTATTACATTAAAAATTTACAATAGGATTGAAATTACCACACAATGTATTAAGATTATATTATATTTAAGGTGATGTTATTTTAACCCCTCTGACTAGCTAAGAGGATATGTTCAAATGATTGATACAGATGGCTATAGAATGAACGTCGGCATCATTCTGACGAATCAGCAGGGGCAAGTATTATGGGCCAAACGGATAGGACAAGATGCTTGGCAATTTCCACAAGGTGGTATTAAGGCCCATGAAACACCGAAACGCGCTCTATTTCGTGAATTACATGAGGAACTCGGGTTAACTACCAAACAAGTGCATGTTTTGGGAGCAACTCGAGGTTGGTTACGGTATCGCTTGCCTAATCATTTAATACGTTATCACCAACAACCACTTTGTATTGGACAAAAACAAGTGTGGTATATGTTGCGTTTGTTAGCCAAGGAGAGAAACATTCAGTTGAATACCAGTGAAGAACCCGAATTTGAAAAATGGTTATGGGTAGATTACTGGTACCCTTTAACAGAAGTTGTTTATTTTAAAAAGAAAGTTTATGAAATTGCTTTAAAAGAATTGCAAACTTTTATGTTACCTAGCCCCAAAAAAATCGTCTTACATCCGCTCTCTTCAAATAATTCCCCAACGCTACCGCCCCATTCCATTCAAGCTCGTGAATTAAGTAAACCCATTCGACCTAAAAGTCTCGGGTTAAAATCATAAATGACTTCATGATTTTTATTGGTGTGCTTTTTTCTTTCCGCCTTCGTTACAAGAAGGCGGTTTTATGCCGATCAATAAGATTCTGTGCTGATTTCGCAATTTGATACTCAGTTGTGACTGAGGGTATAAGCTTAAGAGGCAATTTATGTTAAAATATCAAATTTATTACGACTTAATTACTCACATAGATTAACCTGGGTTTGAGGAATTTAACAATGTTAGTAATCCCCGCCATTGACTTAAAAGATGGTCAATGCGTACGACTAAAACAAGGCCGCATGGAAGATAATACGGTGTTTTCTAATGATCCAATAGCGATGGCAGCCCGTTGGATAGAAGCGGGTGCACGTCGGTTACATATTGTCGACTTAAATGGTGCCTTTGCCGGAAAACCGGTTAACGCGAAAATTATTCACCAAATTGCCGAAACCTATCCTCATATCCCAATCCAAGTGGGGGGTGGTATCCGTGACGAAGAGACGATACAAACCTATCTCAGTGTTGGCGTAAGTTATGTGATTATTGGGACTAAAGCGATTCAAGCACCTCATTTTGTTGCCGATGCTTGTTTAGAATTTCCCGGACACATCATGGTGGGATTGGATGCTCGCAATGGCAAACTCGCCACCGAAGGTTGGTCAAAACTTTCCCATCATAAGGTAATTGATATGGCACAACGCTTTGAACAAGATGGGGTTACCGCCATTGTATTTACCGATATTAGCCGTGATGGGATGTTAGGCGGTGTGAATGTGGAATCGACCCTTGAACTAGCGCGTGCTATTACCATTCCAGTCATAGCAGCCGGTGGGATTAAAACTGTCTATGACATTCAAGCTTTGTGTGAAGTCGCTAATGAAGGTATCATCGGTGCCATTACCGGTCGGGCTATTTACGAAGGTACCCTCGATTTTGTGCAAGCCCAACAACTCGCAGATGAGTGTAGTAGAAAAAACTAGCTTGACTGATTCATTATCAATTCCTGCCTTTCAAAACTATCCTCTCTTCCAAATCAAATGTTGAAATCAAGTGGAACTCATCATGGGATTAGCTAAACGTATTATTCCTTGTCTCGATGTTGATGCTGGACGTGTCGTTAAAGGCGTTAAATTTGTCAATATTCGTGATGCTGGCGACCCAGTAGAAATTGCGCAACGTTATGACGAACAAGGTGCAGATGAATTAACTTTTTTAGATATTACCGCGAGTTCAGATGCCCGCGATACCATGGTACATGTGGTAGAGTCCGTCGCGAGTGAAGTATTTATTCCGTTAACAGTGGGTGGTGGTATTCGTCAACTAGCCGATATTCGCCGTATGCTCAACGCCGGCGCTGATAAAGTGGCGATCAATACCGCCGCAGTTTTTAACCCCGAATTAGTGGCGGAGGCGAGTAATCATTTTGGTTCGCAATGTATTGTGGTCGCGATTGATGCTAAACAAATTAATCCAGCCCAAGAATCACCACGGTGGGAAGTATTTACTCATGGCGGTAGAAAACCAACGGGACTGGATGCGGTAGAATGGGCTAAACAAATGGTCAATCTCGGTGCTGGGGAATTATTACTGACGAGCATGGATCGAGATGGTACTCGCCAAGGTTTTGATTTAGCCTTAACACGAACCATTAGTGAAGCCGTTAATGTACCGGTTATCGCTTCCGGTGGGGTAGGTACTTTAGAACACCTTGCCCAAGGGATACTCGAAGGTAAAGCGGATGCCGTATTAGCAGCCAGCATCTTTCATTTTGGAGAATATACGATTGCGGATGCTAAACAACAAATGAGGGCACGAGGTATCGAAGTACGCTTAGGTTAAACCATTGGGTTGGCTAACTAAGAAATAACTATCTGTATTAACAGGTAGTTATCTATATCTCGGCAGAAAAATTTTGCCCACTTATCTATTACCGAGTGACAAATGAATGCAAAAATTGTTACAGTATAAACTTCAAAATCCTTATTTTAATTTGAATTAGGAAGAACGGAGAACCCAAAAATGTGTATGAGTAAATATATCACCCTACTATTTAGCGTTTGGTGTTTCCTTAGTCCGTCTGTTTATGCGAAGAGTGACACAGAAAATCTCTTTGTCAATGAAGCACCTTCTCTTGAAGAGGTTAACGAGCAGATCTCAACTTTAACCACGGCGTTAGAAACCGTTATTAAAGATAAAATTCCAGCGGCATTAATGAAACAAGCTAAAGCAGTGGTTGTCGCTAATGCTAAAAAAGGTGGCTTTGTTATCGCTATCCAAGCCGGTAAAGGATTTATGATGGTACGCAATGATAAACACTGGAGTAATCCAGCACTGATTACCGTATCAGCGGCGAGTGTTGGATTTCAAGCGGGAGTAGAAGCTAAAACCGTGGTTTTAGTATTTACCCAACGTGAAGCCGCTGAAAAAGTCTTACAGGGCAATCTCAAGTTAGGTGCCGGTTTAAATTTAGCGGTCGGACCGCTGGCTACTGACGTCGGTACCAATACGGTCTTTGACAAAGAAGTTTACACTTATTCAGATGGAATGGGGTTATTTGCGGGTTTATCCTTAGAAGGCTCATCATTAACTTTTGATCCGCTTCCTAACGAAGGTCTCTATGGTAAAAAAGTAACTGCCGCTGAAATTTTCTCTGGTAAAGTCAAGACCAATGCCGTGGCAACGAAAAATTTGACCAAACTGTTGCAAGAAAAATCATTGTAGGTTAGTAGTGAGTGAATTACTACAACAACTCGCTCAAGTGCTAGAACAACGTAAGACTGCTGATCCAAAACAGTCTTACGTGGCCAATTTATATAGTAAAGGCTTAGACGCCATTTTAAAAAAGATCGGTGAAGAAGCCACCGAAACAGTTATCGCTGCTAAAAATGGCGATACCAACCAACTCATTTACGAAACAGCAGATTTGTGGTTTCATACCTTGGTACTGTTAACACACCAAGGTTTAGGACCAGAATTGGTATTAAACGAATTACAGCGGCGGTTTGGTCAATCTGGGTTAGAAGAAAAAGCAAAACGTCATCAGTAAATAGTCAGTTTATGGAGGCAATATGAATTTAATTTCGTCACAGTGGTTAGGAAAGAAACCCCCAATTTACTTTCACTTTGTCACTATTTTGTTAATGGTATTAGGACTCGGTAGCTGTGCTACTCTCGGCGGGGATGGAGCAGATAGCACCAGTAATTCAACCGATAAGGTAGCAATTGAAACGGTTAATACGCTTATTGAGAAATCGATGATCGTTTTAGAAGAAATTATGCAAAATCCTGATAGCACCATACCCTCTTCTCTACTACAAGTCGCCGAGGCACTGATAATTGTCCCCGATATGTTCAAAATCGGTTTTGGGATTGGTGCTAATTTGGGTAAAGGAATTGCGATGGTACGTGAAGATGACCGTACCTGGAGCAACCCGGTCATGATATCTATGGGAGGAGGCAGTTTTGGATTACAAATCGGTGCACAAGAAACCGATATCGTACTGGTCTTTAAAAATCGTCAAGGTCTTGAAAATTTAGTCACCGGAAGTATGACTCTGGGTGCTGATTTAGGAATCGCAGCGGGTCCGGTTGGTGTTGCAACCGAAGCCAGTGCCGATTCCCAATTTAATTCCGAAATTTATTCCTATTCACGAAGTAAAGGGCTATTCGCTGGCGTGTCTTTAAAAGGACAAAAAGTAGAAGTTGATAAATCAAGTAACTTAAGCTTGTACGGCAAGTTGGTTAATGTGGCTGATGTTTTTGCCAACCGGGTTAGCGCAACTTCTTTAAATGTCGTAAATAACTTAAAAAATAAATTGAGAAAACTATCACCCTAAGTTTAACTTTTATCACTTTTTAGGCCACTGATTTCTGGAGAAAAATGATGAAAGATCCCCATTGTCTCTTTTGCAAAATTATTGCCGGAGAAATACCCTCTGCTCAAGTTTATAGCGATGAACGTGTCGTGGTCTTTAAAGATATTAATCCCAAAGCGGCTGTCCACTTGCTAATGGTACCCAGAGAACATATTATAAGTCTCAATGAACTGGAGACCCAACATGATAATCTAATAGCGCAGATGATGCGAACACTCCCCATCATCGCTAAACAACAAGGACTGACTACGGGCTTTCGTACCGTAATTAATACCGGAGCGGGGGGTGGACAAATTATCTTTCATTTACATATTCATCTATTAGGTGGCAATAATCTAGACGGTGCTGGTTTTGTGATGTAATTTTATTTTAGGAGAAAGTGATATGGGTACATTTAGCATTGGACATTTATTAGTGGTTTTATTGGTTGTCATTTTGGTATTTGGAACTAAAAAACTGCGTAATATTGGCAGTGATTTAGGTGATGCGATTAAAGGCTTCCGCCAATCGATGCGAGAAGGCGAAAGGGAAGAAGATTTTCCTAAATCTTCCTCCTCAACTAGTACCACACCAATCATTCAAGATGACAAAGGTAAAGTGATTGAAGGTCAACTGACTGATAAACAAATTAAATCTAATGGATAATTAAATAATCGTTATGTTTGATATCGGTTTTTGGGAACTTTGTTTGATAGCCGTAGTGGCATTAATTGTTTTTGGTCCGGAAAAATTGCCAGAAGCAGCTCGCAGTGCCGGCTTATGGATAGGTCGTGCCCGTCGGTTTATGGCGACTGTCAAGCAAGAAATTGATCGAGAATTACATCTTCAAGAAGCCAGAGATGCGATCAAACGAAGCGAGCAAAGTAGCCTTCATCAATTTTTGGAAGAAACTAAAACCGGTTTGAATGAGTTACAAAAACCGATTATATCGGCTACTGATAATGAAAAAACGCCTTTGCCTGCCAATAACTTGCCTCCCGCTGCAACGACTTCTACCGTTCATAAAATAGAGCCACACTGATTTATGACTGAGCCTAATTCGCCTATCGGCAAGGAAATGCCGTTTGTTCAGCATTTATTAGAGTTACGTAGTCGCCTGTTAAAAATAATATTAACAGTCGTCGTGATTTTGTTGGTGCTTATGCCTTTTACTAACCCATTATTCTCTTTCGTTGCCACTCCACTGCTTAACCTGATGTCTGGAGCTGGCTCGAAGATGATAGCGATTGATGTGGTTTCCCCTTTCTTTACACCCTTCAAATTATTACTCGTAGTTTCTATTTTTCTAGCCATGCCGGTGATTCTTTATCATTTATGGGCTTTCGTGGCGCCAGGGTTATATGAACATGAAAAATCTTTAATCCTTCCCCTATTAGTTTCTAGTACCGGCCTGTTTTATTTAGGAATGCTCTTTGCGTATTTAGTCGTGTTACCACTGGTGTTTGGTTTTATGATTTATACCACCCCGGTAGGGGTAGAAATGATGACCGACATTAGTCGCTATCTCGATTTTGTGCTCGCCATTTTTTTTGCTTTTGGAGTTGCTTTTCAGGTACCGGTAGCCACCGTGATTCTCGTCTGGTTGGAGATAGTTACCCCAGAAGCGCTAGTCGAAAAGCGTCCTCATATCATTGTGGGCGCCTTTGTCATTGGGATGATCATGACACCACCGGACGTCATTTCGCAGACCCTATTAGCCGTTCCCATGTGGCTACTCTTTGAAGTCGGTTTATTTTTTGCGCGCATTGCCTTAGCTAAAAAGAAGAAAGCTGAAGCTCAGGAGGGACCAAATTATCCTATTTCAAATTTAGATAAAATGGATGCTAAATTGACACGTGACCCTAATGGAGATGATCACAAACCTTAATTTAGGTGGGAAGAGCAACGGTTCTCTTAATTTGATTACCGTTGCTCTGTGAGGAAGTTAGTTATTAATTAGGAATTATTTTAAGTTGCTAGAGGCAAACTTCACCGTTAGGCATGTCCACACCATCAACTTCAAGCGGTATATTCGTCCCTAACGCACCTTCATTCACCAGGCTATAGCAAGCACCCGCGTGTAGTTTGGTAATCAAATCACTCACATCAAAAGTGTTAACGCCATCTTCTGCTACTTCAAACGCAGGAACTCCCGATAAAAGACTACCATTGGCTGAAACGTAGACTAATCCTTCTCCGTACAGGGTAAGGAGGTTAGCAGAAACGCTTGCTCCCGTGACGGGTAGGCAATCGGTATCCGCTATGAATTTAAAGATGGGGTCTATTAGCGTAGCTCCTACAATACTTGGAGCGAAGTCAATTACCAGAGTTCCATAAAGATCATGTTTAGGTATATCACCGGGTGCAGCAGGATTATTACCATCTTTAGGTAGAACTGGTGGATGGATGGAAAAAGGAGGGCCGGGCGGACCACTGACGTATACTGGATCACTATAGGTTGCTGTGAAACTCACACCTGCTGGTAGATACTTTAGAGCAAAAGCCTGCCCCCTTGCCGCACCTTTGGTATGCTCAGGAACAGCAGGCGCCGGAACACGAGGCAATTTTCCACCGACATCAAAAGCATATACCCTTCCCTTCGGTGGAGCCACATTTAAAGCCTTAATCGCAATTTGTTTTATAGCTTTAGTGGTATAGAGTAACCATTGATGATCCCAAGTGTCACCTTTTTCAGCTAATATCCACCCGGTTCCTAATACATACCCCACCTCACCTCCAGTTGTACTGGTTGCTTTCCACCTATCTGAACCTGTTGTGCCGTCGGCAAACAACACCTCCACAAGGATTCCTTGCATTTCAGCCCCATTTACTGGGAACGAGTTAGGATTACACATAGCGGGCTTAATGACTTCCTGGCTTGTATCACCTGGAACAAGAGGAGTAGGGGTTGAGCTAGGGGTTGCTGCAATATAAACATTCGGGGGTAATTTTTGGGAAGGATCGAGACCCGCAGGTAAGGACACTCCTGGGTCGTCAGGAGCATCTTCTGATATTCCCTGTTCTGCTTCTGGGAAAACAATTGTGTCTAGAAAAGCACTGACCTCTTGTGGTGTCATTTCCGGAGATAAGATTACATCATCAGCAAGAGCATAACTACCTGCTGCACCATACAACAAGGCACCAATTGCCAGCAATAGACTGGTTTTTTTCATCACTTTCTCCTTAATTACTATGATTGCTTCACATATGATTAATACGTTAAGGTCTTTCAATACATAGCCGGAAGAAAAGAGTAAGAACTAGTTTGCTTAAAATTCAACAACTTCCTACCGATTCTTCTGATAGCTAACTGTTTTAGAGCGCTTTGGTTAAGCTTATTCTAAATAATAATTGGCTACCATTTTAGTATGGTAAAAGAAATCCATTTCCTACCACTTAAATATGATAAAAGGTATTAATTAGAAGATTGATGGTTATATTAACTATTTTGATTGGTAGTTGATTGAAGTTAACTAATTGATTAATACGGATAGTATAACGACTGCCATAAAGTTAAGAATTCCCCCCCCGTTAGCCACTTTTCTTTTCGTTCATTTGACCATGCTATTATCACGGTCAAATATCCGCCGAATCTCGATGAGATCATACAAGCGTAGCAAGCCACGTACCTCACGGTCACACCGAGTTCTTCATCACCTCTTCTAGGTTACGGCGGAAAAAAAAGTAGAGTTATTTCCTATAAACTTCTTGGTCTCGATAATGTACATCTAACCAACAACGAGGTAGTGCTTCTCCTGAAGGAAATATCAACTCTGATTTTTTAAATTTATCGGGTTCCTGCATTTCTTCTCCATAATGAAGTCGACCAACGATTTGAGTCAAAGAGGGATCAAACAGGTCATTTAGGCTCAATACTTCTACTAGATGACCATTCGCTTGTTGTTTTAGAAACATAAGTCCTCCTAATGATCTTAATTTTTATCCACCTTAATAGTGTAACTTTTCCATTATTTTAGGTAAAGCGATTCAAACTAAAATAACTCTATTTATCGGTAAGTAAAGGTAGGATAGGTAACGAATCTGATACTAACTAAAGATTAATTTTTAACTACAGTGACTTTGATTGCGAGCTTACTCGACAAATAGTTCACCTAAATCGATGCTCACAGTAGACCCAGCTTGAGGAGATAGCTGTACAGTTGCATTCATTGTTTGTAACTGAGCATAACCAGCAATTTGGGGATCACGATACACTTCCACAACCGCTCGTTCTAAATCAAATAACCAGGTTTCTATAATGCCATAACGTGCGTACAAAGGAACTTTAATTTGTTTGTCGTAACGAAAACTACTCTCTGCAACTTCAATTAAGAGCAACACATCAGACACTGTAGCCGGTTTATGTCGGTAATCACGAGGGCGACCGCGTAGAATAACTAAATCCGGTTGTGGTTCAGATAAATCGCCTAAACGGATAGGATTTTGTACACTGACGGTAGCAAATGAACGTACTTGTGGCACTAAGATGTCGGTTAACTGATTGACAAAAAATATGTGCCGATTACCGATAGCCGCCATTTCAATAAGTTCTCCTTCAATCAGTTCAATTCTATCATCTTCATTGAAAACTTCTGGCATGGCATGAAATTCTTGTACCGTGAATAAATGTTTCTGAATGGGTAGTGACATATCGTTCTTTTCACTCTTAAAAAGGGTTCTCTTTTATTCCCCCACTCTTTGTCAAAGGAAGTCCTTAAATTGATAGCGGTGAGGATTCGTCTACGAAGTCAGTAAATCTTTTAAACACTGGGCATTAGCATCTTTAGCCGATAAAACCGGGTTATTAATTGGCCATTGAATATTAATTTCTGGATCATTCCAGCGAATGCAACCTTCGTCTTCGGGATGATAGTAATCGGTACATTTATAATGAAAATCAGCTTGTTCAGAGAGAACACAAAAGCCATGTGCAAATCCCGGCGGAATATAGAATTGTTGATGTTGTTCCGCTGTCAAAGTAATTCCAACCCATTTTCCCAAAGTAGGTGAAGTAGGGCGAATGTCAACGGCGACATCAAATACAGCGCCGCTGGTGACATAAACCAGTTTACCTTGAGGATATTGCTTTTGAAAATGGAGTCCGCGTAATACACCCTGAGCAGAATGGGAATGATTATCTTGCACAAAGGGACCGAGTATGCCAGCTTGAGCATAACGTTCGACATGAAAAGTTTCCAGGAAAAAACCACGGGTATCACCAAATACTTTCGGTTCTATCACGATGACACCAGGAAGCGTTGTGGGTATCACTTTCATTAGCTTATTTCGTGTTCCAAAATAGAGTGAAGATAATGACCATAACTACTCTTAGCCAACGGTTCAGCTAATTTTGCTAATTGGTCAGTCGTAATATAATTTTTACGCCAAGCAATTTCTTCTGGGCAAGCAATTTTAAGCCCTTGCCGTTGTTCAATGGTTTGAACAAAAGCGGAGGCTTGTAACAAAGCTTCGTGCGTACCCGTATCTAACCAAGCCATGCCTCGTCCCAATTTTTCGACAGTGAGACGCTGACGTTGTAAATAAACGTTATTAACATCAGTAATTTCTAATTCACCACGAGCGGAAGGTTGAATATGTTTAGCAATGTCAATCACTTCATTATCAAAAAAATATAAACCGGTCACGGCATAACGCGATTTGGGTCGCTGCGGTTTCTCCTCAATACTGAGCGCCCGCCCGGTTCGATCAAATTCAACGACACCATAGCGTTCTGGATCGTGTACGGGATAAGCAAAAACTTTAGCACCATGAATCAAAGTGGCCGTCTGTTGTAGTTTTCTTTGTAAATCATGACCATAAAAAATGTTGTCCCCCAGCACTAAAGCACAATTATCGGTTCCAATGAATGATTCACCGATAATGAAGGCTTGAGCTAATCCATCTGGTGAGGGTTGTATCGCATAGCTGATATGAATACCCCATTGTTCACCATTACCTAAGAGTTGTTCAAACCGCGGCGTATCTTGAGGAGTAGAAATTAATAAAATGTCACGAATATCCGCTAACATTAACGTGGTCAGCGGATAATAAATCATCGGTTTATCATAAATCGGTAAAAGTTGTTTAGAGATAACTTGGGTAACGGGGTGCAAACGGGTACCCGCACCGCCGGCTAAAATAATACCTTTCATTTAACCTAATCCTAACCGTTCACCGCGATAACGACCATCACGGACTCGTTGCCACCAATCGCGATTATCCAAATACCATTGCACCGTCTTATCTAAGCCGCTGGCAAAAGTTTCTTGTGGTTGCCAACCTAAAGTGCGATTAATCTTATTGGCATCGATAGCATAACGTAAATCATGACCCGGTCGGTCAGTAACGAAAGTAATTAATTGTTGATGTGGTCGATAAGGTGAATGCGGTAATTTGTCATCTAAAATTTGACATAACGTGTGTACGACTTCCAAATTGGTTTTTTCGTTATGCCCACCAATATTATAAGTTTCTCCTAATTGACCTTGAGTTAGCACTAAATAGAGTGCCCGAGCATGATCATCAACATACAGCCAATCACGGATATTTTCACCTTGACCATAGACTGGCAACGCTTTACCTTCTAAGGCATTGAGAATAATTAATGGAATTAACTTTTCTGGGAATTGGTAAGGACCATAATTGTTAGAACAATTGCTGGTGACAACCGGTAATTGATAAGTATGATGCCAAGCACGGACTAAATGGTCAGAAGAAGCTTTACTGGCTGAATAAGGTGAATTCGGTTGATAAGAGGTTGTTTCCGTGAATAATCCGGTTTTACCTAAACTGCCATACACTTCATCAGTAGAAACATGATGAAAACGAAATCGTGGTTGTACTTCACTATCCAACCCTTGCCAATAGCGGCGGGCGACTTCAAGCAAGGTATAAGTTCCCACAATATTAGTTTGGATAAATTCAGCGGGACCATCTATAGAACGATCAACATGCGATTCAGCCGCTAAGTGCATCACCGCCTCGGGTTGAAATTCCAAGAATAATTGTTGCAATGCTGCGGCATCAACAATATCGACTTGGGCAAAATGATAACGGGAATTATTTGATACCGGTGATAAGGAGTCTAAATTACCGGCATAAGTTAGTTTATCAATATTCATAACAACGGTGTCAGTTGTTGTCAGGAGATAACGAATAACCGCTGAACCAATAAAACCCGCACCGCCAGTGACAATCAGTCTCAAAATGAGTCCTCTTTAGGGCAATCAATGAATAGTAAATCAATTTAAATTTTAATATGATATCAAAAAAAGATCGAAATGTTTTTAAAAAATCCTTTCAGGGCGAGCGCTAATGCCATTAAGTTAAGCCACTTAGCTGGACATACTTGAGAGAATTTAATTTTAGGTTATTTCTGCCTTCATGCTAAGAGAGTAATTATGAATAAACTATTTGATTATGAAACAGATTTTTATGCCTGGGCATTACATAATGCGCAATTACTCCGGGAAGGTAGATTTTCAGAACTTGATGTCGATCATCTCGTTGAAGAATTAGAGGATATGGGAAATAATAAACCAGAATTAGCTAGTCGTTTTATTATCCTAATCGCCCATTTATTAAAATGGGAATATCAACCGGAGCGTCGTGGTAGAAGTTGGAAGCGTTCCATTGATGAACAACGTTCACAAATTGACTGGTTGCTACAAAATAAACCCAGTCTAAAACCTGGATTAACGGATGCCGCTACTGAAATTTATTCCCGTGCCGTCAAGCTAGCCGCTAAAGAAACTAAATTTCCCCTCACCCATTTTCCGCTAGCGTGTCCCTATTCCATAGAACAACTGTTAGATGAGGACTTTTACCCAGAAAATTAAAAATCGCCGGCTGCAGTTACTTGGTTTTGCATTTTAAACCACGTGGAGTATTAAATCATATATGGCATATGACGCTTGGCTTATACGCCCTACACGGGCTACCGAAGGAATGTGAGTAACGTGCGCATAGCGCACGTTATCTTCAATCAGGTAACGATTGGTTTGTAAGGCTGCTGCCCCCAAGAGTCATTAGCCAGATGCATGCGATTTAATAAAGTCATCATACCATTAAAAACCCTTTGCATTTTGAGCGGAGAATATTCTCCTAGCAGCATTTCCAAAGTGGCCGCGGCCACCACATGGGCTGCATAATAGCCTTTTTCAAGTTCAACCGGCAGCGGTTGCCAAGGTGCGTAGAGGACTGGACGTAACAGGCCTACGATATTTTCGTCCTGGTCATTCCATTTCTGGATGTCACCAAAGGCATTACCGCCCAAACTATTGAGTTTTTGCTTAACGACGGTCTCTGCGATAATGTCAGTCAATTCGCAGGTATGGGAACGACTTACGGTTATCGGCACGAGTTCGTCCGTTATCAAAATCAAACTAGAACAAGACTCTGGGCAAACAGTGTTTATCATATCGTCTATAATTTGTGCCCATTCGTTGGCTCCTCTAAAGTTAAGTTGACGAAGTGTGGAAACCGCCAGATGAGCGCGAAAGAGAGGAGTAGGATGAGGGTCGCTTCCGGCGGAAGAACCAATGAATGTGAAACGGTTCAGGTTATCTTGTTGACTTTTGGCGAGTGACAGCGCTCGGAAGAAACCGATAAATCCAAATGCGGCCATGGGCCCCATATTGAGGATTCCTAGAATATCAGAGGCGGTTTCGTCGATTCTTAATTTGGCCCAGTTTTCGATTAGTTGGTCGTGTTCCTTAATTCTTTCTTTGATTTTCTTGGCTATGGCATTACTGAGTTCCTCTAGAACTCCGTGGTAAGCATGGAGAATATCATGTCCTCCCACTTCGTGGGACCAACAACTCCAGGCAAGAAGCCCCCCTCCCATGTATTCAGGGGGAAAATAAACCACGGCCGATTCTACTCCAATCTTTAGCATTTCATCGACCGGCATAGTCATCGGCCCCCCTATGTCCTGAGTAGCGCTTCTGGCTAAAGGGGGTAGGATAACATTGTCGGGTGGTTTTAGAGCGTGCTTACGGGCATTACTCAGAAAGCTGTCATACAAATCAGTGACCACTTCTTGAAATGCGTTGATGCCTACTTTATGGAGGATGTTAGGTAAGCTGTGTTGAAAGACTGCTTCTGCGGCTAACCAAACTTTTTGGGCCGGTGGACAACCTCCAGGATATTGTATCATCGGGTTGAGAAAGAGTTCTGGGCCTATTTTTTCTAAACGCTCACACAGTGGTTTAACCACTTTAGATTGGTAAAGAGGAGGCAATGCCTGTCCATAAGATTTTAAGGCTTCTAGCAACACCTTATAGTCTTTCATGAGTGGTGAGGGGATCAAGCCTGGATCTTGCGTCCTAGGACGGCCGGTTTGGGGATCAGCAGCAAAGGATTTGTTAACAGCGGCTAATTCTTTAATACATTCGTTTAGATTTCTAAGAACAACTCCAGTATCGAGCATATTTTCCTCCTAAGTGGGTTGAGAAATGAGGGATTGATACCGGGTGAAGATTGATGTAACAAACAATGTTACTTTAGTTTATTTTAAATTAACCTGTCAATTAAAAACTGAGTTCAATAAATTCTTGAGTGAGGTTATCATCAGCCAGTGTAGGGTACGTTAATAACGCACTAAAAATATTTAAGATAAACATTAACTAACTGATATTTGATCAACTGAATTGATTGAATGACGTTTTTGAATGGTGTGTTACGGCTTAACACCTAACGCACCCTACACTGGCTTCATATGAAGTGGCTCTGGGTGTATTTCCTCTGCCTATTGATTTTTCTATAAATATTCCCATAATATTTAATTATCATGCGTTCCCCATTGCTGATTCGCCAGTTAGCTGTATTGCTAATAATCGCTTTACTGTTCCAAAGCTATGTTGCTGTGGCGATGCCGTTTTGTTCGCATTCATCTTCACTAGCCGCTCCGCTGGTTCAGCATAGTGGACATCATCATGGGAAATCTCACCAAGCGGTTACTCCTTTAAAATTGTTTTGCGATAATTGCGAACTATGCAGTGTATGCAGCCATGTTTATAGTTTACTCATTCCTATTTTACCCTTCCCTATTTTATCAGCCGCGGTAAGTTATCCATTTTTAGCCATTTTCTTTACTTCCTTTATCCCCGATCAACTGCAAAGACCTCCTCAATTTTCTTACTTCTTCTGAAATAGCCTATTTTTTACTTTTCGTTGAATTTGTTGTCTGAATTGAGCGAATGCTTGGGTATCGCTCGACAGGTTCAGATACAGGGGGTTTTTATGCGAATTTATTTTTTTAGCTTAATTATTATTCTAGGATCATTTTCTTGGGTCATGGCTCACGAAGGACATGATCATGGTCCAGCTTTGCCTCCTCTACCGACTCAAACACTAACACCACGGGTGGAGGTAAAATCTGCTGATTTTGAACTGGTGGGTATCGTGGGACGAGATGAAGCCACCTTAACGATTTATTTAGATGTTTTTGCTACCAATGAGCCGATCAATCAGGCGAAAATTGAAGTTGAAGAAAGTGGTTTATTTAAAGCCATTGCTAAACCGAGTCAAGCCGGTACTTACCTTATTCAAAGCCAAGAACTGACTTCACCAGGAAAGCATGAGTTAGTGTTCACAATAGAAACAAAGCAACTCGCTGATCTGTTGTTAGGTGAATTAACGATTCCACCTTCCAAAGATTCGGAACCAGTGAGTAAATTAAATACAAATTGGTGGCTAGATCTCCAATCTAATTGGCTTCCCGTAATGTCTCAGTGGCAGGTACGGTTGGGAAAATGGCTATCTTATGTTAGCGCTGGGTCTTCTGAACCCACTGGGTTCACTTGGGGATTACTGGTAACTGTTGTCATCGTAGGATTGCTTATCATGCGTTGGCTGGTAAGAACTGGGCAGCAACGCCCTATCTTCGCAATCACACTCCTGTTAGGTTTAGTCGGGATATTTTTTGCGGTGGCGAGTATGGCTCATGAAGGTGAAGATCATAGTGAACAAGCCAGCCAGCCAGTGGCGACACCTTTGAGTGGACTAGCAGATAGTACTGCGATTCGCTTACCCGATGGTAGCGTGTTTATGCCTAAACCAATTCAACGGTTACTGAATATCCGCACTCATTTGGCTAAAACCACTCAAGTGGCTCAAGGTGTGGAATTGCATAATGGCCATATCATTGCGGATCCGAGTTATAGCGGGGTAGTTCAAGCACCGCTCGCAGGTCGGATTGAATTGACAACCGCCGGATTACCCCATCTGGGTCAAACAGTGAATAAAGACCAAATTCTCGCTTATCTCATTCCGATTGCGAGTGATGTGGATCGTGCCGGACAACAAGTAGAAATAGCCAACTTAGCGGGACAAATTGAAATCGTTCATAAAAATATTGGTCGTCTCAGCCAATTAGGAAATAATAGTGCCCGCAAAGAGTTAGAAGATGCCCAAGTAGAATTGAGTAGTTTACAGTTACGTCAAACCACTTTAGCAGCCAGTTTAACCAACAAAATTCCCTTGACCTATCCCCTTACTGGGGTAGTGGCAGTGAGGCATATTTCAGTTGGTCAAGTGGTTGATGCACGAGAAATTCTAATCGAAATCATCAACCCGGATAAATTATGGGTAGAAGCGCTCGTGTACGATCCCGCTTGGGTGGAACAAATTGTCACCGCGCAAGCTATCACCACGAATCAACAAGTATTATCCTTAAGTCTAGTTGGCTTAACCTACCAATTACGAGAACATGCGCTACCGTTACAATTTCGCATCACTTCGCCGCTACCGTTTTTAGCCGTAGAACAACCAGTTAAAGTTTTTGCTTCATTGAAACAAACGCTGCAAGGAATAGCGTTGCCCAACAGTGCGGTGTTAAAAGGCAATAACAGTCAAAGTCTCGTGTGGGTGCATGAGAGTGCTGAACATTTTCAACCCGTAACGGTATCAGTGCAGGCGGTAGATGCTAACCAAGTGGTGGTAGTCGCCGGATTAAAAGCCAATGAACGAGTGGTCATTGAAGGGGCAACCTTGTTGGGACAAGTGCGTTAGGAGGCATGATGTTTCAATTTATTATCCATCATAGTTTACACCAACGTTTGTTGGTATTAGCGATAAGTATTCTTTTGGTCATTTACGGTACCTTAGTGTTACGCCAAATGCCGATTGATGTGTTTCCGGATCTCAACAAACCCACGGTGACTTTGATGACCGAAGCCGAAGGTATGGCACCAGAAGAAGTAGAACAACTGATTACTTTTCCCATTGAAACGGCGATGAATGGCTTACCGGGCGTGACTCGAATCCGATCCGTATCGGGTATTGGCTTAGCCATTGTTTTTGTAGAATTTGCTTGGGGAACCGATATTTACCTAAATCGTCAACAGGTCACCGAGCGCTTAGGATTGGTGCAAGAACAATTACCGGCTGGCATTATTCCGCAAATGGGCCCCATTACTTCCATCATGGGAGAAATTATGTTAATTGCTATGCACGGTGCCAACGCCGCTAACACGCCCATGCAAATTCGGGAACTCGCTGATTGGGTAGTTCGCCCACGCCTGTTGACTATTCCCGGGGTGTCACAAGTGATTCCCATTGGCGGAGAAATTAGACAATATCAAATTACGCCCAATATCGCTATGATGGGGGATTTACAAATTACCTTGGCCGAAATTGAGAATGCTTTGACCGATTTTGCGATCAATACTAGTGGCGGGTTTCTAGAAAAACAGGCTCGTGAATATCTGATTCGCCACATTGGACGCACGACTCGGTTAGAAGATTTGCAAGATCTGGTGGTGAGTTTTCGTAGCGGCGTACCGATTCTGCTCAAGCAGGTAGCGACAGTTCATTTTTCTGCCCGTATCAAACGCGGCGATGCGAGTTTTAATGCTCAACCCGCCGTGATTTTGTCAGTGCAAAAACAACCGACCGCCGATACCGTTACCCTGACCCGCGAAATCGAAGCCGCTTTGCACGAATTGAATAGGAATATGCCAACGGGTATCACGGTAGATGATATTTTATTTAAACAGGCTAATTTTATCGAAGCCTCGGTGACTAATGTCGAAGAAGCCCTGCGAGATGGTGCGATCATGGTGGCGGTGATACTGTTCTTATTTTTATTGAACTTTCGTACCACCTTCATTTCTCTCACCGCTATTCCCATTTCTATTTTAGTCACGGTGTTAGTTTTTCGTTATTTTCATCTGTCCATTAATACCATGACCCTAGGCGGATTGGCGATAGCCATTGGAGAATTAGTCGATGATGCGGTGGTGGGGGTGGAAAATGTGGTGAGACGCTTGCGGTTAAACCATACAACCACTTCTCCGCAATCGATCATGACGATTATCAGTACCGCTACGCTCGAAGTTCGCTCGGCCATTATTTATGCCACCTTGATTATCGTACTGGTATTCGTGCCGTTGTTTGCCTTATCCGGGATTGAAGGCAGATTATTTGCGCCACTGGGTGTAGCCTACATCGTTTCTATTTTAGCGAGCATGTTAGTCTCGGTCACGCTTACCCCGGTATGGTGTTATTACTTGTTACCACAAGCGAAATTTGTCCAACATGAAGAAAGTGGGTTAGTCAAACAACTCAAGCAAATCGATACTTATTTATTAAAATGGTCATTCCATCATGCTAAGTTATTGTTAATCATAATTTTATTAATGGTTATTACCGCAATAACGACGGTACCGTTTTTAGCACGTTCGTTTCTACCCGCCTTTAATGAAGGGACTTTAACTATTAGCGTATTACTCAATCCGGGCACCTCGTTAAGTGAATCCAATAAAATCGGTACCTTAGCCGAACAACTCATTTTACAAGTACCCGAAGTAATTAAAGTGGGTAGACGAACTGGACGTGCGGAACTGGATGAACATGCTGAAGGGGTTCATTCTTCTGAGATTGAAGTCGATTTACGTCCATCAACCCGTTCCCGAACAGAAATTTTACAAGATATTCGTTCCCGTCTCGCGGCTTTGCCGGCAGTAGTTAATATTGGACAACCGATTTCTCACCGGTTAGACCATTTATTGTCGGGGGTACGTGCCCAAATTGCCTTAAAAGTATTTGGTGATGATTTAGATACCCTGAGAGGATTAGCCAGCAATTTACAAACTCAATTCGCTACCATACCCGGGATCGTCGATTTACAAATTGAAAAACAAGTTCGTATCCCGCAAACTCAAGTTCATTTGGATTACAGCAAAGCCGCTACTTATGCAGTTACCCCGGCGGCAGTAACTCATGCCCTGCAAACTTTGGTGGGTGGGCGAGTCATTTCACAAATTATTGAGGACAATCGCCGCTTCGATGTCGTGCTACGATTGGCGGATACGGATCGAACTCAACAAGGATTATCTAATTTATTAATAGAAACACCCGGTGGCTACATTCCGCTTAACCTCATTGCTGACATTGAAGATGCGGATGGTCCCAATCAAATCAGCCGTGACAACAGTCGGCGGCGCATCGTATTATCAGCCAATACCGACGGGAGTGATTTAGCCACTATCATCGCGAAAATTCGCCGAGAAATTGCCCAAACAACCTTACCGGAGGGCTACTTCATTAGTTTAGAAGGACAATTTCAAGCGCAAGAAGCAGCGACACAACTAATTAGTCTATTATCCTTGATCTCCTTAGCGTTGATTTTCTTAGTGTTATACAGTCGCTACCATTCTGCGATTATCGCCTTAATTATCATGCTCAATATACCGCTTGCTCTGGTGGGCAGCGTAATCGCTTTAAAACTCACGGATGGGATTTTATCGGTTGCCAGCTTAATTGGTTTTATCACTTTAACCGGTATCAGTGCGCGAAATGGCATTTTGAAAATCAGCCATTATCTTCATCTCATGGCGCATGAAGGCGAAGTATTTGGTCAAGCAATGATTATTCGGGGTAGTTTAGAAAGACTTACCCCCGTACTGATGACGGCACTGACGGCTGCTTTTGCCCTAATGCCGCTATTACTGGCTGCTGGTGAACCGGGTAAAGAAATTTTACATCCAGTAGCCGTCGTTATTTTTGGAGGATTAATTAGTTCTACTTTACTTGACACCCTCATTACCCCGGTGATGTTTTACTTGTGGTGTCAATCACCGGCAGAAAGATTACTCGCACTTCGTGGTAAAGCCAGCGAATATTAAACTTCCATTGACTATTATTGTTAATTAACTTGGAGTAATAATGATGAAAATATTTCCCCTAGCAACAGTTAGTATTATAGCATTACTGTTTAGCTTCAACAGTTTGGCTCACACCGATGAATTTCTGGATACGCAAAAATCTCCGCATGGCGGACAACTGCGCATGGCTGGTCATTATCATTTGGAATTAGTTGTCGCCGAAAAATCGCTAACCATCTATGTGACTGACCATGCTGGCATAGCCATTCCCACCAAAAATGGCACTGGCAATGCGATTGTCTTAGCCAACAAAGCGAAAACAACCGTAGAACTAAAGCCGGCAGAGGATAACGTGCTTCAAGGTGAAGGCAAATTTGTCTTAGATCCGAATATGAAAGTTGTGGTATCAGTGACTTTACCGGAAGATAAAGAACCACAACAAGCGCGATTTGAGCCTTTAATGAAGCAGCAGAAATAAACTCGAACCAACAATTTTGGTGGGCATTGCCCACCCTACTTGGCTAAAACAGTAGTTATTTAAACATTGTATTGCTGTTTAAGTCGCTCATAAAAACAATTAGGGGAAAAAGTTGCATCTTTATCAATCTTCTTTCTACGCCACATCTCATTCCATAGATGAATAGCATAAGATTCTCGACAAATTATCTTTATTTGCTCCGTCTTACCATCTTCTATAACCCATTTCCAATCCCACCAATTAAGTGGATAAAAAAACTCTGATGGCATCACCCATTCTTGTAAATTCAATTTTATAATGGCCTTTGAAAAAAGAGTTGGGCCGGTATCCCCCCATCTTAAAGTATTAGGGTCACGGCTTGCCGCTTTGGTGTAGCAATATTTGCCAAGATGAGAAGAAGGAGGGCATTTTATAATTCCATTACCAATCTTAACTAATTGTAATTTGTTTTTAGGTGAAACCAGATAATAAGGAGGGAAATGGGATAATTTAGGAACAGAAGTTTTCAAATTTACCCACCATTTCAATATTTCTCGTTTAAATCCACTCTGTAAAAACAGTGATTCACTTCCAAATACATAATCTGATGGAAAGTTAAAAGGTTTCAGGGCGATAATATCTGTATCTACCCAAAAATTACCCTTTTCAAATAGTAATTGGTATCGAAATAGATTAGAGAACCCAGCATAACTATTATTGTTTTTATACTTAAAGATTTTATTAGCTGGAACAATTTGGTTAGCATCTTTTATAATTGTTTTTGGTGGAATTCCAGCTACTTCATCGTAAACGTATAGATGAAAGGAATGTCCATTACGCAAAAATGAAGTAATAGACAATTGTTCCATAGAGGACAATTTTTTACCAATCCACAAGCTTTGAATAATAGGTAATTCTTTCATAAGAGATCTATATATTTAAAATTAAGCACGTAGTAGTAGGGTGGGCAAAAGCGAAGCGTTGCCCACCATTTCTTCTTATTATGATAGCACGTAACATGTAGGCTGGGTTGAGGAACGAAACCCAGCTTGCTGAAAAGTAAAACACGGTGACATTAATTCGGGGAGAGACCGGTGAGAGATTGAAAATATTCTTCTGGTCATCATTGGGTAACCTATGGGGTTGATCTCCTTAATTGGGCTACCAATAACAAATAAGCTGGGTTTCGTTCCTCAACTCAGCCTACTCGTGCTTAAGTTGATTTGACTTAGACCGAACTGATTGAATTTGACCAAATCGAAGTCACGTCGAAACCCACGTGAATAGGTTTTTTCGTGATAATCGCTATAACGGCTTAAGTTGCGGAAGTTGGCTTTACCCCGTAAACACATTAAGCTCGTCAACACCACCACGATAAACTGACGTTGTGCTTTGTTCACATTGGACATTGGCTCTAGAATAGTTTCTAATAAGCTCATGAGAACCCTCTCTGGAAATGGATAATATGGTTTTGAGCCATTATATTCTCCCACAAATTGGGTTCTCATTTAAATCTCATTCAGTTGCTTAAAACGGTCCGAACCATTGTTATTATTAATAACAAATTCTTTAAGTCTATTAATCACTTCAAACAAAGTTGTTTTACCAGAACCATTTTCACCAAGCAACAGATTAGATTGCTTAAAATCTAGCGAAAAGTTTACGAAAATTTTATAGTTATCAATGTAGATACGTTTGAGCATATACTTACCTCATACACTTAAGCCAACTAGTGTAGCAAAAACTAGTCGCTAACGCATTCGACACTCGTTTTATGAATCCTGGAATAATTACTATATTATCAAATATATACGTCAATTTTTCACCAATGCCTCCAACTGAGCGAGTGTAGCCTGGATGAAGCGTAGCGAAATCCAGGGAGATCCTAATCCTTTTTCCTGGATTTTACTTTGTTTCATCCAGGCTACTCGCTAAACTGCACCGCTTTGACGGTGTTAGATATTCCCACACTAACTAGAACGTGGGAACGAGAGAAGTTTGGTAGAGAACAATGTTCACCAATTAGATCAGTCAATTCCCTCTAGGCGGTCTTGATAAACTTGCACTAGCTTGTATTGTCGGCTGAGTTCACAAATATCCGGCCAAAGTGTCGATAATATCTGATGAAAGTCCCGCATTTTCAGGTTGCCGAAACGAATATGAATCACTCTCGGTGGTGGTTCGTGCAGCAATATCCGTTCGGAAAAGTCTGCATCCTTGCTAATAATCGTTACCCCCTGTGCCTGCGCATACTGCCAAATTTGCGAGTCAGTCCAGGTTTCACCCAAGTTTTTGACATGTAGATATTCCGGACCAGCCCACAATCCAAAGCGGTATGGCAGATTCACATCAACCAAAAAGGCTGCCATCAAGCCACCATTTTGAGCGTATAACGATGTGCCATCAGCTTACCGGCAAACATAAGGCAAGCGTCTATGTCTTCAGTTTGTAAAGAGGGATATTGGTACAAGATTTCTTCTCGACTTTCACCGGTACTCAAGAATTCCAAAATGGTTTGCACCGTAATTCGTAAACCGCGCACGGTGGGTTTACCATTGCAAATATCGGGATGAATGGTAATTCTGCCATTCAGATAACTGAGTGGTTGAATTTCTAACATGTGGTGTGACCTCGATAAGCCAGTGTAAAGTGCATTAATAACACCCTGGAAATATTTAATTATAATGGTGATCCTAATTACTGTAGAATCTTTTTGGTGCGTTACGGCTAACGCGCTACTATTCGTGTTTAAGCCGGTAGAGGATAACGTGTTTCCAAGGTTGAAGGAAAATTTGTTTTAGTCAAGTCAAGTGGGCAAAAGCGAAGCGTTGCCCACCATTTCTTCTTCCATGATTATAGAATGGATACTATTTATTATGTATGATAGCACGTAACACGTAGGCGGGGTTGAGGAACGAAACCCAGCTTGCTGAAAAGCCAAGTAGGTCGGCAATCCATTGCCGACTTTTACGACCAAGACTGACCGGTTTTTAAAACCGATCCGATCTGGTAGCAGACGCAGAGTTAATAATGAGAGAATATCCCCATAGTGAAAAAGAAAAAACTCCTGCAAAAAATTTTGGCCGGAATGAATAATGTTCATTTTCATGACCTGCAAAAACTTGTCGAAGCCCACGGTTTCAAACTAGATCGTATAGCAAATCTAGTATAAAATGATTACAATAAAACCAAGATATCTTTTAATAAAAATCGAGTTTAATTTAGAAAAAAACAGAGTGAAGCGGATTAGCCAAAATTATGACCTATTCAATTGATTTTAGAAAGAAAGTATTATCCATAACAGCACCAGAAAATCTAACCTTTTTAGCGGGATCAAAACGAGTTGGTGTCGGTCAAGCGAGTGTAGTCAGATGGTCTCAAAATCTCGAACCTCCACGAACTCGAACTAAACCGACTGTAAAGATCCCTTGGGAGGCCTTGGCTCAAGATGTTGAAGAACACCCCGAGAGCTATCAGTATAAGCGTGCCGCACGGGTTGGTGTGAGCCGGCAAGGGATTGCTTAGGCTTTGAAACCATTAAAACTCTCCCGTAAAAAACCCCTTCCAACACCCCAAAGCCAACCCCGAAGCACAACCGCTCTTCCAAACTCCAATAGCCGAGTTAAAGAAAACCAATCAACCCATTGTCTATCTTGATGAAAGTGGTTTTGCTCATGACCGGCCCCGTCGACACGGTTATTCACCCATTGGTCAAAGGTGTTTTGGTCAGCCAGATTGGGGAGCGAAAGGACGTACTAACGTCATGGGTGCCTTATTATCCGGTTTACTACTGACCGTGACTCGGTTAACGGGCAACGTGAATTCAGAGGCTGTCTCTACTTGGATAACGCCAGAGTTATTACCTCAGTTGCCCAAAGAAGGTGTTATTGTTATGGATAATGCGAGTTTTCATAAGCGATTAGATATTCAAAAGGCTATACGTCATGCCGGTCAGGTTCTACTCTGTTTACCACCTTATTCGCCTCAATTGAACCCGATTGAACCTAAATGGGCACAAGCTAAAGCGATTCGACAACAAAAACCGGGTTCTATCTCTGACATTTTTGCTCTCGATGAAATTTAATCATTTTATACTAGTTTTGCTATAACCATCCCCACTCTCTGGTGCGAGTAATTCATAGTCCAACGTATCCCCGTCGGCGTCGGAACCGGTTAATTGGATGGGGTAATATGTCGGTGATTGGGAATCTAAGGTTTGAGATAAAGAAGTGGCGATCGGCGCTTGATTACCCATTGATATCTGCTTAGCAGTCTTGACACTTAAAAAGCCCGTTTCGTTTTCATGTAGCATGACTTGATAAGGTACCGTGACTCCAGGGGCCGTTTGCACATCGATGACCGGAATGTACAGATTGTTGGTGTCTGGATTATACGTGGCACCCCTGTCGTTGCTAGGTTCTGCCAAAAGGGTTTTAGTTTGCCATTGAAATGACCAACTTTCGGTATTTTCTAACTGTAAATAAACTTGGTAAACCTGACGGGGGGGTGACTTGAGTAGAGGAAGAATTAGAGGGTAACCATTCTACACAAGGTAAATAGGCTGTTTTATTGCCTAAGATATAGGTAGGGCGACAACCATCTGCTTGGATGGGGTGAGACAGGCTTAACGACAAACTCAGTACCGCAGTATGCAAAAGAGCATGTCGTTTTTGACTAGCGTTCAAAAAAGTCCTCCTTTAATTAAGATTAAGTGACCTAAGTGATAATAATACAAGTGTGTTTATTAATTCACTATGACAATCGCTTAAATAAGACTGCCGTTAACAGGGCCTCATTCCACAAACGGGTATAAGCCTATTGAGGGTCGTTAAATGCTTATGGATTCTCGTTGCCACGGGAATGATGTCCTCGCTGGTTTAACTTTTGCTTAACCTTCCTTATTGAGTGAATTCCTATAAATTTCTTCCGTTTTAACAATTTCTAGAACTTTTTTAATCCATATGCGTCTTTTTTTAAGTTATAAACGACAAATCAAATGGGTCAGTTTAATTATTATTTTTCTGCTCATTATGCCAGTTTTGGGTTGGACTATTTCCTCTTTGCCTTTCTTTGAAGAACTGACCTATTATCCACCGATTTATATTTTTATAAAGATTTTTACCATTGTTATGGCTATGCTCATATTTGCAGTGGGATGGAATACTTATAATAAGAAATTACCCCGCAATATTATTATTCTTTCTACTGCTTTTCTGGGAGTAGGATTATTTGGTTTTGCGCATTTGTTATCTTATAGAGGCATAGCTGATTTTATTGCACCGGGTAATTCTGGGCCAACCATTGATTTTTGGTTAATGGCCCGACTATTTGCTGTTCTGGCTTTACTAGCCATAGCCGTATTGTCAGATAAACCATTAATGGCTTCTCGCTTCACCCGCTATAAGTTATTAAGTGGGGTGTTGCTCATGACCGTTTTTTTGGCGGGGTTGCAGTTTTTTTATAACGATATTTTTTTACTCTCTTTTCTTCCTAACGAAGAATTTATTCAAATTGAAGTCATCATCAACTACATCACCGTGGCTTTGGGGATTATTGCGGCAATTCTATTTTATCTGCGCATGCAGCAACCACAATCTTATGATTTAGTTAGTTTATTTGCTGCTAGTATCGTCATGGTATTGAGTAATTTTTTCTTCACGTTAACGAGCTATGATTTATTTAATCTGTTAAGTCATGTTTATCAACTGATTGCTTATCTGTTTTTATATCGGGCTATCTTTGAGAGTGCTATTCGTAAACCTTATCAACAACTGTATAAATCCCAAAAAAAGTTAGAAAAGGCACAATCGGCATTACGTCAATCCGAATTTCGTTATCGGACTGTTTCGGAATTGACTTCCGATTATGGTTATGCTTTCCAAGTGGCAGCGGATGGGAACTTAATTCAAGAATGGGTAACTGAAGCTTTTCATCGGATTACAGGTTTTACTCCAGGGGAAATCGATAATCTTGGTGGCGTTGTTACTCTTATTCATCCAGATGATATTCCGCTCGCGCTACAACATCGAGATATTCTCCTCTCTAATCAACCCGATGTTTCTGAATTTCGGCTGATCGCTAAAAATGGCGAAATCCGTTGGATACTCAATTATGGGCGTCCTCAATGGGATTCGCTTGCCAATCGGGTCGTGCGTATCATTGGTGCCGCACAAGATATTACCTCTCGTCACCGGGAGGAGGAACGTCTGGCTAAGTTAAATCAATGTTTTACTAGCTTTGGCCCGAAATTCGGTGAAAATATTAACCGGTTGGTGGCGTTGGGCGGAGAACTGATGGGCGCTCATTTCGCAGTTTATAGTCGCCTGGAACAAGGCTTACTGCATTCGTGTGGATCGTGGCAAACGCCCCCCGATTATCACTCGAGTTGCCCACCGGCCGGACGAATTTGTGCCGCTGTGATTGGTAACGAAGGCGATAATGTAGTGGTTATTCAGCACTTGCCCAATACACCTTATGCTCAAACTGATCCACGTGTAGAACAATATCAACTACAGACTTATATTGGTCAGGTGGTGAAATGTGAACAACAACGGCTCGGCGCACTCAGTTTATTTTATTATCAACCGGTTGAACTAAGCCAGTCAGATAAAAAGCTGATAGGAATTATCGCGGCTGCCATTGGTGTAGAAGAGGAACGCCAGCGAGCAGACGAAGCGATTAAAGCCGAACGAGCCTTTTTACAAAACGTCATTGATGGTGTTCCTGATCCGATTATGGTCATTCAAGCAGACTATCAAATTATCCTCATGAACCGTATTGCTCGTGAAATGGCGATGGTACCCATTTCCGCTAATTCATACGGCTCGTGTTATCAATTTACTCGTGGTTTATCAGAGGGTTGTGGTATTGCCGATCATAGTTGTCCAATGGAAGAGGTGCGTAAATTGGGCAAGACCGTTACGATAGAACATGAATATCAAGACATTCAAGGCTATCATCGGGTGATTGAAATTTCCGCCGCTCCATTATGGGATACTGAAGGTCACTTAGCGGGTATTATCGAATCATCACGAGATATTACCGAAAGAGAACGCGTTAGGAAAAAACTTTTAGATAATCAGTCACATCTAGATTATCTCGCTCATCACGATCCCTTGACTGATTTACCGAATCGCTTGTTATTTCATGAACGTTTACATCAAGCGATTGTCAATGCACAAGCCAATCAAACCAAAGTAGCCTTACTTTTTCTCGATTTAGATCGCTTTAAAAAGGTGAATGATACCTTGGGGCATCAAATCGGTGACTATCTCTTGAAAGTGGTTGCCCAACGATTACAAACGAGTGTGGGACAAGCGGGCACGGTGGCTCGTTCCGGCGGCGATGAATTTACTATTTTTATAGAAGGGGTCGAAGATATTTATCCTATCGCTAAAATTGCGCAGCGAATTATCGCCGAACTGGCTCACCCGTTTGAAGTCAATCATTATGAATTTTATATTGGTACCAGTATTGGAATTAGTTTCTATCCGACTGACGGCAGAGACGTTGAAACTTTACTTAAACATGCTGATAGCGCAATGTATTTAGCTAAAGCACATGGTCGAGGTAATTATCAATTTTTTACCGCAGAATTAAACCGTAAAGCCATGCGCCATCTCATGTTAGATACCCGGTTGCGTAAAGCTTTGGAACAGGAAGAATTACAAGTATTTTATCAACCCCAAGTGAATCCCAGTAATGGTCGCATTGTTGGGATGGAAGCTTTGGTTCGCTGGCCTTATTCCCCAACTGAGTTTATTTCGCCGGCCGAATTTATTCCCGTTGCCGAAGAAATGGGTCTCATTGTGCCTTTAGGCGAATGGGTACTCCGAACGGCCTGTATTCAAACTAAAATTTGGCAAGATGCCGGCTTGAACCTGCGAGTTGCAGTTAATCTTTCCGCGCAACAATTTCGCCAACAAAATTTATTAGAGAAAATCATGATGATTCTCTCTGAAACTGGACTGAGCCCAGATTATTTAGAACTGGAACTCACCGAAAGTACTTTCTTAGAAGGTGCCGAAGCAGCTATCAGTTTAATGAATAAAATCAAAAAATTAGGTATCAACTTATCGCTGGATGATTTTGGCACCGGTTATTCTTCTTTAAGTTATCTCAAACGCTTTCCTTTAGATAATCTTAAAATTGCTCAAGAATTTGTCCGTGATTTAACCACGGATCCCTGTGATGTCGCCATTGCCGAAGCCATTATTTCACTTGCCAGGCGTTTAGGTTTAAAAATCATAGCTGAAGGTGTAGAAACTCAAGAACATCTTACTTTTTTTCAAACTCACCATTGTGATTTGGTACAAGGTTATCTGTTTAGCCGTCCTTTACCAGCATTAGAATTTACTGAATTGCTTAAAAAGAATTCCTCTTGAGAAATCGTTCTCAGAAGAGAAATGGATATTGATTAGCGTTCAATATCTCTTTGATTGCAGGAATATTTTCTTCCCAATTGGACAAAGGGGAATTGAGGGGGATTTTTAGATTTCAACCACCTAAATCCCCCCTAATCCCCAATGCCATTAAGTTAAGCTAGGGCGAACACGTCGGTTCGCCCCTACAGCCCATAAATACGTGGGGTTTGTAGGGGCAGACCGGCGTGTCTGCCCTTAACTTAATGGCATTGCCCCTAACCCCCCTTTGAAAAAGGGGGGAAGTCTTAATTTAATGGCAGCCGTGCGTAACCTGATAGTAATTAACCCAATGATTAAAAAAATTTTAATAAAATTAATTAATTATTTTATGGAATATAATTTGCCTACGTGCCCACCTTATGCTGATGAAACAAACTAACTACCATAAAAAAATCATTATCTTATCTGCTTTAATTCTCATAATAGCTACTGGAATATTATCAACCATCGTTTTTGGAATACTGTATAAAGAAGCTTTTGAGGATAGAAGCCATCAATTAAGAGAAATAGCGCAAAGTCGAGCACGTATCATCGAAGCTATAGCACGCGCTGAGCTTAAACAGGTTAAGGAATTAGCATTTTCTTCGACCATGAGTCAAGTGATGGATGCTTATCATGATTACCATGGATTTGATGAAACCGGCGAACTGGTCATAGCCAAACGCGAGGCGGGTCAAATTGTTTTTTTGCTTCGCCACCAACGTTCAATTTCAGAACCCCCTCAATCGGTTCCCTTGCAATCAAAGTTAGCAGAACCCATGCGCCGTGCGCTCAGTGAACAATCCGGTATCATGGTTGGTTTGGATTATCAGAATGTGATGGTACTAGCCGCCTATGAACCGGTATCCATACTCAACCTGGGTATTGTCGCTAAAATTAACTTAGCTGAAATTCGAGCACCCTTTATAAGAGCCATAAAACTGGTTTTACTCATGACCATTGTAGTTACCTCAATAGGCGTTATCGCATTTTGGAGTTTTGTTAATCCACTCATTATCCGAATGCTAGAAAGTGAAACCCGCTTACGGTCAATCTTAGAACATGCGCCGATGATGATTAGTGTAAAAGATATTCAGGGTCGTTATCTGCTTACTAATCGCCAACACCAAACTGTTTTTAAGTACGATCCAAATTGGATCATCGGTAAAACGGTTGACGAGCTTTTCCCAGAGAAGATTGCGCACCAATTTCAAGCAAACAATGATTTAGTCCAGGAAACTAAAGAACCGGTGGTAATAGAAGAACCCATATTTCACGATAACCGGTTGCATACTTATCTTTCCGTCAAGTTTCCTATTTTTGATTATCGAGAAGAATTACAAGCCGTTTGTAGTATTTCTACCGATATCACTCAGCAAAAGCACAACGAAGAAGAACTGACCATCTTTAAACAATTTGTAGAAACTTCTGGGGAGGGCATGGGAATAATAACGCTCGATCATCGAGTTGTTTACTTGAATCAGGCTTTGGCGGCTTTCATTCAGGAAGAACCGAACAACCTGTTCGGTAAAGATTTTAGCGATTATTATCCACGTGAATTACGACAATATTTGCAGGAAGAAATCCTGCCACAACTCCTGCAAACCGGGCAATGGTCTGGAGAAATGCAGTTAATTTCCGGTCAAGGTAAGGTGACCCATACGCTGGAAAATTACTTCTTGATATCCGGTTCAACTGAAAAACCCAGCTATGTAGCCTTGGTGGTCAATGATATTAGCAACCGCAAGCAGATGGAAGAAGCCTTAAGGCGAAGCCAGGAGAATTTAGAAAAGGCTCAACAAATTGCTCATTTAGGGAGTTGGGAATGGAATATTCAGACCGGCGAAGAGATCTGGTCTCGTGAACAATACCGCATTTTTGGTTATGAACCGGGTGAAACTCAAGCTTCATACGATCTCTTTCTCAACGGCTTACATCCTCACGATAAAGATAAAGTGTTTGAAGCGATAGATAAAGTCCTGAAAGGCAAACAACCTTACCACCTTGAATTCAGAATCGGGTTGCCTAATCACGAGGAACGAACTGTGTTTGCTCAAGGTGAGGTTTATAGAGATATTAACGGTAAACCCATCCGAATGTTAGGCACCGTGCTTGATATTACTGAACGTAAACAAGCTGAGCAACGACTACGTCATAGTGAAGAGCAGTTTCGCCGAATGTTTGAAGATGGACCCATTGGGATGGTAATCGGTGATATGCAACAGCGGTTTATCAAAGTAAACTTCGCTTTCTGCCAAATGTTAGGTTATACCGAATCGGAATTGCTCCAGTTGAAGATAGCTGATATCAGTTATCCAGAAGATATATCAAAAAATCAAGAGTTAATTACACTCGCCTTAACCGGTCAAATTCCCTTTTATCAAATGGAAAAACGTTATCTTAGCAAAGATGGCCAAATTATTTGGGGACATTTAGCCGCTTCAATTTTTTTTGATGAAACTGGGCAACCGACCCACTTTCTCGCTAAGATTGAGGACATTACCCGCCGTAAGCAAACTGAGGAGGCTTTACGCAAAAGTGAAGCGATGCTGGTACGTGCTCAAGAAATTGCACATCTGGGTATCTGGGAATGGAATTTGGCCGAAGATAAACAGATCTGGTCTGCTGAAAATTATCGTCTGTTAGGACATGAACCACACGCTATCGAACCCTCTTTAGAAAACTTTCTGAATCAAGTTTACCCAGAAGATAGAGACTTGATCATGAAGACCGCACAACAGTTTATCAGTGGCAGTGTGGTCACTGCACAAAATCACGAATTTCGTATCATTCGACCTGACCACACCGAACGCATTATAGAATTAACCGCACAATGTGATTTCGACGAGCAAGGTCAACCGATTAGAATCTTAGGCACCATGCTGGATATCACTGAGCGTAACCAAATCGAAGCCGCATTAACACAAGCGAAAATAGCTGCGGATGTGGCCAACCAAGCTAAGAGTGAATTTTTAGCAAATATGAGTCATGAAATACGGACGCCATTGAATGCGGTTATTGGCTTTTCAGAACTGCTATCGACACATATAACGGATAGTAAATCGCAAAGTTATCTGTCTTCGATTCAAACTGCCGGCAAAGCCTTGCTGACTTTAATTAATGATATCCTTGACTTATCAAAAATTGAAGCCGGACAACTGGAGATTCAGTTAGAACCCACTGATCTAACGCTCATTATCAATGAATTAAAACAATTATTTTCCCTCAAAATAACTGAAAAGGGGTTAGATTTTATCGTCGAAGTTGACCGCACTTTACCCACAACATTAGTATTGGATGAAACTCGGCTCAGACAAGTTTTGCTTAATTTGATTGGTAATGCAGTGAAATTCACTGAACAAGGGTACGTCAAATTAAGTGTGCACTGTAACAAAACGAGCGATTTCAACAAACTGGATTTAACTATCGCGGTGGCAGATACTGGCATTGGTATTCCTCAAGATCAGCAAGAAAAAATCTTTGCCGCCTTTCAGCAACAAGATGGCCAAAGTAATCGCCAATATGGGGGTACCGGGTTAGGGCTTGCCATCACCAAGCGACTCACTGAAATGATGCAAGGGCAAATTTCAATCTATAGTCAAGAAAATCAGGGCAGTATCTTTGAAATTACGTTACGAGATGTTATACTAAAAAATATAGTCACTTCCAAAGGTGAGCAACCGACTTTCAACCTCGAAAATATCGCTTTTGAACCCGGACAAACGGTGTTGATAGTAGATGACATCGAATATAATCGTCAACTTATTCAAGAAACGTTATCTCAAGTTCATTTAAAAGTAATCGAAGCAGTGGATGGACAACAAGGTTTGCTTTTTGCCGAAGAATATCAGCCGGATCTCATTTTAATGGATATTAGAATGCCCATCCTGTCTGGCTATGAAGCTATCAAATATTTAAAGGCCAATCCCAACACTCAAACAATTCCGGTCATTGCCTTAACCGCTACCGCAGCCGATGAACATTCAAGAATCGAAGCACTCATGTTTGACCGGCTTTTACCTAAACCGATTCATATCTCAGACTTGTTGAGAGCAATATCCTACTATTTAAAGTATACCACGTTATCTCATCTGCCTGAAACCGTTGACCAACCCGATAAATTGGCTCATATCGTGCCGGTTAATCAAATTAACGGGGTAGAATTAATAGCAGAATTGGAAACGGGCTTACTCAAATGGGAAGCGATCCATGACGGACTCGATTTGGATAAGATCGGCGACTTTTCCGCACAGATTAAATTATTAGGTGAAAAATATCACTTCTCCTACCTCACTTATTATGGGAAAAGTTTAAGCGAATATATTCAAGCATTTAATATAGAACAAATTGAAAAGACACTCAACCAATTTCCTGAATTAGTCAATGTACTAAAATCGAATGTGCAATGAACCAAACATTTCAGATATTAATCGTCGATGACAATCCTCACAATCTTCAGGTATTGGGAAATACACTGAAATCAAATGGCTATTATCCTCTGTTTGCTAAAAGTGCTCATCAAGCCTTTAAAGTGCTCCAAGAGAAAAAACCCCAACTCATTCTATTAGACATTATGATGCCAGAAATAGATGGATTTGAGGTCTGTCAGCGATTGAAAGCCGATGATAATACCAAAGATATTCCCATTATTTTTCTAACCGCCTATGCGGATAAAGAAACTATTATTCAGGGTTTCCAACTAGGTGCGGTGGATTATGTCACTAAACCTTTCAATACGGAAGAGTTAATCACTCGTATTCAAACTCACCTGAAACTGAAGACGACTGAAGAACAGCTTAAACAAAAGATTAAAGAACTTGAGATAATCAGGCAAGAACTGATATCAACGGTGATCCAATTGAAAGAAGCCAATGCGACCAAAGACAAATTTTTCTCCATCATTGCACATGATTTAGGTAACTTATTTACGGGATTAATTGGATTATCTGATTTATTAATTGAAGGCAGCCCCGTTGAAAGCCATAACAACGATGATCTATGGATGCTCCACAATTTCTCGAACCGCGGATTTAATTTATTAAAAAATTTATTAGAATGGTCGCGGTTGCAAACGGGCAAAATCAAGGCACAACCTGAAATCATGAACCTAGAACTGGTGGTTAACACGGATATTGATCTGTTAACTCCTCAACTCGCTTCCAAAAATATTCGCTGCTCGGTTGCGCTTGAAACCAAAACGGTATGGGTAGATGGATACATGTTGAATACTGTGCTCAGGAATTTGCTGGCCAACGCCGTTAAGTTCACTCCCCGAAATGGAAAAATAGAAATCCGCTCTCATACTGAAGGTACTGAAGTCGAAATCTCAGTAAAGGACACTGGCGTGGGTATCGGCGCAGCAGAGCTTGATAAACTATTCCGAATAGATGTACATCACACCACCAGGGGAACGGCTGGCGAATCTGGTACGGGTTTAGGATTAATTCTCTGCAAAGAGTTTGTTGAGAAAAATCATGGGACGATAGGGGTAAAAAGCGAACTAGGCAAAGGCAGCCAATTTTATATTCGCCTGCCGGCAGTCTTATCTTAATGCTGAGTCAAACCGATTTTGATTTTGATGGATAACTTTGTCGGGGCAAACCGGCATGTCTACAAAATGTTTTAACAACCAAGCGGTTACAACCCTAAATCAGTCATTTTCCTGATTTCAAATCGGACTCCTAATCCTTCGATATCACTTAACATTCGTTTTGGGTCCACCACATTGCTCTGATACCACAATCCTGATTTTGGCAAAGTACCCTCTAAATATTGTAACAAACAAGCCACCACCGGGGCAGCCGTTAATAAATAAGCATCCCAATGAAGTAATTGTAGCTGCATGGTTATGGGCTTATTGTCTTTCTGACCTTGAGCGATTAACATGAGAATAACACCGTAAGGTGGCTTACTAAAAGTATTCAATCCCCACTGGAACAGTGAACTAACCAGCGGCGTTACTGAAGGAGAAAATTTCAATAAGGCTAAACTCAGTGGTAAGATAAGATAATCCGTTACCCAATTAAATCCAGCGATGAAAAATCCTAATTCTTTTAGCGAAGGAATGGTTTGAGGTAATTCTCTCAGTTCTTCCATAAATAAAGGTACACAGTGGCGTTGCCCAAACGTATTGCCAAAATGAAAAGGTTGATAAGAATTCCAATCGAGTTGAATCCAGTCACCCTCTTTAAAAATCATGGGCTTAGCTTCGGTTATCTCTTGAACAAATTCCGTTAAAGTGGCCGGAGAAAAAGATAAAGTTTGCCAATTGGTTTGAATGAGACTCGCTAACTGAGCGGTTTCCAAGTGATCAAATTCTGGAGCCACATAACGGATTAGCGTCGACAGTAATCCCGGATGAAATCCACCCTCGGTGATAAAACAAAGACCCGCTTGTTCAATATCCTTTCTCAACGTTTCGAGAACCTGAATTTTATGAGCGCTAGACAACTGCAGATCTAAATAATCAATCCCGGTTATTAATGCCGCTTGAGCGATATTTTCAACATAATTACGGGTACTGGAAGCGACTACGACCAAATCGACTTGCGCAAAGGCTGCTTTGAGGCTAGCTAAATCAGCGGCATCTAAATAAACCCCAGCAACCCGGTGAGTGTTAAATTTTTGGTTAAGGAGTTGCGCTTGCCGTTGAGCTTGCTCGAGATTTCTGCCAGCCAATACTAACTGTACCGGAGTTTCTTGAAGTAATAATTCAGCAATTAGGCGACCCGCATTGCCGTAGCCACCTAAAATCAAAAAAGTTTTGTTCATTATCAATAAGCTCGCGTGATAATATAATTAGCCATCCAACGGAGTGGATCAGCTTTATCATCAAAATCACTTAAACTAACCAGCGCTTGTTCAATTAGTTCGGTAGCCATTTGTTTGGCACCGCGCAATCCAAGCAAAGCGGGATAAGTCACTTTATTGTTAGCAATATCAGCGCCTTGCGATTTACCTAAAATTTCGGTATTCGCTTCAATATCTAAAATATCATCTTGGATTTGAAAGGCTAAACCAATACATTTGGCATAGTGATCGAGTTTAGCTAGCCAATCATTATCAATCGCTGGATAAGCTAAAGCACCTAACTTGACACTGGCGCGGATGAGTGCACCGGTTTTATGGATGTGCATGTTTTCTAATTCGGCTACCGTTAAAGATTGACTAACTGATTCCATATCAATCGCTTGTCCACCAACCATGCCACGTGAGCCACTGGCAAGGGCAAGCGTATTAATCATGGCTAAACGAGATTGAGCGGTGATTGGTAAAGCGGAATCATGGCTGAGTATATAAAAAGCTAAAGTTTGTAAGGCATCACCAACTAAAATAGCGGTTACTTCATCAAAGGCTTTGTGGCAAGTCGGTTTACCACGCCGTAAATCGTCATTGTCCATCGCCGGCAAATCATCATGGACTAAAGAATAAGCATGAATCAATTCGACTGCACAAGCCGGTCCATCTAATGAAGTGGGGTTAACATTTAAAATATGACCGGTTAAATACACTAACAGGGGTCGTATTCGTTTACCGCCATTCAATACGACATAACGCATGGCTTCATGTAACCGGGTCGGTTGAATGGCTGCGGTTGGTAACCAAGTATCTAAAGCCGTGTTGACTCGTTGTTGGTAAATTGTTATTAAATTTTTCAAAGACATATATTAGATTATTGAAATAAAAAAAGCTGGGTAAAGTATTTTATCAACAATTTAAGCACAAAACTAATCACACTTTTCCTTGGCTAAAACCACTTGAAAAAAGGATTTAGCGGACATAATAGACTCACTTCTCTAAACTCAAATAAGTTGGCTATTCAATCAAATTTGAATTATTTCCTCTTAGGATTTCTTGAAGCGCTATCGAATCATTAGACATCAAGAGAACAAAGTATGTATTATAAAATAAACAGGTATAAAACCATCGTAACAAAATTCTGTTTTGGTCTATCTATGTTTAAAAGTAAGGCAAGTTTGGGCTGATTCGATTAGCCTCACTTTCCGAGTTAAAGTTGGTCTATATTTAAGGAGTGATTGATGGAATTAACTACCCCTGCTGGTGAGACGTTTAATGCCTATATTGTTGGCCCAGAACAAGCAACTCGAGCGATACTCATTATCCATGATTGGTGGGGCATGCTAGATTATAATCGGGAATGGGCGGACCGATTTGCCAAAGCCGGTTATCGGGCTATGGTCATTGATTTATATAATGATTACCATCCAGCCGAAGTTAAAGAAGCCGGAGAATATATGCGCAGTCTGGATCAAGAAGTCAACCAACGTAAATTATATACGGCGCTGACTACGTTGCAAGCACCACGTCGTAAAATGGGTATCTTAGGTTGGTCTTTTGGGGGGGTACAAGCACAACATGCTGTTTTGAATAATCCCGACTTAGTTGACGCTATTGCGATTTACTATTGTCGAATCATTTTAGATAAACATAATGCTAACCCTTTAAAATGCGCAGTGTTAGCTATTTTCGCTGAAACTGAACGAACTTGGCCGGATAAACAAGCCTCTCTTGAACATACCATGGCAGAAGCCAATAAAATTTTAGAATGTTACAGTTATGATGCTGATCACGGTTTTGTCAATCCAGATAGCCATCGCTATGACAGCGAGGTAACTGAGGAAGCTTGGCAAGTCACCAAAAAATTTTTTGACCAATATCTTGCTTAAGATCTGCAAATAAAATGACAATAAATTGAATATAATATCTTATTACTAGTAAACAATCCTAGTACTAAAATAAGAGCGGTGACTCCGTTGCTGTTAAGGTCACCGTTTTTAGGAATCGTTAAAAATTTTGCGGTACCAACCAGAGTAAAGTCATTTTTAGAGGGCTGGTTGGAGAGATAACAAAATGCAACTACTTATAAAACATATTATTATCAGTGGATTAAGTGAATTAATCTGTATTTCTTGTACGTTACCACCGACTCATTTTCCTCAATCCACTCCAGTATCAGTAATTCAACCCCGAGCAGAAACCCAACTTTCGTCAACTTCTCCTTTATCAGCTCAAGCATCCGAAAAACGGTCATCACTGGCATCACCGGTGATCAATGCCCAGTTACCCCCTTCGCTTCGATCACTGCGTGATATACCGGCCGTACCAGGTGGTATTGCTTGGATATCATTACCTATAATGAGTCCAACACCACCGCGTATTGAGTATCAACAACGACCGGTATTAGTATTACGTGATGAACAACAATGGGTTGCACTGGTTGGTATTCCATTAGATGCCCAACCGGGAGTGCACTACCTAGTTGATTCAAACCAGAGCAATTATTCTTTTACAGTCTATAATAAACAATATCAAGTTCAACATGTTAAAATTAACCAGCGCCATTTTGTTAATCCCAATCAAGAAGAGTTACAACGAATCCAATCTGAATCAAAACGAATCGCAGCGGCTTTAGCAACGCCTTGGCGTGCAACCACTTATTCACCCTTGCCGCTCAAGCAACCCGTCCCAGGCAAACTAAGCAGTTCTTTTGGATTACGTCGTTACTTCAATGGACAACCTCGCAAACCGCATAGTGGTTTAGATATTGCTGCGCCTCTGGGTACACCGGTTCTGGCTCCTTCTCCCGGTCAAGTTGTTAATACCGGGGACTATTTTTTTACCGGGAAAACGATATTAATTGATCATGGTCAGGGAATTGTAACCCTCTATGGTCACCTCAATCAAATCAATGTGATTGAG
The DNA here is from genome assembly GCA_000828835.1 of Thioploca ingrica. Taxonomy (GTDB): domain Bacteria; phylum Pseudomonadota; class Gammaproteobacteria; order Beggiatoales; family Beggiatoaceae; genus Thioploca; species Thioploca ingrica. The sequence goes on from AP014633.1 coordinate 1,624,047, forward strand.
GGACAAACCGTTGAAACTGGGCAACTCATTGGGATGGTTGGGAAAACCGGACGCGCCACCGGTCCTCACTTACATTGGGGAGTCAGTTTAAATCAGGCGATGATAAATCCGCGGTTAGTAATGCAGTAGACTTATAGTGATAACTATTTAATCTCTATAATAAAAGAGATCTATCCTAACTCATTTCTAACGCGAGTGATTTTTTTAGAGGAGTTAGAGATGAAACGACAACAAAGTTATTGGAATGATGTTGGGCAAATTAAACCACCCATTAATACCGCTGTATTATGTTTTAATGGGGTTATTTTTGTGGGAATGTGGAATGGTTCTCGTTGGTATAGCAACTATTTTGAAATTGAACCGGATCCGCCACCCACTCATTGGCGGGCTTTATTGGTAAGCGAACGACCTAAATTAGGGTTAAATAAATAGTCCATTAATTGACAATCTTTTTTTTACGGGTGACGAAATATTGATTTGTAATCATTATCTTAAAAATGGGAACCAGTCAATTATTTCGTTTATTCCCTTTCAATCCATTTCAAGAAAGTGGGCATACTGGGTATTTTTCAAGAATGCCACTATTTCTTCATAGTTCTGCAGCAGTTCCTTGGTTTTACGGGGTGTTTTAATCATTTCCGTTTGAACCGGTGCAGAGGGAATACCTAAATAGTCACAAATCTTATCGACGGTTTTTTGGTGTTGTTCTGCTGTTGACAGATCCTTTTCAAAAACTATTTTTATATGAGGAAATTGTGCCATCATTTTTTCTTCCCTCAAATAACGCGCTTCTCTCTCCTCCAACAATTGGATCATTTCAGTAGGACCAATATAGATATTTTTTAAGCGGATTGATTCACAATCGGCTGCCGAGCGATAGTGCCACTGTCGGTGGCTAAATGCGAATCGAGCAGAAATGATTTGGTTGAAAAAATTTTCTCTTTTTAAGTGAATGATTTTCCAACCCTGGTTATAGAAATAAGACAAAATCTCTTGATGCGCTATTTTTTGGAAATTTAAGTGCATGTCGTGGAACAATAAACCACATACTGTTGCTCTTTTAGAATATTTAGCCCATTTTCCTTGAAGATGTAACTTAGGAAATAACACCTTAATATGCCAACGTACAAAGGGGTCTCTAATACAGAAAATGTTTGGATGTGAATTGAGCAAACTTCTCAGTAAATTACTTCCCGTTCTACCTTGGGTAAAAATAACAAAATTGTTGCGAGACAACTGCGTTTTTCTGGTAAACAAAGCACGAAGGTAAGAAGCAATTTCTTCACGTACCACTGCTTTTAAATCATTCTTGATATTTTTTCCAACTATTTTATAGTTCATAATTCTCATCTTTTTTCACTAAGTTTATGGTCATAAAGTGTAGTTAGATTAAAGTTAGATAATTAAGTGGTTATACCAGGTTCTACCTTAACGCCAAACCATGAGTAAATCAGAATACATTTGCCTAAATGATTACTGTTTTGCCTCCTACAAACGTTGAACTTATTTTTCCGCTGCCGGTAGGGTAACGTGCAGACGAGTGTGTAAGTATTTAAGCACGCCTCGAGCAACTTCGATACGAGTTTCTTCTAAAGCTGGTAGATTATCATGGGTTAACCGAAATAAATAGCGTAGCAAAGCTCTATCCATCCTACGCTTCACTGCCGTCAACTTAAGCGATTATTCTCTCACTTTACTTCCGGGGTAATCAGGAAGATTAGCTTGGTTATCTATCAACCGATTAAATTCCCTCTCACCCCCATTTTTCAAAGGGGGGAACTCCTTAAGTTGATGGCAGTGGTCCTACGCTGGCTTTGCGCCTTCCGCTGGAACCGGTTGTTAGCTAACACTAGTATGCGAATTAAGACCTGAAACTTGAAGCCAATCCATCCATCGCCTCAAGTAAAAAAGCAACCAAGCCAATTACCAAGGAGATTAAACGATGGACTGGCAGGATCAATTAATAACAATTTATCTCTACGTGTGCAAGCATTATCGTAAAAAGTTATGGATTTACTGTCAACGCTTCTCGAATTATGCCGATCTAAGCTGTACTGATGAGGAAGTCATCACCCTATATCTATTTGGAATCATTGATGAAAGAACTAAAATTAACCAGATTTACACTGATGCCAACCGCCATTTACGTGCATGGTTTCCCAACTGGCCAAGCTATACGGCTTATGTCCAAAGGTTAAACCCAGTAGCGGATGTTTTTGCACCCCGGTTGGAAATAATATTGGCAGAACAAGAAGTTGAAGATAACGGCCGGGTTTGGCTAACGGATTCTTTCCCAGTCGTCTTAGCCAAACAAGGACACCGTTTCCAGGCGAAAGTAGCACCTAAACTCGCGAATGCGGGTTATGGTGCGAGCAAAAAATTGTTTCTACTATGGTGTTCGGGTGCACGTGGTTGCAAGGCGTCAGGCTGGGACTTTACCACCTCCGGAGTAGGTTGGTCTTACCGGTGCAAGTGATCATGACAGTAAAGTTTTTGAGCAAATCCATCCATACTGGCATCATAACGAACTCTACGCCGATAAAGCTTATCAGTGGCCTGATGCCAAGGCCGTTGAGAATAAACAAGCTCTTCTTGTGCGAACCCCGGTAAAAAAACAGAAAGGACAACCTTATTTAGAAGCAGCTGACCAATGGTTATCAACGGCAGTATCGCAGGTGCGTCAGCCGATTGAGTCTTTATTTGCTTGGTTTGAATCCAAGTTAACTATTGAATGTGCCAGTCGAGTCCGATCTTATCAGGGACTCCTGGTTCAGGTGTTTGGTAGATTAGCCGCTGCTATGTTTTTTTGGTATCATTTACGGGCTTGCTCTTAATTCACACTAGTCTATTTCGGAACTTCGCTCAGAGGGATACCTAGTGCCATAGCGACTCCTTTGCCATAGGCAGGATCAGCCTTTAAGCAGCTATGAATATGACGCTTCTGTACCTCAACATCGGCTCCGCCCACGGAACGTGCAGTGTTTTCAAACAACAGTTGCTGCTGCTCCGGGGTCATCAGGCGGAACAAGTCGCCTGGCTGGGTGTAGTAATCATCATCGTCTTCACGATGGTTCCAATGGTTGGCGGGGCCATAAAGATCCAATGGAGGTTCCTTGCTCTCAGGCTGTTCCTGCCATTCACCTAGGCTGTTTGGCTCATAGCCCTTGGTGCTGCCAAAGTTGCCGTCCACACGCATCGCGCCATCACGATGAAAGCTGTGTACCGGGCAACGCGGTTGGTTCACCTGAATTTGGCTGTGGTTTACACCTAGGCGGTAACGCTGGGCATCACCATAGGAGAACAAACGGCCTTGCAGCATCTTGTCAGGTGAAAAGCCAATGCCGGGCACCACATTAGCTGGATTGAATGCCGCCTGTTCTACTTCGGCGTAATAATTGTCCGGATTACGGTTAAGTTCTAGCACACCCACATCGATGAGCGGATAGTCCTGGTGCGACCACACCTTGGTCAAGTCGAATGGGTGGAAGCGGTAGGTCTGGGCATCCTTTTCCGGCATGATTTGCACTTTGAAGTCCCAACGCGGGTAGTTACCCCTTTCGATGCTTTCGTATAAGTCCCGCTGGTGACTCTCGCGGTCTTTACCAATCAGTTCTTCTGCCGCTACATCAGTCAGGTTTTCGATACCCTGCCGACTCTTGAAGTGGAATTTGACCCAAAAGCGTTCGTTCTTAGCATTGATGAAACTGAAGGTATGGCTGCCGAATCCGTGCATGTGGCGATACGTGCGTGGATTGCCACGGTCGCTCATGAGAATGGTGATCTGGTGTAGAGCCTCTGGTAACAGGGTCCAAAAATCCCAGTTGCTGTGCGCACTGCGCATGTTGGTGCGCGGGTCGCGCTTGACCGCGTGGTTGAGATCCGGGAACTTTAGCGGGTCGCGCAGAAAGAACACCGGCGTGTTATTGCCCACCAGATCCCAGTTGCCCTCTTCGGTATAGAATTTGATAGCAAAGCCGCGGATGTCGCGTTCCGCATCCGCCGCACCGCGCTCACCCGCTACGGTGGAGAAGCGGACGAATACATCGGTCTTTTTACCCAATTTAGAAAACAGCTTAGCCTTGGTGTACTGAGTGATGTCGTGTGTCACGGTAAAGGTACCGTAGGCGCCGGATCCTTTGGCGTGCATACGACGCTCGGGAATAACTTCTCGGTCGAAGTGGGCAAGCTTTTCTAAAAACCAAATATCCTGCAGTAGCATCAGCCCACGCGGTCCAGCGGTCATGACGTTTTGGTTGTCGGGGACGGGAGCCCCGGCGTTGGTGGTTAATTTCTTCTTTTCGTCTTTCATGGTTATTTTCCTTTCGTTCGTTCAACTGATGGATTATCGGAGCAATTACCACGTCGGTAAATGCTAGATTAATTCATATTTTCATCAGTCACCGAATGGTTAGCTTGATTTAAGTACCAAGCCAATTGCCCAAACGCCCAAATACCTAAATAATCAAATAATAAATCTTCCCAATCAAAGGTTCGGTAACTAAAAAATAATTGCGAAATTTCTTCTAACGTCACGAGAACAGCAACAATCACACTCCCTTTTAAAAAAGTATGCTGATTAACAGTCCATAGTGTACATTTGAAACTTAAATTAACGGTTAAGGATAACAATCCCATTAAAATCAAATGTCCTCCTTTATCTCCGTAAGGAATCATATCGACCCAATCTTTTAAAATAGCGATATAATCACCTTGATCGGCTAATACAATTATCATGAGGATAAATATAATGTAACCAATTGTTATCTTTTTAATATTCATTTTTAAGGTGGGTAAAAGCGTTGCCCGCCAACAGCGTAAATTGGCTATTTTTTGCTAACTCGTTAGTTACCAATTGGATGGGTTTTGCGCGAATACGCTCTACCCATCTTACTTTTGCCTGATTTCGGTTGAATGAATGAGTTAAATTTTAAAATAATTAAATTTAATCAGCGTACTATCGCTGGGGGTTACTAAATAAAGCCTCTATCAGCAGCATAACCGCACCGATACTAATAGCACTATCCGCTAAGTTAAAAGCTGGCCAGTGCCATTGTTGATAGTAAATATCAATAAAGTCAATAACATGCCCATAGATGATTCGATCAATTAAATTACCGATCGCACCACCTAATATCAAAGCGAGGGCGCTGGCTGACCACCCTTGTTGCCGGGTTAACCGTGATAGCCAGATAACGATTAATAGACTAATGACAATAGCTAAGCCGCTTAAAAACCAGCGTTGCCATCCCCCAGCGGTAGCGAGAATGCTCCAGGCTGCACCGGTATTGTAAAGTAATCTCAAATCAAACCAAGGTAACACGGCAACCGCTTGATTAAAGGGAAGATGAGTATTTATCCACACTTTACTTAGTTGATCAAGAATCACCACGAGTAAAGATAACCATAGCCATATTAAGGCATTGGTTGGTTTCTGCTCAGCACGAGAAAAATTGTTTTCCGGGGTTCTTGATGGCGATAAATTAGGCATAGCGGCGTTGTTCACCCTGACCAATGACATTGTCGACACAACGTCCACATAATTGTGGATGTTCCGTGTGAGTTCCCACGTCTTCACGATGATGCCAACAACGAATACATTTAGGATGTTGCGAGGGAGTCACTTGTAACCAAAATTCATTTCCCGCTACTGCTGATTCTGGCTTATTATTTATTGGGTGAATCCGGGCATAAGAGGTAATCAATACAAAGCGGAGTTCATCGTCCAATGCCGCTAATTGAGTATAAAGAGGATTGTCACAATAAATGTCGACTTCGGCATCTAAGGAGGAACCAATGGCTTCCGCTATGCGTAACTTTTCTAATTCTTTATTAACGATCTCACGGAGAGTAAAAATTTTTTCCCAGGGTTCGGCGGCAGAATTAGCGAATAAGCCAGGGTACCAAGACATTTCCAGTAATACGGATTTCCCTCGTTGACCGGGTAGGTATTGCCAAATATCCTCGGCGGTAAAACTGAGAATAGGGGCTAACCAGCGAACTAAAGCTTCAGCAATATGATATAACGCCGTCTGCGCGGAACGACGCGCTAAGCTATTCGTTTGGCAGGTATATTGGCGATCTTTAATAATATCGAGGTAAAGACTACCCATATCCACTGCACAGAAATGATGGATTTTTTGATAAACCACATGGAATAAGTAGGCATCATAAGCGTTGATAAGCTGTTGTTGTAATTGCCAAGCGCGATCGACTGCCCAACGATCTAGGCTTAACATCTGTTCTGGTGCGATACAGTCAGTGGCTGGATTGAAACCATGCAGATTGGCTAATAAAAAGCGGGCGGTATTGCGTAAGCGCCGATAGGCTTCAGCAACTCGTTTGAGAATTTCTGCTGAGACCGTGATTTCACCTCGATAATCAGTAGCGGCTACCCAAAGACGTAAAATATCGGTTCCAAAAGTCTTAATCACTTCTTGGGGTGCGATAACATTACCCAAGGATTTAGCCATCTTTCTACCTTGAGCGTCTACGGTAAAACCATGAGTCAAAACTGCTTTATAGGGTGCTGCCCCCGCTCGCATTGCAACTGAAGCCAGCAGTGAGGATTGAAACCAGCCGCGATGTTGGTCCGAACCTTCTAAATATAAGTCTGCGGGTACCTGTAATTGGGGATGAGTTTCTAAAATAGTGGCATGGGTCACGCCAGAATCAAACCAAACATCCAAGGTATCAGTGATTTTTTCATAATCAGTGGCTTCTGCGCCCAATAATTCTTTTGCTGAGAGTTCAAACCAAGCATCAATGCCAGTTTGCTCTACTCGTTGCGCCACCGTTTCGATTAATTCGGGAGTACGGGGGTGTAAAGTACCGGTGGTTTTATGAATAAATAAAGGCATCGGCACACCCCAATTGCGTTGCCGGGAAATACACCAATCCGGGCGATTAGTAACCATGCCTTCAATTCGCTGTTCTCCCCACTCTGGAGTCCACGAGACAGTTTTGATAGCGGCTAAGGCTTGTTGACGTAAGTTATGTTTATCCATGCTGATAAACCACTGTGGAGTTGCCCGAAAAATGATGGGAGTTTTGTGACGCCAACAATGAGGATAGCTGTGACGAATTCGACGTTCATGAAGTAATTTGCCTTGAGCTTTCAGGATTTCTATAACGTGTTCATTGGCTTTGAAAACATTTTCGCCGGCAAAAAATTCCGTAGTGGGCAAAAAGCGACCATCACCATCGACCGGATTATCCACCGGTAACCCATAACGACTTCCAATCACATAGTCTTCTTGCCCATGTCCAGGCGCAGTATGAACCGCACCGGTGCCCGCTTCAGTCGTCACATGTTCACCGAGAATGAGAGGAACTTGGCGATGGTAGAAGGGATGTTGTAATTGTAATCCTTCGAGATCTTTACCTAGGCAATAAGCGACGACATGATAATGTTCGACACCATATCGAAATAGGGTATCTCTGAGTAAGGCTTCAGCAATAATAAGACGTTCAGTACCATATTGACCTTCTTGGCATTGCACCACGGAATACTCTAAATTAGGATGAAGTGCAACTGCTTGATTAGCGGGTAAAGTCCAAGGCGTTGTTGTCCAAATAACGATGGAGAGCGGACCAGAACCCACTCGATCCGGAGCATGATGGCAACGCGCTAGTAGAGCAGATTCATCCAGGACGGAAAAGCGAACATCGATAGCAATGGAATCTTTTTCCTCATATTCTACTTCGGCTTCGGCTAAAGCTGAACCACAATCGGTGCACCAATGAACGGGTTTAAAACCTTTATCAACGTGTCCGGCAGCAATAATACGCCCTAATGCCCGAATGATGTTGGCTTCAGTGCGATAATCCATGGTTAAATAGGAATTATCCCAATCCCCAATAATACCTAATCTTTTAAAATCAATACGTTGTCTTTCTATTTGCCGCTGGGCATAATGACGACAGGCTTGACGAAAATCATGGGCATTGACTTCATAACCCACTTTACCAAGCTTTTTTTCTACTTCTAATTCAATCGGTAACCCGTGGCAATCCCATCCTGGGACGTAAGGCGCATTAAAGCCACTGAGCGTTCGGGCTTTAACGATAATATCTTTAAGAATTTTATTAACCGCATGACCAATATGAATATCACCATTGGCATAGGGCGGACCATCATGCAAAATAAAAACGGGGTGTTTTTGCCCTTGTTGTCTTAACTGTTGATATAGATTGAGTTCTTCCCACCGCTGTAAGATTAACGGTTCGCGTTGAGGTAAATTGCCTCGCATTGGGAAATCAGTTTGAGGTAGATTTAAAGTATCTTTATATTCGCTCACAGTATTCTCTTGAAATCAAGACTTAATGTTGTCCAAAATTGAATTCCTCCCTATTTTGCAAATATTGTGGTCTTTTTCAGAGGAAAACACTTCTGGATAACGATAGAGTTCTGGGATATTTAGTTAATGACTAGTGGTATTGTAAAACATGTGCTAACACTTGCCTACCTTGTTAAATGAATATTAATTAAAATCAAGATTCTAATTCTAGTAGAACCCACAATAGCTTGAATAAAAAACGCAGCCGCACGTAAAACCTCAAACAGTTGCTCAGGTACTTAACTTATCTTCAAGCGATTGTCGTGAACTCACCCACTTACCAGCCAGAATCTTGCAAAAAGAACTAGCCTGTGTTAACGTTCGCCTTTTAATTTTTTACGGCATTGATTAATCTCAATTATTTCCGCCGAATTCTAACTTAATTATCATTAAAATAATCCGTAATGACATCGACATAATTAATAATCGATAACTCACAACAGAATATATTATTTTTATCATGTTCAGTAACTTCCTTACTAAAATTTTTGGTAGTCGCAATGATCGGCTAATTAAACGCATGTTTAAGAATGTTAATCAAATTAATGCGTTAGAACCGAGCTTTACAAATTTGACTGATCATGAATTGCGAAGCAAGACCGACGTGCTTCGCCAGCGGTTACAAGCCGGTGCTACGGTAGAAGAATTACTTCCGGAAGCCTTTGCTACCGTGAGAGAAACCGGGAAGCGCTTATTAAATATGCGCCATTTTGATGTACAATTAATTGGAGGTATGGTACTGCATCAGGGTAAAATTGCCGAAATGCGTACTGGCGAAGGTAAAACACTGGTTGCCACCTTAGCGGCTTATCTCAATGCCCTTTCTGGAAAAGGGGTTCATATTATCACCGTCAATGATTACTTAGCTCGTCGCGATGCTGAATGGATGGGACGTATTTATGAATTCTTAGGAATGACCACTGGCGTAGTGATTGCCAATATGAACTCTGAGCAAAAACGGGCCGCTTATGCCGCTGATATTACTTATGGGACTAATAATGAATTTGGCTTTGATTACCTGCGTGACAACATGGCTTTTAGTAAAGAAGACCGTGTTCAGCGCCAGTTACATTTTGCGATTATCGATGAAGTCGATTCGATTCTTATTGACGAAGCCCGAACGCCACTGATCATTTCTGGACCCACGGATGATAATTCTGATTTATATCGCCGAATTAATGAGATTATTCCTCGACTTAAGCCACAAGCACGCGAAACCGGCAAAGATGAGGAAATTGAAGTCCCCGGTGACTATTTTGTCGATGAAAAAAGTAAACAAGTCGTGTTAAGTGAAGAAGGACATCAACATGTGGAAGAATTTCTGGTTAAAGAAGGAATTCTGAAACCCGGTGATAGTTTATATGATGTCATCAATATTAGCTTGATGCACCATGTTTATGCCGCGTTGCGTGCGCATACTTTATTCCAACGGGATGTCGAATATATCGTTAAAGATAATCAAATTGTTATTGTCGATGAATTTACCGGACGACAAATGCCCGGACGGCGCTGGTCAGAAGGGCTACATCAAGCAGTAGAAGCCAAAGAAAATGTCGTGATTCAAAATGAAAATCAAACTTTAGCCTCGATTACTTTTCAGAACTTATTTCGGTTGTATGGTAAATTAGCCGGCATGACCGGAACCGCCGATACGGAAGCTTATGAATTTCAACAAATTTATGGCTTAGAAGTCGTAGTGATTCCGACTCATAAAACCATGATTCGTGACGATAAAGGGGATTTGGTTTATCTGACTAAACGGGAAAAACATAAAGCGATTCTTGATGATATCAAAGATTGTCAAGCGCGGGGTCAACCCGTGTTAGTGGGAACGACTTCGATTGAAAGTTCTGAATTTATTTCCTCATTATTACACCAAGACAAAATTAAACACCAAGTATTAAATGCCCGCTTTCATGAACAAGAAGCACACATTATTGTACATGCCGGTCGTCCGGGTACCGTAACCATTGCAACGAATATGGCCGGTCGTGGTACCGATATCGTCCTGGGCGGTAATGTAGAAGCGGAAATTAAAGCGTTAGGCGAAAATCTCGAGCCCACTGAATTAGCCAGATTACGTCAAGAATGGCAAGATCGGCATCAAGCGGTCATTGCCAGTGGTGGGTTACATATTATTGGGACGGAACGCCATGAATCCCGCCGCATTGATAATCAATTACGCGGTCGGTCTGGACGGCAAGGTGATCCCGGTTCCAGCCGCTTTTATTTATCTTTAGAAGATAATTTAATGCGCATTTTTGCTTCTGAGCGGGTATCGACTTTAATGCAAAAACTCGGGATGGAAGAAGGGGAAGCCATTGAACACCCGTGGGTAACCAAAGCCATTGAAAATGCGCAGCGTAAAGTTGAAGGACGCAACTTCGATATTCGCAAACAACTGTTAGAATATGACAACATTGCGAATGATCAACGCAAAGTGATTTATGAACAACGCAATGAATTAATGGATACCGATTCCATTGCCGATACCATCCAAGCCATTCGTCATGATGTTCTCAATGAAGTGATCGATAGCTATATTCCACCGCAGAGTTTAGAAGAATTATGGAATGTACCCAGTTTAGAAGATGCGATTGAACAAGTTTTTGGTTTGCGCTTACCCATTGCTAAATGGTTAGCTCAAGACGACAATTTACATGAAGAACCGTTACGCCAGAAAATAGAAGAAACCATTGCCGCCGTGTATGCTGAGAAAGAGCAGCAAGTGGGTTTGGCGGTCATGCGTCATTTTGAAAAAGCGGTGATGTTACAGGTACTCGATAGCCATTGGAAAGAACATTTAGCCGCGATGGATTATTTACGGCAGGGTATTCACCTGCGTGGCTACGCACAAAAAAATCCCAAACACGAATATAAACGGGAAGCGTTTGAAATGTTCTCGCAAATGTTGGAACAAATTAAACGGGAAGTGGTCAGTATCATCTCTAAAGTCCAAATTCGGGCTGAAGCCGATGTAGCAGCGGTGGAAGCGCAGCGGCGACAACAACGGGCACCCATGCAGTATCGACATGCACAAGTAGAAGGGTTAACCAATGAATTAGCGGATGAAGAAGAAACGCCCGCACCGAAAGTACCCTTTGTTCGCCAAGGTCGCAAGATTGGTCGGAATGAACCTTGTCCGTGTGGTTCCGGGAAAAAGTATAAAAATTGTCATGGTCAATTAGAGTAAGAATTGAAAAAATGGCTGTTAATTTACCCTCGCAATTATCTCCACTGCATCCGATTACTGGCATCAAGGTAGGTACCACCTGTGCCCAAATCAAACCAGTACAACGTGATGATTTAACTTTATTTGAACTCGCTCCAACCAGCAATTGTGCCGCAGTATTTACTCGCAATGCCTTTTGCGCCGCACCAGTGGTCTTGGCTCGACAACACTTAACGACGACCCCTCCCCGTTTTTTATTAATTAATTCCGGGAACGCCAATGCCGGTACCGGCGAACGTGGTTTACAGAATGCTTTAGCTTGTTGCCAACGGGTCTCGCAATTAAGCGGGTGTTTAGTGAAGGAAGTGTTACCTTTTTCGACGGGTGTCATTGGTGTACCTCTACCGGTAGACAAAATTCAAGCGGCTTTACCGTCAGCTTTAGCCAATTTGGATGCGCATCATTGGAACCAAGCCGCCCAGGCTATTATGACGACCGACACGGTACCGAAAGGCATATCAATCCAACGTACCCTTGCCGGAAAAACCGTTCACCTGACGGCTATTGCTAAAGGGGCTGGAATGATAAAGCCGAATATGGCAACGCTGTTAGCTTTCATAGCAACTGATGCGGTGGTACCCCAGTCGATATTACAAACGGGTCTTAACCAAGCCGTTGAATGTAGCTTTAATCGCATTACTGTTGATGGTGATACTTCCACTAATGATGCTTGTGTACTGGTTGCCACGGGACAAGGGCAACTGACCATCGATAACCTTGAACACCCCGCTTTTAAGCCATTCTGTCAAGCCCTCACTGAAGTTTGCTTATATTTGGCACAAGCGATCATCCGAGATGGCGAAGGTGCTACTAAGTTTATTACCATCACGGTAGCACAAGGCGCTTCTACACAAGAATGTCTTGATGTCGCCTATGCGATTGCGCATTCACCACTGGTGAAAACCGCTTTCTTTGCCAGTGATGCGAATTGGGGACGTATCTTAGCTGCGGTCGGTCGTGCTGGTCTAGCTGATTTAAATATCAACACGGTCCAAATTGATCTCAATCAAGTCGCTATTGTCCGCCAAGGTGGTGTAGCTCAGGATTATACTGAAGAACAAGGTCAACAAGTCATGGCACAACCCGAAATTCAAATTCGGATATTATTAGGTCGTGGTCATGACCAGGAAACGATTTTTACTTGCGATTTATCTCACGATTATGTGCGTATTAATGCTGAATATCGGACTTGATCTAACCATCAAACCTCGGTTTGATAAACTGAGGAGAGTGAGCTAATGGATAATATTCAAGCAATGCAAGAAGAAGTGGTAGTGGGAGTAGTTCACAACCTAGTTGGTGAGGTATTAATTACCCGTCGTCCGAATCATGTTCATCAAGGTGGTTTATGGGAATTTCCCGGGGGCAAATGTGAACTCGGCGAATCCATTGAAGAAGCCTTAAGACGAGAATTGAAAGAAGAATTAGATATTACCGTTCAACAAGCACGACCGTTGATTCGCATTACCCATACTTATCCGGATAAAAAAGTACTGTTAGATGTATGGCAAGTTGAACAATGGCGTGGTAAAGAATTGGGGCAAGAAGGGCAAGCGGTTCAATGGTGTGCACACCGTGATTTAACTCATTATCGCTTCCCGGTGGCGGATTCTCCGATTATAGCGGCTATCCGACTCCCCTCATTGTATTTAATCACCCCGGAACCCTCTTCTGCTCAAGATAATCATTTTTTCTATCAATTAGAAGCTTGTTTGGATAAAGGTATCTCCTTGGTGCAATTGCGTGCGAGAAGTTTAGCTGAAGATGATTTTTGCCATTGTGCTGAAAAAGCTTTAACCGTTTGTAATCGTTATGCTGCTCCATTGCTGGTCAATGCTACCCCAGAAATCGCTTTATCGGTGGGTGCCAGCGGCGTTCATCTGAGTAGTGAACGGTTGTTAAATTGTATCCAACGCCCATTAAGTCATGAATTATGGGTAGCCGCTTCCTGTCACTCTTTAGAAGAAATTCTCCAAACCAATTTAATCGGCGTTGATTTCATTGTGCTCAGTCCGGTACGAAATTCAGTTTCTCACCCCAGTACCCCACCGTTAGGATGGTTTGAATTTTTTCAACTGACCGAACAGGCTGATTGTCCAGTCTACGCTTTGGGTGGAATGAGAGTGGAAGATACTTTAATGGCTTGGTCACACGGTGCTCAAGGAATCGCGGCGATTCGCGGTTTGTGGGAGCAAGAAGTGTAACGGTTCATTCCGTAGAGATAACGCGATAATGTAAAGCTAACCATACCGTTGGTTGCGATGAATCAGTCCATTCGACACGGTGCCGCTGATGAGCTTTAATATGAATATAATCACCGGGATGTAGCACACGGATAATGTTCTCCTCTGCGAATAACAAACCGGCAGAACCGCTTAATAAAATGACCCACTCATCCTGTTCCTGGTCATACCATTGACCTGCCGGGGTTGCTTGACCGGTCGAAACAATTCGCTCCAGCGTAAAATGAGTATGAGTGAGTAATTTTTCTATAATCTCTTGTTCTGATTGAATTAAACTAGCAAAAATAGAGTTGATTTTGAGCACTTTCTAGTACCATTTCGTTACAAAAATTGATTTCGTATGAACTTATACACCCTACTTAGGCAGAGTTGGGAGTGGTTGTAAACCTTCCGTTTCTTTAGCTAGGTACATTCTCAACCATTTGTTTAACAGGCGCACCAGATGAAAGTATCTTCAAGCATTACCTTATCCATCGTCACGCCGGTATATGCCGGGGCTCCCTATTTGGAAAAATTAGTTGCCCATTTAGCAAAGGTTCGTGAGCATTGGCTTGCCAAAAACGCGCCGATGGAGTTGTTAGAAGCCATTTTTGTAGATGACTTGGCGATTGACAACTCTCCCCAAATTTTAGATACGTTGGCAACCCAATATTCTTGGGTTCGTGTGATTCATTTGTCCAGCAATTTTGGACAACATCCAGCGACGATTGCCGGTATCTTGCATTCATCGGGAGATTGGCTCGTGACACTAGACGAAGATTTGCAACATCCACCTGATCGCATCGAAGACATGTTGCGTAAAGTAGCCGAAACCCATTGCGACATTGTTTATGCCAACGCCATTGGAGATGTGCATGAAAGTTGGTGGCGTGATTGGGGATCGCGGTTTTATAAGCAATTCGTCGCTATCCTTACTGGCAACCAAAATATTCGCTATTTTAACAGTTTCCGCCTGCTCCGAGGCAATATTGGCAGGGCAGCAGCGAGTATTTGTAGCCATGAAACCTATTTCGATATTGCGTTGTCCTGGTTTACGCAGCGGATTGAACCCTTGTTGATGCCACTCAAAGATCATCGATTCATTGGTAAGAGCAAGAGCGGTTACAATTTTCATAAACTGCTTTCTCACTCCCGGCGATTGTTGCTCACCACTCATACTAAAATCTTACGATTGGGTGCATTGATTGGTGGAGCGGCGGTCATTATAAGTGTTTTGTACAGCAGTTATGTATTGTTGAAAATGCTATTTTACCCGGAAACAATTTCGGTCAAAGGATGGACTTCTTTGGTTATGCTAATATCATTTTTTGGTGGATTGATAACTTTCCTGTTGGGTATTCTTTTGGAATATCTGGCGGTGGTATTATTGCACATTCAGGGCAAGCCAACTTTTTTTGTCGTTGATCGCAACCTGGACGCCATATTGATCGAATATTTTCGGGAGCATTGACGTGGTAGTATTATCCAATTTTGCAGCTCAGAAGGAGCCAGTGGAACCCTGGCGCGTTGTCCTGCTATTTGGTATTGGTCTTATTGGTCAGGCCGTTTTGGGTGAATTGCTCCGCCGGTCACGGTTTGATATCCAGTTGTGGTTTTACTCCTGGTATGATCCTCAACAACAGCAAGCACAACTCAATAATTTACTGACCCAATTACATAACCAAGTGACCTATTCCACCAATGGACGGATTAACCTGATCTGGAGCGCGGGAAAAGGTGGCTTTAGCTCATTGCGGGAAGAACTGGCGCAAGAACTAGCAAGTTTCAATCGGGTACTGGAGTGTGCAAAAGAACTCACTAGAATATTTCCCCAAGCGACACATACTTTTCATCTGTTAAGTTCCGCTGGTGGCTTGTTTGAGGGACAAATCGGTATCGGCCTGAATTCCCTACCGGCTCCACTACGGCCCTACGCGGAACTGAAACTCCACCAGGAAGAGCGCTTACTTACCCTGCCAGCTCAATTAATTAAGCGAATTTATCGGCCTAGTTCGGTGTATGGCTTTGCTTATGGTGCTCGTAAAGGGCTAATCACTACCTTGATCGAAAATGGTTTGGCACAACGGGTATCAAAAATCTTCGGACAGATGGAAACATTACGAGATTATGTGCTATGTGATGATATTGGTCGCTTTATAGCCAAGCAAATCATTGCTTCCTCCATTGCCTCTAGTACCCCAATTATGATATTGGCTTCGGGTAGGGCCGCAACGATTTCTGAAATTAAGTATCGGATCGAAAATGTGCTTGGTCGACATATCTATGTTTATTATCAAGCTGAATCTATTGCTGCCCACAACAGTTACCGTCAGGAAATTTTCCCACCAGGTTGGCAAGCTACTGATCTAACTATCGGTATTCGACAGGTTTATCATCAATTAATGAACTCTGCTTGTTCTTCATTATTGACAAAAACTTATTTTAAGTTGCTCTCATTAAAGAGTGTTAGCTAGCGTGGCTTGAACTCTGAGCAAGCGTCGGGTCACTACCATTAAACTAAGCCAGCGTAGGAGCAATGCCATTAAGTTAAGGGCAGACACGCCGGTCTGCCCCTATAAAATACCACGTCGGTAGGGGCGATGTGTTCGCCCTAACGCCCAATTGCTTAACTTAATGACATTGCTTCACTTAGGGTTATTAAATCCTAAGTGATGCCAACATCGACTGGTTATTAAAGCTTCTTGGGCCTTCATTTTCCAATCATCATTCCCTTGATCGGCTTGCCAAGCTTCAAAACGACTATTACATAAAATTTGTAATAAAGCGGGCCAACCTTGGCTTTGCTTTAACATCCAGACCTTATCCTCAGCAGTAAAAGGTTCGGGTACATTTAATATATGACGAATGGTTTCAGCATTATTATCAAGTAATTCATCCGCTTCTGCTTCATGCAAAGCAGATAATTCCAAAACTCTGCCAAATAAACCAATAAAAGTAGAAGGTTCACTCAGCGGTGATACCGGAACTTCGGGGGCAGTGAGTAAAAAAGCTAATTTTCCCTGACTTGCATCAAATCCTAAATAACGAAATCCACCCCAAAATGCCGGATCCAGGGTTTTCGATTGTAATCCAACCTCAATATCATCGAGCAAAATAAAAGTGGGGATATCATTTAAATGGGCAGTCACGGTTTCAATAAAATTAACCAAATCACAAGGGGTCGGTATCGGCATATCCAACTGAGCTAACACATTTTTAAACAGAAATACTTGATCATGATTAAGCGGATTAGCGAAATTGATTTGTGCGAAGCGATATTGAGGTAACAAAGTTAACCAATCACAGCGTTGCTTGGTACGCAATTCATAAGGTTTAGCTTTATTAATAGCTTGCAAATAGTAAAGTAATGAAGTTTTACCACTGCATTTGGGACCGATTAAGGCAATATGTAATAAAGGAAACCGAGTCCATAAATCAAAAATCATTTTTAATTCTTTGGTCCGACCAAAGAACTGTTTGGGATTATAAACGGGTACTCCAACTACGCAGGGTGCGCTATCATTAATAGATTCCGGTTCAAACTTTTTAGCCTTGACAAATTGTTCTCGTTCAAGGTAACCTCGCTTAACAGCTTCGAGAAATTGATTACGCTGTGTTGGGGTCAAACCAAGTATTTTTGAAAGTCTTAAAACATATTCTCTTTCACTTGGCAAAGTTCCTTCACCAAGAGGACGGGGTGGTTTTCGCCAGTCATAAACCGCTTTCCGACTCAAAGTTTCGGTAGGACGATCAATTCGCGGGATAGCGTTGGCTAATTCGGGTACACTGATACCCTTGTCGTGCATGTATTTTATAAGTAGTTCATCGAATCGGAGTATGTGCATGGGTTAGTTTTGTTACTTGATAATAACCTAATAATAACTTGAAGGTAACATCGCTTTCACCTAAAAATCGATATGAAGTGTTATTAAAGACAATAGTCAGTTACTTCAAGAAGTTTGAAAATGTGTTCCTAAGTTAATGGTGAAACTTTAATTTTTAAGGAGAGAATCTATGAACACTTTAGACGCCCCTATTTCCAATTTTGTTGTTAACCATGATTATCCAAACGCTATCTCCGCAAACCACTATCAAAAATTGGTAGATGAGTTGGAATATACCCGCTTAATGCAACAAATGTGGGTATTATTGTATCGCATTTTTCATCTGGCTTTCTTCAAACAACTCGCGAAGAAAGCACAACGGCGCATGACCAAAATTCAACCATTGTTAACGAAACACCCACAGCAGTTGCT
Organism: Thioploca ingrica; assembly: GCA_000828835.1. GTDB lineage: Bacteria > Pseudomonadota > Gammaproteobacteria > Beggiatoales > Beggiatoaceae > Thioploca > Thioploca ingrica. The sequence goes on from AP014633.1 coordinate 1,642,093, forward strand.
AGTGTTTCCCAATAATTATACACCTTTAATAAGTTATTTAGCGCTTGATGCCATGAATTCGTTAGAAGAGCAAGAATAATTGTCAGTATTTTCATCCGTGAGGTGGGTAGTTTCACGGGTATGAGTTTACATCAGTTCTATTTTCGGTTGAATGACTTTCCGCAATTGAGGTTGGCTATAAAATATAGTCCAACCCATTCTTTTATCCAACCCTAATTTCTCCCTATTTATCATTTGAGGTTGAGTTTGGCAAACTGGAAGTTTTCAGGTAAATTAATAATATTAGAATATAATAAAATATTGATGACAGCAGGTCATTATGGTAGTGCTAACCCCAATGCTATTAAGTTAAGGATTCCCCCCCTTTTTCAAAGGGGGGCGAGGGGGGATTTAAGGGGTTGAAATTTAAAAATCCCCCTCAATCCCCCTTTGTCAAAGAGGGAAGTAACCAGTCTTAACTTAATGGCAGTGAGTGTTAACCCGGTAGCAACTCGGGATTGTAACTGCAGTTACGCCAAAATCACTTCCGGTTCAGCGCTACCGTGACTATTGATTTAATATGACTTTGTTATCATTAACTTATAATTATTATTGAGGAAAATGATGAAAACTTTTCAAGATTTAATTAATGATTGTTTACCGGCTATTGAGGAAATTTTTCCCTGGGATTTACAGAAAGTTATTGAAAATAATCATTCACCCCTATTGCTCGATATTCGTGAACCTTATGAATTTGAGGTATTACATATTCAAGGCTCAATCAATGTCCCCCGTGGTATTTTAGAAACGGCTTGTGATTATGGCTATGAAGAAACAGTACCAAAACTGGTCAAAGCACGAGATAAAGATATTATTGTTATTTGCCGCTCCGGTAATCGGAGTGTTCTAGCTGCCTATGTCATGCAATTGATGGGATATCAATCAGTTAAATCGTTAAAAACCGGGATTAAAGGTTGGAATGATTACGAATTACCTTTACAAAATAGTCATGGAGAAACGGTCGATATTGATGAAGCGGATATGATATTAATGCCTAAAATCCGACCGGAACAATTACCACCTCTAAAACCGCAAACCATTCTTGTCTAATAATAAGGAGTGGGAGAACGAACACGTGGGTTCAGCCCTACAATTGATTGATCCACCACAGACCACAGCAGGCGAATTACGGCATAAAAAAAGGATACGCCTAACCCACCCTACGCGGTGATCGGTAAAAAATGACTGATCACCGCTGCTGATTAATTTCTTAATCATAGCTATTTTTATTTTTTAATACTATAATTAATTCATGTATTTATTTAAATAATTTGACATTAAAGTTTACTTTAAAGCAAGATAAATAAAGTGTCATCTTTCTATGGCTTTGATACCTTCGAGGAACAGCTATGTCAATTAATTTCAGTCAATCCGTAATAGGGTTTATCATGATGGTGGTACTGCTAAGTAGTTGTGCAACTCCTGGTTTAACCTATACTAATTTTAATAGAGTTAAAGAGGGTATGACGGAAGAAGAAGTGATTCGTATTTTAGGAGAACCAACTAAAGTAACCAGCGTCAATGTGGACACTGGGATTGGTTCTCTATTTGGTCTCAATAACCTGTCTGGTACGAATATGATTTGGAGCACGAATGATGCTAAAGCCAACGTTATATTCTTTAAAGGAAAAGTTAAAAGTAATAATTTCACTAATCAATTTTAACTGGTTTATAAATAAGGAATTTTTATGGAAAGATGGATTTTCCTCGCGGGATGTCTATTATTCACCTGGAGTTTAGTCATTGAAGTACTAGCTGCTCCTTCTGCGGCTTTGGGTTATACACCCTACTATGAACCTGGTTTTAAAAATTTCAATTATGTCAATCCGGATGCGCCTAAAGGCGGTGAATTAATCTTGTCTGGAGTTGGTAATTTTGATAGTTTTAATCCGTACTTACTTAAAGGGATTGCCGCCACTGGACTGTCTTTAGTATTTGAAACGTTGATGGAAAAAAGCCAAGATGAACCCTTTAGCCTGTATGGATTATTGGCTGAAGATATTGAGTTAGCCAAGGACGAATTGTCAGTCACCTTCCGTCTTAATCCGCAAGCGCGTTTTGCCGATGGTTCGCCAGTGACGGCTGCCGATGTTAAATTTTCGTTTGATACCCTCAAAAGTGAGCAAGCTCACCCCCAATATCGAATTTATTGGAATGATATTCAAGCCGCTGAGATTATCGATAACCGCAGTATACGATTTCGATTCGCTAAAAAAAATCCGGAACTACATTTGATTGCGGCTGAAATCCCCGTTTTTGCGCAAGCCAGTGCGGCTGGTAAAGCCTTTGATACGATTGTCACTAAACCCTTACTCGCGAGTGGTCCTTATGTCATCGACCAATATCAAATGGGTAAATACATCACTTATAAACGTAATCCCAATTATTGGGCTAAGGATTTAAATACCCGTCGAGGCATGTATAATTTTGATCGGATTACCTTCAAATATTATCAAGATCGAGAAGTTTCTCTAGAAGCCTTGAAATCAGGCGAATTTGACTTCATGGCGGTTTATGAATCCAAAGCTTGGGCACGAGATTATGTCGGGCCAAAGTTTGATTCCGGCGAGATCAAAAAAACTGAATTACCGCATAGTAATAATGCGGGAATGCAAGGCTTTGTTTTTAATCTCCGCCGACCGATTTTCCAAGATATTCGAGTACGCCAAGCCATTAATTTAGCCTTTGATTTTGAGTGGGCTAACAAAAATTTATTTTTTGATCAATATGAACGGTGCGATAGTTATTTCAGCAATAGTGATCTCGCTGCCCGAGGGTTACCCAGTGAAGCCGAATTGGCGTTACTTAAACCGCTTAGTGAACAATTTCCTCAACAATTTCCTCAAACGAGTTTAACTCAAGTTTGGCAACCGGTGAGTACTAAACCACCGCATTCATTACGCGCTAATCTGCGTCAAGCCCAAAAATTATTGACTGAAGCGGGTTGGCATTTGCAAAATGGGGTATTACAAAATGAAGCGGGGATTAAGTTAGAGTTTGAAGCTTTGTTAGCACAAAAAGGATTTGAACGCATTTTAGCCCCTTTTGATCGTAATTTGGAGAAATTGGGCATTAAACTGAATTATCGTACTGTTGATGTTGCTTTATACCAACGCCGGCAAGATACTTTTGATTTTGATTTAGTAGTGACTATTTTTGGGCAATCACAATCACCGGGTAATGAATTGCGGACCATGTGGCATTCTTCTTCTGCGGCTCAAGAAGGTAGTAATAACTTGATTGGCTTAAAAAATCCTTTGATAGATGCCTTAATTGAAAAAGTGATTTATGCACCAAATCGCCAAGCCTTAGTAACTGCAGTACATGCTCTTGATCGAGTGATGTTAGCGGGTGAATATGTTATACCAAATTGGTATACGGGACGTCATCGAATAGCGTATTGGAATAAATTTGGTCAACCATCCAAACAACCTTTATATTATCAAGCAGAAGACTGGGTGACGAGAACATGGTGGCAAAAAAATGAGCACCCCAGATGAAGAATACGAACAATCCAATTTAACCCGCCGAGGTTTTTTAACCTTATCGGCAGCAACGAGTTTATTGGGTTTGATACCGGGGGTGAGTTATGCCAATATTATCCATGAAATGAAAGGGAAAGTTTGGATCAATAATATCACAGCCACTTCAACCACGATGATTAAACCCGGTGATACTGTCAAAACCGGAGAAAATAGTCGAATTATCTTTGTCATGGGTGAAGATGTCTATCAATTGGGTTCATGGTCTACATTACGGCTTCGTGGCGATGAAGAGAATTCTTTGGTGAGCACGATGCGGTTACTGAATGGAACACTGATGAGTGTCTTTAGTAAAGGTGAACGGATTATTCAACCCCCAACCGCCGCAATTGGTATCCGTGGCACGGGAATATTTATTCAAGTCAATCCTAAAGGAACTTATTTTTGTACTTGTTATGGTACCACTGAAATTACTTTGCGAAACAACCAATGGGTCCAACCGGTGAGTTCAACTCATCATCAAGCTTATTTTATTACTCATAACTTAGATGAACCGCAGATTTCTACTGATACCCTCAGAGGACATCAAGACCAGGAATTGTTCTATTTAGAATCTTTAGTCGGACGTAAACCACCTAACAATTTTAAGTAATCGCCTTGAATTAATATGACAGCTTACGTCATTAAACGTCTTTTCTTAATGATCCCAACTTTGTTTGGGGTGATGTTAATTACTTTTATAGTGACTCAATTTGTACCCGGCGGACCGGTTGAACAATTAATTAATGAATTAAAACAACGGCATCAAACCGGTGAGGTGGCTACTGGTCTCCAAGGGTTGTATCGTGGTGCCACCGGTTTAGATGAGGAACGGCTCAAGGAAATCAAGGCGTTTTACGGTTTTGATCAACCGGCTTATAAACGATTTATGACGATGATGGGAAAATATTTGACCTTGGATTTTGGTGACAGTTATTTTCACCACCAATCGGTACTGGATCTAGTCCTCTCTAAACTGCCGGTTTCGATTAGTTTAGGATTATGGACCTTTTTTCTGACCTACTTGACTTGTATTCCCTTAGGTGTTGCCAAAGCAGTACGCGAAGGTAGTCCTTTTGATGTGGTGACAAGTACTTTAATTTTAATTGGCTATGCTATTCCCGGATTTATGTTAGGCTTAACCTTATTAGTGCTTTTGGGTGGCGGTAGTTTTTGGGATATTTTTCCGTTGCGCGGTTTGGTTTCGGATAACTGGAGCGAATTAGGCTGGTTTGACCGAATTCTTGATTATCTATGGCATATGGTTTTACCGATTACCTCCATGATGATTGGTAGTTTTGCTACCATGACCTTGTTAACCAAAAATAGTTTTCTGGAAGAAATTCGGAAACAATATGTCTTAGCTGCCCGAGCCAAAGGGTTGACCGAAAATACCGTACTTTATAAACATATTTTTCGTAATGCGATTATTCCGCTGGTCACCGGTTTTCCAGGCGCCTTTATTGGTGCTTTTTTCACTGGCAGTTTATTAATTGAAACCATTTTTTCTTTAGATGGTTTGGGATTACTTTCCTATGAATCGATTTTAAAACGAGATTATCCCGTGGTGTTAGGAACACTTTACATATTTACCTTGCTCGGCTTAATCGCTAAATTGCTAACGGATATCAGTTATGTTTTAATCGATCCACGTATTCAATTTGATTCAGTTGACCAATGACTCTATCAGTTTTAACCCCTGCTCAACGCCGCTGGCAACGTTTTCAAACGAACCGACGTGGTTATTACAGCTTATGGCTATTTAGTATTTTATTTATTCTCAGTTTATTTGCGGAAGTATTAAGCAATGACAAACCTTTAGTCATTTACTTTGAAGGTAGTTATTATTTTCCCTTACTCACGATCTATCCGGAAACCATTTTTGGTGGTGATTTTGAAACAGAAGCCAATTATAAAGACGCTTATCTCCAACAACTGTTGACAGCTAATCCGGCTAACTGGGTATTATTTCCGCCTAATCCTTATTCCTACAACACCATTAATTACGATAATGCCGAACCGAATCCCGCCGCACCTTCTCCAGAAAATTTACTGGGCACCGATGATCGAGGACGAGATGTATTGGCACGACTCATTTATGGGTTTCGCTTATCCGTTATATTTGGGTTAGTTTTAACGGTAATTGGTACTGTAATCGGAATTATGGCTGGTGCCATCCAAGGGTATTTTGGTGGACGCATCGACCTGTTGTTTCAACGGTTTATTGAAGTCTGGGGGAGTATGCCGGAACTGTATTTATTAATCATTTTTGCCTCCATTTTTGAACCCAGCGTATCATTACTGGTTATTTTATTATCTTTATTTGGTTGGATGGGATTAGCCGATTACATTCGGGCGGAATTTCTACGCGGGCGTAACCTGGATTATGTTAAAGCGGCTCAGGCGTTGGGTGTACCTAATTTTACTATCATGTGGCGTCACCTCCTTCCCAATGCCATGACTCCCGTCGTTACTTTTTTGCCTTTTCGGATCAGTGGTTCGATTTTAGCCTTAACGAGTTTGGATTTTCTCGGTTTAGGACTCCCGCCCTCTTATCCTAGTCTTGGTGAGCTACTGGCTCAAGGCAAAGCCAATATCACGGCTTGGTGGCTTTCTATAACTACTTTTGTAGTACTCGTTGGAACATTGATATTATTGATTTTTATTGGAGAAGCTTTGCGAGAAGCAATCGATACGCGACGTGGGTAACTATTTGAATATCAGATAATTAATCCACTCTAAAGTAGAAATGATATTTCACTCCAACCGGAATTTGATCTAACTGACTTATAACCATTGGTTTTGATAGCAACAGCAGCTATTTATTTCTACCCCCCTTTGGTTCAACTGAAATCTAAATCTATTACACTTAAATAGAGGCCGATTTTTCATATTACAACCGTAAGAATGTTGGTGTTTGAACTGATATTTCAGTAGCTTTATTCCTATTCATCCAAGTAGAATAAATACGAATTCCAATTAGCATTAGAGATACTCAGAATGCAATCTAACCTGACCATTACCTGTCCTTTTTGTTCATTACTTTGTGAGGATTTAAATGGAAGTGAGATCAATGGCAGATTATATGTACAAACGCATGGTTGTGATAAGGCATCGACTTGTTTTGCTAAACCACCCCCTTCTCCATTAGCACGTGTCTTTGATAAAATCGTTAGTCGGGAAGAGGCGATTGCTGAAGCCGCTCAATTACTGCGTCGTGCCCACTTACCCGTGTACGCCAATTTAGATACCGACGTGGATGGAGTGCGAGCAGTGATTTCTCTTGCTAAACGAACCGGGGGGGTGATTGACCAAATTAGGACACCTTGCGCCTCAGTCTTGGCATTGCAAAGTAGTGGTTGTATTACGACCACCTTAACAGAAATACGTAACCGAGCGGATTTAATTATTTTAATCGGGGCTCAAGTAGAAACTCATTTTCCACGATTGATAGAACGCTGTTTACAACGCACCGAAACCCTCTTTGAAAAAGAAGCTACTCAGCCGGACATAGTCGTTATTGGTGAAACCTCTCATATTTCTCAGGCAACGACGATTCCTTTAGCAGAACATTTTTTACCCGAATTTATTGCGATGTTAAAGGCTTTACTAGTTGATGTCCCCTTACAAGCGCAACAGGTGGGAGAAGTTCCGGTAGCAGAATTAGCCGATTTGGTTGAGCGAATGCAACAAACTCATTATGGTGTCATTGCTTGGCATACAGAAAGTCTTAATACCGGACATATTGATTTAGTTGTCCAAGCGCTGTGTGAACTAGTCAAAGCGTTTAATAAAATAACTCGGTTTGCGGCTTTACCTTTAGAAGATGGGATTACGGCGCGACAAGTTTGTATTTGGCAAACCGGGTTTCCACTGCGGATCAATTTTTCACGTCATTTTCCAGAATATAATCCCTGGCAATTTTCCAGTCAGCGTTTATTAAGCACGAAAGAAGCCGATACCTTGGTGTGGATTTCTAGTTTTGCTCAGACTCAATTACCCGATTATGATATACCCACTATTGTATTAGCTAATCAATTACCGGAGAGTTCTCGACCACCCGATATTTTTATCCCCGTAGGAACACCAGGGCTGGATCATAGTGGCTATCTGTTTCGCGTTGATCAGGCGGTCGTGTTACCCTTACAACAATACCGAGAAGTCGGATTACCACGAGTTTCAGAGATATTGAGAAAAATTGAAGCCAGTTTATAGTCATAGTCAATTATCATTAAAAGCGACCGAGAACGGTCCGAAGTATTGTTAATTATCAATAAACATTTAGCTGTTATCGACTATTAGGAACTTGTTATCAATTAATGTCTATCAACTATTAATAATTAGGTTAAGTTATCAATGATTAATGTTTCCTAATAAAAGATTAATTTTCCATGACAAAAGATTAATGTTTTTTTACAAAATATTAATGTTAACTGATAAATGATTAATGTTATCTGACAACAGATTAATGTTAACTTATAAATTATTAATGTTAACTGATAAATTATTAATGACAACTGATAACTAATAACTGACACATGCGATATAAATATAAAATGACTGTCCTATTGTTAGTAATAGGTAGCATTTTCTCTATTACTGGATTTATTACTGTTCGCCAGTTAGAACAGCAAAAAATCTATTTTGAAATGACTAAATTGGCACCAAAACAAATTTGGTCATTACAAAATGCTCTTCAAAATATGGTCGAAATGTTGCACACACTGGCTAATTTCTATGCGATTAACCCAGATGGTTTGGATAGACAACAATTTAATACCGTTACTACCCCTATCTTATTGCGTCATCCTTACCTATTTACGCTAATTTGGGCTCCTCGAGTACCCCATAACCAACGCAGCCATTATGAAAGCATGGCTCAAGCAAACTATCCCCAGTTTCGCTTTACCGAACATTCATCGCAAGAAGAATTTATAACGGCTTCACTCCGTAATGAGTATTTTCCTATTTATTATGCCACTTCTTTAAATTCCATTGAGCATATTTATGGTTTTGATCTGCAATCCAATTATTTGTTTGCACAACTATTATCTCAAGCCAAGGAGAAAGAGATTTTACAAGCTACTTCGCGGGTCAAATGGATTGTCGATAACTCAGTTGATCAAGACACTATTTTAGTGTTTTACCCTATTTATCAAAAGAAAATGGCTATCAATACCGGTGCACAACAACAAAAATATTTACGCGGTTTCTTAGTCACGGTTATTCGACTCAAGTCCCTGGTACAACAAGTATTAGAGAAATCTCCTCACCGCGATGATTTTAATTTACAGATTGAGGATGAATCAGCGTCCCCTAATGAACGGCTGTTATATGCAGATAGCAGTTCAGAAAAAACTCTGCCTGCCTACCAAGAACCATTTGAATTCGCGGGACGAGTTTGGTTAATAACCGCTTTTCCTAAAGTGAATGACTCTCTCCTTACCCAGAATTGGTTGTCTTTCAGTATCCTCATTGGCGGCTTAGCTATCACTGTGTTGATGAGTCGTTACCTCTACACTATCACTCAACAAACTCAGCAACTGCAAATTGAAATCGCACAACGTCGACGTGCAGAAATCGCACTACAACAAGCAGAAGAGAGCTTAATTGAATACAATCTCACTTTAGAACAACAAGTTTCTGAAAGAATACAAGAATTAGCAGAAAAAAATAGCTTATTACAGCAAAAAATTCAAGAACGTCAACAAGCCGAACAAACTTTACATGACAGTACCCGACATTTTAATACGATTTTAGACAATTTACCGGCTTTTATTTGCCTCTATGCTAGCGATCGGCGGATTCAATTTGCTAACCGCTATTTCTATGAAAAAATTCAACCCATCCTAACGAATTTTGAACAGCAGTTAACCGCACCAGCACAAGCGAGTGTTGAAGAATTAGCGGCGGCTGACGTATTTGAAAAAGGTTTACTCTCCAAAGTTTGGGAACAGCCGTTGGCTAACAATCGTACCTATCAAATTTATGAATATCCTTTTGTCGATAGCGATGGCAGTGTATTAATTTTGAAAATGGGGATTGATATTACGCAGCATAAACAACTTGAAAAAGCGTTACGTGCGAGTGAGGAACGGTTTGAACTGGCTATGCGGGGAGCGAATGATGGTTTATGGGATTGGAATTTAGAAACTAACGAATTGTATTTATCACCCCGTTGGAAAAGTATGCTGGGTTATCAAGATCAGGAATTGGTCAATCACTTTGATGAATGGAGTAAGCGAATTCATCCTGACGATTTGACTCATGCGATAGGAGATATCGAAGCTTATCTGGATAGGAAAAAACCGACCTATGAAAACACACAACGCATATGCCACAAAAATGGACATTATGTTTGGATTTTAGACCGCGGCATTGCCGTGTGGAATAAAGAAGGTAAACCGACCCGATTTATTGGTATTCGTACTGATATCACCGCTCAAAAGCAGGCAGAAGCCGCTTTGCGTAACAGCCAGGAAAGAATCAACCGCTTTTTTGAATTGCCGCTGATCGGTATGGCTATCACTTCACCAACCAAGGGATGGTTAGAAGTTAACGATAAATTATGTGAAATGTTGGGTTATAGTCGAGAAGAATTAAAGCAACAAACTTGGTCTGCTCTCACTCATCCAGATGATCTGGCGGCTGATTCAGAACAATTTAATCGACTACTTTCCCATCAGATAGAAGGCTATTCCAGGGATAAACGCTATATTCACAAAAATGGTAACCTTGTTTACACCACTTTATCATTACGCTGTGTTCGTTCAACTCAAGGAGAAGTCGACTATTTGGTCGTACTCATTCAAGATATTACTGAACGTAAGCAAGCTGAAAAGAAGTTGCGTGAACAAGAAGAATTTTTACGCTTACTGATTGACAATATTCCCCAATATGTCTTCTGGAAAGATATCCATTCGGTATTTCTAGGATGTAACCGGCGTTTTGCCTACCTCATTCAAGTTAACAATCCAGCCGAGATTATTGGCAAAACCGAGTTTGAATTACTCCGTGAACCTTTAGCGCAATGGCTTCACGAAAATGATAGCTATGTGATGAGCACCAATCGAGCACTATACCATCATTTAGAAGAAGTGATTTGGTCAGATGGTCAATCACGTTGGTTTGAAACGAATAAAATTCCTTTACATGATGCTCAAGGGAAAGTCATCGGCATTTTAGGCACCAGTGAAGATATTACTGAACGTCGTCGAGTCGAACTAGTATTACGGGAATATAATCAAACTTTGGAACGAGAAGTTGCTGAAAGAACTCAAGCCTTACGCAAACAGGATACTTTTTTACGGTTAGTCTTAGACAATATTCCGCAATTGATTTCCTGGAAAGATATTAATCTCGTATTTCTAGGCTGTAATCAACGTGTTGCTCAATTTGCCAACCTCAATAGCACCGATGACATCATCGGCAAAACGGACTTTGATTTAATCTGGCGAGACTATGCCGAACATTTTCAACATCAAGATCGACAGGTCATCGAAACCAATACCCCAATTTATCATGCCATTGATCAAGTCTTACGTTCGGATGGGCGTTTATTTTGGTGGGAAGTCAACAAAATTCCCTTGTATGATGATAGTGGTAAAGTGGTTGGTGTCTTAGGCACGGTTGAAGATATTACGGCACATAAACAAGCCGAAGATGCCTTAAAACAAGCCCATGAACGTTTTAAAATTGTGTTAAATAGTTTGAATTCAGCCGTTTATGTGAGTGATATGCAAACCAATGAAATTTTATTCGTCAATCACTCTATTCAAAAACTGTTTGCTCAAGAATTAGTCGGGACGATTTGTTGGCAAACTTTGCAACCCGTTGGACAATCAGCCGTTTGTGATTTTTGTACCAATTCGCGATTAATTTCAACCACCGGACAACCCACCGGCGTTTGTACCTGGGAGTATCACAATAAGCGCTTGAATAAGTGGTTTTATGTTCAAGACTGCGCCATTCCATGGGATGATGGTCATTTAGTCCGCTTATCCGTCGCGACGGATATTACTGAACGCAAACAAACTGAAGATAAACTCCGCGAAAGAGAAGCTCGATTAAAAGCCATTTTTGACAATGCCGCCACCGGAATTGTGCTCATTAATATGAAAGGGCAAATTATTCAATGTAATACCAAATGGTTAGAAATGACTGGTTATACGCCAGCCGCGATCGGTTCGTTAAGTTATTTCAGTTTAATCCACCTGGATGACATCAAATATCAGCAAAACTATTATAAACAACTCATTAATAAGGAAATTAAAAGCTATCAGGTTGAACAACGGTTATTGAAAAACAATGGCGAGTTATTTTGGGTGAATGTGTCGGTTACGGCTATCTACGATTCAACCGAAATGTTAGAAGCGTTGGTTGGGATTATGGTGGATATCACTGAACGTAAACAAGTTGAATCGGCCTTACGTCAAAGTGAAGAACGTTTTGACTTAGCTATGCAAGGTAGCAATGACGGCTTATGGGATTGGAATCTCGATACCGATAGCGTTTATTTTTCACCCCGGTGGAAACAAATGATCGGCTTCCAGGAACAAGAAATGAGCAACCGTTTTGAAGAGCTCATTAACCGAATTCATCCGGATGATTCTTCCTTAGTTTTAGCCAAAATAGAAGACTATCTCAGTAAAAAAACACCCGTTTATGAAGTTCAATTCCGACTGCAACATAAAGAAGGCCATTTTATCTGGATATTAAGTCGTGGTATCGCGGTATGGAATAAACAAGGGATAGCTTATCGTTTTATTGGTACCCACATGGATTTGACCGCGCAAAAACAAGCAGAACAAGCTTTACGTGAGAGTGAAATCTATTGGCGAAATTTAATTGAAGGCGCATTAATTGGTCTACTTTTGGTTGATACTCAAGGCAAAATTATTGAAGCCAATCCCGCTTATGCCCATATTGTTGGCTATCCATTAGAAGAATTATATCAATTAACCATTTGGGACATTACCCCCAAAAAGTACTTCAGTCTAGAACAAAAACAATTGCATTTGCTCAAAACCACCGGTCGCTTTGGGCCAATCGAAAAAGAATATATTCATAAACACAACTACTTAGTTCCAGTCAGATTATCGGGATTATTGGTGACTAGAAAAGGTAAGCATTTGATTTGGTGTAATGTCGAAGACATTACTGATCAAAAACAAGCCAAAGCCAAATTACAAAACGCTTATCGTGAGCTCGCTCGGTTCAAAACGATACTCGATATTACCCTCGATAGTCTCTTTATGTTTGATGACGAAACTTATCGATTTTTATATGTTAATCAAGGTGCTATCCAGCAGTTTGGTTATTCTGCTGAGGAATTATTACAAAAAACGCTGTTGGACTTACGAACCGAGTTAGCGACGGAACGTTTTGAAACGGTAGTGAACACTTTGCGGAATCATTCACAACCCACGACTACCTTTGAAACCACCTTACAGTATAAAGAAGGTAACCAAATTCCAGTAGAAATCTTTTTACAATATATCCAGATTCCCGGACAAGTTAAATGCTTTGTCGCTATTATGCGCAATATTAGTGAGCGTAAGCAAATGGAACAAGCGTTACGTCAGAGCAAAGCCGAGTTAGAAATTACCGTAGCGCAACGCACTCAGGAATTACAAGAGAAACAAAAATTACTCGAAGAACAACAGAAATTTACGGCGCTAGTCGAAAATAGTAATGATGTTATTGGCATATCAACCTTGGAAGGACAAGTTTCATACTTAAATAAAGCCGGTCGTCGCTTAGTCGGTTTAGAACAAAATCAACGCCCGTTAGAAAAAACTCAACTCACTGATTATCTAGCTGAATCCCTCAGACCATTGTGGCAGCAAGCGATTTTTCCCAAAGTATTGCAACAAGAACATTGGGAAGGTGAAGTTCAATTACGCCATTTTCAAACCGGTCAACTCATCGAAACCCACAGTAATGTGTTTATCGTTAGACATCCGCATACGGGGATCCCTCTCTGTCTAGCCACCGTGACTCGCGATATTACTGAACAAAAACGGGCGAGTATTCAATTACAACAAGCTAAAGAAGCAGCCGAAGCGGCTAATCGAGCTAAAAGTACTTTTTTAGCCAATATGAGTCATGAATTACGTACCCCTCTCAACGGAATTTTAGGATACACTCAGATTCTCAGTCGCGATCGGACTTTAAGTAATAAACATAAACAAGGGATTCATATTATCGAACGCAGTGGTCATTATTTATTGACGTTAATTAACGATATTTTAGATTTGTCCAAAATTGAAGCCGGAAAACTCGAACTTTATCCCGTTGATTTTAACTTTATACACTTTATTCAAAGTATTACTGAAATATTTCAAGTCCGTGCTCAACAAAAGGGAATCACTTTTATTTATGAACCCTTATCGTCGCTACCAATGGGTATACATGCAGATGACAAACGCTTACGCCAAATTCTGCTAAATTTATTAGGTAATGCCATTAAATTTACTCATCAAGGTCAAGTTAAACTCCAAGTGGGTTATGATAAAAATAAGGTGCGGTTTCAAGTCGAAGATACCGGGATTGGCATTGCTGCGGCAGAAATCGATAAAATATTTTTACCTTTTCAACAAGTGGGTGATCCAACTTATCGAATTCAAGGCACTGGGTTAGGACTAGCCATTACCAAAAAATTGGTTGAACTGATGGGGAGTGAACTCCAAGTCGACAGTGTTTTAGGTCAAGGCAGTCTGTTTAGAATTGAATTAGAATTACCAGCGGTGGTGGGCTTAGAAACCACTGAACCGCTTGAAAGTCAAGCACTCATCACCGGTTATCGTGGTCGAGACGAACTCGCCAAGCGTTATAAAATTTTAGTGATTGATGATCAACTAGAAAACCGTTTAGTTATCGTCAATTTATTAACCCCTCTCGGCTTTGAAGTTATCGAAGCACCTCATGGTCAAGAGGGCTTAGACAAAGTACAAACTGAGTCACCCAATTTAATTATACTGGATTTAATTATGCCAGTGATGAATGGTTTTGAATTTGTTCAACAATTGAGACAAATTTCCAAATATAAAGAAATGGTCGTCATTGCCACCTCGGCAAGTGTTTTTAATCAGTATAAAGAAGAAAGTTTATCCGCTGGTTGTAACGAATTTATCGCTAAGCCCATTCGTGCAGAGATATTATTCAATTATTTACAACGCTATTTGCCGCTAGAATGGATTTACGAATCCGTACCCAAAAATAACTTGATAGCTGAACACAATGATAATAAAGCGTTATTCTCCTCAATCGCTTTACCGAGCCAAGTCGCAACTCAGCTCTTTGAATTAACGCAAATGGGCGATATCAATGGGATTATTGAACAAGCTCAACAATTACAACAACTCGATGAACGCTTCGCACCATTAGCGGCTCGGATTATTCGACTCGCACAACAATTTGAGGACGAAAAAATTAGTGAATTAGTGAAACCCTATTTAGCGAGTAAAGTAGAACACTAAAACGAATTATTGTCCAAATAAACGGTGAGTCATTTTGCATGAAGGTAACCACTCCGGTACTGAAAACATTATTAATTGTTGATGATATACCAGATAATATCAATATGTTATTAGAATTTCTAACGCAATCTGGTTTTAAAGTACTCGTTGCCAAGGAAGGGCAAGCTGCGATTAGAAAAGCCGAATATGCTCAACCCGATCTGATTATGTTAGATGTGATGATGCCAGGAATGGATGGATTTGAAGTCTGTAAAATATTAAAACGTAAACCAGAAACTCAAAAAATTCCCATTATTTTTATGACAGCTTTATCAGATACGGTTGATAAACTTAAAGGATTTTCATTAGGCGCGGTTGACTACATTACCAAACCCATTCAACAAGAAGAAGTCTTAGCCCGTATTAGCACGCATTTAAAACTTCGTCAATTACAACAACAGTTAGAAACCGAATTAAAAATTCGGCAAGAATATGCCATTGAACTTGAAAAACGGAATACCGAATTAAATACTTTTGCCCGTACCGTGGCTCACGATCTCAAAAATCCTTTGCATGGGATTGTTAATCTTAGTGGTTTATTATTAGAACGATGTGCAAGTGACCCGGTATTAGAAGAAGATGGTCTTAATTACTTACAATTAATTGAACAAGCCGGGCAAGAGATGTTTAATACGATTGAAGCCTTACTGTTATTAGCGGGCTTATCCAATCAAAATACCATTGAAACCCAACCATTAGATATGGCAGAAATTATTAATCGCGTGGTCGAAAAACGTTTATTTTACATGCTAAGAGATTTTCAAGCCCAAATTAGCCTAACCGAAACTTGGCCGGTAGCTAAAGGATATGCGCCTTGGGTCGAAGAAGTTTGGGCTAATTATCTGAGTAATGCCTTAAAATATGGTGGTCAACCACCGCAGTTAGAATTAGGTGCCAATGTCCAAGCAAATAGAATGATTCGATTTTGGATCCATGATAATGGTCCTGGGTTAAGTTCAGAGGCGCAAGCTAAATTATTTACTCCGTTTACTCGATTACACCAAACTCGTGCCGAAGGACATGGTTTAGGTCTCTCCATCGTCCAACAAATCATAGAGAAATTAGGCGGACAAGTTGGTGTAGAAAGTGTGGAGGGTCAAGGTAGTACTTTTTATTTTATGCTGCCAGCCGCTTAAAACTGGCTATCGTTTTTATCATTCCGTCATCGTTAAAATCGCTTCGCTGATAAGGCTCAATTAATGCAGTCTCTTCTTAAGCACTGTGCTTAAATTCAGTAAAATCGTGTTAGTATTTTTATGGGTGGTTGTCTCTTTATCTTACTCCAGCCGCCCTTTGTTTATACTCCCCCTTAATTCTTTTTGCCTGATATTTTGGTGAGGGGTCCTCTTCTAATCACCACCCGCGCTCAGGCTATTAAACATGTTGCGGAACCCATTGAAATCGTTAAAATGGGAGTTGAAAAAAATACTGATTTTCTATTACGTCGTGCCGGTCTAAATTTATTCGTGTACTCAAAAATATCTATAGTAAATATCTTAGCTTAAAATAATGCTTAGCTTATATGCTTTTGCTCGCTACCAAGCCCCGCTGGCTGCTTTCGAGCTCTGCTTCGTCTACCTACCTCGCCAAGCAGAGCTTAGCACATCGGCATTACCAAGTAGAATTTGGTAACGAGCCAAACTTAATAACATTGGCCCTACGTGAGTTCTATTTACTGGAATTTAATCATATCACCCTTAAGAGTTCTATGCTAAAATCTTTGACAAAATTTATCTGCTGTTTTCCTACATTCTAAATGGTTACCCAGAAAGATTGTTTTTACAATTTTTGCCGCCACGTATAATTCTTATTTTCCAACTTTAACTTAACGGAGTTAGTCATTCGAATGGCCATTGAACGTACTTTATCGATTATTAAACCGGATGCCGTCGCTAAAAATGTTATTGGTGAAATTTACGCTCGCTTTGAAAAAGCCGGGTTACGCATTATCGCTGCGAAAATGTTACATCTCTCTCGTGAACAAGCCGAAGGTTTTTATGCAGTACACCAACAACGCCCGTTTTTTAAAGATTTGGTTGATTTCATGATTTCTGGACCGGTTATGGTGCAAGTTTTGGAAGGTGAAAATGCTATCCAAGTTAATCGAGATTTAATGGGTGCTACTGATCCACGGAAAGCCGCGCTGGGAACGATACGCGCTGATTTTGCTAACACCGTTGATGAAAATGCAGTTCATGGTTCTGATGGTCTAGAGACGGCAAAAACCGAAGTGGATTATTTTTTCAGTACCCAAGAAATTTGTAATCGAACCCGGTAATGAGTATAGAATCTTTCAATAAGAGATAAAACGCTCAAGATGAGCACAATGATTAATCTGCTCAATTTAGATCGACAAGATTTGGAGGCATTTTTTCTTAGCTTGGGTGAAAAACCATTCCGCGCTGGACAAGTGATGAAATGGATTCATCAACAAGGCATTGTCGATTTTGAGGCGATGACTAATTTGAGTAAAGCATTGCGGCAACGTCTACAAGAAAGTGCTTATGTATCCTTACCTCAAGTTCGGTTGACGCAAACTTCACGAGATGGTACCCGCAAATGGTTATTACAAATAGATGATGATAATTGTATTGAAACCGTGTTTATTCCTGAGCTTGATCGAAGTACTTTGTGTGTTTCTTCACAGGTGGGTTGTGCGCTTGATTGCCGCTTTTGTGCCACTGCCCGACAAGGATTTAATCGCAATCTCAGTGTTGCCGAAATCGTCGCGCAACTCTGGTTAGCAGAACACAGTCTGCGGGCTGAAGGATATCTTTCTCAAGAACATGGACGTGTTATCACCAATGTGGTTATGATGGGAATGGGAGAACCTTTAACCAATTTTAATAATGTTGTCAAAGCGATACGTTTGATGATGGACGATTTTAGTTATGGATTATCATGGCGACGTATTACGCTGAGCACAGCGGGAATTGTCCCCGCATTAGCTCGCTTACAAGAACAATGTCCGGTTAATTTAGCTATTTCCTTACATGCACCGACAGATAGTTTACGTGATCAACTGGTTCCGATTAATAAAAAATATCCATTGGCCAAATTAATGGCAGCTTGTCGTGATTATGTGAAAGTAGATCCGCGGTGTAGAATCACGTTTGAATATGTCATGCTCAAAGATATCAATGATCATCCTGATCAGGCTAAAGCTTTAGTTAAGTTATTAAGTCATCTTCCAGCCAAGGTTAATCTCATTCCATTTAATCCCTTTCCAGATACTGACTATCAATGTTCATTACCTAACCGGATAGAAGCGTTTCGTGATATTCTTATGCAGGCACGGTTTGTAACCGTAACCCGAAAGACTCGAGGTGATGATATTGACGCTGCTTGTGGACAATTGGCAGGAAAAGTGCTAGATAGGCGGCGCCGACAGCTTAAATTTTAATTAAGCCGGGAGCCTAAAGAAATATGAGACAAAAATGGTTAGGTATGGGGTGTTTGTTAGGGTTAATGCTATTAAGCGCCTGTAGTCGAAATATTGAGGAAAACAATCATCCCCCTGGTGAAGAAGCCGCCGAAATTAATCTCCAATTGGGAGTAGAATATATGCGGCGCGGTCGAAATGATATTGCACTCAATCGACTCACTAAGGCATTAAAACTGGATGATAATTATGCCGATGCGCATAATGCCATCGCCGTATTATATGAGCGTTTGGGATTAAATGCAGATGCCGAGCAACACTATCAAAGGGCCACTGCGCTCAAACCCAACGACTCCGATATTTATAATAATTATGGTCAATTCTTGTGTAAACAAAAACATTGGGAAGAGGCCAACCAAGCTTTTCTTAAAGCTTTAGAGAATCCGGTGTATCAAACCCCAGAAATTCCTTATACTAATGCTGGGTTGTGTGCTTTACATAATAATAATATTAGCCAAGCTGAAACTTATTTTCGGCAAGCTTTACAGTCAAATTCTAAATTTGCCAGCGCACTTTATCAAATGGCTCAATTGAACTACGAACAAAAACATTATCAGACTGCTCGTGATTATTTGACACGTTATGAATCAGTGGCACAAGACACGCCAGAAACATTGTGGTTAGGTATTCGCATTGCGCGAGAACTGAATAAACCAGAGGTGGAAGCCAACTATGTCCATCGGTTACGTCGAAATTTTCCCGATGCGGTGCAAACCCAGTTACTTAATCGATCAGAATAGCTATGAAGTACAATTATTTGCAACAAATTGAAAGTTCAGCCAACTTTTTAAGTACTGAAATCTTCCGCATTTATTATTCTCGTATTCCCAAAGAGGTTGATATGAACGCAACAAGTATTCACGGTTCTCAGTTTTATTTAGATAATCAGCATAATCCTGATAACCAGAATGAAACTCAAGAATCGGCTCTTACTCAAAAGCCACTGCATTTGGTAGAACCACCGCTTGACCAAAACCCTAAAGATAATAAAGATCGGACGAATTTGTCAGCAGAGAATCTTAACCAAGACCCAGTTGATACCATGCTTACTTCTAGACAAGAACATAACATTTATTCTATCGATAACCCAGAAAATGAGGTTACTGCTTATTATGATCCAGCCGTAGGAGAGTCGGTCAATTTATCTCACCCACAAGCAACTAACAACTCAGAAATAGCTTACAATACAGTTAGTTCTGCTACCAAACCCGATCATGACCAGCCGGTGTCAGAGTCGGATAGTAAGGTACCAGAAGAAGAAACCGCTGAACTAGTGAGGATAGATAATGATAAAATTGAGGTAGAATATGCTTCGGTTAATTCAATGGGAATAGATGATAACCCAATCAGAGTGAAATTTGATTCTGTAATGGAACAAGTAGCAGTAGAAGAAAAAGATGTAGATATAGATAGAGCCACTTTGGTTGAACCTGTGGGGATAGCAGATGACCAAACTGAGATAAAGGTTGATTCTTTAGCCCATATTGAAGAACAACGTCAGTTGGAAAAAGAAGCTTTATATGAAAATACCTTTAGTTTATTTCATAAGCTAGCTACACCGGAAAAAGATCTGACTTTAACAACTGAAGAAACTGCTTCTGCAACGGCAGCTAAAGAACCAAAAGTAGAATCCTTAGATACTGCTACGATGAAGGCCGGGGCTTATTTGTCTTCAGAACGGGAAAAAAACAAATTATCAGTTCAACAAGTGGCTGATAAACTTTATTTAGATGTCAATCTCATTAAAGCATTGGAAGCGGATAATTATGAGCAACTACCTCCACCGATTTTTATCCGGGGATATATTCGTAATTACGCAAAATTATTAGAAATTCCGGCAGAGCCCATTTTAACCGCTTATGAACGCAGTGGACAAGCAGCGATTTCAACCCCGGTTATCACCCCACAATTAACGCCGAAAAAACAAACCAATAGTAGTGATTGGCGGTTTAAAGCGGTTACTTATACCATTATTATTACTTTAATGATGTTAATGGCGTTATGGCAATATTATCCGACTTCAATTTCTGAGTCTCAAGAAGCGGTTAATGCACCAGATGCTCCCGCTTGGGAAAATTTTCAGCCTTTGGAAACACAACCAACCTATCCACCAGCCGTCGTTGAAACTAATCCGGCTGGCTCGTTAAATGCGCCAAAACCGTCTGAGGAAACTCAACCGGCTGTTGTTGCAACGACTCCCACAGAGGGAGTGTCTGAAACTCAGCCAGCCACCACCGAACCACCAGCAGCACCTGAGCCAAAATCTCAAAGTTTGCAGATCCATTTTAAACAATCGGTTTGGACACGACTGACTGATAGTAAAGGTAAAGTTCTTTACAATCAGACGGGTAAGAGTGGGGAAGTTTTCTCTATTCAAGAGGGAACCCCACCCTTTTATTTAAGTGTGGGTAACGAAGGGTTACAAGTTGAATATCAAGGAACTGTTAAAAATATCACCGCTTATCCTAAACAAAAAAATAAAAGCAAAACCTTTATTATTGGTGGTAATGAATAAATGTTCTCTCCGCTCAACCTGACTCGTCGTCAGTCTCGAAAGATTTATGTGGGTCAAGTCGCTGTTGGGGGAGATGCACCGATAACGGTACAAAGCATGACCAATACTAATACCCATCAGGTAGAAGAAACCGTGGCTCAAATTCGTGCTTTGCAACAGGTTGGCGCTGATATTGTGCGGGTTTCGGTGCCGACTTTAGAAGCAGCAGACGCTTTTGGGAAAATCAAAGCGGCGGTTAATGTTCCCTTAGTGGCAGATATTCATTTCGATCACCATATTGCCCTAAAAGTACTGGAATTAGGCGTAGATTGTTTGCGGATCAATCCTGGCAATATTGGGCGTCAAAACCGTGTCCAAGCGGTTATCAGTAGCGCCAAAGATAAGGGTGTCCCCATTCGAATTGGGGTCAATGCGGGTTCTCTCGAAAAAGATTTACAAAAAAAATATGGCGAACCGACCGCTGAAGCTTTAGTGGAATCGGCGTTACGTCATATTGACATTTTGGATAAACTCAATTTTTTTGATTTTAAAGTCAGCTTAAAAGCTTCGGAAATATTTATGACCGTAGCCGCTTATAGGCAATTAGCGACTCAAATTGAACAACCCTTACATTTAGGTATTACCGAAGCCGGCGGGTTTCGTTCTGGTGCCGTGAAGTCAGCGATTGGTCTAGGAATGCTGTTAGCAGAAGGGATTGGTGATACGATTCGCGTCTCTTTAGCGGCTGATCCGGTGGAAGAGATTAAAGTCGGATTTGATATCTTAAAAAGTTTACACTTACGGCAAAAAGGGATCAATTTAATTGCTTGTCCTTCTTGTTCAAGACAAAACTTTGATGTGATCAAAATCGTGAATGAATTAGAAAACCGTCTTGAAGATATTGTGCAACCCTTGGATGTTGCTGTCATGGGATGTGTTGTTAATGGTCCAGGGGAAGCGCGCGCTGCCCAGATTGGTATAACCGGTGGAACACCTCATCATCTGTTATACCTGAATGGTAAGCCGGTGGGTAAAACCAACAGTGAAGAGTTAGTCGATGAATTAGAAAGAATGATACGAACTCAAATTCACCCGCAAGCGAGTATCAATAACTAAACTGTGGTGGGAATCAACGGGTGCAAAATTGGAAGTTAGCTAGAAGCCGATCTTACTGGTATTTAGGTCTCGTAAGTGCGATTGCGGTACTGGGAGTGACTATAGCATTCAGTGTCTTATCACCGCAGCTATTTTATTCCCCGAATCTAATTCACCTGACTTATGAAACAATAGCTCAGACTCAAAGTAATCCAATAAAAGAAGTTTTACAAAATTTACAACTACCGTGGCAAAATCCAATAACTTCCACCCAAAAATTTGAAACCACACCCACTACTTCACCGGCTGCTCAAGCCTTTGCTGCTGGGCTATGGAGCGGACAACAAATTTTACTGGGAAATGATAACCCGATTTTACCGCAATTACTCTCACCTCCCTTAAAGGAACTGAGTTGGCTACAAACCAGATGGAAGGGTGATTTCGAGTTAGGACAATGGATTTTATTGTTATGGACAGTAACCCAAGTTTCACCTCCATTAACAGATACTTTTTGGGATAAACAAAAACAAATTTTTATTCATTTTCAAGCTGACTTCTCTACTACTAATCAATCTTCTGCTGTAGAAACGCAACGGGTCACCTCTGCGCTGAAATTCATTAAGCCATTTATTGAAAAAGTACCTTTACCCGCTAAACAAGAACCGCAATTATATGACCAATTAGGTAGAGAATTAGCTTTTATGATGGACAATTTGTCTCCTTAAAACTAATTGCTTTATCAACCCATTGGAGTAGGGTACGTTTTCTCGTAAATTAGTGTCCTGTACAAAGGCTTTAAACTGAGAAATGATTAGCAAAAATCATCGACATTGCTAATCAATTCTGTTAACTTCATTTTACCTCATATCGAATTCACATTAACCCAATTTTCAGGAGAATGTCTATGAGATTAATTGTATTGAGTCATTTTGTTTGGTTACTATTTTTCAATGCCACTGTTTTTGCAGAAATTAAAGGTGAAGGCATAGACTATACCGCCAATGGAACGACCTTAAAGGGATATTTAGCCTATGATGATGCGATTAAAGGCCAACGACCCGGTATATTAGTTGTTCATGAATGGTGGGGACACAATGAATATGCACGTAAACGGGCACGAATGCTAGCAGAATTGGGCTACGTTGCACTCGCAGTAGATATGTACGGTGACGGTAAAACCGCTGCTCATCCGAAGCAAGCTGGAGAATTTGCTCAAGCATTACTCAATAATATGGAAACGGCTCAAAATCGTTTTATAGCTGCACTCGAATTGATTAAAAAACAACAATCAGTCGATGCGACTAAAATAGCGGCGATTGGCTATTGTTTAGGTGGCGGTATTGTATTAACTATGGCTCGGAATGGAGTTGACTTAGCTGGGGTTGCTAGTTTTCATGGCAGTTTAACGACCAAGGAACCCGCTAAGCCTGGAAAAGTAAAAGCGAAAGTATTGGTATTTCATGGTGAAGCGGATGAATTTGTTACGGCTGAACAGGTTAAGGCTTTTCAAGCCGAAATGAAAAATGCTCAAGTTGATTTAGAATTAGTAACTTATCCGGGTGTTAAACACAGTTTTACTAATCCCGAAGCGGATAACTTGGCGAAGAAATTTGATTTACCTTTGGCTTATAATGAAGCAGCCGATAAAGATTCCTGGGCAAAATTACAGGTATTTTTCAAGCAGATCTTTGCAAATTT
Source organism: Thioploca ingrica (assembly GCA_000828835.1). Taxonomy (GTDB): domain Bacteria; phylum Pseudomonadota; class Gammaproteobacteria; order Beggiatoales; family Beggiatoaceae; genus Thioploca; species Thioploca ingrica. The sequence goes on from AP014633.1 coordinate 1,665,901, forward strand.
CTCCGCATCAAAAAATAAATAACCGAAAAAATACCTAATGAACCAACTTACCCACTTTAATCAAGCCGGTGAAGCCCATATGGTAAATGTCGGGGACAAAGTGAGTACTGACCGTATTGCGGTTGCTGAAGGTAAAATTACCATGCAGCCTGAAACTTTGAGCCTAATCATGGCCGGTGGACACAAAAAAGGTGATGTGTTAGGTATTGCTCGAATTGCGGGCATTATGGCTGCTAAGAAAACCAGTGATTTGATTCCCCTTTGTCACCCCCTGATGTTAACTCAGGTCAGCGTTGATTTAATGCCTTTACCAGAACATAATGCCGTCTACTGTCAAGCGACAGTTAAAACCACGGGCACCACCGGCGTGGAAATGGAAGCATTGATGAGCGTGCAAATGGCTTTACTTACCATTTACGATATGTGTAAAGCCGTTGACCGTGGTATGACCCTGGAACAAATTCGCTTGCAAAAGAAGTCTGGTGGTAAATCAGGTACTTGGGAAAGAAAATAACATTTTATTCAACTTAACTTAATTGGCTTTAAAAGGAGACAATTTATGTCAGAACCTGTTTGTGCTCAAAAATCCCCTTATGTTCTTGAAGTAAAACCGGGTACCTACTATTGGTGCGCTTGTGGTAAATCCGCTGACCAGCCTTTTTGCGATGGTTCTCATGCCGGCACGGGTTTTTCACCGGTGGAGTTAGATCTCACTGAAAAAACGACAGTAAAATTTTGTGGCTGTAAGCGGACTAAAGATGCCCCCCGTTGTGATGGTTCACACAAAAATCTATAAAAATTATTGTTGAACCAGCGATAATTTTTTATTGGTGCTGTTTCGGGAAATACTGACTTTTAGTCCCGAAACAGTTCAAGCTAAACCAGAATCGATGCGGTTAAACCAACAGAAACAATTAGGTTATTGCCTTTTTGGTCATGTTTCTTCTTTGTTGTTGGTGATGAGGTAGCGGTTGATTACGGTGGCTATTGCTCTTCCGTTTAGAAGCCTCTTGAAAGTAACTATGGCGAGATGCCTCATAATGATAGGGTTTACGTTTGGGTTTTTTAGCAAACCGGTGCAGCGAACGGGTCGGTTCTAGACCAGGAATAATATAGCGTGGAACTGACTGACCAGTATAACGTTCAATCCGCTCGAGATGAAGAACATCATCCGGTAATGCAAAAGAAATAGCCGTACCCAGAGCACCAGCCCGTCCGGTGCGACCAATACGGTGAACATAATCTTCGGCAAAACGCGGTAAATCAAAATTAATCACATGACTGATACTCGTAACGTCAATTCCCCGTGCGGCGACATCCGTTGCTACCAATAAGCGCAACTTCCCACGACGTAAATTCGTTAACGTCCGATTCCGGGCAGATTGTTTCATATCACCATGGAGTGCAGCCGCTGCATGTCCTTGTGCAATCAGCTTCTGAGCGAGGGCATGTGCACCTTGTTTAGTTGCCGAAAAAATAATCGCTTGTTTAACCGCCTTATCACCGACGAGATGTTCCAACAATCGATTTTTATGATCGAGATCATCAGCAATATGTAAACGTTGTTCAATGTTTTGTTGAGTGGGTTGAGTTTCGATTTGAATCCGTTCGGGATTTTTAAGTAAACTGTTGGCTAATTTAGCGAGTTCATTATCCCAGGTTGCTGTAAATAAGAGAGTTTGCCGTTCAATGGGTGTCAGGGCAGCAATTTTATTCACTTCACTAACAAATCCCATATCTAACATCCGATCCGCTTCGTCAAGTATCAGCATATTAACTGCTGACAAATCAATACTTCTACGTTCCAAATGATCAATTAATCGACCGGGGGTGGCGATGACAATATCAACTCGTCGAGATAACCCTTTTAATTGGGGTTCGTAAGGCATCCCACCAACGAGGCTCACACTATAAAAACGGAGATTTTTGCCATAATTACGAACAGATTGACTCACTTGATTAGCTAATTCCCGGGTCGGAGTTAAAACTAGTATAAATGGTTTACCATACTGTTTTTTTGAGAACGGGTGAATACAAAGACGTTGTAATGCCGGTAACACAAAAGAAGCCGTTTTGCCAGTGCCGGTGTGGGCAGACGCGATCAGATCATGACCGGCTAGTATTGTGGGTATGGCTTGTGATTGAATGGGTGTTGGGGTGATATAACCACATTGTTGTATCGCTTTAAGAATAGCAGGATTTAACTGAAATACTTCAAAAGACACAGAATTTCCTCTTGTTAGGAACAAAGAAATTGATTGCTTGCTTTGTCCATTGCGCATGAAATTGAAACTGGTTGCATCAAAAATAGCTCGATGATACGCAGGAAATTAAAAGCACTGTATTCAAATTATGAACAATTAGTAAGAAAGAATAGCTTCAACTTTCCTTGTTACACAGTTGAATTTATCTCTCAATAATGAGAGTAAAAAAATTTATTGGTAAAATAATTTCATATTCTATATGAAATAGTGTTATATCTCAAATAACTTATCTTTAAATCAATTTAAAGCAGAAAGGAATAAAGGGTCATTTTCTTAAGAATGGAATTAATTTGGAGATACTCATTAATTAGCCGGTAGCCTGGATGAAACGAAGTGAAATCCAGGAGAGAGAGTGCTGCCTCACTGGATTCCGCTTGTTCCATCCAATCTATGTTTGCTCTACCTAGTTAATCTCAATTTGTGCTTGATTACTAAAAATTTAATGGTTATGCTTTATTCTAACTAGGTTACCTAACTTAGGAGTCTTATTAGGTTATTTACCTTATTATGGGGTTTAATAATATGAAAGCCGGTGAAAAAAACATTGAATCAATTATTGAAGGAAAAAAACAATATATTATTCCTTTATTTCAACGTTCTTATGTATGGGAAAAAGAACATTGGCAAATGCTTTGGGATGATTTAATAGAATTATACTACAGTAAAGGAAATCATTTCTTAGGTTCTTTTGTAACAACTCCGGTGGTAGAAAATACTGAAAAAGGTCCAAGAAAATTTCTATTAATTGATGGTCAACAACGCTTAACTACTATCTTTATTCTATTAGTCATATTACGTGATAAAGCCAAAGAGAAAAATAATAAAATCAAAGAAGAAATTGATCAAACCTATCTATTTAATCCATTTTTAGAAGATGAAGATCGCTACAAATTACTTCTCACTGATTTACAAGGTGATAAAGAGTGTTTTATGCATCTTCTAGAAAACCAAGAGATAAAATATAAAAATAATCTTCTTTTTAAAGCATTTAACTTCTTTAAAAAAAGATTTTCAGAAGAAGATTATGATGTTAGGCCATTTGAAAAGATTATCACTAATAATTTACAAATAGTTCATGTTGAATTGAATGATGATGAGGATCCTTATAAGATTTTTGAAAGCCTAAATGCTAAAGGTGAGGAACTTTCACAAGCAGATTTAATTCGTAATTATTTTTTTATGAAAATTAATATGGAAAAAAATAAAAAAAATGAATTCTATCAACAACGTTGGAAACCGATGCAATTAAAACTAGAAGGTAATTTGAGTGAATATTTCCGCCATTTTTTAATGAGAACGGGAAAAGTAGTAAAAAAGAACGAAGTGTATTCAACTTTAAAAAAATTAAATGATAGATCAACCCCTCAAGAAATTAGAAATTATTTAGAAGAGTCAATTAAATTTTCAAATTATTATGAAGAGTTGCTTTTTCCCACTAAAAGAAAAAATAGAAAAAAAGATATTACTGATCGTATTACTGGTTTAAATGAAATTGAATGTACAGCAGCTTATCCTTTTCTATTAAATGTTTATCATGACTACGAAGAAAAGCATATTACTGAGAAAGAATTTATTGAGATACTTAATTTACTCGAAAATTTTTTAATTCGCCGCTCAGTTTGCGATAAAACAACTCGATATCTAGGCGCCTTTTTTCCATCAGTTTATGACAGAGCCCAAAAAGAGCATGATTTTATTAGTGGTGTTACCAAACAATTTTTGCAACAACAAGAATATCCTAATGACCATGAATTTAAAGAAAGTTTTGTTAATAAACAATTATATAATAACACGGCAATAAAAAAAGTAAGATTTATACTAAAAAAGTTAGAATTATTTGAAAATAAAGAACCGGTTGATTTAGAAAATAGTAAAGCTATAACAATTGAGCATGTTATGCCACAAAAATTAACAGATGGGTGGGAAAAACATTTAGGAAAAAAATGCCATGATATCCATGAAAAATGGGGTAACACGATTGGTAATTTAACTCTTTCAGGTAATAACTCCAAACTTTCTCAATCAGAGTTTTATCAAAAACAAAAAATATTAGCGGATAGTCCTTTAAAGCTAAATAAATATTTTATTAATCTGAATAAATGGGATGAAGACATGATTATTCAACGGGGACGTTCTCTAGCAGAAATAGCTTTAAAAATTTGGCCTGATTTTAGAATTTAGCTAATGTAGGGTGGGTAGAGCGTAGCGAAACCCGCCATAATCAAAAATATCTACCCCTGAACAGGTGGAGTTCATTACGTTCTTCATTAATCAATTCTCTCCGGAAAGCCATGAGCTAACCCCGATTGTTCCAGTTCGCCGGTTTGATTCCAAAAAGAAAGTTTACCTTGTTCATCACAAGTCCATACTTCTTCAGCACCCGCAGCAAAATATAACCGTTTTTTGGTATTAATTTCTACCTTTGAATTACTAGGTGACAAAATTTCTACACAGATTTCTGGAGCAATCGGGCTTTCATATTGGGCTTTAACTTGTTCCCAACGTTGGGAAGAAAACCAAGCAACATCAGCTACTTTAGTCCCTTTGGGGGTATTGATAGCACATTCGGTAATACATTCCCCAGATGGCAGTATTTTGGCAAGTATTCTTACTATCCTAGCTTGGTAAGCACCATGAATTAATCGAGCCGGTGTCATAATTAATTGCCCAGTTTCATTCAGTTCAATTTTATAAGGTAAATTTCTTAATTGCGGATCTTCACAAATTTGTTGCCAATTCATATTCAACTCCAATGAGTATACTTCTCATTTCATCAAACCCACGTTAAAATAATTATCATGAAAAAACCTCAACAAGTTGTGGTGCTTGGCGCCTCACCTAAACCCGAACGTTACGCTAACCAAGCCGTAAGAGAACTGATTAATCACGGTCATTATGTGTACCCCATACATCCGCGCTGTACGGAAATCTATGGACAAAAGTGTTATCCACATTTAAAGGAAATTGTAGAAAAAATTGATACGCTCACCCTGTATGTCGGTGAAGCGAGGTCAAGTCAATTAATTAAAGATATTCTGTTGATGAAACCGCAACGAATTATAATGAATCCTGGTGCGGAAAATGATCTTTTAGAAACTCAAGCTACAACCAATAACATTGAAGTTATTCGTGCTTGTACCTTAGTCATGTTGCGGATGAATCTATTTTAATCCCGTAAAATTATTCTTCCAAAAATTGGGCATATTGAGTTTTACCGAGTAAATTGGCTATTTCTTCGTAATTTTCAATTACCTCACTAATTTTATAAGGTGTTTTTTGTAGACTCGTTTTAACGAATGCCGAAGAAAGATTTAAGTAGGCAAAAATTTTATCGGCGGTGGGTTGATGTTGTGCCGCTGTTAACAAATCATCCTCATAAATTATTTCTAGATAAGGTAATGAGTCTAACATTTCCTTATCTTTAGTATAGTCTAAACCTTTTTTCTCTAGTTCTTTAATGATCTCATTACCATTAAGATGAATTTTAGGAGACTTATCGGTTTTGGCCTCACTGGCTCGATAATGCCATTTATTTTTACGAATCGCAATCAAAGCTGAAATTTTTTGGTGAAGCCAATTTCTTCTTTTTAAATAAATTATTTTCCAACCCTGGTTATGGAGATGTGACAAAAATGCTTTACCGTCTACTTGATGAAAACTGAGGTGAAAGGGTTGCAGTTGAAAACCATAGACTTTATTTGAAGGATATTTTGCTAATTGACCTTGCAGAAAAAATTTGGGCATGAATACTTTCAAGTAATAACGCATAAAAACTTCGCCTTGACAAATGATTTGAGGATGAGACTGCAATAAAGTCCTCACTAAATTACTGCCGGTTCTGCCTTGGCCAAATATGACAAATTTATTATTAAGAAGATCTTTTTTCAGTAGAAGCCGCAGGTAAGAGCGTATTTCGTGACCCATACTTCTTATATCATGTTTAATCAGATTAAGCTTCATTGATAGTTCCTTGCTGGTACAAATTATTTTTAATTGATTTTTTAATGAGGTAATTTAACCCAATCAATAACACTTTGTAGGGCTGTTTCCAAGTGAGTTGGGTCGTTACCACCGGCTTGCGCCATATCGGGTCGTCCGCCCCCTTTCCCCCCCACTTGTTCGGCAACGTAATTGATCAATTCCCCCGCTTTGAATTGGTGAGTGAGATTTGAAGTGATGCCAGCCAGCAATGTGACTTTACCGGCTTTAACCGTTGCTAAAACAATCACAGCTGTCGTTAATTTATTTTTTAATTGGTCTAAAGTATGACGCAGTTGTTTGATATCCACATTTTCTAATTGCGCTGCTAATATTTTAATGCCATTGATTTCTATCGCTTGATTCGCTAAATCACTTCCTTGCGAACTAGCCAGTTTTGCTTGTAACCGCGCTAATTCTTTTTCAGCGCTACGACTTTGTTCCAGTAACTGCCCAACCCGCTCGTTGACTGAATCCCGATTAGTTTTTAATAGTTCCATGATCTGACTCAAAGTCTTTTCAGTGGTTGTTATCCACGCAAAAGCATAAGTGCCGGTAAGCGCTTCAATTCTTCTTACGCCAGCAGCAATGCCCGTTTCGGCGGTGATTTTAAATAATCCAATTTCACCGGTTTGCCGAACATGGGTGCCCCCACATAATTCAGTGGAGAAATTACCCATTGATAAGACACGCACTTGTTCATCGTATTTTTCGCCAAATAAGGCCATCGCGCCACTGGTTAAGGCTTCTTCTAGTGCCATGAGCCGTGTTTGTACTGGATTATTGGCTAAAATATGCTGATTAACTAATTGTTCAATTTGGAGAAGTTGTTCCGGGGTCAGGGGTTCAAAGTGAGCAAAGTCAAAACGCAAGCGTTCGGGTTCAACTAAAGAACCTTTTTGTTTGACATGTTCTCCTAAAATTTGTCGTAAAGCGGCATGTAATAAGTGCGTGGCGGAATGATTGCGGGCGGTGGCTTGGCGGGCGGTAAAATCAATTTTAGCTTGTAACTGCTCACCGACTTGAAGAGTACCAGCGGTGAGTTTGCCCAGATGAACATGCGCTTTGCCCATTTTTTTAGTGTCTGCCACTTCAAAAATAGTATTGCCATGGCTCAAAATGCCCTTATCACCCACTTGCCCACCGGATTCGGCATAGAAAGGGGTTTGTGCTAAGATAACCCGACCGGGTTGGTTAACCGTTAGAGTTTTAACCGCTTGCTCACCCTCAAACAGTGCCATCACCACGCTGTCATTTTCGAGTTGCTCATAACCGGTGAATAAACTTTGCCAGGTCGTTTTATCGGCTGAAGCGGCGCTTAAATCAATTGCAAATTGCCCGGTATCACGACTGAGTTGACGTTGTACTGCCATCCGTTGTTCAAAACCAGCCATATCCAGTTTAAGCTGATGTTCTCTGGCAATATCGGCAGTCAAATCGGTTGGAAACCCATAGGTATCATACAGTTTAAAAACAACTTCGCCAGGAATGACTCGACCCGATAACTCAGCAATTGCTTGATCAAGCAACCGCATACCGCGATCGACCGTTTCATTAAACCGTTCTTCTTCTTGAATTAAGATGCGTTCTACCAGTTCCTGGTGACGCGGTAATTCTGGATAAGCATCTCCCATTTGTTTACTGAGTACTTTAACTAAGCGGTAAAAAAAAGGTTCGTGGGCACCCAATTTGTGACCGTGGCGAATCGCGCGGCGAATGATACGTCTTAGCACATATCCCCGCCCTTCATTACTTGGCACAATCCCGTCGACAATTAAAAAAGCGCTCGCACGAATATGGTCAGCAATCACGCGCAGTGAGCTTTGCTGTAAATCTTGACAATGCGTTAACTGAGCGGCGGCTTTAATTAGATTTTGAAATATATCAATTTCATAATTACTGTGAACGCCCTGTAAAATGGCAGCGAGTCGTTCCAAACCCATCCCGGTATCAACTGAGGGTTTCGGTAGCGGGGTTAATTGTCCCTGGGCATCACGGTTATATTGCATGAAAACTAAATTCCAAATTTCAATATAACGGTCACCGTCTTCCTCAGGACTGCCTGGTGGTCCGCCAGCAACTTCAGGTCCGTGGTCATAAAAAATCTCTGAGCAGGGTCCACACGGTCCGGTGTCTCCCATTGACCAAAAATTGTCTTTTTCGGCACAACGGGAAAATCGATGGGGTGCGACTTTAATTTCTCGTAACCAAATGTCCGCTGCCTCATCATCTTGTTGATAGACTGTCACCCAGAGTTTTTCTGGTGGTAATTGTAAAATTTGGGTTAAAAATTCCCAAGCTAAATAAATCGCTTCGCGTTTAAAATAATCACCAAAACTAAAATTACCCAACATTTCAAAAAAGGTATGGTGACGAGCCGTATAACCGACGTTTTCTAAATCATTATGTTTACCACCGGCACGAACACAACGTTGACAACTGATGGCTTTGGCATAACGAGGTTGTTCTAACCCTAGAAAAATATCTTTGAATTGTACCATCCCGGCGTTGGTGAATAACAAAGTCGGATCATTGGCTGGGATCAAAGGACTACTCGGAATCACAGTGTGTCCTTTCGCTTGAAAATAATCTAAAAATGCTTGACGCAATTGAGAAACTGTATTATTCATCGTCCGTTATTGAATAGCTAAAAAAAATAAGTTTAGCAGTAAGTTATTGCTGCGATAATAGCCATTAACTTTCTTCATTCATCGAATTAGAAAGTACTGCTTTAATTTGAGTATTGGTAAAACCGCGATATTGTAAAAAACGAATTTGCTTGGCTTGTTCACGCCGATCGGGAGATAAATTTTGACCAAAACGTTTTTGCCAAGCTTGTTGGGCGCGAGTTAGCCATTGTGGATCATGGCAATTTAATGCTTGGCTCAACAAGGTGCTGGCAATACCCCGTTCCCGTAATTCTTGCTCAATCCGCAGTGGTCCATAACCTTTACTTATTCTAACCCGTAGATAATTTTCTACAAACCGTTCATCACTGAGTAAATTATCTGTTTGCAATTGCGTTAATACCGTGGCAATGACGGTTGAGTCAAAACCTTTTTTAATCAGCTTGTGGTGTAATTCCAACCGTGAGTGTTCACGTTGAGCGAGATAAGCTTTCGCACAGGCTTGAGCTTGTTGAGATAACTGGCTAGTCACAGCGGCTATTTTATGATTTTATCATGTTATTTTCACTCTGATTCAATCCGGTGGACAATTTTTTGTTAGACCCGTGACAATCCGTTAAAAATTATCCACACCATTGATTTAATCAGAGTTTAATTATTAATGATGGGGTATTAATTATTTGCTTTTATCGGGGGTTTCCTCAATTGCTACGGCGACTTTTGGCGGTAACAATTGACTCCGAATTTGTTCTTCAATGGTTTGAGCCAGTTCGGGATGTTCTTTGAGATAAAGGCGAGTATTTTCTTTACCTTGTCCGAGATTATTGCCTTGATAACTATACCAAGCACCGGATTTGTCAATGACATTACATTGCGCTCCCAATTCGATCAATTCACTTTCATGGGAAACACCCTCGCCATAAAGAATATCAAATACAGCTTCTTTAAAGGGGGGAGCAACTTTATTTTTAGCGACTTTAACCCGCGTTTCGTTACCAATCACTTCTTCCCCGCGTTTGACACCACCGATGCGGCGAATTTCTAAACGTATCGAGGCATAGAATTTAAGTGCATTACCACCGGTGGTGGTTTCCGGTGAGTTATGAACAATAACGCCATCGACCACGTAGTTATGATAACCTTCAATTTCTAAGTCAAAACGATGTTCTGGTTGTAGTAAAGCTTGTTTTTGAATATCAATAATAGAACCGGGTATCGCTCGCCAGACTTTTTGAGTTGGAGAGGAAGGATAATCGCATTGCTCATGGGCTGATGCGAGGACTACTAACTCATCTTCTTCATTAACACCGTGACTGTTTTCATGAGTGCTTGAATGAGAAGCGGTTTGCCACAACGGATATCGGGGTGAGGTATGTTCAATATCATCACTGGCTATTTTAGTCAGCAACGAATCCCAATGAGTCGATTCTATACCGGTTAAAATTTCAAAAGGCACCATCGTCATCAGTTTATCACCCACTTTCAGGCTACCAGCGGCTTGATAACCCGTTGGGGTAAGCAACTGATGATTAGCGGTACAAGCAAATTGGTAATCGGATTGCGAACCGGGCGCAGCCACTTTGAAATGCCAAAAAGTATCGGTTTCACCATTATCATACCAATTAACAATCCGCCGTGGTTCAAAAGCTTGAGTGTTTTGATTGTAGGAGAGTACTTCTACCGGTAATTTTCGAGTGACGATATTGCCAATGGATTCCTTAGAATCGTCGGCAAGTACTACCGGCGTTTCGTAAGCAAAACAACCAAACATCACGCCGATTTTCATCCGAATTTGATTAATAAAAATAACTAAGGTATTGGTGCGACTAATGTTAGCCGTCAATTTGCGTAAAGCTTGTGACATGAGCCGAGCCTGTAATCCCATGTGGGAATCGCCCATATCACCTTCAATTTCTGCCTTGGGAGTCAGTGCCGCAACTGAATCAATCACGACGAGGTCGAATGCGCCTGAGCGTACTAAGGTATCGGTAATTTCTAGCGCTTCCTCGCCATTATTCGGTTGGGCTAAATACAGTTCGCTAATATTGATCCCCAATTTTTCAGCATAGTGCCTATCGAGGGCATGTTCAGCATCAATGAATGCGACTAACCCGCCTTTTTTTTGGACTTCGGCGGCCACTTGTAAGGTCAGTGTCGTTTTACCGGAGGCTTCTGGTCCATAGATTTCCACTACCCGTCCTTTAGGTAAACCCCCGACGCCAAGAGCGATATCTAAGCCTAAAGAACCGGTTGAAACGGTTTCGACATCAAGAGCGGTGACATCACCTAAACGCATAACCGCACCTTTACCAAATTGTTTTTCAATTTGTTTGAGCGTGTTATTTAAAGTTAGTTTTTTATTGTCGTCCATTTTATGAGCTCGTTGCTTCTTCAAATTCGGTTCGATCACAATTAAATACAGTTTTAAGGTTCAGTGGTAGTATAAACCGGTCAGGTTTTTTCAACTAAACGGTTTTTTTATTACCCAGTGGGTGCAAAATAAAATCATGATAAGCTGCATTGATATTAACTACAAGCTATTTTTAAATCAATTATATCTTGTAAAATTAGCGAGATAATGTTTTTTAAATAAAGAAATAAACAAGCCATAAAGTTTGTCAAACTTTTGGGGCTTTCTTTGTCTGAAGCAGAATTTTGAGAATATTAGAATTTTCAGAATTGTAGAATTGTAGGTCGGACTAAGCGTAGCGTGTCCGACAGATAACTTTACCACTCTTTTAAAGTAACTGCTGGATCACCAAACAAAGTAAACTTTTGGATCACATCTGACGATACCCCTTGTTTATAAGCCACTAATTTTGCTTGAGTCGTGATAGCACCTAATATTCTGTTTTCTTTATCAAAAATGGTTGAAAATATTTCCTTTGCTAGAATACTGTCTTCCCAAAAATAACTTATCTTGCTGGGTGCAAAAGCGCCAATGGCTCCTGCCGGGGCTAATAGAAATTCTTCCGCCAGAGAATAATTATCCGGATCAACAAAATACCCATTGATACAACTTAACATTATCGCAAAAATTAAATGCGCTTGATTAGTCAACTGCTGAACATCGGTGGGTTCAAATAAGCCCTTGGCTCCGCTCCATTTATTCATCACGCCATGTCCAATATAGTTACTGAGCATAATTCCTTCATTCATGCTGGAAATAATGTCTTGTGTTGCTTGAGTTATTTTTGCTTTAGTTTGGGGCTGGTTTTTAAGGTATTCTTGCACGTAAACTTTAGCGGCGTTAAATCCAACCGGTAAATAATGATCCAGTGTCTCACTTAATTCCTCGAATTGAGTCTCACTATCAGCCACTAGCAAAACTTTATGAGGATTTTTAGCCGTCGATTTTTCAAAATAAAGGATTTTTTCAATTAATCTGCTGACTTCTGCTGGTGTTTTACCAGGGATTCTCCCAATGAACATATCCGGTAAGAAGTCTTCTCCATCGACACTCACATACCAATTATCATCTGGAATTAAGGTATCATCCCAAGCAGCCGCAGAAAGATGAGTGGGAACTTGATTGGCTTTTTTATGGTTTTCTTTGTAATTGACGTGAGTTTCGCCCACTAAAAAAATATAAGTGGGTGCTGGACGAACCCAGTTTTCATAAGCATATTTTAAAAACTGTTTAATAGCCGCTGGGTCAGATAAACCACCATTGAATTCATTGTAAATCGCTTCCACACTAACTGATTTGACTCGCAATCCTTGGCTGCGTCGGTATTGGCATAAGGGTTCTACTGCTGCGATTAATTCTTGACTGGTAATGAGCAGATAGTCTGCCCCGTTTTTATTATTTTTCAATCGATTAGATTGCCAAGGTTGGATGCGGTTAGGGGATTGGATTTGTGGTTCAGTTAACACATAATAAGTTTTGTCTGCGGTGGCTAAGCTTGTAAAAGTGGCGCGGTAATCTTTAGCGTTTTTTTCCACTAGAAAATTAACAATTTCTTCTACTTGATAGGGATTGGTCATCTCATAAATCAAGATATTAGGTTCACTTAACTGGTTTATTTCTACTTGCAGCGGTTGATTATTTCCCTGGAGAGTAAATGTCAGTTGATCGTTTACGGCTTCTAAGTTTCGCCAATATTCTACTTCTATCCAATTGTGATAAACGCTATCGTTTTTGGCAGCATCGCCTGGTAGCCTGAGGGTAAGTTTATTGTGGTTGGGTTTGAATAGTTCTGTAGAAACGAGCATTTCCTGACTATATTTTGATTGCTTTTCCCAATATTCATCCCCAATAGTGATATCGTTTAATTCGATTATTGTATGATGTTGAAAATAAGAAGCCTCTTGAAATCCAACGCGAACGATAGCTTCTGGAAAGGCTAAGGAAAGGGAAGGAATATCGAGGGTATAGTCTTGACTGTCAGGCGCAGTGAGTTTGTTCCAAAACCAGTAATCTTGTTCGGGCGCACCGGGAGTATCCCACCACATCTTTTGATTGTTTTCGAGGTGAAGACGTTCATAAAAAACCTTGACTGGTTCACCTTCTCCCGTTACCTGACCATTGACTTGAACTATCCTTTTACCGCCAGCCTTTTTTCGCCAATCTAACCAATAGACGTTGGTATTCGTAAAAACATTATCGATGCTTTGGGCATAAAATTCGATAAAATCGCCTGGCTGCAACGTTTCCTGGTCTGCAGCAACGACTTTGATAGCGACTTCTTTGCCTTGATGAGTTAGATGCAATCTCTCTGGCTTGACAAACTGAGGTTGCAATCCAACTGCAGCTAACTGCTCATAAGTTATTCTATAAAGACCCGTTTGAGTAATATCGATTCGTAAAGCGTCGCTGGATTGAAGTTGTCTGTTGTGGGGTTGTTCTGGGGCTAAAACCGGGTTATTTTCGGCTGTTAATGAACGTTTGGGTTGCTGCTCCGAAGTAGAAATGATTTTTCTCGGATAATTAATAATCAAATCGGCTAATAGTGTTTCATAAGGTTCTGAATCCGCTTTAACTCGAAGAGTTGATTTAGACAACAGCGGCTGGTCAAATTGTACTTGTAAAGTGAGGTGATTAAAGTAGCGTAATTGTTGAGTAGTGGGATTCCATTGAAACGGAAAAATGAGCAGTCGATTAATATTCACCCCTCGTAAAATCCCGCCGGATTCAACGGCAACTAAGTTTTCCGGAATAAAATCTTCCCTTTGATAAACGGCCTCATTGTTAATGTATCGTACTTCGCCGGTAGTTGAAATTGGTTTTGCTGGTACTGGACACAAGTGAATATTTTCTAAAATACCTGACTGAGTTTCAAGAATCTGGGTCATGACTTTGCTTTGCTGAGGCACTTGTATGAATGTGCCTTGAATGGGTACTTCGGGATAGCCTAGTTCTCCAGTGTTGGGAAACAAAGGGATATGAATTCGATGACATGATTGGTGACTGGTTTGAACTGTTTCGATTTTAAAGGGGGGAAGGAGAAATTCAACCGTGAAACCATATTCATCTTCAGAATGGATTTGGAAGGGAGAAAAATTGGCTTCAACCACACTGGATAAACTAAGTAACAGTAACAACAGTCCTGAAATAAACATCACTTTCTGACCTTAAAAAAAGGGCACAATTTATTACTGCACCCTTTTTCGTAAACTGAAAAACTAACTACTTTATTGGGCTGGGAGCACGACAATAACACCCGGCGCAACATTTTCAGCCGCTACTGTACCATTCGGGAAGTAAACATCTTCTCTATTGGCACCCGTATTGGTAACAATGGTACTTGGCATACTCACTAGATTATCATTTAAAGGTCGACATGCTGGTGTTTCGGTATCAAAGCGGACGCAGTAGCCGGTGCTAATAGCGCTAACGGCAAGCTGAGTCAAAGTGATATCAATCGTATGGTTACCCGCGACAAGACCAGCCTCTAGACCATGATAGGTACTATTTTGCCAAGAGTTTTGACAAATTTGGTTGATAGCATCACCGGGCGAAGGCAATGGTCTGCCGGCAAAAGGAACCGTTGTCAGGGTATTACCATTTTCTACCTTAGTTACTTTAAAGGTATCCCCTGGAATAAACGCATCGGTAATTCTTAAACACCCGGGCTGTTCGGTGACAATAGCGAACCGGTTTGTTTGTCCTACTGGTCCTATATTGCAGCCTTTCCACGCGCTATCTGGGGTAAGCGTTACATTACTGCAATCAAACGGATTGGCAGTAGCAGAATATTCTCCCTCCGGGAGTGTAAAAATACTTTCTTCAGCATGAATGCCTCCTAAAGGAACTGTTGTTAAACTAATCAATATGAACGCTTTTAAGAGAGATTGTTGGCGCATTTCGACTTTTCCTATCAGTAAATTGTAGAGATAAAACCGATAGGTCGCTATGTGAAACAGTTTGTCAAACCCTACCCTAATTAATCTTAAAACTGTTTGCACTAGATAAGTATAGCAATAATTACTTAATTATAAAATTAAAATAATCAATATATTATGTTTCCTATACGCCGGTGTTCACAATTTGCCTCATTTTGGTTAATTTCCTGAATCAATCGCTCGGTTGGGAATAACTTGTTGGCGATCTCCACGAATTCCTCTAAGCGTTATTGGAAGTTTAGATTCAATCTTTTCAATTGAGGAAGTATGAGAGGAAGTATGAACCGATAACAAGATATCATCTCCTAAAAATTGACCATACTTGCCACGCATATAAGGTTTTTCATTCACAATCAAATGTTTTTCAAAGAGGAATAATTGTCCTTGTGTTGGAATGTCAATTTGGGTTGGGTTTGCTGACACCTTTGATTCCGGAATAGAAAATTCGGTGACTTGTTTAAGCGGGCCTTCAAATCTTGAATATTCATAATATTCAGGTAGATAAAGTTGCCAGTTCAGGTAACTAATCGGAATGTCAACGGCGGGCAATTGATTGAGGATATCACCCTTGAGGCTAAGTTTATTCACTTCAGTGATATAGCCAATTTCAATGGTAAAGGATTGTAAAGTTTCCCCTTGGGCCAGCGATTTTTTCATGGGAATGAGAATTTCACCGTTATCTTTTTGAGCGGGTTTGACAGGTGCTCCGTCGAGAAAAGCCTGCCACAGGTGAGAATTTTCCGGTAAAGTCAAACTGAGAAACTGGCGATCATTATTGCGAATAGAATAGAGAATCCGATTGATACTTTTACCTTCAAGGGTTCTATGGGTAACACAATCAACGCGATCAATGTTAGCCACGACTGTTTGAATTTCTTGATAGCCTTTAATACTGATAGCGGAATTAAACGTGCTCGTATGAAATTGGTAACCATAAAGCAATGGATTAGCGGTTCTTTGCCATAAAGCCGGGGGTAAATTTTTCGCCGGAATTAATACCCCATTAGTTACTTTTTTAGTGGCGACTTCCAGATTACCTAACACTTCTATGCCTAAAAAACCTTCCAGGTTATCAACCCCGGTGATGGTTATCGTGGGAATATTTGTTTCCAAAGGCAAATCGTTAAAACGCCGTCGATAAGAGATTTCGATTTTAATTTGCGCCGGTGAATCTTGATGACCCGCTATCTTGATCACTTGAGATTGCGCTAATTTTTCCGTAGACCATTGAGTAATATCTGAACTGGTGACATTGAGAATTTCCACGTCTACCGGCAGATGAAAAGCAATTTGTTCCAATGAAGTTAAATATTTAATTATAATAGTATTGATAACCACCAATTCGGCTTTATCGATTGAAGCTAACGCTCGGATAATCGCTAAACTTTTCCGAGTAATGCCGCTGTCGGTTTTGATTTGCCAACGGAGTTGAAAATTATCGTGTTCACTGAGTACCGTTTCAACGGTGGTGATGTCTTTCTGTTGATTAATTTGGCTGTAGGGAGGGGGCTGCACTAAGGTGACTCCTTTCTCAGCGATCCGTAAGAACAAGTGGTTAACGACCGCCCGGGGAGGAATAAAAGTGAGGGTGTAAATGGATTCTTTAACTTGAATAGGCAGATAAAATACGACTTGTAGAGCCAACTGTTGGGGACCCGTGGCGAATAAATGATAACCGTTGGTATCTCTTATTAATTGGTTGATGTTGGGTTGAGTATTATTCGCCACTGCTGGGGTTAAAGTATTATTATTAACCGTCGCTTGAATTTTTTCCGCGTGGATTACGGTTATATTGACCGATTCAATACCAACATCGTTAGAAAACAGTGGGATAGTCACCCAACCGGTTTTGAATATTTGCACCATCAATTCAGCTTCAAAGTAGACTGAATTTCCCTTAACTTCACCGCTAAAATGGCTCTGGGTAATGGAATAATTGATGGGTAAAGGTTCTACCTTCGTTTTTTTATCAGCCAAGTTATGCTTTTTTAACGTTTCCAATTCTTCCAGTAATTTTTTTAGCTCTGTCCAGGGTAAAATCACTTTACCCGCATCAAGATTAGTCAGGGCAATTTCTTCAGCATATCCTAAAGATAAATAATTGAGTGCCAATAATACTAAGCCGATTAAAAGATATCGATTATTTGCTTTCATTAGGGTCATCCGGTTGCGGAGAGAGGTTGTTGGCAACACCATTGGATTGAGCAGCGCTTGACCAGCCTAATAATTCACTGAATTTTAAGTCTTTATAGCGTGACAATATCTGCATAATAATGCCCATGAGTACTACCCCTTCGATGGTTAGAATTAAACCAGTATAAGTAGGTAATAGCGCCGCTATGGAAGTAACCCCGAGATAAAATGTGTAGGCCATCGCAATGGCCAGCGCAATTTTGATGCGGTACAACATTCTCACATAATTAAATATCAATAAGCCAATAATAGTAAATGAAATCGCCAAAGCCAATATGACTTCAATATAAACCAGTAGGTAAACGAACAGAGGATAAAATAAAAAATAAGTCACACTAATAATAGCGATCTGGACAAAATTTAACCGGTGGCCAGCCAATAATAAAATAGCACTTAACGAAGCCAGAAATAATAGAAAGAAAGCCGGTGCTCGGTAAGTCATCACTGC
Organism: Thioploca ingrica; assembly: GCA_000828835.1. GTDB lineage: Bacteria > Pseudomonadota > Gammaproteobacteria > Beggiatoales > Beggiatoaceae > Thioploca > Thioploca ingrica. The sequence continues at coordinate 1,683,756 of AP014633.1, forward strand.
GAGTTGTTTTTCGATGTTGAGCTTATCGGGGAGAATAACACCAATATTAAATTGAGTCAGGGTGCGATCCAGTTTCCAGAGCAATAGCTTACCATCAGATGTTTCCTGTGGTGGCGCAGTGGGTGGCATGGTGGCTTCTGCATAGTCTAAATTTTTTGCACCTTGTACTTCCACTTTCATCAGAAAGTTATTAATTTTTTTCCCGGGTTCAAAGCCATATTGAAATTGATCCAGTCCTCTCCCTTCATAATGAACTGCAATTTCGAGGGTTGCGGCTGGTTCTAATAAACCCGTCCATAAGGCCAAATTCGGTTGATATTCAGTGTTTTCAAGGTCTTCTTCGCCATTCACTAACAGTTTTACATTTTGTAACATCCCCCGTGTTTGTTGAGTGGGATAGGGAAAAATAAAAGAGAGATAAATTTTTTCATTTTCTGGATTACGAAAGGTATATTTCCCTAAAAAATCAGCATTATAACCAGTATAATACACTAACCCTTTTTTTCGATAATCCATTTTGAGAATGACTGTCAGGTCTGAGGTCTGAATTTCTCCTCTACTCAAGCTTGAAACATCTGAACCAAACCGTTTATAACGAATAGAAGGCATTGGTTGTGCAAGATTGTCACCCCAAATTTGTTTGACCGAACTTAATTGGGTGTTCATCGCTTGGTAGGTTCTTTCCTCAAGGCGCGCTGCTAACATCATCCAAGCAATAACTAGTGGCAAAAAGATTAACCAAATGTATGGGTTAAATAACGTTGTTTTTGACAATTGAAAAAAATTTCTGGCATTCTTGTTAGGCGGTTGCATAAATTTACTTAAGCAGTCGTGGCATTAAACTCAGCTATATTAGCCACAATCTTATTAATTTTGGCCGTGACTGTTTCTTTGCCAGATTTGTTTAGTTTAACTAAAGCTTTACCAGAGACGATTTCAGTAAAAGCAATAAGTTGATCACCAATACCTTTTACTACGGGTTGTGGATCCTGGGTAAAAATCGCTTGATTAACTAGAACAGTACCTTCAACAAGGGTACCATCAATGGGAATAATGTCACCAACCTGCATCACAACAATATCTCCAACCTTCGCTTCTTTAATGGGTACTTCAATTTCAACTTCATTTTGCCAAAGCCAAACGGAACTCGGAATCACGCCTAAAATGTTGAGCAATCCCTCTTGAAAATCGGTTTTAACCTTAAATGCTAACCATTGTAGAGAATAAAAAATCCAATCTATTAAAGCGGCTGATAAATAATGTTTAGTAATAAGCAATCCGGTTACAGTGGCGGCGTCAATTGCACCCACATTAGTACGATGCTCTTGAAAAATTAATTTGAGCAGGTTTTGCCAAAGAGAAACTAGGTTATAAGTAACCCCTAATACACTAATAAAAAGTAAGGGCGGATAAAATAAAGTCCCTAATACTGCAAAAATTAATGAACCAGAAGAAATAATAAAGGCTCGATGTGCAACCTGCTTTTTTTCCAAATAGTTGTTACCCGCTTGTTTCTCCTTGGAATTCTGTTTCAACAAAATAGTTGGCTTCGCTTTTACGTGGTGAAATATTTTCAGACCAATAAGTAATTTTAGACCGGCGAAAGCGATTGCACTACCGGCTATAAAGGTTAAAGGTACCATGTTTTACTCCCGTTATCAGTTATTAATCTTGATTATTATTAAGCCAGTTATCTCCGGCTTTGGGTTGATAGCCATTACGGTTATCAGTACCAATTTATATTGCAATTATTGTATTTCTTTAATGCTTATCTGGCGCTAATGGCAAAGGTTGTTCTTGTCCATTGACAATCAACTTTCCATCTTGCAATTGTGCAACGAATTGGTAATTTTCCTCTTTAGTTTCAACCAGCCATTTTTGCTTAAGATATTTTTGGATTTGTTGTTCGGTTTTTGTCCGTGCTTGTTTTTTTAAGTCCGCTAATACCGGTTCGCTTATCTTTTTGTCTTTACTTGAATTTTTAAATTCTTCTCGGAGATGAGTTAGCCAATTGTTCATGAACAACTGTTCTAATAAGCCCTTGCCTAAGGTAAATTCTGATTGTCCTTGTAATGCTGGGATTAAAACCTCAGGTTCTAATGAAGTTGCTTTGTTACCATCAATACGAAGATTGAGGTTACCTTCAATATTTCCTTGTGAAGTTTTAACCAAAAACTGAGTGAGTGCAATTTCTGGTGATTGGGCCAATAATTTAGGGGCTACCTCCATCAACTTACCGAATAAAGCGATACCGATTACCGTGGAGTTGTTTTGACCTTTCATGTCACGAGCTGTTTTTTGTATAGCTAATAAAGCCTCTGCATCTAAACGACGAAAGGCCAGATTACTTAAGTAACTCATTCCTAAGTTTTTGTTTATAAAAATATTCGGTACAGACAAGTTACCAATTTGGGTATGTACTCCATAATTAACAATATTGCCTTGATCCTGAGTATCTGTAGTCAGTTGTAATTTGTCTAAATTGAATTGTGAACCTTTGTCAGTAAAGCCAAGGTGACCAATATTCAGTTTTAAATTACCTAATTCGAGTCCATGCTGAGTTTTCTCACTGTTAAATTGAAAAACCAACGTTTCTAACAAAGCGTGATTGTTGTCATCTTGTTGTGCCTTAAGTAAAGGGAGTTTCAAATCGAGTTGAGAAGGTCTCAAATTGGCATCAAATAAACCCTGAAAAGTGGTCGCATCCCATAAAAGAGAAAAACCTTGGTTAGTGGTTACTTTTAAACCGCCAAAATCGAATTGGCTATTAATCGCCTCAAATTGATTGGTAAAAGTTAATAGACCGTTTAATCCTTTCCAATCAAAGTTCGCTTGATCGCTCTTATCGGCTTTAGTAATTTTGCGTTTATCAGCGGGTATGACCAATTGGCTGGCTCCAGTGCCATTATTATCAAGACGAGTCTGAATAGAGAGTTTTGGCAGTGCTCCAAGAACCTGAGTCACTTTTTTAGACAATAACCATTCAATCTCGGTATTTAATTGTACCGGTTTGGGTTGTTTTTCCAAATGAGTTGAGAAATTTTGTTTAATGGCTTCTAATAATACCCAAGGTTGTTGAGTTATTTTGTCAATTGGAATTTCGATTTGCTCTTGGGGAAGCGGATTACCACCATTAATACGGTGTTGCAAAGTAAAATGAAGCGTATTAGGTGGTGTAGCCGATTCACTCATAGTGACTGGTGGGGTTAGCTGAGGTGAAGCGCTTACTAAATGGGTTGAATTGGCATTTAAAGGTAAAGAAAAACAGATTGGTCCAATCGATAACAAACTAACCAGCCAAGCCGGTAATATTCTATTCATCTTAATTGCGCGAGATACCCCGTCCTTTCGGTCGGGGAGGGATAGCGCGTCGGCTCAAGCCGACCCAGTTCTCGCTCCTCTTATGATTAGGCTATCTGTGTAAGTAAAAATGAGGTGCTGGTCTTTCCCAGCGGTCAACCGGTTAAGGTGTCCCCGTAAGGGGCTAGTGACGCGGCGGTTTCCCACCATCTCCCTTCGACAAGGCCACCCCGCGGCTCTGGCTGTGGCCAGCCACGACTAAAACCTTCGGGGCTTTACCTTTCCCCAGCATGATTAAAGCCTTTTAGAGCAGCAGACTCAGGAAGCATCTGCTGGTAAGTCTTAACGACCTCGGTATGGCGTAGCACTCTTTCGAGTGCTGAGTCTGGTCAACCTCGCTTTGACAAGCTCCGTCCTTTAGGGCGGGGTAGTTGACATAAGAACTTTCCTTATCATAATGAGTAATCGTTGGGGAAAATGATCTTCCTATTTATCACCTAAAATAATGGTACTGCATAATACCGGTTTTAGCACATTTTATTTAGTTAAAGGAAAAAATATGGTTAACACCAAAATTTTATTGGATGAAGCTGAGATACCGACTCATTGGTATAACGTGATTGCTGATATGCCAAACCCACCGGCACCTTATTTAGGACCAGATGGTAAGCCGGTCACACCAGAGATGATGAGCGCTATTTTCGCGCCAGAGTTAATAGAACAAGAAATGTCTACCCAACGATGGATTCAAATTCCTCAAGAAGTACGAGAAATCTTAAAGTTATGGCGCCCTTCACCTTTATATCGTGCGCACCGTTTGGAAACGGTACTGAATACACCCGCAAAAATTTATTATAAATATGAAGGAGTCAGTCCGGCGGGTTCACATAAACCCAATTCGGCCGTAGCACAAGCTTATTATAACAAAATAGCTGGCATAAAGCGGTTAACCACTGAAACTGGCGCTGGACAATGGGGTTCAGCTTTATCTTTAGCCGGTAATTTATTTGGCTTGGAAGTACGAGTCTATATGGTGAAAGTGAGCTATGAGCAAAAACCCTTTCGCCGCTCCATGATGCAAACGTGGGGTGCAGAAGTGTTACCGAGCCCAAGCAACTTAACTCAAGCTGGACAACAAATACTTTCCCACGATCCCAATTGTCCAGGATCATTAGGTATAGCTATTTCTGAAGCAGTAGAAGAAGCCGCTTCACGGCGCGACACTAACTATACACTCGGTTCAGTGTTAAACCATGTTTTATTACATCAAACGGTTATTGGATTAGAAACTCGTAAGCAACTAGAAAAAGTAGGCGATTATCCCGATGTCATTTTTGCACCTTGCGGTGGCGGTTCTAATGTGGGTGGGATGATGTTTCCTTTTTTAGCCGACAAAGCGGCTGGTAAAGCAATCCGGTTAGTCGCCGTTGAACCCACTTCTTGTCCTACCTTAACGCGTGGACAATTTGCCTATGACTATGGTGATTCAGTAGGATTAACACCATTAATCCTGATGTACACCTTAGGGCATGATTTTGTACCGCCAGGTATTCACGCCGGTGGATTACGTTATCATGGAGATTCCGCTTTAGTTTCGCAACTGTATCATGAGGGCATATTAGAAGCGATAGCCGTACCCCAATTGGCTACCTTTAAAGCCGGGGTTTTATTTTCTAAAGCCGAAGGGATTATTCCGGCACCCGAGTCCAATCATGCGATCTGTGCGGCTATCGACGAAGCTTTGCGTTGTAAAACCAGCGGCGAACAGAAAACGATTCTCTTCACTTTATCTGGACACGGTCATTTTGATATGCTTGCTTACGATAAATATTTAAGTGGAGAATTAGTGGATCAGGATTATCCAGAAGAAATTTTGCAAGCCGCTTTACAGAATTTGCCGAAGATACACGGCTAAAAAAATAGCTATAATCCCTCAAATAATGCAGCCTGTGTAGGATGCGGTGAGCTGGCGAACCGCATCAATCGGGAGATCACTTCCCATCATATTTTATATTGGATGACCGGGCATCGCCGAGCATCAATCGCGAAATGATGCGGTTCCTTCGTCACCGCATCCTACGGGCTACGGGCTCTGGTAATAATAATCAAGGGATAATTTTCCAGTTTTGAGAGTCGATTCATGAGCCAATCCTTTTATAACTGCCTTTCCAGATGAGCCACATAATTAATTGGCGCATGATCAGATAAACATTCCGGCGGATCCAACCAACGGGAGTGATTGACACTATTTTGCAAAGTGAAATCAGCTTTTTTTCTATCTGCTACCACGACTTCTTCATTAGGCTTAACTAACATCTTATTATCGTGCGCAAGGTAATGTAATTCACCAACATGACAAAAACCCAAAGCGGCTAGCGGTACGGTGACAATTAGATCACGATGATTAACAATTCGGTAAGCTTTTATATTCTCAAAAATTTTGCTAAATTCAGCATCGCCCACTCGGGGTGTCCCAAAAGTATATAAAGCCTGTGGAGGTCTTCTAGCAGCAGCGAGTGTTGCTAGAGCAGCACCTAAACTGTGACCGGTGTAAAAAACGGGTACTTTCAGTGTTGATAAGTACGTTTCAACCGCTGGCCAAACATTCTCCAAAGCCTTTTTAAATCCGCGATGAACCCTTCCTCCCTCAGGCCAACGAGTGGGTAAAGTGTTCAAATTAGTAAACCAACCTTGAGATTCCTGAGTGCCACAAAATACTAATACGGCAAATTGAACCGCTTGCTGGTATTCAACAATAGCGCCGGCGGTATTGCCTTGACTAAAATAACGGGTCTCTTGAAGAGCAACTTTTTTAAGTATTTCCGAACGATTAGGGATAATCAGTTTATTTTTCTTATTTTTATCTTTTCGGTAAATCAATCGTGATAGTTCAGCTAACCAAAGCGCGGTACTGTTGCTATAGGCTGAAGTATCAAGCGATAGCCTGGGATAATCAATATTAAAGTATTGTGTTGCTCTTCCCGGATTGAGCAGCGCACTCCAACTATTATCGAATTCGGTTGACATGTTTTTTATCAAATCGCCAATTAAAACTCCGTCCTTCAGGGCATTGGAAGGGGAAATACCTAACACTAGGTAAGGGTTTAAATTGAGAATTGCTAGTTAAAAATTAGAAAATTGAATAGTAATAATCAAATATGTTATCATAAAAAATGTTAATAAACATAACTGAATTGGGTTCAGTCACTGTTAACACCAGTTACAAACGGCTGTTTTATCCCCCCTTTGCCAAAGGAGAGAACCGGAGAGAAAGAGAACCGGAGAGAAATCGTTTGGCGCGTAACGTGAACTGTTAAATGTAATATTATTATTTAATGGGGATATAGTCTCAGTTTTGTACCAACAGGGAACGTTGATATCACTCTTTAAACTGGATTATAAATTATAATATGGCAAATATTTTATGAAAAATAATAACTCATTTAGAAAATTGTTCTTGCTGGTAATTAATTTTTTAGCATTATCTTATTCATTCATAGCAACTATAGAAACTTGTGCCGCTCGCGCCGATAAATTAACCGAACGACTCGGTAAACATGCTTGTGTTATCCAAGCAGACAATACGGTTATCTGTTGGGGCATACACGGGAATGATCAGGCTATGCCACCCAGTGGTATTTTTCTACAAATTAGTCTCGGTGGAGAACATACTTGTGGTATCCGCGCTGATAAAACGGTCACCTGTTGGGGCTTAAACGATGAGGGTCAGGCGACACCACCAACGGGTACTTTTTTGCAAGTCGATGCGGGTCTTTGGCACACTTGTGGGATTAGAACGGATAATACGGTGGCGTGTTGGGGTAGCAACAATCCTTATTGGGCTAAAGATGATCCCTATTTAACTCAATGGAAAGACGTCAAAACTTTAGGTCAAGCAGAATCACCTAAGGGTACCTTTTTACAAGTCAGTGCGGGTGGTCGGCATACCTGTGGACTTCGTACTGATCACACGGTAGCCTGTTGGGGTAGCCACCTTTCCGATCCGATAATATTAGCCGGTTTACTGGGAAATAGTCAGTCCACACCTCTGAGTGGTGAATTTACTCAAATTACGGCTGGTTTTGAGCATACCTGTGGAATTCGCCCTGATCAGACGATGGAATGTTGGGGTGGTTTTGGACAGGTACAATCTCCAGAAAAGACCTCATATCTCCAAATATATGAAATGGGATATTCTAACTGTGGCATTAAACCTGACCATACAGCCATCTGTTTTGGAGGTCAAGATCTGTCTGGTAGCGAAACACTCCGAATTCCAAACAGTACCTGTAGTTGTTCATATATTAATTCTAAAGGAAAGCCACAATCTAATAATTGTGCCTGTACTACCTCTTCAAATTACACGTTTTCCCGACTCCTGCCTCGTAGTGGTTCTGCCTGTGGAGTTCGAAGTGATAATACTCTCGTCTGTTGGGGATATGCTGATAGAGGCCAAACCTTCCCACCAGAAGGATTAATTGCTAAATCCGCTGATAAATCAACCTGTCTCGTTTATGGTGTTCATAACGATAAAGACAAAACTCAATTGTTTATCGTTAATGTTAATGCCGGGCCTATCGAAGTCTATCCACGCAGCAACTTAGATAAAAATTACCACATTGAAGCTTTAGATATTGCCCCGGTAAGCAACCGAATTTATGCTGCCTCAGCAGAAGGAAATCTTTACGAAGTACGTAATGGTGCTCAAGCTCTATTTGATATTGGAACCAGCGGTTTTGAAAATATTAAAGCATTGGCTTTTCACCCAGACGGTAGCCTGTGGGGATGGGCACAAGATGTGGGATTATTCCGAATAACGCCAGATGAAAAAGGTGAACTCGATTTACCGGGTACAGTCATTATTCCCTATGATAAAGAAATCAAGATTGAAGATATCACTTGGAATACCGCCGGTAACCTACTCTATGGGATAGAGAATCTTGAACAAGGAAATAAACTCTGGGTCTATAACCAAGATAACCATGAGGTCAGTTGGGTATGTGGGGAACTGATGGATTCTTTAAAAAATGCAGTAAATGCTTTAGAAATGATATCGAATGATGCTTTAATCTTTACTTTTGAAAAGAATGAAAAACTGGCCTTTGGGATAATCGATTTACCAACCTGTCAGATAACGACGGAGGGGGAAATTAACACCCCTTATTATCAAGTTAAAGGGGTTGCTTGGCCTGATTGTTCTTATCGTGATGTAGTTGAATAAGATATCGATTCCAGTGGTGACTAATTTATAGTGGAGGAATAAATTGATGAACAATTCTAGAGTGAAATTACTTGTGCAATTTCTGCTGATATTTAATAGCTTAACCGGATTTTATGAAGTGGCAGTAGCAGCGGTCTTGGATGTCGGTGCCGGTATTACTTGTGGAATTCAAGTTGATGATACTATTGCGTGTGGGGGATGGGCCTATTCAAAAAAGCCAGAGAGTGATTTAAGGCAACTCACAGATATTCAAGGAAGCAGCTTTTCTCAACTCAGTATAGGCTACGGGGGAGGTTGTGGAATCCGTAGCAATGACAACACGTTGGGGTGTTTTCTAGGTACTCAATATGGTATGAATAAAGTTCCAAGCGGTACCTTCTCTCAAGTGAGTGTTGGCACATTTCACGCTTGTGGAGTTCATACCGATGGTAGCGTAGTCTGCTGGGGAGGTAAAACGGATACGATCGATTATGGTCAAACTAAGGCGCCAACCGGTACGTTTTCTCAAGTCAGCGTCGGTCGGTGGCATAGCTGTGCTCTTAAAACCGATCAGACAGTAGAATGTTGGGGTAATAATCGGTATGGTCAAACCCGACCCCCAAAAGATACTTTCTCTCAAATCAGTGCGGCTAAGATAGGTTGGCATACTTGTGGTATTAAAACGGATGATCAAACCGTTGTTTGTTGGGGATTAAATGATCACGATCAAACTACACCACCCAAAGGTCGCTTTGCTCAAATCAGTGCGGGTAAGTGGTATACCTGTGGAATTCGAGCCGATGATCAAACTATCGCCTGCTGGGGTAGTAATATGGATGGCCAAGCCGATCCCCCAAGTGGTCGTTTTTCTTATGTCAGTGCCGGCATGTACCATACCTGTGCAATCCAATTTGAGGATCACGCCCCAATCTGTTGGGGTTACGATCTCTGGGGTAGTGTTAAAAATATCTCCAAAGATACCCTGCCTTTAAAAATCTCTGATTAAAGGTAACTATTTAGCCGATCTCCAATTCGGCTATGCCGGGTTTTTGGGGAACATAGGGTCAATGTCATTAAGTGAGTACCTCTTTGTCATTCTCACGAAACTTGTCCCGGTGAAAACTAGGAGTGGGAATCCACTGTTTTTAACCGAGTTTGGATTCCCGCTAGCGCAGGAACGACGCTAACTATCAAGCCAGTCAGATTTTGCAAGAACGGCACCCTTAAATAATGCTTGTCTCACTTTCAAACTCAGGTTAACTTAATTCATTAGAGTCGCTTGCACTTTTAGAAAAGTCGTGCATAATACGTTCGCTTTTTTAATTTTAACTACTATTACAACTGACTGTATTTTTATAGATAGAGGGAGTATGCCTAAAGAAGATAGTATTGAAATGGAGGGTACCGTAACAGAAACTCTACCCAATACGATGTTTCGTGTTAAATTAGACAACGGTCATGTCGTGACTGCTCATATTTCTGGGCGAATGCGTAAGCATTATATTCGTATTTTAACCGGTGACAAAGTCACTGTTCAGTTAACCCCTTATGATTTAACTAAAGGTCGTATTACTTACCGCGCTCGCTAACCAGTAAACATTAAATTAATACGAGCCAATTCTTAGCTAACCGATGTGAGCAAAACAATGGCTTACACCGGCAAGAGTTGTGTTCGCCTAACATTAACTAAAGTGCTTGCTAAGCTCATTTAATAATCCTACACCGGCTGATTCTACTAAATTCAGTACCTGTTCAAAGCCATTTATGCCCTCGTAATAAGGATCCGGAACTTCTTGTCGCTGCAAATGGGGTGCAAATTCAAGAAATAACCGCAATTTATGTTCATGTCCCGAGGGACAACAAGAATGTAAAACGGTATAGTTGTCCCGATCCATCGCTAAAATATAATCTGCTTGAATGAAATCGGCAGGTGTTATTTGACGTGCACGTATTCCACTTAAATCAATGCCACGCTGCCATGCAGCTAATTGGGAACGTAAATCGGGTGGATTCCCGGCAAAGTGGGCATGAGTACCCGCAGAACGGACTTTAATTTTATGGCTTAATCCCGCTTGCTTAACCAAATGGGTAAACACGCCTTCTGCTGTCGGCGAACGGCAAATGTTACCCATACAAACAAATAACACCTGAATCATATCATTTCCCTTTTAGTAGAGAAAAAATTATTCTAATTTCTCAATTTCTTCTGCGGTTAAAGGACGCGCTTCATCAGGAAGCATAACTGGAATTCCATCTCGAATCGGATAAGCAAGACGGGAACTTTTACTCCATAATTCTTGAGTCGCCTGGTTATAAATTAAGGGCCCTTTAGTCACCGGGCAAACTAAAATTTCAAGTAATCGCTTGTCCATTTTGTATTATTCCTTGTAGTCGATTCAGTAACCGTTTACCAAATGGGTTAGGTAAATGTGCCTCTATCGGTAGATACCAATGTTGAGGCCCGGCAAAATATTGGCATTTAACCGCGTCTTTTTCAGTCATAATGACGGGTAAGTCATCGTTAAAGTAAACGTCCTCTTTCTTATAACGATAGTGATCCGGAAACTCGTGACAATAGAGTTTTAAACCGCTATCGCGTAATTTGTTAAAAAACAGTGCTGGATATCCAATGCCGGCAATAGCATGAACCCGTCGACCGCGAAAAATTTCTATGGGTTGGGTAATGTCTTCATTGACAAGTCCTCGTAAAATTTTGGCCTTATATTGCATAGAAAATTTATAGCGCAGCGTACTGGTACTTTTGGTTATCAAGAAGTCCACTTTTTTAAGCCGACTCAGTGGTTCACGCAAGGGTCCAGCCGGTAAACAATGACGGTTCCCATGACGACGAATGCCATCAATGACCACAATTTCTATATCCCGGTGTAACGCATAATGTTGTAAACCATCATCACAAATAATGAGATTGCAATCACATTCGGCTAACAACATTTGAATGGCATTAAACCGCTGTGGTGCCACGACGACTGGACAACTGCTATGCCGAACTAACAAAATCGGTTCATCTCCGACTAAATCAGGATCAGTATCGTGATAAACCCGCTGTGGCCAAGTTTTAGCTTTACCACCATAACCGCGGCTGACAATACCCGGTCGAAAACCGTGTTGTTTCAGAAATTGCCCCAACCAAATCACTAATGGCGTTTTACCCGTACCACCGATGGTAATATTACCGACAACAATCACCGGTATGGGTACTCGCTGACAGTGAAATAACCCCATTTTATAAGCTTGACGACGGATTTTGACCGCTGCACAAAATAACCAGGATAGCGGTAGTAATGCTAATGTTAAAGGATGATTATTATACCAAATTTTGTCCAAGTTCATTCTTGATCAGGACGTTGTTGGGCTTCAAAATTTAACCGAACAAATCCTAAATCACGTGCTGCTTCCATGGCTTTCATTACCGCATAGTGGGGTGCATTTTCATCAGCACTGATCAGTAAAGGTGGATTAGAATGCGGACCAGCCGCTTCTTTCAAGGCCTGTTTTAAAGTATCGAACTGTGAGTTAATTAAACCATGTTCCCAATCATTAATCGCATAGTTGCCTTTGGCATCAATGATCAGGTGAATGGTTTCTTGTTGTTCAGGAGCATCTCCTTTGGCTGTCGGTAAATTGATATGGAGTTGTGATTGTCGATTAAAAGTCGTTGTCATCATGAAAAAAATCAATAATAGAAAAACGGTATCAATCAATGGGGTTAAATTCAGTTTGGGATTATCACGGTATTGGCGACGGCGAAATTTCATAGGGTTACTTAAGTTATTTAAAAATTGATCGACACCTAACTATAGACGATGATGGTTAGTTTATTGACCCGTTTATTTATTTCAGTTGAATACTGGCTTTAGGGTTCACGCTCACCATGGAGTACATCGAGCATTTTGAGTGCTTCTTGTTCCATGAGTAAAATCAGTTCATCAACCAAGCCACGGAAATAGCGATAACATACCAAGGAAGGAATCGCAATGGTTAAACCGGCGGCTGTGGTAATCAAGGCTTCGGACAAACCACTTGACAACACGGTCGGATTACCTAAGCCAACCTCACCAATCCCAGCAAACATTCGGATGATACCGGTGACGGTACCCAGCAACCCTAATAAAGGGGATACTTCGGCGATGGTCGCTAAGGTATTTAAATAGCGTTCTAAATCGTGTACGACTTGATTGCTGACTTCTTCTATACTGGTTTTCATCATTTCTCGATCATGGTTCCGATTGACTAAAGCCGCAGCGAGTATCTTGCCTAGAGGAGAATGACTCCGCAAAGCCGCGAGCCTTTTCTTATCCAGTTTATCTTCTTTAACCCATTTCCAAACTTGGGGAACCAATCCTTTGGGAACAACGAGTCTTCTTTGCAAGCTCCAAAAACGTTCGCCAATAATAGCCATAGCGACTATTGAACAAAGAATAATTGGCCACATCACCCAGCCACCGGCTTTAATAATTTCAAACACAGATGAATTCCTTTAAGATCGGTGTTGTAGTCATAACGCTTAATCAGCGGATAGTCAATAACAGATATTAAAATTTTATCATTTTTCGCATAGGTCTGTAGATGTCATTACATGAATTTGAGGTTATTGCTCGTTATTTTAGCCAAACTTTTCCTCATCGGGCAGATGTGATATTCGGTGTCGGTGATGATGCCGCACTTTGTGTCGCACCCAATGGGATGCAGTTGGCGATTGCGATTGATACTTTAGTTGCTGGGGTACATTTTCCACCCGAAACGGATCCTAAAGACATTGGTTATAAAGCCTTAGCTGTCAATCTAAGCGATATGGCGGCCATGGGGGCGACGCCCGCTTGGATGACTTTAGCACTCACTTGTCCACCTGATACCCATGAAAATTGGTTAGCTCATTTTAGTTATGGATTACGAGAGCTGGCTGAATGTTACCAAGTGAGCTTAATTGGTGGCGATACCACTACTGGACCGTTAACGATTACGATACAAATCACCGGTTTCGTCCCTGCACAAATGGCTTTACACCGGCATGGTGCTCAACCCGGTGATGGTATTTATGTGACGGGTACCTTAGGCGACGCTGGACTGGGATTAGCTTCCATACAACAGCAACTTCACTTACCCGTTTTAGCTCGACATCAGGTCGAATCTCGCTTAAATCGACCCACACCACGATTACGAGAAGGTCAAGCATTACGTGAAATTGCGTCCAGTGCGATTGATATTTCCGATGGATTAGTCGCCGATCTAGGACATATTTTAGCAGCCAGTCAGGTCGGTGCTTCAATTTACCTGAATCAGTTACCGCTCTCCACGATATTGCGTGAACAGCTCTCTTTAGAAGCCGCATGGCAGTTAGCATTAAGTGCAGGAGATGATTATGAATTGTGTTTTACCGTACCCCAACATCAGGAATCGGCGCTATCAAAAGCATTGGTAACAGGTTCTTACACTCGAATTGGGATGATAGAAACATTGCCAGGGTTACGTTGTGTTAATGCCAGCGGTCAACCCTTTATCCCTAAAAGTAAAGGATATCAACACAGTTTTAACCTCAATCCTGACGACCCTGATAATTGATAATGGGTAACTGATAACGGACTTAATCCCGACGCAAGCGATCGGATACCGCAATCGGAGTTGGATAATTGAACACAATGAAGTAAGAAGAAATAATAAAAGTAATAATGGTAGCTGCTTGAATCAAATAAGAAGCTTGTGCACTGATAACCTGCGTATTTAAAGCAACCACGGCGATGAGTAAAGAAAATTCACTAATTTGTCCTAAGCGAAACCCAATTTCTAAAGATAACCCCGTTGGTTCACCCAGTTTTACCATTAAATATTTGAATGTAAATGGTTTTATCGCTAACATAATCCCAGCTAATACACTGGCTGGTAACAAAACTTTATATAAAATTCCTAATTGAAGACTGGCGCCTAAAGAAAAAAAGAAAATCACCAAAAAGAAATCACGTAATGGTTTTAAACTTTCCGCAATAAATCGAGAAATAGGACTACTTGCCAAAACGACTCCCCCGATAAAAGCGCCAATTTCTTCAGACAGCTTGAGTAACACAGCCAATTCTGCCATTCCTAAACACCAACCGATGGTGACTAAAAAAATGTATTCTTGAATCTTATCGAAGCGGCGGATCAACTTGATCAACACAAAATTTTCAAATAAGAGGGCAAAGCCAATCAAAAAAGGTAATTTTAAAGTTAATAGCCCAATTTCAACTAAAGGTAGGTTGCCTTTATCCCAACCTTGTAAAACTAATAGCACCACAATAGCGATTAAGTCTTGTAATAATAAAATACTGACCATTAATTCTCCGGCATGTTTGTGATGCAAAACGGTGGTTGGCAGTAATTTAAGACCAATAATCGTGCTGGAGAACATAACTGAAGCACCAATCATAAGATTATCCCAGAGAGTAAAACCAAAGGTATACCCTATCAAAAACCCCAAGGTAGCAAAAACCAGTGAACTCACTACCGTGACCACCGTGGTTTTATGTAGCATATGGAGTAAGTCTTGGGGTTGTAGGTTTAATCCCAACAGGAATAATAAAAATATGATGCCGATGTGGGAAATACCATTAATAACAGAAATATCTTCGACGAATGCCAAAGTAGATGGCCCTAATAAGATTCCTACTACAATATAGCCGACTAATAAAGCTTGGCGGGCGTAAAGTGCTCCGGTGGCTAATATAGCCGAACCAGTGAAGATAACAAAAATATGAAAGACAATGGAGTCAGTTTGCATGTAGTATATAACTTGACAGAAAGGTAAATAAAGTTCGAAATAACACGACCTAGTTTATATCAAATTGATTTGAGAAATAAAAAAATAGTTCATCGTCTTCTCAATAACTGACTACCAATTTGTCTTGTGGATTAGGGATATCTTTTTTTAACTCATTTATTTTATTAATATAAGTAAAATAAAGCAAGTTTTCTATATCCGTTATCAGTTAATCAGTGGGTACAATGCTTTTAATTCAACTTAAAACTGAGAGCAACCGTTTTGCTTAATCACTAAAGATGTTTTTTAAGGGTATGAACAAAAACCGTTTTTTTCAAATCACTGTCTCATTGACAAAGCAATTACCAGTTGATACACAAGCTATTGTTTATGAACAAGATACGACGTTGATTTTAACTGCACCCACTGACATTAAATATCCGGTTGAAAGTAATGAACAATTACTAAATCAGGCTATCACCCGATCTGAGCTTATTCCAGGAAGCGTACTCGTTAGAAATCAGTTTCCTTGGCAATTTTTTGCGATTGTTCATGATCTTAATCAGGAACCCACCTGGCAGGAACAATGGATAGTCATGGCATTGCAAACTATTTTGCACGAATCAGAACGCCGCCAACTTCGCTCCATGGCGATGCCTTTATTAGGTACGGTACATGGTTCACTAACCACAACCCGTTTCTTTGAATTATTCCGCTCAGTGATAGCATCAAGTGTTCCTACCGACTTAAGACAAATTCAGTTCTATCACTTATCAAAAAATATTTCATGGTAGGGGTAGCCCCGTGTGTTTGCCCTAAATCGGTGGCAAAAGAATAGACCCAATAGTGAAATTCACTGGCACTCCGCCTGAATTGTTTTATAATAAATCGAGTTGAGTATTTGAAAATTGATAATGTTGGTTATTGTAAAAGGAAATTGTGTCAACTACCCTGCCCTAAAGGGCGGAGCTTGTCAAAGCGAGGTTGACCAGACTAAGCCGCTAATCATAGTGGCTACGCTACCCCGAGGTCGTTAAGACTTACCAGCAGATGCTTCCTGAGTCTGCTGCTCTAAAAGGCTTTAATCAAGCTGGGGAAAGGTAAAGCCCCGAAGGTTTTAGTCGTGGCTGGCCACAGTAAGAGCCGTGGTGTAGCCTTGTCGAAGGGAGATGGCGGGAAACCGCCGCGTCACTAGCCCCGTAAGGGGATAGCTCAACCGCCGGACCGCTGGGAAAGACCAGCACCTCATTTTTACTTACAGAGATAGCCTAACCATAAGAGGAGCGAGAACAGGGTCGGTTTCCACCGACGCGCTATCCCTCCCCGTCCTCAAGGACGAGGGTTCTCGCGCAATTTGATGAAAATAACACTACTACTCATTTTGGGTTTAGCCGTTACTAATGCTTATAGTGTCCAAATGTATCAATGCGAGGATGAAACTGGTAATATCCAGTATACTCAAACACCTTCACCTAACTGTGTTGAAGTGAAACCGAAACCAGTTCAAACTATTTCAGTTCCGCCTTCTTCAAAAAAAGCTCAAGATAATTCTCCGGCTGATTTAAACGACAATTCTAAAGCGCCAACACCACCCAAATCTCAAACGATTGAGGAAGGCTGTAAAATAGTGGCTGATACCTTACAAAAAATTGCGGGTAAGCTTGCTTTGTCCAAACCAGATAAAAACGATCCTAAGAAGATGGTTGTCTTGACTAAAGAAGAAATTGAACAAGAAAGAATTAAGGCGCAACAATATTTCGATGCACTTTGTAAGGAAAAAAAGTCAACCGCAGAAAATCAACCCCAACAGAAACCGAATGAAACTTCCACAGAGAACCAACCTCAACAGCAACAGAATAAAACCCCAGCGGAAAGTGAACCAAAATCAGAAAGTAAATAGATCTTTCTAGTCAGGTTGTTGCGGTTAAAAAATTCAGTTTGGCTCTTCGAGATTGTGACAATCCCGAAGAGTTTTGAAGGAAAAACTTTTTATAAATCGCCATTGGCACCGGCTTCAATAATACTAATTAAATTATCACGTATCTTCGTGGCTAACTGATGCAAACGGGGTGGTAATTGAGCGGAGCCAATGAAAATATCTAAATTCATCATCACTAACCAACCTTTGCCCGGTTTCTCTTCAACCAAAGTAATTCGACAAGGCATATAAGCCGCATAGCTTATGTCATACTCAATCATTTCTTTAGCAATTTTAGCATCACAGAATTGAAAGATTTCGGTTCGTTTAATATTCGGTAACCCCAGTGCCTGGTATTCTTTAGATAAAGGTTGATGAGCCACCAACTTCATATTCAAACTATTCGCACGTAATTTCATGGAATCAATCGCTTCATCGAAAGAAACACCCTCAGCAATCGGCTTTTTGATAACGGTTTTAGCAATATCAAAAGTAAGTTGGTCAGTAGCAAAAGCGCTGGTAGTCACTAGCCAACCAAAGACAATTACCATGACACGTTGTATCATATTTAATCTCCTTAAACCCAATGGGAAAAACTAAAAAAACTATTTTACTCAACTAACCGTGATTAAAGAATACCATGCCTTTAGACCCAATGAGTTATGATGAATTACCCTATACTTGCAGTGCCATGCCCTATGCGCAGCCAGATCGCTTGGCTACGTTAGCCACTTTATTCGGGATGACCCCCCCGGCGGTGGCAACGTGCCGCGTTTTAGAACTGGGTTGCTGCGATGGCAGTAATATTATTGCTACCGCTCATCAATTACCGCAAGCAGAATGTTGGGGAATCGACTTGTCTGTACCACAGATTGCTCATGGACAAGCGCTTGTCGAGGCATTAGGATTACAAAATATCACCCTTAAACCACTTAATATTTTAGAAATTGAGGAAGATTTAGGCCAATTTGACTACATTATTGCACATGGTATTTATTCATGGGTTTCGGCACCAGTACAAGCAAAAATATTCCAAATTTGCAAGCATCATTTAACGCCTCAAGGTGTCGCTTACCTCAGTTACAATACCAAACCCGGTTGGAATATTCGTGATACTTTACGTGATATGATGCGTTACTATGGTACTGCTGCAGATGCACCCAAGCGGACTGAGCAATTAAAAACTTTACTGCAGTTAATCGCCAAGACGATTGCTGCTGATAAAACCGCTTATAATCAAATGATCAGTGACGAGTTAACTCATTTTGTTCAATTACCCGAGCATTTTATATTTAAAGAATTTCTTGAAGAAGAACACCAACCCGAGTATTTTCATCAATTCATCGCTAAAGCACATTCTCATGGTTTAGAATACCTCGCTGATGCTTTTTTCCCGACGATGTTGGTGAATAATTTCCCCCCAACGGTTGCTGAAGAATTATACGTTTTTCAAAATAATCTGATTCATCAAGAACAAATGATGGATTTTTTGCGCAATCGCCGCTTCCGCCATACTTTATTATGCCATCAAGGTATCCCACTTAATCGGCATTTATCGCCGGAAGTGTTAAATTATTTTTATATCGCTTCATCCTTGCAACCCGTCGCTAATACGACAAAACCACTACAACAATTTGCTAATGCTCAAGGTTCGGTGTCTACAGAGCAACCGATTATTCAATTGGCTCTGCACTATTTAAGTCAACAATGGCCAAAAGCAGTGGCATTTACTGAATTAGTTGCTCAAATTAAATCTCATCAGGATTATTCTCCTCAGGTTCAAGAACAAGCGATCTTGGCTGATGCTTTATTCAACTGTTATGCTAAAGGTTTAATGGATTGGTATACCCAGCCACCACAGTTGATTACCACGATAACCACTTACCCCCAAGCGAGTTCTCTGGCACGGTGGCAAGCACGACACGGTCAAAGGGTGACTAATCAACGTAGTGAGGTAGTTACCCTAGAAAATGGGATTGGTTTACGTTTATTGCCTTATCTAGATGGAACTCATGATCGAACCGCTTTACTAAAGCAATTAAACGACTGGGTTGAACAGGGATTATTGACTATTCATATCAAACATCAAGAAACCGACGAAGCGATTGACTTATCAGCAGAGAATAGACCGGAGATTTTGGAAAAATTGTTAGCTGATACCTTGCAATTAATAGCTCAAACTGCTTTGTTAGTGGCGTAATAATCGTTATTGTGTATAGGGATCACCCCATTCAGTCGTATATCTGATTTCAAAGTCGATGGTGGCACCGGCCAATTTCCAATTTAAAGGCAAATGAGCAATTTCTGACATGGATTCGGAAAGGATTTCAGTCAGTTTTCGATTGACCGGTACCTGAATGACTTCAGCCGCAATATCCTGAATATCATCAATAAACTCGTCTAGGCTCATATCTCCCATAATCAGAGCCTTTTCTATATCACCTAATAATTCATTACTCACTTCCGCCGGATGTTTATCACCGTTAACTTCAACTAAAGCTTCAATTCTAATCGTGAGTTGCCGTATTGTACCTCCATATTTATTACGTTCTCTGGTCTCAGCAAGTTCCCATACCGAAATCGCCGGGGTATGTGCTTGTTCTAGTACCGATTCCTGACGATATACATGACCGACACCAATATTGTTGTGATAACCATTGGCTCCCATAATCGTTTCTAGTTGCGCAATAATCCGTTCAATGATTTGTTCGCGTATCGTTTTCATCTTAATTCCGGTTGAAATTACAATTCTCAGCTTAAGATTAAGATAAGATGAGCTAATATGATAGCTTGTTATCAACACCCTCGCTAGGTAACTAGAAACGAAATAGCAAAAAGGTTACCTCACCTCTTGCACCTCTTCCAAGCAAGTTAAAAAATAGCAAGTAGCAAGTAGGGTGCGTTAGTAACGCACCCACTATTTGAATGACAATCGATTGGGAGTGTTATTGAAAGGTTCATAGGAAAGGTGCGTTACGCTGCGCTAACGCACCCTACTTGGAGCTACTTAGCTTTTACGGTATTACTTCAAAATTTAGGCATTTTCTTCACATTAATCGGGTCAGCAAACAACATTTGAGTGGCATCGATAGAATCTTTTTGGAAAGTCCATTCGCCACTAGTATCTTTAGCCACAAAATCAACTTTTAGGGCGGTTTGCCAATCGAGTGGAATAGGAATAACGCCGGTGAGATTTTTAATGGTTTTGTCAGTTTCATTCCAAGTTGCGAGTGTCATAGAACCTTGTTGTTTATATTCTCGAACGGCTGGGCTATCATGACAAGTTGCACAAGTGAGTTCAT
Organism: Thioploca ingrica; assembly: GCA_000828835.1. Classification (GTDB taxonomy): domain Bacteria; phylum Pseudomonadota; class Gammaproteobacteria; order Beggiatoales; family Beggiatoaceae; genus Thioploca; species Thioploca ingrica. The sequence continues at coordinate 1,704,227 of AP014633.1, forward strand.
TGTTCTTTTGAACTGTGTGTCCAAAGAAGGGTGCCACGACTAAAAAGCTATTTCCTGCTGACACCATCGTTTGGATATTACCGGTCGTGATTTTACCGGTTGATGCCTGTTTGACTAGAATTTTCCAATCGGTAATCGGGGGTTGAAACCCAGAACCATCTGCAAAGTGGCAGGAATAACAGGTCATAGTCATTTTGACATGGCAAGCAGCGCATTCTAAGTTTTGTAGGTGAGTTTCGTGCATGGTTTTACCGGCAATAGCGAGGTTAGTATGACAACCCGACTGTTGGCAATCAACTTTGGTTGGATTGTTATGTAACGAACTATAAGGTTGACCATCACCGTGCATTTGTTTAGCCGTGTGGCAACTAGCGCATTTCATTTCTAATCCACCGGACGCTTGCGCCAGCAGATGGTAATCGGGACTAAATTGTTGCTCAAATTTTTGGCGACGATGACAAGAATCGAGACATTTAGCATTATCCGGCGTATCACCCGGTACTGCGTGGCAAGAAGTACAGGCAGTTGAATCCACATGACAACTATTACAAGTGAGATCATCATAAGGAAGATGTGTAAATTGTTCCAAACCCCCTTGATCGACTCCATAAAAATGGCTCATTCCTCGAGTCGTTCCGTGTAGAGAAGTGGTCATCACTTCTTGGATACTTTGTACCGTAAAAGTAATAGGACTGGCGTTGTAATAAATCGCGTTTCTAGTTTGATTATTTTGGTAACCCACATAAACTGCAAATTGTCCGGTTAAGCCACCTAATCCACTGATTATCTCAACGGGCGTTGCTTGTTCAGGCAAAGTCTGAGTGAAATAAGCAACCAGTTGCTTAAAATCGCCATTCCAAGGTAACCAATTGCCTTTATTGTCTTTCATCAGAAAAATGCTGTTATTCCATAACATCACCACGTACACAGAACCTTCTTTACCGATATCCGCTTGAGCCACTTTAAGTTGAGCAGATAAATTAATTTTATCGGAGGCAATCCATTGTTGACCGACCGTTGCAGGTTGGTTGTTGACGGTTAATTGCGGGGTTAAGGTGGCGTCGGTTTGGGAAAAGTCGAGTAAAGTCGGTGGGATGAGTTCTTCTGCTGACAGCGTGTTGATAGTTGATAGGAATACTAGGCAGCTACTCGCAAATATGACTGAAACGATTTTAAGATATTGCATTTCTACCTCCCTTTAGAAGGGAATAACTTTAATTTCATCAACCCATTTTTTGCTACCGCTACAGATGAACTTTATTGTAAAAGTGCACTTCATTAGCGTATAACCGTAATAATGTTATACTTGTTATAATTTTTCAGCAATAAGAAAAATAGGTATATTAACTACCACCGTGTCGATGCGCACGCCGTCTCATCAGCCTATTTCAATGGGTTGAAGTCGTTTAATTTAATACTAAGTCGCTTTCAAGAGTGCCTAATGCAACACTTTTCTTCAACTTGATTCTGCGTAGGGTGGGTCACATTGCGCGAAACCCAATCTAAAAATTCATCGAGTCTCTTCAAGATGTTGAAACGTGTTGCTTATTCGATAGGATTTAATTAACTACATTTTCGGTGGTATGCACTTTAATATGTAATTCTCTTAGCTGTTCAGGACTAATTACTGAGGGAGCAGCCGTTAATAGACAATTCGCTGTTTGTGTTTTTGGGAAAGCAATGACATCACGGATAGAATGGGCACCCACCATTAACATCACTAATCGATCTAAACCAAACGCAATACCACCGTGGGGTGGGCAACCATATTTGAGTGCTTCAAGTAAAAATCCAAATTTTTCCTGGGCTTCTTCTTCACCAATACCCAATATTCGGAATACGGCTGCTTGCATTTCGGTACGGTGGATGCGGATGGAACCACCCCCAATTTCGGAACCATTTAGCACCATATCATAAGCCCGAGATTGACAATGAATGGGATCTGCTTCTAGTGCCGCAATATTCTGTACTTTAGGTGCGGTAAAGGGATGGTGTAAAGAGAACCAACGTTTTTCTTTGTCATCCCACTCAAACATCGGATAATCAACTACCCATAACGGTTTCCAACCGGGTTGGGTTAAATTGAGATCCTCACCGATTTTTAACCGCAAGGCTCCCAGTGCTTCATTGACTATCTTGGCTTTATCGGCTCCAAAGAAAATAAGGCTACCGCTATTCGCTTGAGTGCGTTCTAAAACTGTATTAATGACTTGATCCGGTAAAAACTTAAGAATCGGTGATTGTAACCCTTCGCGCCCCGCAGTCATATCATTCACTTTGATATAAGCCAAGCCTTTGGCGCCATAATGGGTCACAAACAGGGTATAATCGTCGATCTGCTTACGTGAAAGTAATTTAGCGCCCTGAGGAACACACAATGCCGCTACCCGTCCTTGAGGATCATTAGCCGGTTGTGCAAAGACTTTGAAATCAACCGCGGTCATTAAATCACTTACCTCGGTTAATTCCAATGGTACTCGCAGATCGGGTTTGTCCGAACCATAGCGAAGTAGCGCTTCTTGATAAGTTAGACTGGGAAAGGGATTGGGTAACTCTACCTGAAGTACTTCAGTAAATAACATCCGTATCATTGATTCCATTATATTTTTTAAAATAGTTTCATCAATAAAAGACATTTCAATGTCTAATTGCGTGAATTCAGGTTGACGATCGGCTCGCAAATCCTCATCACGAAAACAACGGACAATTTGGTAATAACGATCCATCCCCGCCATCATTAATAGCTGTTTAAATAGCTGGGGTGATTGTGGCAAGGCAAAAAATTTTCCTGGATGAGTTCGGCTAGGGACTAAGTAATCACGAGCACCTTCGGGTGTTGCCTTGGTTAGCATCGGCGTTTCTATATCTAGAAAACCTTGCTCATTCAAAAAGGTTCTCAATAAGCTCGTTATTTTAGCGCGTAATTGAAACCGAGCTAACATGGTGGGACGGCGTAAATCCAGATAACGATAACGTAACCGGACTTCCTCATTGATATTCACTTCATCAATTTGGAAGGGAGTGGGTTCTGCCGGGTTTAAAATATCAATTTGATTGGCAACTACTTCCACTTGTCCGGTGGGCAAATCGGGATTTTCTGTTCCCGTCGGACGCCGACGTATTTGTCCTTGAATTTGTAAGACATATTCATTACGCAACCGTTCAGCCAGCGTAAACGCTTCCGGTTGCTTGGGATCAAAAACGATTTGAACAATACCCGCCCGATCACGCAGGTCGACGAAAATGACACCACCATGATCTCGACGGCGATGCACCCAACCACATAATGTGACGGAGTGATCAATTAACAATTCATTGAGCTGTCCACAATAGTGGCTACGCATGAACACCTTTTCCTTATTCTATTCAAAGGCGTGCATATTAAGACGTTGCCGTTGTCAGTGCAAGTCTAATAGTATTATTAATCGATTAATCATCAGGTTACATTAACTCGGTACACACGTAGCGGTATTCTTTGTGGCCTCACTCGATCCGGTTTTCGTAGTCTCGCTCGATTCGGTTGAAGTTGTCGAGGCTGATTTTTCAGAGTTATCGACTTTTTCATCTTTTTTATCAACGGGCTTGTTCTTATCAACCGGTTGCTTCTTATTTTTAAAATCAGTTTCATACCAGCCCGTTCCTTTTAAGCGAAACCCCGACGCCGAAATTTTTTTCTTCAACGCATTTTCAGCACAAGCTGGGCATTGTTCTAAAGGTAAATCGACCATTTTTTGTATCACTTCAAACTCGTGACCACAAGCCTGACACGCGTACTCATAAATAGGCATATTCCATCTCCTGGTTAAATCAATACAGTAGCGGTATAAATAAGTACTTCATAAACAAAATCAAGGTCGGTCTCTCAATTAATTGTGTGGCTAAGAATGGTTAATTAAACAGGGTCGATTGTGGTTCAAAAAATTCGACGATAACCTCTCCTTCTTTCAAGGTCGTATGATAAGACATTTTAACGATTTGAGTATAAGGGTAAATAATTCGAGCAATATTTTGAGCACGGAGTTTAGCGATTTGTGGAGAAGAGATATTATTCGCAAAGGGTGCTGGGCCAAATAATATTTTAGCCGCATGAGAATGCGTGATTTTAAGTTGGTGCAGCATATTCTCAAGCTTGACTTGTTCGCTTTTATCCGGTTGAATCGCTACTGATTGAAAATGTAATTGTAACCGCTGCTTAGGTTCCTTGCCATGGGTTGAAGGAGAGATAGAATGAGGTACTTGGCGAAGAATTAGCCGGGGTGTGCGAGTAGGTACCCGATGAATAGATAAGATAGGGGTAGTACCCGTCGTTGCTTCCGCTTGCACATTGCTGATTAAAGTCTTTCTCAGCGGAGTTTGATTCAAATTGAATTGATTAATACACCAAGTGAACAAACTCATGTTGATCAGTACCAGCAAGAATAGCAAAATAAGATTAGTCAGTGCTTTGAACATAACAATGGGGTTACTTTCTTTATATTTCAGTCATCAAGGGACCCTTTACAAGGTGAAAAATGAAGATTAGTTTTCACCCGGTAATAAACTCATCATTGAAACAATTTTTCTCTAAACAGTTTTAATTTATTATGAATACTATAAATAATGTTAATTATAACATAATATTCCTATTTTAAAAAGGATATTTTGTTAAGAAGCAAGACGATGTGTCTTGATATAGTTGAGTAAACTATCTGTTGAACCATCATAACCATAGCTCGATTGTTCCTGAGTCAGTTCTGGCAATAACAAATTAGCGACTTGTTTGCCTAATTCAACACCCCATTGATCAAACGGGTTAATTCCCCAACAAACACTTTCGACAAACACTTTATGTTCATATGCTGCAATCAATGTGCCTAAAATTTTTGGAGTGAGCTGATGATATACTAACAAATTACTGGGTTGGTTTCCTGGAAAAACCCGGTGAGGCAGTTGTTGATTGACTTTTTCCGCTGCTATTCCAATCTGATTTAAAGCCAGCCGCGTTTCTTCTGCATTTCTGCCTTTCATGAGGGCATGACTTTGAGCTAACACATTGGATAATACTGCATTTTGATGTCCAAGTTCATTATATTGACTTTCAATGGCAATGATAAAATCAGTCGGAATCAAATGAGTTCCTTGATGGAGTAGTTGATAGAAAGCATGTTGACCATTATTTCCTAGCGTACCCCAAATGATAGGCGCAGTGGGGTAATTGACGGTGTTTCCGGATCGAGTCACACGCTTACCTAGACTTTCCATCGCTAATTGTTGCAGATAGGCTGGAAAAAGTTCTAAGGTGTAATCATAAGGTAAAACCGCTTGACTCGTTGCCCCAAAGAAACTGCTATACCAAATCTCAATTAAACCCATCAATACCGGCAAATTTCTTTCCCATGGCGCGGTAGCAAAATGGTTATCTAAATCATGGGCACCGGCTAATAACGCGGCAAAGTTATCCATTCCAATCATAATCACAATCGGTAATCCAATCGCTGACCAGAGCGAATAACGTCCACCCACCCAGTCCCAAAACTCAAACATATTCGTGGGATCAATCCCAAATTCAGTCACTTTTTGCTGGGCGGTACTGACGGCAACAAAGTGCTTAGCAACGGCTTTATCATTACCTAATTGATTGATTAACCAGGTTCGAGCGCTATTGGCATTTAATAACGTTTCTTGAGTCGTAAAAGTTTTAGAGGAAACAATAAATAAGGTGGTTTCTGGATCCAGTTCGGCTAAAGTTTCGCCCAGGTGAGTCCCGTCCACATTGGAAACAAAATAAGCACGTAATCGGGGGTGATGATAGGCTTTTAAAGCACGAGTTACCATCGCCGGGCCTAAGTCAGAACCGCCAATACCAATATTAACGATGGATTTAATCGGTTTACCGGTATAACCACGCCATTCACCTTCCCGGATCGAATCGCTAAATTGGTGCATTTTAGCCAATACCGCATTGACTTGAGGCATGACATCTTGCCCAGCAACGCGAATAGGGAGGTTAGAACGATTGCGTAGTGCAATATGTAAAGCCGCTCTTTCTTCAGTATTATTAATCGGGTCACCTTGAAACAGTTGTCTTATCCACTCTGACAACTGAGCGGCTTGAGCTAATTGTTGTAGCAAAGTCAGTGTTTCCTGAGTTAACCGATTTTTAGAATAATCCAGTAATAAACCACAGGTTTCGACTGAAAAACGCTCAAAACGTTGGTTATCTAAAGCGAATAGGTCACGTAGATGAACCGTTGCCAGATATTGTTGGTGGGTTTTAAGTGCAGCCCACGCTGCAGATTGGCTAATGAGGGTATTCATAATTGTTCTCGTCATTCTACATTAGAGAAATGAATCGTTTTTCATCTATCACTCAATTAATCCTGAGAGTAAGCAGAGTCTCGTCAATAACTCTACCTCAAATTCTTCCATAAAAACTCGAAAAATGACGTAATTTTTCAGTTAAACCCGGTGGAATTTGTGACCAATCAAATCGCCAACGCCAATTCCCGGTAGAGGTACCTGGGGTATTCATGCGATGTTGACCATCTAAGCCTAATATATCTTGCATGGGAACAACGGCCAAGTGGGCAACAGAAGCGAAAGCGGCTTCAATCAAAGGCCATGGCATATCATCCGGTAAAGCGTGTAAATAATCGCATACGTACTGCTGTATAGGTGTCGTTAATTCTCGAAACCAACCTAGAGTCGTATTATTATCATGCGTTCCCGTATAAACGACGCTATTTTCAACATGATTATGCGGTAAGTAAGGATTACCTGCTCCACTATCAAAGGCAAATTGCAAAATCTTCATGCCCGGTAAGTTAAATTGATCGCGTAAGGCTCTCACTTCATCGGTGATAACGCCTAAATCCTCTGCAATCAAGGGCAAAGTTCCAACTTGTTGTAATTTTTTGAACAACGCTTCGCCCGGTACTTTAACCCATTGGCCTTCTATCGCGGTTTCACAATAACGTGGAATAGCCCAACAGGCTTCAAAACCACGAAAATGGTCAATTCGGGCGATATCAAATAATAATTCTGCACTGCTAAGCCGATTTATCCACCATTGAAACTCATGGCTTTGCATGTATTTCCAATTATAATGCGGATTGCCCCAACGTTGCCCGGTAGCCGAAAAATAATCCGGGGGGACACCCGCCACCACAGTCGGTTGACCTTGAGCATCGAGGAGAAAATTTTGGCGGCTTGCCCAAACATCAACGCTATCTAGCGCCACAAAAATGGGAATATCGCCAAATAAATAGATACCTTGCTCATTGGCATACTGTTTAAGTTCTTGCCATTGAGTAAAAAACACAAATTGTTCAAAATAATGTTGCTCAATTTCGGCTACTAACTGTTGTCGTGCTGCTTGTAAAGCTTGCGGTTGTCGCTCACGTAATTCGGTTGACCAAGCCCACCAACCCGATCTATTTTTTATTGCCGTCAAGTGGTGATGTAAAATTTTGGGATCGCGAATCGTATGCAGTGCTTTTAAACATTCCGCTTGCAACTGATGAAGATGTTCAGCTTGTAAAGCCCGAAATAAGGCATAATCTGTTAACCAATCGGCTTGGGTTTCCAAAAAGACGCTGTAAGCTACACGATCACGGTCACACGCCGATTTCATAAAACCAGCGTGTGCTTCTCGTAGCCGGGCATGACGATAGCGAATCGCCATCTCTTGATGAGATAAGGGACAAAATCCGGCTTTAAAAGGCGTTGATGCCAGCAATTTGGTTAATTCTGATTCTACCGGACCGGGATGATACCAACCTTGCCGACTCAAGCGTCTGAGTTCATATTTAATGGCTTTTTCCTGGCGAGGTGAAGAATCCTCACTAAGCCAACCTTTGGCGACTAACTTTTCTAAACTAATGAGTAAAGGATTAGCAGCATGTACGGATTGACATTGATAGGGTGACAAATCTTCATGGGGTGGACCTAAAGGCAACATTTGCCAAATGGAAATTTGACAATCCGCAAGGAAATCAACAAACCGATAAGCCGATTGACCCAAATCACCATTACTTGGGGTTTCAGGTAAAGAAGTGGGGTGTAATAAAATGCCAGCACGACGTTTTTTGAAAAAATCTTGGCCAGCCGTCATGTACCGCTCTCCTGCCCTCGCCGCATAACACCCCCGGTAGCCGGATCGCCATGACCAGATGCAAAGGACAGATTTAAATAAGCCGGTGGTGGTTCGCCTAATAATCGATACAAGTGGGTTAGGTGAAGACGATATAGGCGTTCAAAATCGCGTACAGCCGTTGCCGGATTATAATCACCAAACCACCAACACCAATCTGAACCTTCGCAAATGGCTAATTGGCGCCCTGCTGCGGTTTGTTGTTCCGGTGATAATTGAGCAATTACTCGATTAAACACGTGTTTCGCTTCGATTAACATTTCCCAAGCTCGGTTTTTGTCTTTATCACCTATCCAGGTAGAAAAGGTGCCATAAACCCAACTGCCCGCCACTAAAGTCGGCAACGGCGCCACAGCAACCTCAAGACAACGAGAAAAAGTAGTCAGTTCTAATTGAGGATGATTCGCTAATTGGCGATAAAGCGTACTTAAAAAATAGTAGCCGTTTTCCGGATAATATTCCCAAGCATTTTCACCATCCAGAATCAGAGAAACCACGGTTGCACCGGTGGTCGGAGCCGCACGGGCAATATTTTCTAAATGATGAATTAAATGGGCTACTGCATCGTCAGCATGCCATTTGGCAAATTCAAAACCAATCAAGTCAGATAAGTTATCATCACGAAAGAAACAATTGACTGAACTTTTATACAGGCGATAAGGACGGTGGAGCGATTGATGGTCTAATTTCGCTTTCTTCATGCTGTTATGCCATACCCCCGTACCACTGGCAACCCATTTAATGTTAAATTCTTCCATTAAACGAACCGTTGCTTCACTGACACTGCCTTCCGAGGGCCAACAGCCGGTTGGTTTACAACCAAAATGTTGTTCAAAGGTTTTAATCCCTTCGTGCATATGCCAGCGAACTCGTTCTTTACCATCGGGATAACAACTGATGCCGGCAAAGTTAACATTGGGGATCGCTTCCCGAGCCGAAAACACATCTAATAACAAAGGCATAATCGGATGGGCATAAGGTGTGACTGATAATTCAATTTGGCCTTTTTCCATCAACGTTTTATAGCGGGGTATAATACCACCTAATAGTTCACCGATGATTTCAAGTAATTGTCGCCTCTCCAATTCACTAAACCCGCGTCCTTTTTCGATTAAAACTTTGACGCGACTATCTTGACGGCGGACTGTTTCACCCAACCAAGCGAGGTGATACCACATTAATAAATCAATCACATACTGTTCATCTAAATAAGTCACCAGCTTGGCATTTTGTTTAAATGAATTAGCCACTTCCGCTAACGCTTGATAGGGTTTAAATCGTTTAATTAACCGTTCTTGATTCGCGCGCAAACATTGATCAATTAATTTTAATCGCGCTGCGGTTATGACTGTTGCATCCTTATTCGTTTCTCCAGCCGGTTGATTCAAAAAAGGCTGATGAGCCGGTTGGCTAGTTAACGCGGCCAATAACGGGTCACGGATGGGTGTTCCTTCACGTAAAAATGCCTGAATTTGTTGAACATAATCATCGAGTTGCTCTAGCAAAGTGGGAGCAAAATTCACCACCGCACGCGCATTGGGCACGGCTTCTAAATGAGCGACCATATCAACATAGTCCTTAATGCCATGCAAATAAGTCCAAGGTAATTGATATTGTTCGCTGTGCCAATCGTAATAGGCTGGTTGGTGCATGTGCCAACAAAGTACGACTTTTAATTTTTCAGGCATGAGGTTAATCCATTATTGAGTAATACAATGGTCAATTATAAATGATTTTCTCAATTCATAGCACTGCTTACCATGACTAAGAGAATTAATCCGCATCATGTAATTTTTGCCCCAGCATGTCCGGGGTAACCAATACCACTCCGGATTCAGTCACGTGAAAGTGTTTAGCATCCTCCTCACGATTTTGTCCAATAACCGTGTGGGATGGGATAGAGCAACCCTTATCAATGACCGCTTTTTTAATATGACAGTGTCGACCAATTTCTACATTCGGTAAGACTATGGTTTCTTCTAAGAGGGAGTAAGAATTTAATTTAACATTGGAAAACAGCAATGAATGTCGAATCTTAGCCCCGGAGATTAAGCAGCCGCCGGATACCATGGAATCCACTGCCATACCCCGTCGATCATCATCATCAAATACAAATTTAGCCGGGGGTAATTGTTCTTGATAAGTCCAAATGGGCCATACTTCATCATAGAGGTTTAATTCTGGAGAGACCGACACGAGTTCCATATTGGCTTCCCAAAACGCATCGACGGTACCGACATCACGCCAATAGGGTTGTTGACGTTTTTGCACATCGCGGAAACGATAAGCAAAAACTTGATCATTTTGAATCAGCGCGGGAATAATATCTTTGCCAAAATCATGGCTAGATTGGGCAAACTGGGCATCAATCCGTAATTGTTCATATAAAAATTCGGCATTAAATACATAAATACCCATCGAAGCTAAAGCTTGTTCAGGATTAGTGGGAGTTGGTTCTGGTTGTGCGGGTTTCTCCACAAACTTGACCACACGTCCCTCCTGGTCAATACTCATTACTCCAAAACCTTTAGCCATTTCCAAGGGGACTTCTAAACAGCCAACGGTCATATCCGCATGGCGTTCGACATGCTCAGCGAGCATCGGCCCATAGTCCATTTTATAAATATGGTCACCCGCTAAAACTAGGATCAATTCGGGTTGATGACTGCGAATAATATTTAAGTTTTGATAAACGGCATCCGCCGTACCACTATACCAAGATTCATCTACACTTTGTTGTGCCGCCGGCATCAGTTCCACAAATTCACCAAATTCACCCCGTAAAAAACTCCAGCCTTTTTGAATATGACGAATCAATGAATGTGACCGATATTGTGTTATGACGGCAATACGCCGTATTTCTGAATTAATACAGTTAGATAATGGAAAATCAATAATGCGAAATTTGCCCCCAAAGGGAACGGCTGGTTTCGCGCGCCAATCCGTGAGATTTTTCAGACGTGTTCCACGTCCTCCAGCCAAAACTAAAGCCAAAGTATTACGAGTTAAACGACTAACAAAACGTTGAGTATGTTCATTATTATCCATTTGGCTACCCCATCCTTAATGTATGAGCGTGTATATTATAGTATGAATGTTGTTTAAAAATGACTATAAAACATTTTCTAATTAATTAGTGAATTATTTTTATTTATTAAATAAATAAATTTAATTATTCCAATAGCATAACCACTTTAGCGTATCACAAAAAATCGCATTATAAACCCCCCATGCACAGATATTTCATCTCCAAAAAGGCGTCTATTCCGTACTTCGAGCCTTCACGACCAATACCCGATTCTTTCATACCTCCAAAAGGAGCCACTTCAGTGGAAATAATGCCTTCATTAATACCAACCATGCCATATTCCAAAGCTTCTGCTACTCGCCAAGCGCGACCCAAATCCCGCGTATAAAAATAAGCGGCTAATCCAAAAGGCGTATCGTTGGCTAAAGCAATCGCTTCTGCTTCAGTGTTAAAACGAAACAGCGGTGCAACTGGACCAAAAGTTTCTTCATGAGCAATGCGCATTTGAGCAGTAACGCCAGTTAAAACTGTTGGCTCAAAGAAAGTACCCCCGAGTGCATGCCGATGTCCGCCACAAAGAATTTGAGCACCCTGGGTTACCGCATCCTGAATATGACTTTCTACCTTTTCTACGGCTGCCATATTGATCAACGGTCCTTGTTGCGTTCCAGCCGCTAAACCGTTACCGACTTGCAATTGGTTCACTGCTTGCGCTAATTGAGTCGCAAATTCATCATAAATACCGGCTTGAATTAAGAACCGATTAGCACAAACACAAGTTTGGCCGGTATTGCGATATTTAGAAGCGATAGCACCGGTAATCGCCGCTGGTATATCCGCATCATCAAATACGATAAATGGTGCGTTACCACCTAATTCTAAAGAAATATTCTTTACGGTTGAGGCACATTGCTCCATCAGTAATTTACCCACCATCGTTGAACCCGTAAAAGATAATTTACGCACCAATGGGTTGCTCGTCAATTCCAATCCAATTTCTTGAGGCATTCCGGTGACAACATTGATAACCCCTTGCGGAAAACCGGCTCGTTCTGCTAATTCCGCTAAGGCTAAGGCGCAATAGGGCGTACTTTCAGCCGGCTTAATCACGACCGGACAACCGGCCGCTAGAGCCGGTGCACATTTACGGGTGATCATGGCAATGGGGAAATTCCACGGCGTAATCGCGGCTACTACCCCAATCGGTTGTTTAATAACCATAATTCGCCGTCCTGGCACCGGTTCTGGAATAACATCACCATAGACGCGTTTAGCTTCTTCAGCAAACCATTCGATAAAAGCAGCACCATAAGCCACTTCACTTTGAGCTTCTGCCAGGGGTTTACCTTGTTCAGCCGTCATCAATTGGGCTAGATCGGTCTGATTTTCCATAATCAAGTTGAACCACCGGCGCATAATAGTAGCACGTTCTTTAGCCGTTTGGTTACGCCAAGATGGCCAAGCATCATAAGCCGCTACAATAGCTGATTTTGTTTCCAAACGTCCTAAATTAGGAACTGTACCTAACACGGTATTGTCTGCCGGATTAGTGACCGAAAGTACCCCTTTATTTTGGGCATCTACCCAAAGACCATTAATATAAGCTTGTTGACGAAATAGCCGTGAGTCAGTTAGTTGCATGGGTTTCTCCTAAATAAAATGATGTAATTATAACGTGTGGAAGGGAATAATCGCTACTCACTTCAATTTATTCAGGCAGGCACTACTCATTGCCGGCACGAATCCGATTTTATCAGAGCTTAAACAGTAAAATTGGTTAAAAATTGATTTCCATAAGTCGAGGTTATTGTTAATAATACCAATAATTAATTGAATTAACCCTTATCTAACAAATGAGAACCTAAATAATACCAATAATTAATTGAATTAACCCTTATCTAACAAATGAGAACCTAACTAATCTAAATCGGCACTTAACAGCGGTTCACCGGTGAGAGCCGCGAAGAATTCCGTCGTAGTCTGAGCCAAAATCTCCGCCAATCTTCGCTTAAGCTCCTCTAAGCTATCAAATAATTTCCAAGCCAATTTCCTCTTAAGCCAAGCCCAGAGTCGTTCAATCGGATTACAATCCGGTGAATGAGGCGGTTGAAACCATAAAATGATATTATCCGGTAAGACTAAACTCTTGGCGGTGTGAAACCGAGCATTATCGAGTTGGATGAGAGGTAAGTCATGGGGGTAAGCTGAAGAAAATTCCTGGAGAACAGCCGGAAAACCTTACTACACCAGTAACGGATGGGTTGAGGCTCAGAATGATAAAGAACCGCCATCTGACTTAACCGTAAGGCTTGTTTTTTCAAAGTCGATGGCTTTAGATTCATCACGGTTGGCACTTTGAGGACGTACCACTTTCGGGTTAGCCTTTAAACGTGTATGAACAATACCATGAAGTGTTGAGTAATAAAGTTTAACTCCATAGGTTTCTTCAAGCCAAACTTGAATGTCTTCGTAATTCTCAAATCCTTGTGGCGGTTGGAGACGTTTATCTAGGGCTTCGAGACTGTTTGGAGATAAGGACAAAGTTCTTCCTCCACCAGGTTTTAGTTTGAGGAGTTCATGGAGTCCTCTTTGACGATAAATTCTCAACCACCTCTTAACGGTTGAGTAGTCGCGTCCGATTAGAGTTGCTCTGGTGAATGCTGTTTCGGTTGGTTGAGTTTTTAATAGATTAGGACTTACGCAGTTGAAATAGATAATTTAATTATTTCAATAAGTTAATATTTTGCAGTGCAAAATAGCTGTTGAATAAAATCAATTAGTTATGAATCCAACTGCGTAAGTCCTAATTCTATAGTTACTCCAAGGTCAATTAGGTCAGCTAGATTGGACTGACAAAGCTTGCAGAGGATGCGTTGAGGAACGAAGCCTATCCTGAGATCAGACCTGACAGGTTTCCAAAACCTGTCAAGTCGAGTAAGTAGGATGTATTATGGCGCAAACAACCGCGCCTAACTAGTTGCGATCTTTTCTTACCACTTGATTTCTTTGATGCCGGCAAAACCTTCCGCTGTCCAAGCACTATCAGGAGTTAATGCCAGAGTATCTGAACTAGGGCAAGTCTCAAGTTGTTTGAGTAATTGCGGTTCTTGTCCACAAATAAGTCGATACACTTCACATTGTTGTTCTTGAGGAGCAAAAGTGGGCATCATTTTAGCGTCAAGTAATGTTGGATAACGCCACCATCCCCAAGAAGGTCCCACCACGATAGTATCTGTGGTTGTCGCCAGTAGGTTACGATTACCGGTCAAAATCCAGCGGCATTCTTCCGCAAAGTTTTGGCCAGGATTTAACTTTAATATTAAAGTAGTGGGGTCTGGCGCCGGTTGCACTTCAGTTGTGGTATTTTCAGTGCTGCCGGCTTCCGTTGCAACGGTGTTGGATTCTACCGTTTCACTTGCTGTCACTTCACCGCCATCTTCTTTCACGACAGCAGCAGGTTGATCTATAAACACTGGCCCTGGATATTGTTGTTCTTCCGCACAATTCATATAAATATATTCACCGGTTCCAAGGGAATTGGAAGAACTATAGCAAGGTAATTCTTGACTAAAAAGTAGCTTAGCCTGATCATTTTCCAGTGCCACTCTGTTCAAACGTATTTGTCCATTGGCCATATCTTCTCGAGTAATGAGTTCGCTATTAGTCGTGAAAGTGCCCGGCCCGATTGGCTGACCTGGAATAGAACGAGCGGTTACTTCCTGGGCATTGGATAAATTCCAACAGCGTAATAGCCATTGCATTGGCAAATTTTCCTGCGGTTGCGGATCGAGTTTGACCGGTTGTTGTTCAGCAACGCAAAACTGTTTGTCATGAACTAAGGCATAACGTTGATACCATACTGGCATTATCATATCTACTGGAGGTGAAGAAGAAGCGGTATCAACTGGCTTAGTTTCAGTAGTGTTTAATTTTTCTAATACTTGCGCCGCACCGAGTTGTTCATTGGTTGTGTCAAGTGCTTGTATAGCTAACGGACTATAATCATAGGCAACAATGGATTGTTCATCCATAGCTAAGTTATTATAACCCTTAGATAAGTCTAAGCATTTTGCTGGATTTTCCAAATCAGTTGGATTATAGCGGCAAATGCGGTAGTAACCATTGTTTCCTGACACACCGGCCCATAATTTACCATCCTGGTATTTGAGCCAGTTCAGACTAGTAGCCAGTTCCAACTTGCCTAACACTTCCGGTTTGACTGGCGGTAGTCCCCAACTGAGAGTCAGTAATATTTGATCTCCTAATGCCGCTAATTTATTTTTATCAATAACCGCAGCGCGTTGTAAGGAAACGGGACTATCAACATAACCCACATCAGTAAGATTATCGTTATCTAACGAAACGATTTGTAAAATACTTTTTGCACCCGTTTCCCAGGAATCGATAGGTAAAGCGGCCACTTTTTCTTCTTCCCAATCTAACAGTAAAACTCTTTCATCATATAAAGCCTGTGAATAATCATAACTCACTTGATCTGCTAAGGGGACAACACGCTTGATTAAAGTCGGTTGAGTGGGATTGGAGACATTAAATAAGCTTAATGCTACTCGTGACCACCATTTATCGGTTGGTTGATCGGGTAAAGGTTGATCGATGCCCACCGCCAATAAGCGATCTTCGTGGAAAAAGAGTTTCTGGGAAAAACCCGGTACTTCTAATTCACCCATTATTTTCGGTTCTTGAGGATTACTGATATCGATAACCCATAAAGGATCTTTTTGCACAGCAGTAATAACAAAAGCGCGATCTTTCGCAAAACGTGTTCCAAATAAATTTTCACCCGGTGCAATGTTACCGACTTGTCCAACGGGATCTTTTGAGCAAGTGGATAAGTCGTAAATAGCTAGCGTACTCCCGGTTTCTCGATTCTCTGGACCGTAAACAACTTGTAAGTATTTATCTACATTTAAATGAAATTCTGACGGAACTTGTCCTGGAACTTTGAAAAGGCAAGTTTTAACTAAGGAATCACTAGACTGTGATAAGTCAAAAACTTGAATCTGGGTCGTTTGCCAGTTTTGTTCTTCCGGATTATGGTTAGCTATCACTAAATAATCGGGGAAAATCGCTATGATGGGTGAATAACCGGGTAACGAATCTTTATCAACTTCGCTAAGCTGACCATTCTCATTCCAACGGAATGCGGTAATATTGACCGTATTTTGATAAGAGATACAAGCTGGTGTGGTGGTAGTGCAAGCGGTTCCTTCTTTAGTATCGTTACAAGGCACCGTTTCGATTGTGGGACAATCGACATAAGTCGTTTGTTGAGTTACCACATAAATAACCTCATTACGCCGCCGTGATTCACTAAAATAACCCGGTAAGGTGAGGTCTTGGAGCAAGGTTAATTTGCCATCTAGTTCCTGACGTAGTACGGTTAAGCGAGTATTATTTTCCCCTTGCGGTTGGGAATAGTCATTTTGCAACAAGACATAAAAGTTATCTCGCACAT
This sequence comes from Thioploca ingrica, assembly GCA_000828835.1. Taxonomy (GTDB): domain Bacteria; phylum Pseudomonadota; class Gammaproteobacteria; order Beggiatoales; family Beggiatoaceae; genus Thioploca; species Thioploca ingrica. The sequence goes on from AP014633.1 coordinate 1,720,862, forward strand.
AGAGTTCAACTGGCGTTCCCGATAAAGCAAATTTTCCCACCAATTTTGGATTTTTTAAATCAGAAATATCAATTACTTGAAATTTTTGTGCGGCACTATTCGCGTATAATATTTTATTGCCAACTAATTTGAAAATATCCGGTTTTTCCGTTTCGGCCGGTTGAGCGCCATCTGCCGCGGTCAATGATTCTCCAACGGTCGGTGCAGCGGTGGTTTTGTCAGCAGTTGTAGAAACATTGCGATCCGAGCTATCACTACAAGATAAGAAAGACTTTTGGCCAGGAAGACGTTCGCAACTGGCTGAGGCACTTAAGGGAATTACCACACTGTCTAGCCAAGACTGAGTATCAAGTGGATCTTGGTTGGGTTTGGTTACTACAAATGCTAATAAACAACCATGGTCAGTTGGACAAGCGGGTTGTTTAAATTGAATAGTATAAGCTTCAAAAGCCGGTAGATCTATCGGTTGAGAAAAGACCGGCACTATTCCAGGTTGCCAGTCTTGTTCAAATTGCCACGACAAAGCCGAATCTTTGATGGGATCAACATTGATATCAAACCATACCAGATAGACGGCTACCTTTTCTAGGGCTTGATCATTAGTTACTTTGATTGCCCCTTCTTGTAACTCAGCTTGCAAAGCCGCCCACGTTGGTGAACTTAATGTGATAAGTATGGCCAACATCAGGGTAGCGAACCATTGCGCAATTGAATTTAAGTAAATAAATTTACTCAATTTTAATTTAAAAAGATAAAAATTTAACATTTTTATCACCTCAAAAAGTGTGTTGATGAATTGGTTCTATTAGCTAACCGAATTGAATTATTCGAGTTAGCTATCGAACTTGTATAACAGTATAGATAAAAAATTTGGGATTTAATTCCCAAATTAACTTTTTTTAAATTAAAATATTTATATCGATATAAATATAATTTAAAATAAAATATATAATTGTTTTTATAAATATAAATAGCATGTAAATAAAAAAATAACTTAAATATCTTGACGTAACCTAAATGATATGAATATAGTTAATTTGGTATTTTTTTTACAAAAAAGCGCTCAAATATGGGATTTCATAATGAATGAAGTAAGACGAATATTAACTTATGTTGGTCAGAAATTGTTGTATCCCATAGTCCGTATCTTATTACGTAATGGCATTCCCTGTGGCACGTTTATGGAGTTAGCAAAAGGGGTTTACGTGGAGGTAGCTATTAAAGAATTTAGCATCTCTGGTAAAAAACAAACTGACTCAAGAGTCGCTATTCTCACCGGCTTGTCTCGAAAAGAGGTCAAACAAATTAAGGAAAAACTAACTTTAAATGACGAAGGAACCGTAAAGCGTTACAACCGTGCGGCAAGAGTGATTAGAGGATGGACACAAGACCGTACTTTTCAAGATGGTTGGGGACAGCCAGCTATTTTGCCTATGGAAGGTGAAGGTGCTACCTTTAGTTTATTAGTTAACCAACATAGTGGTGATATGCCCACTCGGGCGATTTTGGATGAATTGCTGCGAGTCAATGCGGTGGAACAATTAGTAGATGGTCGAATTCGCTTGTTACAGCGTGCTTACATTCCCAGTACCAGTGAAGTGGATAAATTGGGCATTTTAGCGACAGATGTTGCTTTTTTAATCGCAACCATCGATCATAATTTAGTTTGTGAACCACAAGATGCTTATTTTCAACGTAAAGTGGCTTATGATAATTTACCGATAGAAGCCATTCCAGAATTAAAAAAATTAACTGAACAACACGGGCAAGCTTTGTTAGAACAACTGAATGAGTGGTTAGTTCAACAAGATCGGGATATAAATCCACAAATAAAGGGAACGGGGCGTAAACAGGCCGGTGTAGGAATCTATTTTTTCGAACAAGATGTCTCGGAATTAAAAAAATGAAGATAAATAATTTAGTCGCAGTTTTCTGGATACTATTTTTCTTAACTGCCTGTAATGATACGAGTTTGTCTTTGGCAGGCGGTGGTATTGGTGGTACGGGTAATCCTTTTCCAGAGGTGGGTATTGCTGCCCCGCCCCTGGCTACCAAAGTCGGTGAAGGTATCAATATTGGACCCATTACTGGCTTTAGTCAGGTATTTATCAATGGTATATTGGTTAACGGTATTGAATACGATCTCAGTCAAGCTGAGATTATCATGAATGGACAAGCAGCCACAGCAGCCGATCTTAAACTGGGTATGATAGTACAAGTTCAAGGTACAATAACTGATGAAGACAATAAAACCGGTGTTGCTCGCTTGATCGCAGCTAATGAAAATGTAGTTGGTCCACTACAATTCATTGACGAAACGAATAGCAGTTTAACCGTATTAGGTCAAACCGTGATAATTAATCCGTTTACTATTCTTGATGGTTTTGCAGATATGAGTGAGCTAAGGAATAACAACATATTAGCAGTCAGTGGATTAACCGATGAAATGGACCATATTTTAGCAACTCGGATTGCCTTAGTATCACCCGGCAACTCGTTTCAAGTGAGAGGTAGAGCATCGCTTGATGCTGTCGAGCAAACCGCTACGATGGGTCACTTAACCGTCGATTGTAGCCAAACTCCCTTTGCAGAAACAACCGCTGATGAAATGCACTGGCTTGATGTCCAAGGGAAATTATTTGGTAATCGCTTGATTGCTGAGCAATGTCAACTCGTGGAACCAATTGAGTGGAATAATTTTGCTGCCATTCGACTGGAGGGTGTTATTACGCGCTTTAATACCTCTACTGATTTTGAGGTTGATCATCTACCCGTAACAGTGAGTCCAGCAACGCAATTTCAATTGGGTACGGTAACTGATCTTACCTTGGGAAGCCGATTAAAAGTAAAAGGTTCCCGTGATGCGAATGGTGTATTGGTTGCTGAAGAAATCCAATTTTTCAATCTGACCCACTATATGAGTCTAAAAGCACCCATAGAAACGATAGCTACCGATAATAAACAAATCAACTTGTTAGGAATATCGTTACCATTGAATAATGATACCGTTTTTATCGATAAAGCGGATGAATCAACTCCGTTTAATTGGCAGGCTTTACGGGTTGGTGATTGGGTACAGGTACGTGGATTTATCGATTTAAATACGCATCTTCCAGTCATTGAGCAATTGCAACGTCAAGTGACGCAGTTTGGAGAAAATGTCGAGTTAATGGGTCATCCTGATACCATTGAAGTGAGTAGCCGCACTTTAAACTTTTTTGGGATCACGATCATGGTAGACAATGGTACCCGTTATCGGGATAACAGAACAACCGCCGGAGTGCTACTTAACTCCAGTAGTCTATCTTTAACAGCCAGTGAATTTTTCACGCGAATACAAACGGTTAAACCGCTTATTGCCGTGGAAGGACAGTGGTTCAGTAATGTGATGATTGCGCAACAAATGGTTATTTTACCAGAATAATCGGTCAGTTGGAGTGTGCTAAAGCGCACTTCAACTTCATCGGCACCCAATGTATTTTATGACAACAATCAACCAGTTGCACTTGCAAATGCGACCAATTATATCTATGGGTAAACTCAATTTTAAAGAAGGCAAGAAATATACATTGTACCCTACCTTTTTTATTTTATTCTAAATGCTGCAGAAAAATAAGACTCGGCGCGAAGAAAAACTCACCGCCAGTCATCTTTACAAACTGAGAAAAATTGTATTTTACTTTTCTCTCGGGTTCTGCTGCGATTGACCAGCATTGACCTTGTATGGGTTGATGTTTTTTACGCTGACCAATGACGGGATCTAATCCAACCTCATGAGTTGAAAAGTGATTATCATTAGCCCAGGTCGCTTGAATATGGGCAAATTGATTAAAAATACTGTTTTGAAAACATAAAAACAGTAACCCCACTTTATCTTCCTCGGTAAAAAACTTACCATGCAATTGATTCGCTTTTGCTTTCGCGGTTAAAAAATCAATTTTCTTCTGAAACAATAGATAAGGCGTTTCATTCTCGTGTGGTTGTTGCAACTCACGGGTTTCCCAATAACTCAATCCGCGTCGCACAATTCGATGTTGGCGCTGCTCTGCTAATGATTCATTGCGTTTATTCCGGCTACCCCGTGGATTCGCTTTACGACTATGGGCTTGAAGTGGACAGCTATTGCCATTGGGATCATCAATATAGTTGAAATCATTTTGGTCAGTATTGGCTGGCAACGGACTTAATGGTGTGCCATCCCGATATCGTCCCATGACTAATGCGGCGGCTTGTTCTTCACCGGCTAAGCCCAGTTGCTGAGCGAGTTCTTGTACGGCTTGGTCAAAACCACGTACATTTTGCTCCAATTTGCGATACACACAATAACTGCCAAAGTAATATTGACCATTGCCACACAAATCTTCCTCTTTAACTAGGACTAATCCTAATGGAGCACTGGGATCCCAATAGTTAGTAGAGCAGTTTTTCTCAAGATCCGATTTTAAAAATAACGGTTGGCTAATTCCATCTCGAAAGCCAAAATGTTCAATGACATAACCTTCTGAAGATTTTTTGTTGTAACCGACATCGATATTAATAATTTCGGCAAATTCAGTTAACTGATTGATTGTTTCCTGAACTTCGCTGGCTAATTCGCTCGAATCATTCTGTGCCAATAACACCACCGCATCGATATCCGCTTGCCAACGGGGTTCCCAAGTTTGTGGTTGCGGATCATCCAGTAACGGGTTATTTTTTAAGCCCTCGCGAAAGAACATTTCCCAAAAGGTATTTGTTCCCCAGGCGATTTCATCTCCGGTTTTTAAAGCGAGATAAATATAGCCCTTGCTAGATAAGAACAAATTGGTAAACAAGTTATGGGTGACAGCATTAGAAGAGAGTTCCCATTGTTGCTTAGCAGAGGTTAATTTTTTAGCGGCGAAGTAACGAATCCAAGCTTTCGTTTCGGTTAGCTTTTGTGCTTTAAACTTTAGAAAAATATAGGCGGTATAGTGACAATCGTACCCGCTGAGAATATTTCCTTGCAGTTTGCTTAAGATCTCTCGGTGTTCTTGATTGTGATCCGGATCAAGCCCGGCTATTTTGCTTAACTCAATAAATTTATTGTTAGAAGTTGACAAAATACTCTCCTTGTATTGGTAATCACTATTTAGATATAATAACAAGGTTTTAATGTTTTTTCTAGTGAAATATTTAGTAATTGTATACAAATACAGGGAGTTAAGCGATGAGTGTAAAAAGTCTTTATTCACCCGACATTCAAAGATCATGGGCAACGGTTTTTGCTTGTGCTTGGGCTTGGTATTTAAAAGAACCGACGAATTTTGAGGATGTAAGTGAAGATAGCCACCATTTTTACCACGCGCTGGTTCGTGATCCCAGAAAAGCCTTAACCGCTGCGAGTTTGGGAAAATATGATTGTGATGAGTTTAAATGTCCCTCTCTACGAGAAGCCGCATCGACAATCATTAGTAGTGGTCTTGTTCTTCCATTTCCCGAGCCACCTACAATAGAGAACATCGATTTACAACAACTCCGCCAATTTTTTGACCAAGAGGGCATCACGGGTATTTTAAGATTTACTTAAATAATGTTGTTGCATTATTGCAATTATCTCGTTTATGGATTTACAACTTCGGTTTAAGCCATGCTTTCAGTATGAAATTTTACCTGCCGAAGGGGTGGTGTTGCTGGCGGAAAAAAATTATTTTTTCTTGAAAGGCATGGCTTATGCGCGGTTGGCTCCTTATCTGGATGGTCAACATCATTTAGAAACCATTATTACTGACCTACAAGATCAATTTTCACCATTAGAAATTTTTAATTTACTCAATAATTTACAAAAAGCCGGTTATGTGACGCCAGTTGATAACACCTTGCCACCGCCGCAATCAGCTTTTTGGCATATGCTGAATATAGAACCCCGTACCGCAGCAAAACGTCTCCAAGAAGAAGCGGTGGCGATTACCGCAGTGGGGAATGTTGAAGTGACGGCTTTCACTACCATCTTGCAAACACAAGGGATACAACTCAGTGAACACAGTCAACATTGGGTTGTACTAACCGATGATTATTTGCAAACCGATTTAGAACGCTTTAATCAAGAAGCTCTACAACAACAACGTTCTTGGTTGTTAGTTAAACCGGTCGGTATCGAGATTTGGATTGGTCCACTGTTTATCCCCGGTCAAACGGCTTGCTGGCAATGTTTGAAACAGCGGTTGCAGGGACATCGGACGATTGAAAATTATTTACGCCAACAACAAAACCAGACTCAGTCTTGGGTGACTTCTTTATCATTATTACCTTCTACTTTACAAACGGCGCTTAATATCGCTGCTACTGAGACGATAAAATGGCTAGTGAGTGGTAGAAATCCGTCACTTGAAAATAACCTAGTGACTTTTAATACTCTTAACTTGGAAAAACAAGACCACTATCTCGTTCATCGCCCACAATGTCCTCACTGTGGTGATCCCCAACGGGTTGCTCATTCCCAATGGGATCCCTTAAGATTGACTCGTCAAAAAAAAATTTTCGGCAATGATGGGGGTTATCGTAGCATTCCACCCGAACAAACCTGGGCGCAATTCTCTCATCATGTCAGTCCCATCACCGGCATTATTCGGACACTGAGGGAAACAGCGACTGGAGAAAATAGCTCAACGTTAACTCCTGCCTATCTGAGTGTCCATCAATTTGAAAATGAACTGTTTTCCCCAGCCGAAAGCCAGCGTCACAGCGCTTATGGTAAGGGCAAACAACCGATTCAAGCCAAAGTCAGTGCCCTGGGTGAATCCATTGAACGTTATGCAGGGGTATTTCAGGGCGATGAAGCACGGATCCGGGCTCGGTTAGCTGACTTGCCTGCCACGGCTATTCATCCCAATGCTTGCATGGGCTTTAGTCAAAGACAGTTTGCCAATCGACTAGTCGAGCACCGTTATGAATTCAACTGGATTCCAGAACCCTTTGATGAAACGAGTGAAATCGAATGGAGTCCCGTATGGTCATTGACGCATAACGAACTACGCTATGTCGCTACCGCCTACGGTTACTACAATTATTCGCAAAAACACCAGATCCAGTTTACTTTTGCCGATTCTAATGGCTGTGCTGCTGGCAATAATAAAGAAGAAGCGATTTTGCAAGGCTTTATGGAACTGGTTGAACGCGACAGTATTGCTTTATGGTGGTATAATCGTTTAAAAAAACCGCGAGTTGATCTCGCTCACTTTGCTGACCCCTATTTGCAGCGGTTACAACAGAATTATCAAACTCGGCACCGTGACTTGTGGGTGCTTGATATTACCAGTGATCTCAATATTCCAACCTTTGCCGCTATTTCTCGTCGTGTTGATCAACCCGCGGAGAATATTTTACTTGGATTTGGTGCACATTTTGATGCACAATTAGCTATTCTACGGGCTCTAACCGAAGTCAATCAATCACTGCCAGCCGATTTTGCTGGACTGACGCTTCCGCAAGACAGTTCCTTTTATCAAACTCGAGACCGGGCAGAAGTGACTTGGTGGCAATCGGCAACAGTCCAAAATCATCCCTACCTATTACCAGACGAAACGGTCAAACCCAAGATTCAAGCAGATTATTCTTTATACGAAAGTGACGATTTGTCTAGCGATGTGATGACGTGTGTTCAATTAGCGCAAGCAAAAGGTATGGAAACTTTAGTATTAGACCAAACGCGACCCGATTTGGGACTTCAGGTGGTTAAAGTTATTGTTCCTGGATTGCGTCATTTTTGGCCGCGATTTGCTCCAGGACGATTATATGAGGTTCCGGTACAAATGGGTTGGTTGAGCACTTCCCTAACTGAAGAACAATTAAATCCTCAACCGGCTTTTTTCTAATACAACCTTTTTTCTACGCCTGGAATCTTAAAACCGTATAGCTAAAACAATACTTCGGCACATTTGCGGTAGAATCACTGTCATTAATTAAAAATTCTCTCTTTGACCAAGGGAGAGGATTTAAGGAGCTTAAATTAAGCTACTACTCCCCCCTTTAGCAAAGGGGGGTAGGGGGGATTTAAAGTGGTTGACTTCCCAGAAAATCCCCCCCGCCCCCCTTTGCTAAAGGGGGAAGTGGTGGTAGCCTAACTTAATGGCAATGGGGGCTAGAAGGGATTTAATCGGTTGAGATCCAAGTGATCTTCCTTATTCTCATTGGAGTAAAGTGGGAGAATAATGGCTTAACTTAATAGCAGTGTTGCGGTAAGATGCGTTAGGTGATAGCTATAACGTACCAATCTTATCTTAATTATAAAAACGCTCCAAACCATTGTAAAAAAATAAGCAGAGATAAAATTATGTTTGAAGAATACCGGATCATTGATGCGGATTGCCATGTATTAGAACCGATTGATATGTGGGAAACTTACTTGGAACCCGCTTTTAAAAGTTATGCGTTATCGAACAACCTAGAAGTTTTGGGAGAAAAGATTTATTACAAGATTTCCCAGGAACTCAGTTTTCGTGGTCAGATTGCCAGTCTACGTGACTATATGGTTTATGGTGTTAATAGCTATGATCCGCAATCCACTGTCAAAGCAATAAAAAAGATGGGTGCTGATATGGCATTCCTCTATCCCACTGTAGGACTTTGGCTATTAGCAATAGATACCATGGAACCCAAATTGGCTGGTGCATTCACCCGTGCTTACAATAACTGGTTACGAGATTTTTGCAATTATGATCCCCAATTACTGCGGGGAGTGGGTGCCATTAATTTGCATGATCCTGAGGAAATGGTACCCGAACTGCGTAGAATTGCTAAATTTGGTTGGAAAGCAGTATTTTTACGCCCGAATCCCATTAAAGGGCGAATGTTGAGTGATCCCGTTTATGAACCGTTTTGGAGCGAATGTGAGCGGCTAAAAATTACCGTCAGTTTGCACGAGGGGACTCACGCTAGGGTACCTTCTGCGGGTGCCGACCGGTTTAACAGCCGCTTTGCTATGCACGCCTGTTCGCATCCCCTCGAACACATGATGGCTTTGTTAGCCTTAATTGAAGGGGGTGTTTTAGAACGTCATCCGCATTTACAAGTGGGTTTCTTGGAATCCGGTTGTGGTTGGTTACCTTACTGGTTGTGGCGACTCGATGAAGTGGAATACAAACATTTCGCTTGGGAAGTCAAAGACAATGTCAAAATGAAACCTTCTGACTATTTTCGCCGCCAGTGTTTTATTGCCATTGAACCTTCAGAACCTTATCTAGTTGATCTGATTAATTATATTGGTACCGATAATATCATTTTAGGCTCTGATTATCCCCACATTGATCATGATCCCAATATCATCGCCAATCTAATCGCCTTAGAAGATAAGCTGGCTAAACAAACTATCCAAAAGATTTTATGGCATAATCCTTGCCGATTTTACCGGCAGGAATAGCTAGACGCTGTGGTATCAATGCAGCGTAGAGATAATCAACTCTATCTGCATCTTCACTATTCCCCTCGACACTTCTCCATCAGCAATTGATTCAGATTAACTTAGATAAGATTAAGTACTATGTTCACAATCAGTGGCTATCAAGTTGTAACTAAACTCTACGAAAGTGCGAATTCTCTGGTTTACCGAGGATTTCGAGAATCCGATAACCTGGCGGTTATTTTGAAGATACTCAAGGAAGATTATCCTACCCCGGCGGAACTCACCCGTTACAAACAAGAATATGAAATTACCCGGTCGTTAAATTCCAATTACCTGATTAAAGCGTATGGTATGGAAAAATACCAAAATACGTTGGTCATGTTTTTGGAAGATTGTCAGGCTACCCCTTTAAATCAGTTACTGACTGAACAACAGTTGCCCATGGAAGCCTGGCTTGATATGGCTATTAGAATGACCGAGGGTCTGGGTGAAATTCATACGGCTAATCTTATTCACAAAGATATTAACCCAGCTAATATTGTCTTTAATCCCCACACCAACCAACTCAAAATTATTGATTTTGGTATATCCAGCCAATTCTCCCGAGAGAATCCTACTATCAAAAATCCGGAAGTATTAGAAGGGACGTTAAGTTATATGTCCCCAGAGCAAACGGGGCGTATGAACCGCAGCTTGGATTACCGCACTGATTTTTATTCTCTCGGTGTGACCCTGTATGAATTATTCACCGGACAATTACCTTTTAAAACTAGCGACGCTTTAGAATTAGTCCATTGTCACCTGGCTAAAAAACCACAACCCCCTCACGAAGTGAATTCAGCTATTCCGCCAGCGATTGCCAATATTATCATGAAATTATTGGAAAAAAATGCTGAAGACCGTTACCAAAGTGCTTGGGGCATTAAAGCCGATCTCGAAGTTTGCCAACAGCAATGGCAGACGATGGGGCATATCGAAACTTTTGCCTTAGCACGTCATGATATTTCTGACAAATTTCAAATTCCGCAGAAACTATATGGCCGTAGTCAAGAAATTGAGACCTTAATGAGCGCTTTTGCGCAAGTGAGTCAAGGACACATTGAAGTGATGCTGGTGGCGGGTTATTCAGGTATCGGTAAATCTTCACTGGTACAAGAGATTTATAAACCGGTAACTCAGCATCGCGGCTATTTTATCGCCGGTAAATTTGATCAATTTCAACAAAATGTGCCTTATAAAGCGGTGGTCAATGCGTTTAGTGAATTAGTACGGCAACTGTTGACCGAAAGTCACCCACAATTGCAAAGTTGGCGAAAGCAACTCCTGAAAGCACTCGGTACTAATGGTCAAGTGATTATCGATGTCATTCCCGAAATCGAACTGATTATTGGACCGCAACCCCCTGTTCAAGTGCTGGCTGCCATTGAAGCCCAGAATCGGTTTAACCTGGTTTTTCAATCATTTGTTCACGCCCTGTGCCAAGCCGAACACCCGCTGGTTATTTTTTTGGACGACTTACAATGGGTTGATCCGGCGAGCCTCAGATTGATTGAATTAATGCTCACGGATGAAGCACTCCATCATTTATTTTTAATTATGGCTTATCGGGACAATGAAGTATTTCCCACCCACCCGTTTATGATGGCGTTGGAGCGGCTGCGTAAAACCCAAATCAATCTTAATCAGATTACTTTAACGCCACTGAATCTCGATCAGGTTGCCCATTTGCTCGCTGATACCTTGCACAGTGGACTACAAGTGGTGAACTCGCTCGCTGAGTTGATCATGCGCAAAACCGGCGGTAATCCTTTCTTTGTCAACCAATTTCTGCAAACGCTGTATCAAGAAGATCTGCTCACCTTTTATATCCCTAAAACCGGCGATTACGGTCAGTGGCAATGGAATGTTGACCAAATTGAAGCGCTCGATATTACCGACAACGTGGTCGAACTCATGTTGTCCAAACTGAAGAAATTACCCATTCGCACTCAACAAGTATTGCGTCTCGCGGCTTGTATCGGCAACCGGTTTAACCTGCAAACGTTGAGTATTATCGATGAAAAACTGGTCAAAGAAACTTTCCAAGATTTAATGAGCGCTATTCAATTCGGTCTGATCTTACCCACTTCGGAGTTGGAAATGACCGAGGCGGATATTTTGAGTTCTAATCTCCTCGTGCTGAATTTCAAATTTTTGCACGACCGCGTCCAACAAGCTGCCTATGCTTTGATCGATGATGACCAGAAAAAAGCGGTTCACCTAAAAATTGGTCAACTGCTATTGGCCAAAATTTCACCTCAAGAACGGGCAGAAAGGATTTTTGAAGTCGTTGATCATCTGAATAGAGGACGAGAATTGCTCACTACGGCAGCCGAGAAAATTCAGTTGGCTACGCTGAACTTGGAAGCCGGTCAAAAAGCCAAGGAAGCGACCGCTTATGCGGCGGCTGGTGCCTATCTCACTCAGGGGATAGAGAACTTAACCGCTCACTGTTGGGAAGAACATTATTCCCTCACGTTAGCTTTACACCAAGAATTAGCGACGGTTGCGTATTTAAATGGACAGTTTGACCGTTCTGAAGCGTTGATTAATTTAACGCTCAGTCACGCTCAATCCGTGCTAGAAAAAGCCGAAACTTATTATCTATTGATTGTACAGTATACTTTGAGAGCGCGATGTTTGGACGCGATCCAAATTGGTCGGCAAGCCTTAGCTTTAGTGGGTATTTATCTGCCGCAAGATAATTTACCCGCTGCGGTTGAAGTTGAACTGGCTGCAACCGCAGTAATCTTAGCTGAACAGGATTTAGAATCTTTATTTAATCAACCCCCGGTCACTGATCCTGAAAAGAAAGTCGCGCTCAAATTATTAGCCAACTTAGCTGCACCCACTTTTGTCGCTGATCAGGCGCTGTTTCCCATTATTAATCTCAAAGCGTCCAATCTTTCCCTGCGATATGGTCCATCCCCGGAATCGCCTATTGGCTATGCTAATCATGGCTTGGTTCTGGTTTCTCGTGGTCAATACCGAGCTGGCTACCAATTCGCTATGTTAGCTCAAAATTTAGTCGAAACAACCAGCAACTTGAGTCAACAATGTAAAATTGCCTTGATCGTCAGTACCGAAATTGGTATTTGGGTCAACCACCTACGCTGGGCAGATGGCCTATTAGATGCAGGATATCAAGCGGGTCTCGCTTCTGGAGAAATCCAATGGGCAGGCTATATTTTAATGTACAAACTGCTCAATGGCTTTTTTCAAGGTAAAAACCTCCCCGAATTGTTAGCCCATGTGCCTAATTATTTGCACTTCAACCAAAAAACAGCCAATAACTGGTCAATTGATATTATGCTGGGTGCCCAAGCCGCTATGCTCAACTTGACTGGGGAAACAGCAGACCAAACGGATTTTACTACCCCTGCCATTGGTAGCCAGGAACAGTATATTAAAACCTGTGAATCGCACCAAAGTTTCCTAGCCATTTGCACTTATCAGATTTTAATGGCGCAAGTCCTTTACCTTTATGAATATTACCAAGCAGCGCTAGAGCATACTTTTGAAGCAGAAAAACTGTTAGTTTATGCGGTGGGTCATAACCAGTTAGTCGAGCAAAACTTTTATCAATCGCTGTGTTTAGCGGCTTGTTATCCAACGGCTTCAGCCGGAGAGCAAACCCAGTATTGGAATAAATTAGTATCCAATCAAGCCCAAATGCAAATCTGGGCGGAACATTGTCCAGAAAATTCGTTACATAAATATCAGCTCGTGGCTGCTGAAATGGCTCGCCTGCAAGGTAACGAAATGGAAGCCTTGGATCTTTACGATCAAGCGATTCAATCGGCGAGTCAACACGATTTTGTTCACAACGAAGCCTTAGCTAATGAACTAGCAATGCGCTTCTGGTTAAGCAAGGGTAAGAAAGAAATTGCCCGAGTCTATCTGAAAAAAGCCCACTATGGCTATCAGTTATGGGGTGCTAGCCGTAAAGTTGAGCATTTACAGCAAAAATACCTCTATTTACTGGAAAAAATAGCTAAATCCAGCCTTCAAAGTCTCGATATTACCACCGTCCAAACGACCACTAGCCATCTTGGTGAAACCTTAGATTTAGCTACCGTGATGAAAGCTTCTCAAGCCATCTCTAGTGAAATCGTCTTAGATAAGCTGCTCACCACCATGATGAATGTGGTGATCGAAAATGCCGGTGCTCAACACGGTTTTTTACTGGTGGAAAAATCCGGACAATGGTTAACTGAAGCCAGTGGTGCCATTGATAACACCCAAACGCCTACTCCAATGGCGACTCTAGCTGAAAGGTTGCCCATCAGTATCATCAACTATGTGGCACATACTCACCAAACCGTCGTGCTCAATGATGCCCAGCGTGATAATCAGTTTGGTAAAGATAACTATATCATTAACCAACAACCCAAATCGATTCTGGCACATCCACTGCTTAACCAAGGCAAACTCACCGGTATTCTCTATTTAGAAAATAATTTGACCACCAGTGCTTTCACGCCGAAGCGATTACAAATATTAAATATGTTGTCGGCTCAAGTGGCGATCTCCATTGAAAATGCTTATCTTTACAATAATCTGGAACAGAAGGTGGTCGAACGAACTCGAGAACTTTCTGAAACTTTAACACGTCTTAAAGCGACTCAAGCGCAGTTGATTGAGTCGGAAAAAATGGCTTCGTTAGGTAATCTCGTGGCGGGAGTTGCTCATGAAATTAATACCCCTCTCGGTATTGGTATCACGGCGGCTTCTACTTTAGAGCACAAAACCAAAGTGACGGCGATTTCATTTGAAAACAAAGAATTGAAAGGATCCGCGTTAAAAACCTATTTAGAGGTTGCCACTCGGAGCAGCCAGATGATTTTGAGTAACCTAGAGCGCGCCGGTAGATTGGTACAAAGCTTTAAACAAGTTGCCGTTGATCAGACTCACCTCGATAAACGCAAGTTCACGGTTAAAAAATATATCAAGGATACTTTAACTAACTTAACACCCCATTTAAAACAAACCTCGCATCAAATAACGATTAATGGGGAGGATAACTTAGAAATGAATAGCTATCCGGGCGCTTTTTCACAAATCATTACTAATTTGGTGATGAACTCCCTTTATCATGCTTATCCAGATAATCGAATGGGTCAACTCACTTTTGATTGCTATTCTGAATCAGAACGACTGACTTTAAAATATAAAGATGACGGTTGTGGTATTCCAAAAGAGAATCTGGGCAAAATTTTCGAACCTTTTTTTACTACGCGTCGCATTCACGGGGGAACTGGGCTAGGATTACATATTGTTTACAATCTCGTCACGCAAAAATTGAAAGGGACTATCCGCTGCGAAAGCGAGATCAATAAAGGGACTACCTTTATTTTGGAGTTACCGACTCAATTAACCGAATAGTAGTAAAACATGACTAGACAAGACGATACCCCTAAAAATCCAAACAATTTCACTGAAATCGATGCCATTTGGGAGAGTGATAATGAAGCAAATGACCTATTCGCGACTGACGATGAATTGATTTTAGCGGATGAATCGGCTGCTGAAAAAGATGAATTATTTTTGGCTGCCGAGGGTGAAGAAGAGGAAACTCATCATGAACCTCAACCCGAAGAAAAAAATTGGATTGTTGATTCTCATGATACGGATACTTGGAAAGTGATGATTGTTGATGATGAACGTGAGATCCACGAAGTGACTCAGTTGGCTTTAGATGGCTTTGTGTTCCAAGGCAAAGCGCTCACCTTTCTGTCCGCTTATTCTGGCGCGGAAGCTAAAGCTTTGCTCGATACTCACCCAGATACTGCCGTTATTTTTCTCGATGTGGTTATGGAAGAAAATGATTCCGGTTTACAGGTCGTCAAATACATTCGTCAAACCCAGAAGAATAATTTGGTGCGAATTATTCTCCGTACCGGTCAACCCGGACAAGCTCCAGAACAATCCGTTATCGTTAACTACGACATCAATGATTACAAACTCAAAGTAGAACTGACTCAACAGCGGTTGTTTGTCAGCATGGTTGCGGGTCTCCGTTCTTATTATGACTTATTAAGAATTGAACTGAATAAAATCGTTTTAAAACAGTTAAATGAACAATTGCGCCAAAGACTTCTTGAACGTCAGCAAGCCGAACTGGAACTCAAGGAACTCAATGCCAAACTGATTGAGTTCAATCAAGCTTATGAACGTTTTGTCCCGAGCGAACTTCTAGGATTACTCAATAAAAAAAGTATCATTGACATTCAATTAGGTGATCAAATTGAAAAGGAGATGACGGTATTATTTGCGGATATTCGTGGCTTTACCACTTTATCAGAGGGAATGACACCACAAGAGAACTTTAACTTTATCAATAGTTATCTCAGCCAAATGGCACCGATTATTAAGCAATATCATGGTATTATTGATAAATATATTGGTGATGCTATCATGGCACTGTTTCCTAACAATGCGGACGAAGCTATGCAAGCCTCGATTGAGATGTTAAAAACCCTGGTTCGCTACAATCAAGGTCGGAAAAGAGCGGGTTATCAACCCGTTAAAATTGGCATTGGAGTGAACACCGGGGCATTGATGTTAGGAACATTGGGT
This sequence comes from Thioploca ingrica, assembly GCA_000828835.1. GTDB lineage: Bacteria > Pseudomonadota > Gammaproteobacteria > Beggiatoales > Beggiatoaceae > Thioploca > Thioploca ingrica. Next base: position 1,736,838 of record AP014633.1, read on the forward strand.
TATCAAAATCGAATGGATGGAACGGTGATTTCCGACGCCGTTAATTTGGCTTCTCGCCTCGAAGGGATGACCAAGATGTATGGTTCAAACTTATTAATTTCAGGAAATACCTATTCTTGTTTAAATGATACCTCACAATACGTCATTCGAATGTTAGATACCGTCATGGTCAGAGGTAAATCCAAACCCATAACGGTTTATGAAGTTTTTGACGGTGAAGATCCGGCGATTATTGAATTAAAAATGCAAACTTTAATCGATTTTGAACAGGGATTAGCCCATTTTTTTCAAAAAGAATTTACTCAAGCAATGAGTTATTTCAAGTCTATTTTACAAGTTAATCCCCAAGATAAAGCAGCACAAATTTATTTAACCCGTTGCGAAAGATTTTCACAATAACCCTAAAAGGATTATACTCTTAACCAGTCCACGTAGGGTGGGTTACGCTGTCAAAGGGGGGAAGATTATGGCTAAATTTAATGACATGGTCCTACCAGTGCTAATGTCGTCCAGAGCTCATTGCTTACGTGGGGTTACTGCCATTAAATTAAGATCTCCTTGTCATTCTCACAACAGTGACAATCCACTTGCTGAAAAGCGGGCGATAATTCTATTTTTTAAAAATAAAATACACTGCACCTAATAAACAAAAGCCAGCCCATAAATAATTTATGGAAATTTTCTCTTTCATATAAAACAGCGAGAAGGGCAAAAACACACTCAAGGTGATGACTTCCTGAATAATTTTCAACTGACCCAAAGAAAGCACGGTATGACCTATTCGATTAGCCGGTACCTGAATGAGATATTCAAAAAAAGCAATTCCCCAACTCACCATAGCAGCGATAAGCCAAGGTTTATCATTCAAATTTTTCAGATGGGCATACCAAGCAAAGGTCATAAAAACATTACTGAAAATTAATCCAATAACGAGAAATAGGATGTGTTTCATAACGGGAATTCAATATAACTACCTAATTTAAAATATATAAAAATTAACTCAACTTGACATAAATTAATCAACTAACTGGCGCAACTGTTTAGGTCTGAGCATCCAATTTAAGATAGCTTGACCCATTTCTATCTGATTAGGAAATTCCAGTGAACAAATAGCGCCTTTTTTCAAAGGCATCCACTGACCGGCTTGTTCCGTTAATAGCCAACTCGCCAACTGTCCTAAACTGGGTTCATGTCCTACTAAAGCAATAATCGGTGCTATTTGAACCTGTTGTTGTAAATAAGTGAGGATCGCTGTCATTGAATGACCGGGCGCTAGGGGATGTAAAATTTCCAGCGGCACTTCCGAATAAACTTGGGCAATTATCTCCGCCGTTTGTTGGGCACGAAGAAGAGAACTATGGGCGATGCGATCGATTTGGGGTACAATTTGTTTTAACCCTTGGGCATTTTCCCACATATCGGCTTTGCCTTTTGAGCTTAGCGGACGCAATTCATCGGTTTTAGCCTGATTTTCAGCATCAGCGTGACGGATGATTAAAACTTGCATAAAGTGATTTACCTCATAATCTAAATAAAATAGAGCCATCATTGTTAAATTGACAGATCAAATGTCGCTATGACCGGCGCATGATCCGACGGACGCGGTAACCGCCGTAAATTAATATCAATAAGACAAGTTGTACAAGTGGTAGCCAACGCCTGACTGGTTAAAATCAAGTCAATGCGAACCCCATGGTTACGTTGAAAAGCGCGAGTACGATAATCCCACCAACTAAAGATTTGGGGTGGTTGTTCAAATAAACGAAAAGAGTCGTATAATCCCAGCGCGAGTAATTTTTGCAAAGCTTCCCGTTCTGGTTTGCTCACCATAATGCCACCTTGCCACGCCTCAGGATCATGAAGATCGCTATCCTCCGGTGCAATGTTAAAATCACCTAAGACAATTAAATAAGCATATTGTTTTAGACTCTCCTGGACATAATATTGTAGGTGTTGTAACCAATTCAACTTATATTGATACTTATCAGAATCAACCTCTGCGCCATTCGGTATATATAAGTTAAGAATGCGTAAGTGATGATAAGTTGCGCCCAGTAATCGGCGGGGTGAATCAACCCAATTAGGAAAATCGGTAATGATTTCTTGACCCACAATCCGACTCAGCAAAGCGACGCCATTATAGGACTTTTGTCCGGAAAAAATCGCATGATAACCCGCTGCTTGTATCGCTTCCCCGGGAAATTGTTCATCGGTTATTTTAGTTTCTTGCAAAGCAACAATATCCGGGGTGGTACGGGTTAACCAATCTAACAATTGAGGTAAGCGAACCCGTAAAGAATTAACGTTCCAAGTGGCTATTTTAAGCATATGACTTCTTTATTTAATTAGGAATAGCAATAACAAAGGAGAAATTAATCCATGTTTTATAATAAATTACTTCCCCTGGTTATGGTAGGCGGGTGGTGTCTCTACTCGACTACCTTGCAAGCCAATGGTGAAGTTCAAGAATTTACTTTAGATAATGGCTTAAAATTAATCGTTAAAGCCGATCATCGTGCTCCCGTGGTGGTGAGTCAAATTTGGTATAAAGTCGGCAGTAGTTACGAATCAGAAGGCAAAACCGGTTTATCACACCTGTTAGAACACATGATGTTTAAAGGCACTCAAAAGTATCCCGCCGGGGAATTTTCTCACATTATGGCTAGGCAAGGTGCGAGCGAAAATGCTTTTACTCATACTGATTTTACCAGTTACTTTCAAACCTTGGAAAAAAGCCGCTTACCGATTAGTTTTGAACTGGAAGCCGATCGGATGCGTTATTTAATGTTGAATGATCAAGCCTTTGCTAAAGAAAAACAAGTGGTTTTAGAAGAACGGCGGTCGCGGGTAGAAGATAAACCGATCAGTTTGATGTTGGAACAATTCCAAGCAACGGCTTATCAAACCAGTCCCTACCACAACCCGATTATTGGTTGGATGAGTGATATTGAAAATTGCACCTTAGCTGATTTACAAACTTGGTATCAACGTTGGTATGCACCGAATAATGCCACGGTGGTGGTGGTCGGTGATGTTGACGCCCAAGCCGTTTTTAAACTCGCGCAACAGTATTTTGGTTCATTAAAACCCAGTCAAATCACACCACCGCCCAGCCGTCCGGAAACTGAGCAATGGGGCATTAAACGCATTATTGTCGCCCGTCCCGCTAAATTACCTTATCTGGCAATGGGCTATAAAACCCCGGCTTTGACCACTTTAGCGCAGTCAGATCAATGGGAAGCGTATGCTTTAGAAGTTTTATCCTACATTCTGGATGGCGGTAATAGTGCCCGTTTGGCGAAATATTTAGTGCGTGGTAACCAAATAGCAACTTCTACCAGTGTCGATTATGACCTTTATAGTCGCTTAACCACGTTATTTTCCCTATCCGGTATTCCCACTGAAAAACATACCGTTGCTGAATTAGAAACCGCTTTACGGGAACAAATTCAACAACTACAAACTACCTTAGTCACTCAAACTGAATTAGATCGCATTAAAATCCGGTTACAAGCAGAAGAAGTTTATAAACGCGATTCCTCATTTTACCAAGGAATGCAAATCGGTATGCTTACCACAGTCGGATTGGATTGGCGATTACTTGATCAATATTTAGATCGGATTAAAGCCATTACCCCTGAACAAATTCAACAAGTGGCTAAAAAATACTTGCTAGATAAAAACTTAACCGTTGCGGTTTTAGAACCTCAACCGTTGGCAAACAATGCCCCGATAGATGATACTCAACCAACGACAGGAGTTATTCGTTAATATGAAAACTGGGTTTGTAAATTTATTGATTTTGTTAATTTTATTGGGATTAAGCGGCGAACGTTCTAGCTGGGCAATCCCCACGATTCAATCCTGGCAAACCGATAATGGTGTACCGGTTTATTTTGTGCCGGCACCTGAATTACCTATGGTTGATGTGGAAGTCGTCTTTGACGCCGGGAGTGCCCGAGATGGCGATAAACCCGGTCTCGCTACGCTAACCAACAGTTTACTCAATGAAGGCGCGGGTGGACACTCTGCCGATCAAATTGCCGAACAGTTTGATAACTTAGGTGCTCAAGTCAGCTATTCAGTTGATCGTGATATGGCAACCATCAGTTTGCGCAGTCTGACCGATACGAAATTGTTACAACCCGCGTTGGAAATGTTAGCCGTATTAATTACCCAACCCGATTTTGAGGCGAGCACTTTTGAACGCGTTCGTCAACAAACTTTAGCCGGTTTAAAATATCAACAACAATCTCCCGATACGATTGCGGAACAAGCATTTTATCAAGCGGTTTTTGCTGAGCATCCTTATGCCACCTTAGCGGATGGAACTCCAGAAAGTGTAGCTAAATTAACTCGAGAAGATTTAAAAGCGTTTCACACCCGTTATTATGTCGCTAGCAACGCCCTCGTCGCTATCACCGGTGCCTTAGAACGAACCGCAGCAGAACAATTGGCTAATACGTTGGTTAAGCAACTCGTTAAAGGTGACAAAGCACCCGCTTTACCTCCCGTTAAACCGCTGGCTGAGGCGAAAACGCTTCACTTGGATCACCCGTCTACTCAAACGCACCTGATTATCGGTCAACCCGGTACCGCGCGGAAAGATCCGGATTACTTTACTTTGTATGTGGGTAACTACATTCTAGGAGACAATGGACTCGTTTCTCGATTAGCCAAAGCCGTTCGTGAAGAACGAGGACTGGCTTATAGTGTTTATAGTTATTTTTTACCACTGAGAGAAACCGGACCATTTGTCGCTAGCTTAGAAACTCGCAATGATCAAGCACAACAAGCCTTGCAAGTGGTACAAAGCACCTTACGTGATTTTGTTGAATTTGGTCCGTCAACAACCGAACTTGAAGAAGCTAAACAAGGCATTACCGGTAGTTTTCCCTTACGCATTAAAAGTAATAGCAATATTATTGGTTATTTATCAGTAATTGGTTTTTATCAGCTCCCTTTAGATTATTTACAGACTTTCAACCAAAAAATCGAGGCGGTTACTTTAGAAAATATCAAAGCAGTCTTTCAGCGACGCTTACAGTTAGATAAATTGGTAACGGTTATGGTGGGTGGCAATCCACAAAATCCAGAAGAAAATCGCTAGGAGGAAGTGGCGGGTTACGCTGCGCTAACCCGCCCTACGTGAGCTAATCCTACCCAAATTGGTTTGACTATCAACTTATCGACGCGCACAACACCAAATATCAACTCGCTTGATACCAGCTTCTTTAAAAATACCAGCTAATTCAGCAACAGTCGACCCGGTGGTCATCACATCATCAATCAAGGCAATATGTTGCCAATCGGGAGCCAGTTTGATTATCTTAAATGCGCCTTTAACATTGGTTTGACGCTGTTTACCCGACAGGCTGGTTTGTGGAAGCGTATTTCTGATTCGCTTACAAGCTTGAAAGGCGATGGGAATGCCAGTGTGTTTGGCGATAACTTTAGCCAGTTCTAGTGATTGATTATAACCACGTTGACGTAATCGGCTGAGATGAAGTGGTACTGGAATTAATATTTGTGGACGCGGTTGAATAATGAGTCGTTGTCCCATTAATTCACCTAAGAACTTCAATATAACCAGATTTTGCTGAAATTTAGCTGCTATAATTAATTGACCGACTGGGTAAGTATAAGAAAAAATGGTTTGGGTATGAGTATAAGGCGGTGGTTGTGACTGGCATTCATCACAGAGCGCTACTTCCGACCAGGGTTTAGCGCAACAGCTACACCGAGTGACTTGATTAGGTAGATCAGCTAAACAGGGAGCACAAAGAGGTTGAATACTAGTATCCCCGCACAGAAAACAACTTTGTGGTAATAATTGCTGGTTAAGTTGGCTAAACCAATCAATAAGTTGTACTAACCCGATTTTCTTAAAATTGAATTCCATTGATAGTCCAACGAAGTCGTAGTGGTGTTTGTGTATGCAAATACGCGCTGCGCGACTTTATTTCATAACTAATTGATTATAAATTATACACGGTATGAAGCGAGTTAGATTTAATTATTCAATATCAAATTGTGATAAAAAGTTGCACACGGCGTTAACCGGCGTTAAATTAGATGCTTAACTGTAATTGGGACAAATAGGAAACCAAAATGATGATGTGGAAATACGTCCTTGCATGGATACCGATGGTTTTTATTGCCATTGCCAATGGTGCACTTCGCGAAGTTTGGTATAAAAAACACTGCAGCGAACTTCGAGCACATCAGCTTTCTACCGTTTCCGGTATTTTGTTGTTAGGGATATATATGTGGGTCATTATTCGCGTCTGGCAACCGACATCAGCTAAACATGCACTCAGCATTGGCTTAATGTGGCTTACCTTGACGGTCGCATTTGAGTTTTTGTTCGGTTATTATGTTAGAGGTCTGCCATTGAATAGTCTTCTTCATGACTACAACCTTTTGGCTGGGCGAGTTTGGATATTGGTTTTAGTTTGGGTTACGCTAGCACCTTATCTATTTTTTCTCTGGTAGTAGGCTTAAGGTATTAATCGGTAATGGCTGGCGGGAAAGATCTAATATGCAGATCGTATTGCGGGCAAGGTAGAGTGATACCCGTTTGTTTGAAATGATCCCAAATTTTAAATAAGACTTCAGATTTGGTTTTCCAAAAACCCAGACCATCCATATTAATATAATAATCAATGCGGAAATTAATGGCAAAATCACTAAATTCTGCTAAAAAAATGGCCGGCTCTGGTTCTAGAAGAATTTCTGGTATTTCTTGTAATACTTGTTGAAGAATTTGCCTAACTCGGTGTGGATCATTATTGTAACTCACATTGATATTTAAAGTAGTCCGAATAACGGAGCTACTGTGAGTCCAATTCGTAAAAGTTTGTGAAATCAGTTCTGAGTTAGGAACAATGATTTCTTTGTAATTCCAATGTCGAATAGTCAGTGAGCGGATTCCAATTTTAGTTACCTTACCTTCATAGTTATCTCCAATCGTCACAATGTCACCTAAACGGAGGGGACGTTCGACCAGTAATAATAAACCACTGATAAAATTATTCGCGATATTTTGTAACCCAAACCCGATACCAATGCCCAGTGCCCCTGCGAATACCATTAAAGTCGTTAAGTCAAAGCCAATAACTCGTAAGGTGATCAGTAAACCCAGTAAAATAACCGTATATTGAGTTAAAACTGATAAACTATGCCTAATGCCGAGATCACCGATATTTAAGTAAATCCATTGATAAGTAATTTGACGAACCCAACTGCCAAACCAAAATAGGATCCAAACTGCTAATAGCGCGAGCAGAACATCAGCGATGGTCAATGGATTACCACTTAACTGACCGATTTGGTAAGCAAATAAATTTTCTAAGCTTTCTTTGACGGCAATATCTTTAACGACATCTGCATACCAACCATTCAACCAGAAAAAGCTCATCACGGCTAGTCCAATTAAAGCAATTCCTAATAGTTTCTGGATGAGGGGAATAATATCCTGAGTCCATAATAAACCATAATCACTCTGTTTCAGGGCAAAGTTTTTGGCAAAGGTAATCATATCGGCTAGTAAGCCTTCGGCAATCAACCAACCGGTGAGCACGATGAGAAACAGGCTCATTTGTTTGGCAATACTCCACCCTAAATTGATGTAGCCAATCAGTCCTAATAAAGCTACTGCTAGCAAAGCCAAAGGTAATAACAAACTAACTAAGCGATAAGCCCATAACCAGTAACTCTTTAATAACGGTTTTAATAACACCAACAAGGTGTTACGAATATACATGATCGGCACAACAGTTAAAGATAATAACAACATAAACAAAGTATCTATCAAATCTCGAACCGCCAAAGAAACGCCTAAGAGATGACCGAGAATGGTGAGAACCACTAAAAAGCCGGTAAAAATCAACGTCCATTGGAGTTGCCGATAAAGTTTGAGCCGACGTTCTGGGGAGAGTTGGTTATTATTGGAGAGGAGTAACCAAGCTAAATTTAACGGTAACTTGATGCCCAGCCAAATGAGTACCAAGGTTAAACTTAATAAAATACTGGTTTTATCGAGTTGATTGCTGGCTATCAACAGTAAAAATAGGCTGGTAATAGCGATTCCAAGGGCATTTTTTTGTAGCAGTTGTAATCCTATCAATAACTGATTAGCTAAAAAACCGCGTTTGGAGATTTCGGTCCATGAATTCAAAAAGGCAGTAAGGCGCTGATACAACCACCATCCTATTCCCAACCCCATTGCAATCGCTAGACTAATAATCGCGAGTACTAAATAGCTTAGATGTTGAAATCCTTGTTTAAAACTAGATAAAGTGAGTTGCATTTGCTGGACAAATAAAGTCGGTATCTTACTCAGATCTTTAACCAAAATTTGCCATTCTGAGGGACTGGTTGGCCAACTTCGCCGCTGTAATAATAATTGACGTTGATTTTCCTTATAAGCATTTTCTAATTGGAATGTCACGGTCTTTATCGGTTGCTGTAAAGCCAATAATTGCTGCGAACGTTGACGCACAGTTTCAATAACTTTATCGAGTAGTTGTTCTGCCTGCTGTTGATATTCCAACTCTTGATCAGTCAAATTTTTGCCTTGTTTTCTGATGACTTCGCGTTTTTGTTGCAAAATGTCGATTTTATTAGTCAGTAGTTGCGCTAAAGTAGTGACTTCTCGCTTTAAAGTTTGTGCTTTTCGCAAAATATCTGGAGAAATTTCTTCTGCCTCTTGTTTCAAGAGTTTATTGATTTGCTCAAATTGATCTTGAAGATAGGCCAATTTGACTTCATACTGTTGCGCTTGTTCATTCGCTTCAGTAATTTGGACTTCTAATAAATAACGCAGTGCCGGCGAATCTGTTTCCGATAAAGCTTCTAATTGTTCACGTAATTCTGCACTCCGAGCAAGGTAGTATTGTTGTTGCTGTTGAATTTGGCTATCCAAATCTTGTTTTTGCCGTTTTTGATAAAGCATTTCCACTTTTCCATGCCAATCAGTGGCTAATTTTAAGCGGTTTTCAGCTAAATCAGTACGCATCGTTTTAGTCATTTCCAGATGTTGTTCTTCTAATTTCTGAGCATTCGTTTGCAATTGAATATCATTTTCTAATTCCCAGATCAGGATTTCTTTTATAGCTAATTGAATGCGTTCATTATCTAATTCTGGGGTAGATTTTTTTAACAACATTAATTTTTCTTGTTGTTCTTTAATACTTTTACTTTGTCTAACTAAATTTTCTTCCGTACTTTTTGATTCTAAACGTAAATTTTCTAGTTCAACTTCGGCTGATTTTCTTTCTAAAGCGGCGGTGGTTAAAATCTCTGCCAACCGTTCGGTACTGACTTGTCCGGTTTCCAAGCGGGCGAGTTGGCTTGGTAATTCTTGTTGTTTAGTCATTAAGGCTTGACGACGTTGTTCCAAAGCCGTTCGCATTTCTTGCAAAACTTGTTGACGTTTTTCCAGTAAATTTTGTTGGTAAGCTTGTTGGAGGCGAGCGTGCCATTCAATGGCTAATCGCAACCGTTTACCTAACAGGCTGGTATTGCTTCTAATCAGAGCCAAGTATTGTTTTTCTAGCTCGATCGCTTTGGTCAGTATATTAAGCTGTTCGGTTAACTCGGTAATCGCCTGGTCGGATGAATCTGTTGATTTCTCTTGTTGATTTTGCTGTTCTTGAAGATAACCACGCCATTTATCCAATTTGGTTTGAACATCTCGTTGTTCTAAAACTAGATTGTCTAACTGAGTACGAATCGTTTCTCTTTCTTGAGCCGCTATCTCTAGCGTAGTTACCATTTTATCTGGCGTCATATTTTCTAAGCTTTTTATCTTAGTTGATAACGCCAAACCTTCTATTTGCAAACTTTGTTGGTAACGCTGATTTTGGGTTTGCGCTTCATTCAGTTGTTGCTGACGTTCTTGAAATTGTTGGAGAGTTGGCCAATTTTCTAATGAATTAGGATTTTGAGCTGATGCCAATAAAGCATATCCATAGCAACACAGAAATAATACGCTGTTACTTAATAAATTTAGTAGCAATTGATTTTTAATAGTAAACATATGAGTTATATCTGAATTACCCTAACAGAATCAGCCATTTGTTTGCAATAAGTCGGGCTAAGCGCCATGTGCACTAGCACCCATCATTTTTAAAATATTATCTTGAATTTTTAGGACTTTTATTTTGATGTTGGGATCCATCCCTTGAGTGCCATGCAGCAATAAATTAAGATTCAAAGTAGCCAGCCAAAGTTGATTATGAGCATCTTGATATAAAATAATTCGATAAGGTAAATGAAAAGCAAAATCAGGGTTATAATTTAATAGAGTCGTTGCAACCTGAGCATCACAAAATTGAAATACCTCCATGAACCGATAAGGTTTACCGGTAACCGCTTCCAGTTCTTGATGCAAGGGGTAACTGGCTAATAATTTTAAATTCAATTGTTCAGCATATTTTTTAAGAGAAGCAACGGTTTGTTTTATGGTTATCGTTGGTTCTAAAGGGATTTTAATGAGCATAGCACTCGCCATATCGGTTTTCATGATTTGGACGACAAATTCACCAAAAAAGCCAATAAATTCCTCATCAAAAATGCGCGTAGCTCGTTGTCCCTGAAGGTATAATAACACGGATAACCCAATCAATAATAACCCGAAGATAGCTAAAAAATGGGTTATCCATTTTAGCAGTCGTCGGGAGATGGAAAGGTCGGCAGCAGTGACAATAGGCTGTTGATAAGCCAGTTTATGCGGCATTTTAATTATCCTTATCATGGTACCCGCCATCGTTTCTCGCCCCAGTTTTGGGAATGATTCTTTCTTGGAGAAATGGGGTTCAGTTATCTCTATTAAAATTATTAATCATTATATCAAAGAAGTAACCCTTTTTTGTTTTTTTATAATCGGTCAAAACAGAGTATCATTGCGATTTGGCAACCGTACTTAATAATCGATTCTTTTAATACATCATTAACTATTTTTTAATGAATTACTCATTACTTGAAAAAATTCAGACACCGGTTCAACTACGGCAATTACCGGAACGAGATTTACCGCGACTGGCTCAAGAGTTGCGTCATTTTTTAATCGAGACGTTGAGTCGCACCGGTGGACATTTTGCCTCGAATTTAGGTGTCGTAGAACTAACCATTGCTTTACATTATGTTTTTAATACCCCAGAAGATCGTTTAGTTTGGGATGTTGGACACCAAAGTTACCCGCATAAGATCTTAACGGGGCGCCGGGAAAAAATGTCTACCTTACGTCAATATCAAGGTATTTCTGGTTTTCCTAAACGAACTGAAAGTCCTTATGATAGCTTTGGCGTCGGTCATTCTAGCACCTCGGTTAGTGCTGCTCTCGGAATGGCCATTGCTAACCGTCAACTGGGGTTAAATCGCAAAGTCGTTGCTATTATTGGGGATGGTGCAATGACAGCCGGCATGGCCTTTGAAGCACTCAATCATACGGGTGATACCAATACGAATTTATTAGTGATCTTAAATGACAATGAGATGTCAATTTCCCCTAATGTTGGCGGACTATCCAATTATCTTGCCCGCTTATTATCAAGCCAGCTCTATACTTCAGTACGTGAAGGTGGTAAACACTTATTACGTCGAATACCCACGGTGCACGAATTAGCGCGGCGTACTGAAGAGCATATGAAAGGCATGGTCGCACCGGGAACTTTATTTGAGGAATTAGGCTTTAATTACATTGGCCCCATTGATGGACATGATTTACCTACCCTCTTGACGACATTACACAATATGAAAGCGTTAGAAGGGCCACAATTTTTACATGTAATAACTCAGAAAGGTAAAGGTTTCTCACATGCTGAAGCTAATCCCTGTACTTATCATGGCGTCAGTGCGTTTGATCGGCAAACCGGTAAAATGGCGGCTCAAAATACGACTATTCCAACCTATACTCAAATTTTGAGCGATTGGTTGTGCGATATGGCTGCGCAAGACCAACGGTTAATCGGAATAACACCCGCTATGCGAGAAGGTTCGGGGTTAGTAGAATTTTCTAACCGCTATCCAACCCGTTATTTTGATGTGGGGATCGCTGAACAACATAGTGTGACTTTTGCCGCTGGATTGGCTAGTGAAGGGTTAAAACCGGTTGTTGCCATCTACTCAACTTTTTTACAGCGTGCTTACGATCAATTAATTCATGATGTTGCATTGCAAAATTTGCCCGTTTTATTTGCCATTGATCGGGCCGGTTTAGTTGGGCCGGATGGTGCCACACACAGCGGTAATTTTGATCTTGCTTATTTACGTTGCATCCCCCATATCCTGATTATGGTACCGGCAGATGAAAACGAATGTCGGCAAATGTTTACCACCGGATTTAATTATCCTGGTCCTAGTGCAGTCCGTTATCCTCGTCGCTATGGCGTAGGTATTCCAGTAGAACCCCAATTAACGACCTTGCCTATCGGTAAAGCGCAATTACGTCGTGAAGGACATCAAATCGCTTTCTTAGTTTTTGGAACTTTACTGACGACTACTTTAGCAGCGGCTGAACAATTAGATGCCACGGTAATTAATATGCGGTTTGTTAAACCACTTGATGTGGAAGTCATTTTGCAAATGGCTAATCAGTACGAACTCATCGTTACGGTCGAAGAAAATGTGGTGATGGGTGGAGCCGGCAGTGCTATTAATGAATGTTTACAAGCACATGCCAAACTCACTCCGGTATTAAACTTAGGGTTACCAGATCAGTTTGTTGAGCAAGGTGATACATCTATCTTACTAGCACAATGTGGCTTAAATACGGAAGGAATAATTAGTGCGGTACGAAACCATTTAGACCGACTTAAATCAATAATGCCAAATTAACTTCCTAAAAAGTGGATTACTTTTTAGCTGCAGGCTCGAGATGCAAAATAGAGGATTTTTACTATGAATAAAGCGGTTACTGTTATGCCTGATGTTCAAGGCAGTGCTGATACCCGTCATATTGCTATTGATAAAGTGGGTATTAAAGATATTAAACATCCTATCCGTGTTAAAGATCGCTCCGGACGTGAACAGCATACGATTGCTAATTTCAATATGTACGTGAGTTTGCCACATAATTTTAAAGGCACACATATGTCACGATTTGTAGAAATTCTCAACGAACATGAATATGAGATTACCGTCGATTCATTTAAAGATATGCTCGTGGAAATGACTAAACGCCTAGAAGCACGGGCTGGTCATATTGAAATGGCATTTACCTATTTTGTGATTAAATTAGCGCCGGTATCGAGTGTGAGAAGTCTACTTGACTATGAAGTCACCTTTATTGGCGAAATTACGGATGACAAGCCGGTGATTACGGTTAAAGTGATTGTTCCGGTGACGAGTCTTTGTCCTTGTTCTAAAGAGATTTCTCAATACGGTGCTCATAATCAACGGTCCCACGTCACCGTTACCGCTAAAACCAATGGTTTTTTGTGGATTGAAGATTTAATTGATTTAGTTGAAAAAGAAGCTTCTTGCCAATTGTATGGTTTATTGAAACGTCCTGATGAAAAATATGTGACTGAATATGCCTATGAACATCCTAAGTTTGTTGAAGATATGGTACGGGATATTGCCACTAAGCTTAATAAAGACCCTCGTGTGACGGCTTATGTAGTAGAATCAGAAAACTTTGAGTCAATTCATAATCATTCTGCTTACGCCATGATTCATAAAGCATAAATAATCATTCGTTATTGATCAGGGTTATCCAGCGGATTTATTAAACGAAAGGATAAGATCGCACATGCTTGATGTGATTACCCCTAATTGGCCAGCACCACCCCAAGTTAAAGCTTATATCACCACTCGTCACGGTGGTGTGAGTCACCCACCCTATGATTCCTTCAATTTAGCTGAACATGTCGGTGATGACGCCCAAGCGGTCGCAAATAATCGAGCCATTCTAGTGCAAACTCTGAAATTACCAACCGAACCCATTTGGTTAAACCAAGTCCATGGTACCCAAGCCATTGCTGCCCAGCCAGCGCAACTCAATGGTATTGCCGATGCGACTTATACCAACCAAGCTGGACAAATTTGTGTCGTTTTAACAGCCGATTGTTTACCGGTGTTATTTTGTGATCGTTATGGTACAACTGTCGCTGCAGCACATGCCGGTTGGCGCGGTTTAGCGGCTGGTATTTTAGAGGCCACTTTGCAACATTTTCAGGTGCCCGCTCAAGATATTTTAGTGTGGTTAGGTCCAGCCATTGGACCCCGGGTATTTGAAGTGGGTGATGAAGTGCGAACTGCTTTTATTCAAGTGTTACCCTCGGCACAATCGGCTTTTACTCCCAGTCGTCCAGGACATTGGTTAGCGAATTTATATCAACTTGCTCAACAGCGGTTAAGCCAACAAGGTGTTACCCACATTTATGGCGGTGATTTTTGCACCTATACTGATCAGGAGCGTTTTTATTCTTATCGGCGTGATAAAGTCACGGGAAGAATGGCCAGTTTAATCTGGTTGCACGAATCCAATGAGTCCATTTAAAAAAATTGATTTAAGTTTAAGTTAATTACAATTAATATCGCCCAGTTTATCTCCAGTACCGGATATACACCAACTTAATTTGCGCACGAATTTACTTTCAATTGGATTACCTGAAATTTTATGATAGTTGGAGCAAATTCGATATCAGGTTGACTAGGAAGCAGTGCGGTTACGTTAAGGATTATTTCTTCCCCTCTTGTGTCATACCATAGTCTTTTTTTACTATATAGGCTGAGTCAATTTTACTAATTTATTAAAGGATTATGAAAACATTATCTCACCTTTCTTCTGGGCTGATTATAGGCAGCCTACTATTCATTCATTCCGTGGCTGCTACAGAACAAGGGGTTGTTGTAACAACAAATCCAGCAGCAACGATTGCTAAACCCGCTGAGGCTAAACCCGCTGAGCGCCATTATGTCCATAAAGATCCTCAAGCTTGCGTTAATCTCAAATTAAATTGTGAACCCGGCCAAAAACCTTTTAGTGATGAGACTGGATGTGGTTGTCTACCAGAATTGAAAATTATCCCAGAATTGAAATATCAAACGTTACAAATCAAAGAAGCTGGGATTACGATCGAATATCCTAAAACCTGGTTCCAGCAGGATAAAGACATGGCTTGGTCACCTAATCAACAAGGGACTCCTCTGTTGGGGTTTAAGTGGACTACAGTTGAACCGGAGCAGTGGGAACCTGACCAGATGTTACCTAAATCAAGTGATTGGCTTGGTCCGTTTATGATTGATTTAGGTTGGGAACGGGGTTTGTTATATTTTGTCCAAATCAAAGCTAATAAAGATCCCGTCGCTAAACCCAATCAATCCACTTCTCCAGATAAATCCGCTGAGTCAGCTAAACCTAATCAATCAACTCCTCCAGATAAACCCGCTGAGCCAGCTAAACCAGCTAACAATGATTTAACCCCAAATAAACCGGTCGTTAAAGATGAACCAACCGATCTATTTGAAATTCATACCATCATCCCCCGTATGGAAGCAGAAATAGCCTATGATTTTTATGCTCGTGCTCATAACTTATTGCAATTAAAAGCTATCGATGCGATTACTCAAAAGTTTATGCAATCAGTGGTATTAAACAGTCTGAAACTTTATGTCAGTGAAGATCCGAAGGAATGCAAAAAAATCAGCTTAGATTGTAATGACAATGAAGAAGAATTTTTTGATAAAGACGGATGTGGTTGCATTAACCATCCACAAACTGAAGAAGTTTATGATAATTAAATGATTTAATTCATGAAGCGCAATCTAAGAGTCGGACCCAATATCTAGTGAGTCCGACTTTTTTTATGAGTGGTATTTTATTACCCGAAATTAAGTATAAAATTAATTATTATGTCTATTAGAAATAGATTAACTCAATAAACATAATAACAATTGGCTCATTTATTTCGGTTGAGGATAGCTCGATGAAAATAAGCGTTCTAACGATAATCACTTTACTGCTTACCAGTTGTGTCACTTCGCCACTTGGCAGACCTCAACTGGTCTTTATGTCAGCAGATAAAATGAACAAAATGGGTATCAGTACTTTTGACGATTTCAAAAAGGAGCAACCCATTTTAGATAATCAGATTGTCCACCAATATGTTGCTTGTGTCGCTAATGCTATTGTTGCAGAAATTGGTAATCAACTGACTGACCCCAAAGCCGCGAGTGCTTTTCAATCGACCAGTTGGGAAACTGTCGTGTTTCTGGATAAAGATCCAAATGCTTTTGCGTTACCCGGTGGGAAGATTGGGGTGCATACCGGCTTATTTCAAGTCGCGGATAACCCAGATCGCTTAGCCACGGTTATTGGTCATGAAGTCGCTCATGTCTTGTCGCAACATGCCAATGAGCGATTGTCGCAACAAACTGCGGTTGATATTGGCTTAGAATTAGTTGATATCATTGCGGATACTCGCCAATCAGCTAACGGAGATTTGCTTAAGGGCGTGTTAGGTTTAGGTAGCCAATTTGGTATTTTATTACCTTATAGCCGTCTCCATGAAAAAGAAGCCGATTTATTGGGTTTACAGTTAATGGCACGGGCTGGTTTTGACCCCAAAGAAAGTATCGTCCTTTGGCAAAAGATGAGCCAGTTAAATAAAGAAAAACCTTTTGAATTTTTCTCAACTCACCCCGCTGATGAAACTCGTATAGCCGGTTTAAACGAAGTCATGCCCACCGCTTGGCAACTTTATCAGCAAGCCCAAGCTCAACATAAAAAACCCAATTGCCAAGTTCCAGCTAACTTAAATGACCTCCTGTCTGCTCCACCTCAAGAAGAATCAGCAGAACTGGAAGATACAACCGATCTGGACCCACAATTACTTGAACCCATCGAAGGGATTTCTTTTGAACAATGGGCTAAGATTAATAATGCGCTGCTTTACTTTGAAGGTAAAGAAACAATGGCGTTAAAGCCGGTTAATTTAACTCCAGAACAACACGATAGAATTAGTGCCGCCTGGACTAACCGCATGAAAGAAGATAAAACTTTTAGTTTAACTAAAGTATATACTTATCAATTCTTTAATGCGAGTCAAGGTCGATTTGCCTACTTTGGTAAAGAAGTCGCCCAAGCCTTCCATGACGGCAAAGATCCCACCAGTACGCCGGCTATCTCTTTGGAAAAATGGGTAGAAATAAGACACTTTGTTTCCGCCTTGCCCAAATCTAAACAGAAAAACTTAAGTAAACAACTGCAAGATAACTATGGCTTTAGTTTTTATGAATGGAACATCCTCGATAATTGGTGGAGTAGAAAAGTTTTTGGTGCCGCTGAGCGAGGTGACTACACTTTACTGAAACAAATGCAGAAATATGACAGTAAAACTTCTAAAATATAAAATCTTGTAGGGGTAAACTCGCCAGTTGGTACTAACTTAACCAGGGATTACAACCCATTGTTATCAAATATTATTTTAAAATAAGATCGCGACAACTTCCTGAGCACTACCGAAAACTCTAAAATGTTGGTCATTCTGAATTATTGGATTATTAAGTGAAACGGGTTATCAAAATAGGGTTAAGTATACTCGGTAGTGTCATCGCCTTAATATTCGTTACCTTGATTAGCGTGCTCTGGCTGGTTGATCCTAATCATTATAAAGCGCAGATTGCCAGTTATCTTAGTCAAGTAAGCGGTAGAAATTTAGTGATTGAAGGTGATATTCGTTTTACTCTCTATCCTTGGTTAGGAGTGGATTTAGGCAAAATGCGTTTCGGGAATGCGCCCGGTTTTACCGAACCGACTTTAGTTCAAGTTGAACAAGCCCAATTTCAGGTAAAGCTATTGCCTTTATTAACGAAACGGATTGAAGTGGGTCACGTGTTATTAGCGGGAATGAAATTAACCTTGATTCGTAAGGCAAACGGTCATACGAATTGGGAAGATCTACTGGCTTTGACGGGCAAATCTGAGCCATCAACGGAAACTGATTTTTTTGATCAGTTGAAAATAGCCGGATTAAAAATAACTCAGGGAGAGTTAACTTGGGATGATCGCCAAACTCGGTCCCGCTATGTATTTTCCGACTTCAATCTAAACACTTCGGCGATTATTTTTAACCAACCAATTGATTTACAATTGCATTCTGCGCTGGCTATCGCTGGTAAAACCACGCTGCAGGGACAATTAGATTTAACTACCCAACTAACCGTTAATCTAGCTCAACAACTCTACCAACTAACGCCATTACAATTGGTTACCACTTTAGCAAGTAATCAATTACCCCTGGGTCAACAAAGCTTATCACTTCATACGGAAATGGCTCTCGATTTAAAACAACAACATTTCATGGTTTCGTTGTTGTCTTTACAGCTATTGGGGGTTGATTTAACCGGGCAAATTAATGTTCACAACTTACTATCTTCTCCAACCGTGACTGGGCAAGTTGCGGTTACCCCGTTTAATCCGCAAAAATTGTGGCAACGTTTAAAGCAAGCGCAGTTGGGTTTAGCGTGGACGTCATTATTTAATCAGCCAGGATTATCATTCCAATCGGCTAGGCTGAAAACCCAATTTCAGTTTAATCAGGCAGAAGGTATTCAATTCAATAATTTGGAACTGCATATTGATAACAACAGCCTCAAAACCCAACAAGTGAATTTAGATTGGCAAAAAGCAACTTTGGTGACCAGCGCAATTTATCTAACCGCTTTGGGAATTCCATTGAACGCTCAAGTTCAGATTAAGCAACTTTTTTCTCAACCGGTGATTCAAGGGCAATTATCTTTGTTACCATTCAATCCCAGAGCGACATTTGAGCAATTGAAGTTAGCTAAAATCAATGTACCAGCTATTTCACTTCCTAGCCAGGAAATTTTGCCTTTACAAACAGCCAGCTTAACAACGCAATTTCAATGGCGAGACAACCAACAACTTGATTTAACTCATTTACATTGGCAAGTAGATGATAATCACTTCCAAATCGCGCACTTCCAAATCAATTTATCCCAAGAAACTTTAGCTGCCAATGATTTCTCATTACAAGCCTGGGAAATGAAACTGGTTGGCAAAATGCAAGTCAAACAATTATTGAGTCAACCGCAGGCAACCGCAGAAATAGCCATCGCACCGTTCAACTTGCCAGCACTATTTAAACGCTTAGGAATAACCCCACCCTCATTACCTAAACCGTTGACACTTACGCAAGCGAGCTTAACCACCCAGTTAACGGTAACATCACCAAACCTCACCCTAAATAATTTGCATTTTACTGTGGATGAAAACCAGTTAACGATTCAACAAGCGCAATTCAACTGGGCGCAAAATATTTTGAATTTAGAGCATTTTATCCTCAAGGTGTTAACTGTCAGCGCCCAGGGTAAGCTTCAAATTACTCAATTATTAGAGCAACCGAAACTGCAAGGCTCTCTCAAAGTGGCTCAATTTGATCCTCGACAACTGTTGCCCCGTTTAGGACAACCGCTACCCACAACCGCTGATCCAACTGTGTTAAATCGCTTGGCATTAGAAACGACGTTACAAGGGAATCTATCGCAATTAGTTTTAGATAACTTAAAAATCAATCTCGATGACAGTCAACTCATTGGCAATCTGGAGATCAAGAAATTTAACCCACCGGCGATCAACTTTTACTTAAATGTTGATAATGTCGATATCGACCGTTACCTTCCTCCTCAATCAGTGGAGAAAACAACTCAACCCCAGTTGTCACTGCCTCCCAAAGAAACGTCATCACCACTGGATTTTTTACGGGCACTGAATCTCAATGGAACCCTAAAAATTAACCATTTCAAAGCAGCACAGCTAACCACGACGGATTTAGAACTCGCTGTAGCGGCACAACCAGGTCACCTAATACCACTTGCCGCCTATCAATTTTAGGGTATGATATTAAAAAAATGGGTAACCTGTTGATAGAGCTATAGGTTCAGTCAGTTCAATGAACCGTTTTCAAACAGCATTTTTAAGAATTTATCCCTCTGGTACTCTAAATAAGCGCGTTAATTGTCCCCATCTCACTACAGTAAAAGTAACCTCAATTGCTTTAAGAATTGGTCGGATTTGATTGTTGATCTCAGCCGCAGCAGGCGTCTCTAAAACCGCTACTGGGGGCCATTGCTCATGCCATTGCAAGCGACTATCTAAATAACGTAGTTTCAACTCGGTTATATTAGATAATAAATCAACTTTCAAAGGACGACTATCTTGAGCACGATCAAGCATTTGCCAATAGGAACGCCATAAAATTTTATCTTCTAAATGATAGGCAACCCGTTGTAAGGTACTGCGTGGTTGTTGCGCCGGATTACGCCAGCCAGTTCGAGTCAATTCGAGTTGCTGAAAGGTACCTTGAATAGCCGGTTGTTTATCACCGTATTCATCACGAATGGGTCTATCAATAATTTGCTCAATGTCTCGTTCTAACCAAGTGAAGGCGATTTGTAATTGAGCTAATTGTGTTCCTTGTTGCTCTAAATGCGAATGGACTTGGAGAACCGTATTTAATCCACCATAGGCCATGACGACAATCACCGCAAAAATAGCTAAAGCAACCAATAATTCAATTAAAGTAAAACCTAACCATAGGTTAAGCAAAATAGGTACGCGTTTAGGACTAAAATATGCCATAATGTTGGTTCATGTTAAATTCAAGGAGATATTGTGGCAACTGTTGAATTAACTCAAACTAATTTTGAAGATACTATTAGTAACAATGGTTTAGTGTTAATTGATTTTTGGGCACCTTGGTGTGGACCGTGTCGCTCTTTTGCACCGATTTATGAGCAGGTTTCTCAAAAATATCCCTCAGTCTTATTTGCTAAAGTTAATACTGATCAAGAACAAGCCTTGGCTGGGAATTTTAACATTCGTTCTATTCCTACTCTAATGATTTTCCGGGAACAAATTATCATTTTTTCTCAAGCGGGAAGCTTGCCAGTTTCTGCGTTGGAAGAAGTCATTAAAAAAGCACTCGAGTTAGATATGGATATGGTACGTGAAGAGATTGCTAAGCAAGAACAGGCAAATGCCTAAGTAAAGAATGAAAAGGGGAGAAAGATGCTGACAAAGTCATTTTTTTCCCCTTTCGCTGGTGTTAACCATTTTCCCCGGCGGCTTGCTTTTCAGCATGGTAGGAAGAACGTACTAAAGGCCCACTGGCAATGTTTTTAAAACCTATTTGTCGTCCTAATTGGGCTAATTGTTCAAATTCGCTTGGTGACCAGTAATGTTGTACCGGCAAGTGGTAGCGGCTGGGTTGTAAATACTGTCCTAACGTTAATCGATCACAATGGTGATCACGTAGATCGGCCATGACTTGTAAAATTTCCTCCAGTTGTTCTCCTAAACCTAACATCAGTCCCGATTTAGTTGGCACCAGTGGATTTTGTTCTTTAAAACGTTTTAGTAATTGCAATGACCAGTCATAATCAGCACCTGGACGAACTGATTGATATAAACGGGGTACGGTTTCTAAGTTGTGATTAAATACATCGGGTGGAGCTGGTTGTAACTGTTCTAAAGCCACTGTCATTCTGCCTCGAAAATCCGGTACCAAAATTTCAATTTGAGTTTGAGGACAATTGGCTCGGATAGCCTGAATACAAGCCACAAAATGTCCCGCACCACCATCACGTAAATCATCCCGATCCACTGAAGTAATCACCACATATTTCAATTGCATAGCAGCAATGGTTTGGGCTAAATGCTTCGGTTCATCACTATCCAGCGGCGCCGGACGACCATGCGCAACATCACAAAATGGGCAACGTCGAGTACAAATATCGCCCATAATCATAAAAGTCGCTGTACCACTCGAAAAACATTCATTTAAATTGGGACACGACGCTTCTTCACAAACGGTATGTAACTGATGTTGACGCAAATGCGCTTTAAGGCGATTTAGCGCACCCTGATTAGGAATGCGAATTCGTATCCACTCGGGTTTTCGCAGCGGTTTATCAGTCGGAACCACTTTGATTGGAATACGCGCAACTTTATCGATATTCCGTTGAGTTTGATTGGATTTCGTCTGGATTGGCTTAGTCATGGGGTGTTATTTTATTGATTGGATCGAGTTGTAGAGTATGAAATAAATAAGGCAAAAATTGCTCGTTTAGTTGAGTTAAATTGTCGTTAATTCCCAAATCACGTAATTGTGTTACCGTTAACCCCGCATAACCACAGGGATTAATTCCTTGAAAAGGCGTCAAATCCATATCAACATTTAAACTTAAGCCGTGATAACTACAACCACGCCGTATTCTCAAACCCAATGCGGATAATTTGTGATCGTCTACATAAACACCTGGCGCTTTATCACGGCGTTTGCCTAAAATTTGATGATGAGCCAGATAATCAATGACCGCTTGCTCTAAGGCAGACACCAACGATTTTACGCCCCAATGACGTCGCTTTAAATCTAATAACACATAAACAATCAATTGACCAGGACCATGATAAGTCACTTGCCCACCGCGATCGACCTGATAAACCGGAATTTGGCCAGGATTCAGTAGATGTTCCCATTTACCGGCTTGTCCCAAAGTGTATACCGGTGGATGTTGCAGTACCCACAACTCATCCACGGTATCGGCTTGACGGTTATCAGTAAAATGCTGCATGGCTTGGTAAGTGGCTTGATAAAGTGCCAGTCCAAAATAACGAATCCACACTGGCGAAACCACGTTTTCCATAGCTGAATTGAGAAACTAGGTCAAATAACCATTTCTTTTTTAATTATGGTCAGGTAATTCACGTGCCGGTTCTGGGGAATGGGCATGAGGTGGATGCAGAATTCTTTCCATCAGCGCAAATAATACGCCCGAAATGACAAAGGTCAGGTGAATAATGACTAGCCATTTCACTTTGTTGGTATCAATTACTCCATCATAAACAGAAATAAACGCTTTTAACAATTCAATAGAAGAAATCGCCACAATTGAACCGATCACTTTGAGCTTCAAAGCAGTATAATCTATTTTTCCCATCCACTCGGGTCGATCAACATGATCTTCTATCATATCAATTTTAGACACAAAGTTTTCATAACCGCTAAAAATGATGATAAGCAATAAATTCGCGATGAGAACAATGTCGATTAAACCCAATATATTAAGCAGTAATTCAGTACTAGTTGACTCTAATATAGTCGGTACAATTTTGATAAATTTCTGAATAAATTTTACCAATAGAAGAAACAAAGCACCAGCTAAACCAACGTAAAGTGGCGCTAACAGCCACCGGCTGTTAAATAATGAAGTTTCAACCCATTTTTCTAATTTCATCTTCCTTATCCTAAATGATTAAATTACTCCAATTATCCTCGAAAACAAAATATTTTAAAACAAAGCTGGCTACTTTTAAATAAAAATTTAACTTGAATTATAATTTAATTGGTTAAACAATATTAAAACGAATTGATCTCATAGTTAAATAGATTACTATTTAGAAATAAAAGTATTCAAACAATTGTTTAAAATTTAGATTTTGATAAAATCAAATTTATCAATTAGTACAATAGCAGATTAGTAACTATGTTGCATACGATAAAACGTCAAATAAAAAAGCATTTTGGTCATCATATTAACCCAGATGTTGTTATTCTTACTAGAAAATATGTTGATATGATAGAAATCAACTTTAATGCTCTATTAGGAAGGCATTTTTTACCACATCCCCGACAAAAAATAGAAATAGAAACATCAGGTCGTTGTAATCTATCGTGTCGGTTTTGCGCCTATTCAAAAAAAATAACGGCTAAAGTTGTTATGCCTATGAACTTATTTCAAGAAGTTGTTGAACAAGCAGCCGAGATGGGATTTTCAGAGATTGGACTGACACCGATGACCGGTGAAGTGTTTATGGACAAAGGGATTATTGAAAAGATGCACTATTTGGATGCTCATCCCCAAATAAAAAGCTATTACTTCTTCACCAATTTTGTAGTCCCTTCCGAGCAAACTATTAAAGAATTGTTTAATCTGCGTAAGCTTAAATTCATACACATTAGTTTGTATGGACATGATGAGAAGTCTTTTTGTAACTTAACCCAAGCCACCACCAAGGAATATCACAGATTAGTTAACAATTTAAACTATTTATATGATCTCTATAATGAAAAACGTTCATTTATATTGAGAATGGGTTGGAGAACTATGCCTAGTTTTTTTAAACTCGAACAATCTTCGCCAACCAGTGAATTACAAGAGATTTTTTTAAAATTTCAGACATATCACAAAATTAAGTCTAATAACACATTATTATACAATAATTGGGGTGGTGAAATAACTCAAGCCGATGTTCAAGATACCGGGTTGAGAATCAATGATGGTACTCAAGTTTACCGAAAAGGGCTTTGTAGTGTTATTTTTAGATTCAGTGGGATACTGGCAGATGGTCGGGTGAGTGCCTGTGTTTGTCGAGATGTCAAAGGCTCTTTAGTGGTAGGTGATCTGAGAAAAGAATCGCTTTCTTATGTGTTGTCTTTAAATAATCCTCTTTATGCTAATCTTATTCAGGAACAACTGGAATCTAAATTTAGACCAGTTTGTTTAACTTGTGATTTTTATAATAGTTTTTATCAAAAAATGAGAATGAATGCTTCAATTAAGGCTTATTACAAGTTTGACTTCGTTAAAACATTATTGAATCAACCACCGAGTGAAAAGTAAAATTGTTTACCTTTTAACCTAATACTTCAGCAACAGCGACTTTTATATGAGCTAGCTGTGAAGGGACAATCACCTCACCGCATTGAAAAATATGTTTTTCTTGATAACCGAGTTCTTGTGGGTTTAGGTAGACTTCAATACAATTTTGTTCTAAATTGACTATCCAAGTTTCAATAATACCATGACGAGCATAAAGTGGTACTTTAGTATGACGATCATAGTGAAGCGTACTTTCAGAAACTTCGATAAGTAATAACACGTCGGCTGGAGTAGGATGTCTTTTGCTATAAAAATGTAATTCTGGACGTAATATCATCAAATCAGGTTGCGGTTCAGAAAAATTTCCCAATTGCACCGGATCTTGTACACTTACAATCGCTGAACCGACTAGTTGAGTAACAAAAAATTGGGTTAACCATTTGACACGTCCTCCATGAGAACTACCTATAGGAACCATATCGATAATTTCTCCTTCAATTAATTCGACGCGAAAATCTGGCAGAAAAAAATTTTTCTCTCCCAATTGATGCCAGTCTGAAACATTGAAGCGATGTTTTTGTGGAATAATCGTCATCGTTAATTAGCGAGATTCACCAGGGCATAAAACTGTTAGCAAATGACATCGGTCGGGAAAAATTAGATATATTGTGGCTCATCAAGGTTAAATCACGCCGCATTTGATCAGTTGTGGCGGTTATTACCCGCATGGATTGATCCATCGTTCGCATCGAATCATCCATTGTCGCAATCGATTTATCCATCTGCGCAATCGATTTATCCATCTGCGCAATCGATTTATCCATATGTGTCATTGACTGATCCATTTGAGTCATCATGTTGTCCATATGAGAAATAGAAGTCACCATATTAGCCATGGAATTATCCATTTTACCCACATGTTGCAACATGACCGGTAAGGTATCCAATTTATCTGAAATGTTGGTCATGGTATAAGTCATTACTTGAATTTGTTGAGACATGATTTCAATTTGTTTTGATAGGGTAACGATACTCTTGGACATGGACTCCATATGGTCTCCCATTTTGGGGTCCATGCTCCGTGCCATAGAGGACATATCACCGGTTAAACTATAAATCAGAAAAAAACCGTAACCAGCCAAGACAACAAAAGCAAATAAAGCGGGATAGACAACGACTTCCCATCGCCGAGTACTTTGTTGGAAAGAATTGACAAATTGCTCCATTTGACCTTTACTAATAGCCGCACCACATTCCATCATTTGTGGCAGTTGTGGATTAGGTATTAACGGTATTCCACGGTCACCCGGTTTTTCCGGAGGAGGCGTCGTTATTGCCATAGAGGTTGCTCCTTAATTAGGGGTATTATCGTTGTTATTCTATTTATACCAGATATTGTCATTTGAATATAATGTTAATTCAAGTTAAAATAAAAACTAGTATTCTTTGCTAATTAGCGTAACGAAATTAAAAACGATTTACTTATCAATTTTATGAAAATATTGATAATCCGCCTTCCTCACGAAAATTATTTGACTTTCTTGGTTTAATTATAGTCAATTTACTTGAGTTCGTCAGTTAGCCATTTCATTTTTTAGTCATAAATGGACTATTTTTTCTTTTCAAGTCAGAACAATAAAAAATTGTAATACCAGGTATTTTTTATGAATGTAGAACCGTCATCTGAACTACAACTTGCTTTGAATGCTTTCCTCAATACCACGACCCTCGAAGAAGCTTATCAAGTTATTCAACAACATCCCATTTTATTAACCGATCAAGCGGATCTCTTTCTCAGTTCAATTATAAGCACTGCTCGTAAGCAAAGCCATGAAGAAACCGCTATGGCGCTCGATGAACGTCGTGACTTTATTAGAAGTGTACGAGCTGAAAATGAGAGCAATCACTAAATCGAAATAACGAGTTGTCATCAGTACTACTTGAAAGCAAAGCACTCTTTAAAAAAGAAGGTATCATTGAGTAACCACCGCAATTTTTTCTCGAATATCAACTAAAGTACCTTCTTTCACTTGATCAAATAACTCAATGACATCAAGATTGTTCATTCTAATGCAACCATGTGAAGCCGGTTGACCAATTTTATTTTCTTCAACCGTGCCATGGATATAAATATAGCGTTGGTAGGAGTCAATACCAGCGCCTTGGTTTTTATTCGGTTCTAAACCTGTTAACCACATAATACGAGTCGTTACTAAATCGCCAGCACCGGCTTGATTAATTTCGGCAATTTTTCCCGTACTTTGGCGGGCTTTAAAAATCATACCGGAGGGTACATTGGCGCCAATTTTTTGCTCAATGCGGTGTAACCCCAGCGGGGTTTTATTACTACGTGCTTGATTTCCAATACCATATTTTGAAGTTGATACCGGATAAGATACGATAAAACTACTTTCCACTAGCTTATTTTCCAAAAGCTTACAACTTCGGTAAAGAGATAACTTTTGTGCAGAAATATCAACGATAATACAAGCTGATTCTAACATATTATCTTGAGTATCCGTTTTTGAAGGAGAAAGAACTCGTTGTTGGGGGTTTGATAATTCAGTTTTTTGCCAGGGTGGTGAGTGAGTCGGTGACGTTGTGATTGTAGTTTTAGGAGAATCTTGAAGCGGGGTATGTTCATTTGAGCAATTGACTATCTGAGTGAACAATAAAAATATCACTAAGAAATAACTTATCGGTTGTATCAGATAATGGTTAATACCGTTATACGGTTGTTTGAAAAGGGGATACATGCGATTATTGTCCCTATCAAAGAATTTATATTTGTTAGAATAACATTTTAGTAAGCGAATAACCAGTTAAGGTGCGTGCTGCGTTGGCGGTATGCACACTAGGACAAAATGGTCTTGTTTCTCCTGGTAAAGTTAAACATCATACTGGTTTCTAATTTTATTTAAAAGGTTTGGCTAAAAAGAGAAAACTTGCTGAACGAATAGAACGTGTTAAAATAGAATTTTTATATCTA
Source organism: Thioploca ingrica (assembly GCA_000828835.1). GTDB lineage: Bacteria > Pseudomonadota > Gammaproteobacteria > Beggiatoales > Beggiatoaceae > Thioploca > Thioploca ingrica. The sequence goes on from AP014633.1 coordinate 1,764,460, forward strand.
TAGAACGTTCGTTTTACTTATGGCAAAAGCTAAATTTTCTGCTTCTCATTCAGCGGTTGAAGCGATTTTAACAGCCGCTATTCCCCTATTTGCTCAAGCCGGCTTCAGTGGCGTTGCTATGCGTCAGGTGGCGCAAGCGGTTGGGATTAGTATTGCGACGCTTTATCACCATTTTCCAGATAAATCAACGCTTTATCTAAAAACGATTGAGGCCACTTTTGCTGATAAAGCAGAAGGAATGGCTGCCGTGTTGGCGGAAACCGGTACACCAGAACAACGCTTGCAAAAGTTTGTGCTCCGTTTTACTGAGATGATGAGCCAAGATAGTTACTTTCGGCGATTGTTACAGCGTGAATTACTGGATGGCGATGAAACTCGTTTGCGTTTATTGGCCAGTCAAGTATTTAAAGCGCAATTTTTAAATATCGCTAAATTGGCTCAAGAACTGGCCCCCGGTTGCGATCCGCACCTGATGGCCATTTCAATTGCCGGCTTGGTCTTGTTCCATTTGGAGATGACTCCGTTACGCCAATTTCTACCCGGCGGATGTCCTGAACATAACCAACCCGATATCATCGCACGCCATGTGACAGCCTTGTTGTTAGGAGGAGTACCATGTTGTGGAAACAAATAAGCTGTTGTTTTTGGTTAATCCTCAATACGGGTCAAGCCGCTACGATTGAAACGATCATGGCAGAGATCAGACCGGTGCCACGTTTTTACGAAGCACCGGGTCGTACTATCGCCACTCAACAAATGCAACTGCGGGCGACAGTGAATAGTTTTATCCGTGAATTGGCCGTGCGGGAAGGAGATATCGTTCCAAAAGGGACTTTGTTGCTGGCATTAGATGACCGTAACAATATGAAAAATAGAGAAGAAGCGCAAGCGCTTATCGCCGCTGCGCAGGCAACCTTGGCCGATGCCACTCAAGATGTCCAAAATTTTGCGCGTCTGCTAACCAAGAATGCCACTTCCGCAGAACGTCTCCGTAAAGCGCAGTTACAACAGGAGCAAACCCGTGCTGCTCTCATCCAAGCCCAGGCGCGGTTGGCTGTGCTCAATCATGAACGAGAGTACTTGCAATTAACCAGTCCCTTCAAAGCACGAGTAGTTGAACGTCTGGTAACGCTAGGAGATTTAGTGACCGTGGGAACGCCATTGCTACGGCTGGAAGCTTTAGATTCTATTGAATTCAGTGCAGAATTACCGGCAATTTGGATTGAATCCATTCAAGTTGGACAGCCAGTACTGATTGTGTTGTCAGGGGTTTCCGCTCCATTTATCGGTCAAGTGACGATCATTGTCAAGGCCGTTAATCCTGTTACTCAAACGTGTACCGTAAAACTTCGTCTAGGCGACGCCACCGATGTTCTAACGGGTGTCACCGGTCAAGCTCATTTTATCATTGCGAAAGAATCGTTGTTATTAATCCCGGAAAGCACGATGGTAGAACGGGCCGGCATCATCGGGGTATTTCGGCTCGAATCTCAACAGGTAGCGCGTTTTGCCGCTATTCGTATTGGCAGATCGTGGCAAACCTATCGCAGTGTGATAGCGGGTTTGCGTGCGGGAGATAAACTAATCAATAAGCCGTCTGCCGAATTACGGGATGGAGAGCGAGTTGGAAACCAGCCTTGATACTCGCTTTAATCTCGCTGCTTGGTTAACCCGTCAATTTATTGAATCCCGTCTGACTGTTTTATTGCTGATTGCAGTGCTGTTATTGGGGGGGTTAGGTTTATTATTGACGCCCCGTGAAGAGAATCCTCAGATTGTCGTTCCGGTGGCTGAAATCAGTGTACCTTTTCCCAATGCGCTACCGAGCGAAGTTGAACAATTGTTACTCACTCCCCTGGAAAGCCGGTTGATTGCGATAGCGGGTGTGAAACATGTGTATGGTACCGCTTCAGAAGGGCTAGCCAAGGTGCAAGTGGAATTTGAAGTCGGTGAAAATAAAACCGACGCTTTTGTTCGCCTGTATGATCAAATGTTGCGTTACCGTTCGGTACTGCCTCCAGGGACTGGCGAACCGCAGATTCAGATGATTGATGTGGATGACGTACCTATTTTTGTCGTCACCTTGGCCGCCGATGAATATCACCGCCAGGAATTGACTCGGATAGCGGAACGGCTGGGAGAAAAGTTACTCAGTGTGCCAGGGGTGGGTCAAATTAATCAGGTAGGCACTTGGCCGAAAGCCGTGCGTGTCATTATTAAACCCGGCCAGTTACAAGCATTGGGTTTATCGCTTAATGATGTAGAACAAGCCATTCAGGCAACGCATATCAATGGTTTGATAGATACCCGCATTCGGCAAGATCGAGTGGTCACTTTATATTTAGATAATCAGCTTACTCATCTCGATGACTTGAAAAATAGCGTGGTGAGCGCAACGCAGGGAAAAATATTACGTTTAGGTGAAATCGCTGATATTACCGACCAACCTTCACTCATACAAAATACTTATTCTCGTTTTAGTTTTGGTCGTGCTGACGCCCGTTTTGAGATTTTCCAAGGCAAACAGATGACCGCCATCCATTTAGCGGTTGCTAAGCGTCCAGGAGTCAATGCGGTATCACTTACCCGAGCTTTACGTGAACGAATCAACCTCATGCAAGACACTTGGTTGCCTAAAACCATCCAGGTGGTGATTACCCGGGATGATGGAATTAAAGCGAATAACACGGTTAATACCTTAATCATTCATCTGACGATTGCGATTGGTGCGGTTAGCGTTATCTTGTCGATTTTTTTGGGATTACGTGCGGCATTGATAGTGATGTTAGCGATTCCATTAGTATTTGCGGTAGTCATGGGAATGGATTGGCTTTATGGACCGACTTTGAATCGAATTACCCTGTATGCTTTGATTTTAGCCTTGGGCATGTTGGTAGATGATGCCATTGTGGTGATTGAAAATATTCATCGGCATTATCAGGCATTACCGCCAGGTGCTCAAAAAAATTCAAAGAGTTATCACGCTATTCTGGCCACCGGAGAAATCGGCAACCCAACCACCTTGGCCACCTTAGCTGTGGTGATCGTCTTCCTGTCTTTACTCATGGTCACGGGCATGTTGGGACAATATTTCTATCCCATGGCGTTTAATGTTCCGGTGGCCATGTTAGCTTCTCTGCTGATTGCTTATACCGTCACTCCTTGGGCAGCGCGACGTTTTTTGGTCTCACCCCACTCAGATCAACCGATTAAGATCCAGCAATATTATCGGTTATTATTGAATACGTTATTGCATCACCGTTTGTGGCGATGGCTGTTTTTCCTGTTGACATTAATGATATTCGGTTTGTCTTTATTGCAACCGGCTTGGCAATTCATTCGACCCCAGGGAGTGAGTGGCGAAGTATCTTACTGGGGCATTCCCCTGGCGTTTCTGCCCAAAGATGATAAAAACACGTTTTTAATTACTTTTCATCTGCCTGACAATACGCCGCTGGAAAACACCGATCGAGTGGTACGAGAAATTGAAACGGTCTTGTCAAATAATCCTTATGTAACTCATTATCAAAGTTTTATTGGTATTCCGGCTGTGATTGATTTTAATGGTCAGTTACGAGGAAGTGGCGCCAATGTCGGTTCGCAATTTGCTGAAATAAGAGTGAATTTGATAGATAAACACGAACGAAATATCACCTCGATTGACATCGTAAAACAATTTCGGCGCGTCATCACGCCCATTCTACAAAATTATCCGCAGGCTTCCATCCAATTGGTAGAAGATCCGCCCGGCCCCCCAGTGAGAGCCACATTATTAGCCGAAATTTATGGAACTGACCAACCGACCTTAGAAGCATTGGCAAAAACAGTGAGCATTGCTTTTCGCCAGACGTGGGATATGGCTGAAGTGTGGGCCAGTATACCAACCGACATCACCGAATATCGGTTGCGGGTTCAACCAGATAAAGCCGCTATGGCGGGCGTTTCGGTGCGGGAGGTAGGACAGACCTTAAAAGATTTTGTGGCGGGTAAACTGCTAGGTTATCTGCATGTTAAGGATGAACGCCATACGGTTCCTATTTATTTGCAGGTGCCGGAGAGTGAACCGATTGAACCGGAATGGTTAGCGAGTGCTTTCATCATGTCACCGGATAAACAAGCTATTCCCTTGTCCAGTCTGGTACAGGTTTCATTAGAGCAACGTCCCCATCCTCTCTTTCACCAAGACGGTGAACTCGTGGTCTATGTGGGAGGAGAATTGAATGCCAGTGCCCCCGTTTATGCCATATTGAGTTTAGATGCCAGATTAGATGGAATGCCAGTATCCGACCATGAAAACCTGCACACGACCAATTTAGGCTTGCAACCGGTAGCACCGAATAGTTTAAGAGGTTATCGTTTACATTGGGCGGGTGAATTACGTTTGACCTTAGACGCCTTTCGAGATATGGGATTGGCACTGGGTTTAGCGTTAATCTCTATTTATTTATTACTGGTGGGTTATTACCGGTCTTTTTTACTGCCAATTTTGGTGATGGTCTCGGTGCCGTTAAGCTTACCAGGCGTTTTCATGGGACATTGGTTACTTAACCAAACCTTTTCGGCTGCTTCTATGGTCGGTGTTATTGCCTTAGCCGGGATTGTGGTGAGAAATGCTTTACTGCTGATTGATTTTAACAAAGAACTGAGACAAAAAGGTTTTTCCGTGCAAGCCGCAGCCAGTGAATCGGGTGCTCTACGATTACGCCCCATTCTCTTAACCACCTTAGCGATTGTCTTAGGCACCGTTATCATGATTCCTGACCCGGTATTTGGTGGATTGGCAATTAGTCTGATTTTTGGGGCGGTCAGTTCTGCTTTGTTTACGGTGTTAGTGGTACCGCTTTTGAGTGTAAGTTATGTTTAATTCACTTTAAATAAGCAGATAAGGTATCGGCAAAGGATGGCTGACCTACCCTAGCTGGGTTCTAATTCCGCGCTTGCCCATCGAGTGAGTAAAGCGTAAGATACCTTAGTAAAAAGCATCCTTCCTTTAAAAGCATAAAAATTGGTGTGTTACGGCGCAAAAAGACATACTTAATGCACCCTACAATTCATATCAGTAGTTCGACTAGGAGACTCTATGGGAATTTTTCTTGGAATAGGAGGCCTCGCAGGGTGTGTGATAGGGCTGATAATTACCGTGATATTGAGCCGTATTGGCCTGTATATTACGACCGAGATGGCGAAGAAGCAAGATTGGGTCTGGTGGTACTTTACTGTGGTATTTGTGGTCACTCTACCCACGCTTGTCTTCGTGGGAAACGACATTATTTCATATAGTTACGTAGCAAAACCTGGCCAAGATTATGACATCGCTATGAAAATTTTCTTTCTGAAGGGACTTGGCCTCTGCGCTTGTCCAGGACTTGCGGCATTTTTCGCCGCGTTTCTCACCGCGTTTATAGCGTTGTTATTACCAAAAAAATCTATTAACAACCAGCAATCGTAGCGAAATCCAGGGAAATAATCACTTTTCTTCCTCTTTTGAATTTCACTCTTCGTTTTATCTAAACTACACTTACTAGAAGGCTTGGTTAGCCAAGTAGAAGGATTCTTACTCTTGGTTATTGGCTAAATTATGTGCTGAAGTTACTGCAACTTATAAAAACAGTGCTATGCGAACTGTTTTGCAAGATTTTTTAGCAAGTTTAGATAAATGGGGTAAAATAGCACTAGAACGTTATATTCGCATTAATTATGACGAGAAAAGGGTATTAATTTGGCCTTCACAAAGAAGAGGTATTGAGCGTTTAGTTCAAGGAAATTCATTCGCACTTTGTACGCCGACTGGCTCCGGTAAAACGACAGTAGCCAAACTTGCTATAATCCAAAGTCTTTTTAATCAAGCCAATCCTAATTTTGATGAAAAAATTGCACCACTGGCAATATATCTCGTTTCAAGTCGAGCCTTAGCCGTCGAAGTTGAGATAAAATTCAATCGGGTTTTTCGACGTATTCACAAGCCAAATGTTCAGGTAACGGGTTTATATGGAGGAACCGACTGGGGTCCAACCGATGCTTGGTTAACTACTGAAGAACCCACTGTTCTTATTTGCACTTATGAGAAAGCAGAAGCATTGATAAGGTTTCTAGGTGTACCTTTTCTATACCGAGTCTCACTAATTATCGTTGATGAAGCGCATTCTGTCCAATTTAATGGTCAATCGGACCAATTACAACAATCTGAAAGTCGGTCTTTACGTCTTGAATCATTGATTAATCGTTTATTAACTCACCTTGAGCGAAAAAGTCGAGTCATCGCGTTATCAGCGGTTGCGGCAGGAGCAGAAGATACCATTGCCCAATGGATAACAGGTCATCCTGAAGTTCAGGTAACTCAGATTCATTATCGTAGTACCCGTCAATTGGTCGGTCGTCTTGAATGTTTACCCCATCGGGAGTTTCAAATTTATTATGATTTGCTCGACAATGCCAGTTTACAGTTTGAAGACAGTGATCATAAAGGTTCCCCTTTTGTTCCAAAACCATTTCCTGCCTGTCCGCCGGCTCCAAATTTAGAAGAGGATGGCATAGAAAAACAACTTCGTCCCTATCTTTTTTGGGCTGCTATGCACCTTGCCGCACCTGATGATCAAGGGCAACAACGAGCGGTTCTTATCTCTGTGACTCAAGGAATTTGGGGTTATGCTAAAGATCTGCTCCAATTAATAGAAGAAACCTGGAATAATATTGAGGAACCCACTCTTTTCAAGGAATTGAGTAATAAAGAGAACATTGAGAAACCCACTTTTTTCAAAGAACCAACTGATAAAAATAAGTTGAATCTCTGGAGAAAATGTTTGCAAGCCTGTAAAGATTATTACAGTGAGAGATCACGCGAATATAGATTATTACAAAAAGGAATCGTAGTTCATCATGGAAAAATGCCGGGTTTAATGGCAAGACTATTAATTGAAGTCATTCAAGAAAGAATTGTACACTTAGTTTTGGCCACCTCAACCTTATCAGAAGGAGTCAATCTACCGTTTGAAACAGTCCTGATTCCAACTTTAAGACGAGGTCAAAAAAATATTAGCGTTCAAGAATTTAACAATTTGATTGGTAGAACTGGGCGGCCAGGATTTGGTACAGAAGGTCGAGGGTTGGTGTTGTTACATCCTCAATCTTCAGAATGGAATATTAATAATAGCCGTGATTTATACTTTAAATTTATTAAGGAGTTGAAAGAACGAAAAGCAATAACTGATGATACAAATGCTAAAAGTCCGCTAGCAGAACTGTTGATTTTAATAAAAGAAAAATGGCAAGAATTAACAAAATCAACAGATGAAAACGAATTTATGATGTGGTTAGAAACAACCGCCCCCCTCACTTTAGAAGAACAAGAAATCTCTCCAGCAGTTGAATCTCTTGATACTTTGGATAGTATTTTACTCTCTAATCTTGTCGAGATTGAACAAATAAGCAACTCAATATTAACTTCTGATGAATTAGAAGATGCTTTACGCAGAGTTTGGCAAAAAAGCTATGCGTATTATGCAACGCAGCAAGAAATAAAATGGGAGAATATTTTTATCCGGCGAGGGAAATCACTCAACACGAACATTTATCCAAATTTTACAGAACGTAAACGACTTTATCACACCAACTTACCGCCACGCGCCGGCAAACAACTTTTAAATAAATATCAAGATATTGTCAACTTATTAAAGCAAGGTGAGGAATATGCTCTCTATGATGATGATAAAAAATTTGAGTATATTTCCACTGTAGTGAATTCTATAAAAGAGTTACCTAAATTTAATTTTAGTAAAGAAGAAATAGGTAAATCATCATGGAAGCAAATATTACGTTGGTGGCTCAATCCATCCAAGTCAAAGTGGCCTTCTGAAACAAAAGTTTCTGACTGGCATCAATACATTTCTCAAAATTTAATTTACCGATTTAACTGGGGATTAGGAAGTGTTATTGCATTAGCAATGGATGACGCACACAAGGATATAATTATACCTTTATCTTTTTCTCTCGATGATTGGCCACAAACCGGATTGCCTTGGATCGTTTTTTGGTTAAAGGAACTGATTACCTGGGGTACGCTTGAACCAGTGGCGGCTTATTTATTGGCGAAAGGGATAAAATTTACTCGCGCTGATGCACAAACTGCTGCACAGGAATATTATAAGCAGGTGCAAGCCCAACCGCCTAATGAACAATTAGATGCAAGAACAATACGAAACTGGACAATAGATTTTTATAAAGATAAAAAAATAGCTAATGACTTTAAAAAGTTATCTAAAGATATAAAAGTTGAATTATTGAGAGATTTTAGTAAAACAACTAAACAGTTTTTTAGGGTTATTCCTATTGAAAAGGATAATAAAGTTTGTTGGCTTGATCCTGGTGGTTTTCCTTTAGCAATTTGTGATAAAACTAACGGTTGGGATAGTAATTATTTAAATATATTTGATTTTAAACTAGATCCTATTAAGAAATTAGTACTAACAGAAAGTTATATTTAGTGTGGCAACTCTTGCCGCTATCCTAGCAAGTGTGGCTTGGATGAGAGGCGTAGCGCATTGGCAAAATCCATACCTTGACGGTAAAATTTTAAGGCTTGAGCAATGGCTTGTTTTTGCTCTAACATGATATTTGCCAATCCCAACATCTGCAATAAACCGCGCAAAATATCATCAGTCAGGTAGGGTAAGCATTGCCTCCCAACGAAGTGAAATTCAGGAGTGAGGACTATGCTCTACCTGGAGTTCGCTACGCTTCATCCAGGCTACTTGTTAACCATCGCTCTCGTGCACATGGTGCAAGCTACCCAAACTCCGCTCGCTTTTTGTTATAATTCCTTTATGTCACACCCAGAATCAAACCTTTCCGACTACACCCCAGCCAGGTAGGGTGCGTTAGCGAAGCGTAACGCACCGTTTTGATAAATTCTCGGATATGCTCCGGTAGCAACTCCTGAGTTACCACAATTCACTCCCGCCATTTTAACGATTTAGCTTAATACTACTACTTATCGGTTACCGCCACTAACCTCGTTATTTAGAGCTGAGCCTGGGATCCTCACTGGGATAAATAAACTGCACACCTTCACCCAAATTGACTTCCACAGCTAACTTCACTCCCTCGCCAATCGTGACGTATTCCAGATAGCTACCGGCTTGGATTTCTAAGTGTTCGAGTAAGGCGGAAGCTTGAGCATCGCCGCTGATTTCGCCAGCCAATTGACCACCAAGGAGATGAGTCCCGGCCGCTAACTGAACATCGCGGAAATAGCCACCCACTTGACTGGTGTTAATGATTTGACCCGCGAGTACGCCACCCACAATCACCGCCCCCCGAAATTCAAAATCCGCCATCTCACCGTGATTAATGAGGTAACCGGTGACGATACCGCCGGTTAATTGGCTGTGAGGCTCTAGGGTTAAATTAGATACTCGACCTTGATTAGTCAAGGTACCGACTAACGTACCGTAAGCAATCATGCCATTAGGACCTACAGTTAAGTCAGTCAGTATCTGCCCCTGGGCGTTACAAATCCAATCAACTAGGCTACTGGCATAGCAGGGCGGAGTTTCTGGCGGTAGTGAGGAAAAAGGATCAGCGGCTGGGAGAGTTGGGCTATCGCTGGCAGTCACCGGCGGTAATTCTACCGAACTGTTTGCCATCACTTCACTACTGTTACTTGCTGCTGCACTTGCCGTGGTTATCGGTGGTTGATTAACTTCAGCGGCGGCGGTGGTAGCAAATTGGGTTGGTTCGCCAGCAACTTTAACCACGATTTGAGTCGTTGAAGTAACGGTCGGTTCAGCCGCTGAGGTTGCCGCAACCGTGATAGTATCTTGCTCACCAGCCATAGCGGGCAGGGTGATGTTCAGTGGGAGCGTCTCGTGTCCCAGTCCCGCTACGGAGAGAGCCGCCGGTAAAGTGGTTAAGTTCCAACTCGCCGAGTCGCTAACGGTAAAATTGTAGGTATCTGCTTCGGGACCGCCATTAATGAGTTCTAATTCTATGGGTAAGGTGGCTTGAGGTTCACCCGTGGTTTTGCTTGGTCCAGTCAAAATAACTTGGTGGAGAATTTTACTGGGATGAGTCACGATTCCCTCTTTGGCATCGACTAAATCCGCTAAAGAAATTCCCGGGTCTAATAAGAGGGTGTCAGTAAAAACCGTGAATTGCCCCCCGGCTTGGAAAACTTGACTGGTGTTGCCTCTTAAGTCAATGGTGCTGTTTTTCCCTACGGCTAGGGTAATGTTGCCAGGAGTTGTAATTGCTCCCGGACTGAGGTGGCGGAGATCTAAAACCCAATCCTCACCGCCAAAAAGGACAATATCTTGTTGAGCTTGAAGTCGCGTCGTTGTACCCAGGGTAATGGTGCTCGGTTCATAATATAAACCGTTACCAGAACTTGCCTTAGATACGTCATTGATAGCCGGAGATAATTGAATCAAATCGCCGCCGGTTCCTGGGGTGGGGATGGCTACGGGAATATTGGCATCATCACTGACACAAGTTCCCGCATACCATCTCCCATCGAACCACCAATCAATTAAATGGGCACCATTTCTGCACCACACATAAGCGTTGCCACCGGTACCACTGGAAGTGGTCGCTACCGCCGAGGCATAAAGTGACTGTTCTGCCTGCAGTACGGTTTTACCGCCATCACCACCTTTCACCGGTTGATTGCCATAGATAGTATCACTTCCCCAAACGCCATCCCATTCGGGTTGATGGGCATTGCCTTCACCACCATGGCCAGCGGCGATGATCCCAGCTTGAATGATCTGGTCGGCATAGATCTCTACCGATCCGCCCGGACCGGCTGTTAAGTAGCCATTGCCGCCCGCACCAGCTTGAATGGTACCTTGGTGGTAAAGTTGGGTACCGGCTTTGAGCTTGATACCGCTGCCAGTATTTCCTGTATTGACTAGGTGAGTGGGAATTGTTGATTGAGCGGTACTGCTTTCCCCGTCTTTGCCCAAAATACTTCCTTCATTGTAGATAAATCCCTCAGTCGGATTCACTTGGATAGATAACAACTCACCCGCAGTTTCTTGGATCGTGCCATAATTGCAAAGTGCTTTGACTTGGAGAGGAGTTGAACTGCCGATGAGGTTTAGTGTGTCAGTATTTTTCACCACGGCATCTTCGTGAGATTGACCGTCCCAGGGGATGGCATTGGCACAGGCGGTGAGGATGGCGTCAGCCACGGGTGGGAAATCGGGAGGTAATTGGGTGAAAGTGGCTTGACAGGCTTTATTTGCTTTGATTACCACGGTTCCCTGGTCATCGCAATCTCCACTCCATTCTTGAAATTGCCAGCCTTTTGCTGGTATCGCGGTTAAGGTGACGTTGGTCCCGATATCGAAATGGGATTGACATTGATCGCCACAGTGAATGCCAATAGGATCACTGTTGATTTGTCCTTGACCAATGGTGGTTATTGTCAAGGGGAAACGTAATAGTTCAAAATAGGCGGTACAGGAACGAGAGCCGCTCATAAATAGTTCCCCATTATCGCAGTCAGTTTGGTTACCGCTCCAGCCGGTGAATTGGGAATCGTCTGTCGGGGTGGCAGTGAGGTTAATCCAGGTGGCGGTCTCAAAGGAATGGGTGCAGTTGGTTTGGTTGTTGTCGCAATCGATGCCACTGGGTTCGGTGGTGACGTGACCATGACCGTTGCCGCTAAAGTGGAGGGTGAGGGTCATCGTGGGGGGGAGGGGGTCGAGTGGGGGCAGAGAGGGTGGTGTGGGTGATGGTAGCGGCGTCGAAGGTGGAGAACTGTCGCCACAAGGAGTCTGGTTCGGAGTTTGGTTTATCCATGCTGGATTTTCACTATTCAGAAAAGCTATGAGTATGGGATCGGAGGCAGTTAAATGACTATTTTCTAATCCTAACGCACCGGGAAGTGATAACACTATATTAACTAGCGAGGAGGGAATCTCTCCGCAAAGTTGGTTGTCAAGTAGATAAAGTAAACCCAACTGAGTCAAAGCACTCAAGTCGGGGATAGTACCAGTTAGCTGATTAAAACTCAAATCAAGCCACCGCAACTGAGTCAAAGCACTCAAGTCGGGGATAGGACCAGTTAGCTGATTACTACCTAACGAAAGGGTTTGCAACTGAGTCAATGCACTCAAGTCAGGGATAGGACCGCTTAGCTGATTATCCCTTAACACAAGGCCCTGCAACTGAGTCAAAGCACTCAAGTTGGGGATAGGACCGCTTAAGTGATTACTTTCTAAACCAAGGCCCTGCAACTGAGTCAAAGCACTCAAGTCGGGGATAGGACCGCTTAACTGATTACTTCCTAAACCAAGGCCCTGCAACTGAGTCAAAGCACTCAAGTCGGGGATAGGACCGCTTAACTGATTACTTCCTAAACCAAGGCCCTGCAACTGAGTCAAAGCACTCAAGTCGGGGATAGGACCGTCTAGATGATTTAAATACAAATCAAGCTTTCGCAACTGAGTCAAAGCACTCAAATCGGGGATAGAACCAGTTAGCCAATTACCATCCAACACAAGGTGCTGCAACTGAGTCAAAGCACTCAAGTCAGGGATAGGACCAGTTAGCTGATTATAAGACAAATCAAGGGACTGTAACTGAGTCAACGCACTCAAGTCGGGGATAGGACCGTCTAGATGATTATAAGACAAATCAAGCTTTCGCAACTGAGTCAACGCACTCAAGTCGGGGATAGAACCAGTTAGCCAATTACCATTTCCGTTACCATTTCCGTCCAAAAGAAGGGACTGCAACTCAAGCTCTTGCAACTGAGTCAAAGCACTCAAGTCGGGGATAGGACCGCTTAGCTGATTACCATTCAAATTAAATACCTGCAATTGAGTCAAAGCACTTAAATCAGGGATCGTTCCACTTAACTTGTTATCATTGGATGATTCTAGATCCTTATTCGATAAATCAAGGCCCTGTAAGCTAGTTAAAACACTCAAATCAGGGATAATTCCATTTAGTTTGTTATCTTGCTTATAGATAGAAATTATATGCCCACCACTACAGCTTATTCCTATCCAAGTACACGGTGTATTGGTCATATTCCAATCGTTAGCGGAACTATCTAACCAATTTGGACCATCTGTACTGTTGTAAAGCGCCACCAACGTTTCACATTCAGCTTGGGGAATCTCTGTCACCGCAGTGCAAGTCGTTGCTGCCTGTACTGAAGATAATCCTATCAAGGTAAAGAATAACAATCTTCGGCCAAAGGCAGAAATGGAATCAAGCCAAGCGAATAAACGTTTACCAGGTGAATATTTGAAAATGAAGGAATGAATTGAAGTACACTCTTTTTCCCATTGAGAAGGAAAATTGAAATACCGCTGTCGAAGGGGGCAAGCCAGGAACAGCGGAGATAACCAACCCATATCTCTATTTTGTGCTAACATACTATATGTTCCTCAAATTCAATTGTAAGGAAATTAAGTGAATACTAAACTTAATTTGGGGATAAAGATTGTAACGGTTGTATACCGCTACAATCTTGTTTGTTAGGTTCCCAATCCGCGAGACTGAATTTCATTTTAGGTCTGAGTTGCATCGATGATGGAAATCTCCCCTCTTCTCCTGCAAGTTTCATCCCAAAAATTAACTTATTGTTTGTTAAGTATTTGTTAAATAACCCTACTAAAGTAGGGTGTGCAAAATGAACAGTTTTGTCGCTATTTTTTGATAGAATATTTTTATATTTTCAATATATTAAGTTGAAAAACTGTCTAAAATCAACACGTGTTCATTTTCAACACTTTTTTGACAAAATATTTTCTATTTTCAAATGATTAAGTAAAAAAACTGTCTAAAACTAATAAGCGGGAATTATTGTCCTCCTGCGGTAATCTGAAAGCACGAGTAGCACGAGTAGGCTGGGTTGAGGAACGAAACCCAGCTTATTCAAAAACCATGTTGATCACCTTATGGTGATGGGCCGCCCAATCCATCGATTTTTATTCGTTTGTGGGTTCTCACGGTTTTCTTGGTTTAGTTCATGAAAGCTGGGTTTCGTTCCTCAACCCAGCCTACTCGCTACTCGCTAAGTCAATCATCCATTCCGCTAATTGTCAAATCTGTTCTAGCGCAACCGGCGATTCCTATTTTTTAAAACTCATCGCTAAACTTAAAGAAAAATAGAGGGTAAAGCTAAGACTAACCTTTGAAAAAAAGGGACAAGGGGGGATTTAACAGTTTGATATCTAGATGAATCTCAATGGGGAAAGTCTAATAAAAGAAGCCAATCATTTGGCATTCAGCGTCAGTCACAGTAAAATCAATGGAGCGGGTGATGGGAATCGAACCCACGCTATCAGCTTGGGAAGCTGAAGTTCTACCATTGAACTACACCCGCTTAAGCGATAAAACTCATTTTAGTTAGATTTTTAATGATAGTCAAATAAATAAGGTCAGTCATGGATATTTTTTTAAATGGTGAAATTCAACCCGTTGAGGAAAATTGTACGATTGCGGCTTTAATAAAAAAATTAGATTTAGAAAACAAACGGTTGGCAGTAGAAGTCAATTTGGAAATTGTACCCCGGAGTCAGTTTGAACAGCAAGTATTATTTGCGGGTGATAGAGTGGAAATTGTACAAGCGATTGGTGGTGGTAATGGTTTCTGAGTCGACGATAAGGTCAAATACGCTGCCAACTCCAGCGCCCTCTATTTTAATCATTATTGTTACCTGGAATAAAAAGCAATATGTTTTAGAATTATTAGCTTCTCTCAGTACCTTGGATTATCCCGTTACCGCATTGGATATCTTAGTCGTTGATAACGCTAGTCAGGATGGAACAGCCGCCGCCATCGCAGCCAGTTATCCGCAGGTTAACGTGTTATGTAATCCAGAAAATCTGGGTGGTACCGGTGGATTTAATACCGGTCTACAGTGGGCATTTGCCCAATCTCCAGAACGGTATCGTTATTTATGGTTATTAGATAATGATGTGGTTGTACACCGTCGCGCCTTAACTGAATTAGTGGCGATATTGGAAGCGAAAGCCGATGTTGCGGTAGTGGGTTCTACCATGATGCAATTGGATTATCCGTGGCGGATTAATGAAATGGGCGCTTTTCTTAACCGTGGCTTAGGTCTATTAGTACTTCACCGGCATTTAGAAACAATTCCTTTATGGCAAGGACATTCTCTAGCAGAATTACTCACTGGTGATACTGATTTAACTCAATATTTGATTCATTGCCAACCCACGATGGACGTTGATTATGTGGCTGCCGCTTCGTTATTAATTCGCAGTACGGTTGCCAAACAAGCGGGCTTATGGCGCGATTATTTTATTCATTTTGATGATGTTGAATGGTGTTTACGTATTCGTGCTAGGGGATACCGGGTCGTGGTGGCGGCGCGATCACTGATTTGGCACTTATCAGCCGCTGCTAAAGTACCTACTTGGGTATTATACTACGATAACCGTAATATATTAGATTTATTAGCAACTCACGGTGCCGATAGTCAGCATTTACGGAGAATCATACAATATATTTACAAAAAAGCAGTTTATTATTATTTGATTGGCAAGCCCGATTTAGCTCAACTCCATTATCAAGCCGTAGCCGATTTTAAAGCCAAACGCTATGGAAAACAGGCGGTTCAATTAACTCATCATTATCAAAACAATACTCACATTCAGCCGGTGTTTCTTGATCCGGCGATTAAACGGATTTTAATCCCTTGGACCGTTAACTTACAAGCCACTGGCATTCAAGAAGCCTTAGTTCAAGCGCAATTAAAACGTCCGGAATTGCAAGTAGATTGCCTCATTCCACCGGAAAATCCGGTCGTTTATCAACTGCCACATGCTCATTTTTTACCACCACTTTCTGCTCTCAAGATTTTTCGGTGGCTAACTTACTGGCGATTGCGGGGTTGTTATGACTTGGTCATGCAGTCAGATTATCAAATCATCATTGGTTTATCCTGGTTGCAAGCGGATCTTTTATTCATCAATGATGAGGGATTTTCTCGACGCCCGCCTCCCCAGTTGAAACAAGTGTGGCAAGCCACAATCCGATGGTTACAAACTAAAAAGCGCAACTTCTGATGATATATCGGGAAAAATTTTTTCTGATACCAACCCTTGACATCGATTATTTAAACCTTATTATTAGCAGCCACTATAGTTGAGTGCTAATGATGTCTATAGTTAGGCTGAAAATAACCGGAGATAATATATATGCAAATTCGTCCATTACATGATCGGGTCATTGTCAAACGCATGGAAGAAGAAAGAAAAACGCCAGGTGGCATTGTGATTCCTGATTCTGCAACGGAAAAGCCTATTCGCGGTAAAGTATTAGCCGTCGGTAAAGGTAAAATTTTAGAGAATGGTCAAGTGCGTCCCCTGGATGTCAAAGTGAATGATGTAGTGTTATTCGGCAAATATTCTGGCACCGAAGTGAAAATGGATGGTGAAGAATTATTAGTCATGCGCGAAGAAGATATCATGGGTATTATTGAAAACTAATCCCAATCACTTTACTGATCACAATATTAAACGCTAAAAGGAAACAATTATGGCTGCAAAAGAAGTACGTTTTTCAGATGAAGCACGGCAACAGATGATGAGAGGGGTGAATATCCTCGCTAATGCGGTAAAAATCACCTTAGGTCCCAAAGGTCGGAATGTCGTTTTAGAAAAATCTTTCGGTTCACCCACGGTGACTAAAGATGGGGTTTCGGTCGCGAAAGAAATCGAATTAGAAAATAAATTTGAAAACATGGGTGCTCAAATGGTTAAAGAAGTCGCTTCACGGACTTCCGATACCGCCGGTGATGGAACAACTACCGCCACCGTTTTAGCACAATCTATTCTAACCGAAGGAATGAAGTCGGTAGCCGCCGGGATGAATCCTATGGATTTAAAACGGGGCATTGATAAAGCCGTTATAGTCGCGGTAGAAGAATTAAAGAAGTTATCTAAGCCGTGTACTGATGATAAAGCCATTGCTCAAGTGGGAACCATTTCAGCTAATGCCGATGAAGTCATTGGTGACATCATTGCTAAAGCCATGAATAAAGTGGGCAAAGAAGGTGTTATTACCGTTGAAGAAGGCTCTGGCTTAGACAATGAACTCGATGTGGTTGAAGGGATGCAATTTGATCGCGGCTATCTATCGCCTTACTTTGTTAATAATCAACAAACTATGACGGCAGAATTAGAAAATCCGCTGATTCTGTTACATGATAAGAAGATTTCTAACATTCGGGAAATGTTACCGATTTTAGAAGGTGCCGCTAAAGCCGGTCGGTCACTGTTGATTGTCGCTGAAGATGTTGAAGGGGAAGCCTTAGCAACGTTGGTAGTCAACACTATTCGTGGTGTCGTTAAAGTCGCTGCGGTTAAGGCACCTGGTTTTGGGGATCGCCGTAAAGCCATGTTGCAAGACATTGCCATTTTAAGCGGTGGTACCGTCATTTCTGAAGAAGTCGGTCTAAGCTTGGAAAAAGCCGGTTTAGATGATTTAGGTCATGCCAAACGGATTACCATCAGCAAGGAAAACACGACTATCATTGATGGTGCTGGTAAAACGTCAGAGATTGAAGCCCGTGTTAAGCAAATTCGTGCTCAAATTGAAGAAGCTACTTCGGACTACGACAAAGAGAAATTACAAGAACGGGTAGCTAAATTAGCCGGTGGAGTAGCCGTCATTAAAGTCGGTGCCGCTACCGAAGTCGAAATGAAAGAAAAGAAAGCCCGTGTAGAAGACGCACTACATGCAACCCGTGCCGCAGTAGAAGAAGGTGTTGTACCCGGTGGTGGTGTTGCTTTAGTTCGTGCTCTTAAAGCCATTCAAGGTTTAAAGGGCGTTAACCGCGATCAAGATACCGGTATTAAGATTGCGTTACGTGCGATGGAAGAACCGCTCCGTCAAATTGTGGCGAATTCGGGACAAGAACCCTCAGTTATCTTAAATAAAGTGGCTGAAGGTCAAGGTAACTTCGGTTACAACGCAGCCACCGAAGAATTTGGTGATATGGTCGCCATGGGTATCTTAGATCCCACCAAAGTTACTCGTTCTGCGTTACAAAATGCAGCTTCTATCGCTGGTTTAATGATTACCACTGAAGCGATGGTTGCTGAACTTCCCAAAAGAGAAGAACATAGTCATGGACCCGCCGGCGGCGGCATGGACATGATGTAATTGGAATGGGTAGGGTGGGAGGCGCTTTGCTATTCCCACCATAAAACATTTCCAGTCTATTCAAATAATTTTGCTAAAGTTTTACTTTAACTTTATTTTTAACAAAAGCCTACCGATGAGTAGGCTTTTTTATTGGCAGAACTTGCACTTATGGTACAACTTTCCACAGTTGGTCCAACTCGTTCTTCTTAACCCTCCGGAGGTGATTGATGATATTGATCTAATTCGCAATCAATGCCATCATCACGTCATTGTAATGAAAATTGTATATTGGCCAGTGTAAGTATAGTTAAAAAATTTATGGCTCGAAAAACAATCACTACTTGGATAATGGCAACTCGTCCTCAGTTTTTTACAGTTATTATTTTACCGATCTTATTAGGTACGGCTATCGCCTGGCATTCACTGGGCGTTTTTTCACTGGCGTATTTTATTTTATCCTTAGTGGCTGGTATTTTTAGTCATGCGGGTATCAATGTGCTTAACGATTATTTTGATCATCTTAATCAAAGCGACGATATTAATCTCACTCCACTAACACCTTTCACCGGGGGGAGTCGGTTCATTCAACAAGGGATTTTATCACCGCAGGAAACTTATTATTATGGTTGGTTCTTATTAACGATAGCCATCATCATAGGATTGTTGCTGGTCTGGATACGTGGGTTACCATTATTGTGGATAGGATTAATCGGCATACTATCGGGTTATTGCTATTCAGCTCCCCCCTTTTCATTCCACAGCCGTGGTTTAGGTGAAATGTTAGTGGGACTCAATTTTGGGTTATTAACCGTGATTGGAGCGTATTACGTTCAAACTCAAACGATAAATGGAGCGGCTACGATAGCCGCATTACCGCTGAGTGGGTTAGTGACAGCCATACTCTATATTAATGAATTTCCTGACTATTTTGCGGATAAACGGGTTGGTAAACAGAACCTCGTGGTCCGCTTAGGAAAAGTAGCCGCTTGTCATCTCTTTGTCGTCTTGATCAGTTTTAGTTTTATTATTATTGCTGTCGGTGTGATCTTTCAAAATTTACCTTTCCTGAGTTTAGTGAGCTGGTTAGCTTTGCCACTAGGATTTTGGGCGATAAAAAATTTATATATTTATTATGACAACCCCCCGGCTTTAATTGTAGCTATCAAAAATACGATTTGGCTTCATACCGTAGTCAGTGGAATACTTATTTTAGCTTTTATATTTCCAGTTTAGTGAAGTTCCTGCCGGAAAAAGTAGTCATTATTCCTAGTCGGTGGTAATATTACTCGCGCAATTTGAACTCAGGAGTTGCTTGATTAAGCATAGCAATAGAAATACCATCGATAATTAAAACCATCTATTCAACAAGCCATATCTCCATTTGTTATCAACAATAGTATTCCGCAATCAAATTAAAGGCAGTATTTTATGGTAAAAATTATGACGAAACGCGAAGCGCGTGCCATGGTAACTAGGCTAGGAACGAGAACGAAATTAATCTCCCAAAAATCAGCGATGTCAGAAGCCATCGATCAAGAAGTGAAATCCGTTGATCAAGAATTGGATGCCAACATGACCGCCGTGAGATTGCTAGAACAAAGTATTGAAAAGCAAAAAATTCACGCCCCACAAATTGGTTATGGACTTCACGGACAACGTAAATCAGCTAAGCCTTAAGCTATCAACCCATTATTGTTGAGTTAACGATTCATCCCTTCACCATGATGTTGTTCCCACCAACGCATTAACTAACTCCCATGATTCAACTTCTTTTAGTCAGAATCATCCGTGAATATCGATAGCGCAAGCCAAAAGTGTGGTCTGGAATCTATCTAGAGCCTCGGTATTATTCAGCGGCGATTGTGAATAGAAGCAAGTCAAAGTAGTGGAGAAATAACCCCATTTGAACCGAGATAGCTCAGGTATACCGTTGCGTTACCCAATTGGCTTCAATCTTGATGTGGGTTTGAGTCAGTGGGCAAGACTGCATTTTGCCCACTTTACCAACCTATTTTCAATTCAGCAGTGAAAACGATCCGAAGTAGGGTTATTTTGATATATAATAACTGTCAATTTTAATGTTTGGTTATTTTGTTAATTAATTTTATTACTCAAGAGGAAACTGAGATGGATGTTTTGGAGAGAATCAAAGAAAAAGTTGAGAATAATCCAATTGTTATTTTTATGAAAGGGACTCCTCAATTTCCCCAATGTGGTTTCTCTAGTCGAGCTGCTCAAGCTTTACAAGCTTGTGGGGTTGAATTTACCTATGTCAATGTACTGGATGATCCAGAAATTTTTCAAAATTTACCTCGTTATGCCAATTGGCCTACTTTTCCACAAATTTATGTCAATGGTGAATTGATTGGTGGCTGTGATATTGCCTTGGAATTATATCAAAAAGGTGAATTAAAACCGATGTTAGAACAAGCCGCGCACCACCGACAACCGGCAAAAAATTAATAAAATGATTTTTCCCTGAGTCATGTCAGAAAGAAGTAACAGGATGTATGTAAAACTAAACGATAAGGAATAACAACCCAATGAAACTTGAAACCATTGCTATCCATGGTGGCTATTCACCCGAACCCACGACTAAAGCGGTTGCGGTACCGATTTACCAAACCACTTCCTACGCGTTTGATAATACCCAACATGGTGCTGATTTATTTGATCTCAAAGTACCGGGTAATATCTACACTCGCATCATGAATCCCACTACCGATGTGTTAGAAAAACGAGTAGCGGCGATGGAAGGTGGAATTGGGGCACTGGCATTCGCTTCTGGAATGGCTGCTATTACGGCATCGATTATGACTCTCGCTGCTCAGGGAGATAATGTGGTTACTTCCAGCACGTTGTATGGTGGTACCTACAATTTGTTTGCGCACACGCTTCCTCAGTATGGTATTGACATACGCTTTGCTGATTATCTAAATATCGATAGCTTTGCTCAGCTGATTGATGCTAAAACTAAAGCCATTTTTTGTGAATCAATTGGCAACCCATTGGGTAATGTCGTTAATTTTGGTGCTTTAGCACAATTAGCACACCATCACGGTATTCCCTTAATTGTGGATAATACCGTCCCTTCACCCTACCTTTGCCGTCCCTTTGAACACGGTGCCGATATTATTGTTCATTCGCTAACTAAATACATGGGCGGACATGGCAATAGTATTGGTGGTATCATTGTCGACTCGGGTAAATTCCCTTGGAGTCAACAGGCCGATAAATTTAGCTGTTTTACGATACCAGACAAATCTTATCATGGCGTTACCTACACTGACACTTTCGGGGCAGCCGCCTATATTGCGAGAGCACGAGTAGTTCCCCTGCGTAATATGGGAGCTGCTTTGTCACCACTCAATGCTTTTCTCATTCTTCAAGGAATTGAAACCCTGCCGGTGCGCATGGACAGAATCTGTGCCAATGCCTTAACCGTTGCCAATTATCTAAAACATCACAAACAAGTGCTTTGGGTACAATATGCAGGTCTCAACGACAGTCCCAGTAAAGCACTCGTCGATAAATATATGAGTGGTCGAGCTTCTGGGATTTTAAGTTTCGGTATTCAAGGTGGAATTATAGCCGGTGCTAAATTTATTGATGCCTTACAATTGATCACTCGGTTAGTTAATATTGGCGACGCCAAATGTTTAGCTTGTCATCCTGCCAGTACCACCCACCGACAATTATCAGCAGAAGAATTAGCTAAGGCTGGTGTGACTGAAGATATGGTACGTTTATCTATTGGTCTAGAACATGTTGACGATATTCTGGCTGATATCGAACAAGCGCTTTCAGTAGCCACCACTTAAACGGTATTTAATAATCAGTTAACCGTATTTAATAATCACTGTAAATTATAAAATAACCGGTATTAATTATTAATTGACATAAAATAGTTATCGACTAATTTGTCAAGATTATTAATCAACTGTTAACTGATAACTGAATTGATCATTAACTTATACGAATTCCGAGAAATTCGACCGGAACGAATTGATGTCCTGACGATAATTGAAAATGAAGGTACCCTAACAAGCCAAAGTCGCTTAGCTAGCCGTTATCGATTGAACCCGATTTAGTTTTTACGCCATACTTTCATCACATTGGTTAAATTATCAATTTTAGCTAACAAGCGGCTAAGTTGTTCAACATTGCATACTTCGAGAGTAAACATCATTTTAACGTTGTTATCCATTTTGTTAGTGTAAGTATGCGCAGTAATAATATTGACCTTTTCGCTAGTGGCAATACTGCAAATATCGCGTAATAATCCGATTCGATCATAAGCACTGATCTCAATATCCACCGGATAAACCAAATTCTGTTCTTCTAAAGGCTCACTCCATTCGACTTCAATCAGACGTTGGTTACCTTCATCTTGCCAACGCAAGGCATTGGAACAATCGCGTCGATGTACGACTACACCACGTCCAGTGGTAATATAACCCACGATGGGATCATAAGGCACCGGTCGACAACAACGAGCCGTTTGAGTTAATAAGCCCCCCACTCCTTTGATATAAATACCGCCTTTACTCCGGCTTGACTCCATGATAACTGGAATAATCTGACTATCGGTATGAAAAACTTGTTCATTAAAAGTCGCTGTTATTTGGGTGGTCGTGATATCTCCTCGTCCAAGCGAAGCTAATAATTCATCAACGGATTTAAACCGAAATTTTTGCGCTAATTGTTCTAGATTACAATTTTTGATATTGAGGCGACGTAATACCCGTTCTAATAACACCCGTCCTTCACTGATATGTTGTCGAAGATCTTGTTTCTTCAACCATTGTCTGACTTTAGCGCGTGCACGTGAGGTTTTAAGATAACCGGCTTGAGTTAACAGCCAATCCCGACTGGGTTTTTCCTCGTTAGAAGTTAAAATTTCAACTTGATCACCATTCTTTAGCGTGTAAGTGAGTGGGACCACGCGATTATTAATTTTAGCACCCCGACAACAATGTCCTAATTGGGTATGAATAGAATAAGCAAAATCAAGTGGGGTGGAACCTTGTTGTAAGTCAATGACTTGACCAGTAGGAGAAAACACATAAACTCGATCTTCAATAATCTCTGATTTAAACCGATCCAATAATTCACTGGGATCACCTTCTTCTTCTTTTCCGGTCTGTAAAATTTGTCGCAACCAAGAGATTTTCTTTTCAAAATTTTTATCTAGGGTACTGCCTTCTTCTTTATATCGCCAATGGGAAGCAATCCCTAATTCGGCATGATGATGCATTTCATGAGTACGAATTTGCACTTCAAAAATTTTTTGTTCTGGACCGACGACAGCGGTGTGTAACGATTGATAATTATTACTTTTGGGATTAGCGATATAATCATCAAATTCACCGCGTATCGGTTGCCATTTGGTATGAATGATCCCTAAAGCGGTATAACATTCACTCACGGTATTCACCAAAACCCGAACGGCTCTTACATCAAATATTTGATTAAAGGTTAATCCCTTCCGTTGCATTTTTCGCCAAATGCTATAAATATGCTTAGGACGACCAGAAACTTCGGCATGAATCCCAGTACGCTGCAGTGCTTCGGCTAAAATTTTCATTACTGTTTGGATATAGTTTTCTCGATCAACCCGGCGTTCATCCAGCAATTGCGCCATGTTCTGGTAAGTATCGGGTTCCAAATAACGCAATGATAAATCTTCCAATTCCCATTTGATTTGCCAGATACCGAGGCGATTAGCGAGTGGTGCGAACAAATCTAAGGTTTCACGAGACATACGTCGGCGTTTTTCTACCGGTAAGTAACGTAATACCCGCATGTTATGTAGTCTATCTGCTAACTTAATTAAGACAACCCGTACATCTTCTGCCATGGCTAATAGCATTTTACGTAGGCTTTCAGTTTGATTTTCGGTTTCGACTCGTGGTGGTGATTGCTCGTGAAGATTTTCAATGAGTCTCATTCGAGCCACACCATCTACTAATTGCATTACCACGGGATTAAAACGTCTCTCTACTTCACCGAGAGTCAATTGTTTGGTCTCAACACATTCATGTAACAGAGCGGCAACTAACACCTCGGTATCTAAGCCTAATTGGGCTAAAATATCGGTCACATTCACCACATGAATGAGATAAGTTTCTCCAGAAGCCCGGCTTTGAGTTTGATGAATCGCTTGTGTTAAAGAACAGGCATCAATAATAGCTTGCCTGTCGTTAACTGAATAGTTTTCAGTAATACGTTCTATCCAAGCGTCTAAAGCAATCGGATTTTCGGTACTAGAAATCAGGAGTGGATTAGTCGTATTAACCATAAAGCGATATCGGTTGCTTGATGAAAGGTAACAATCGGGCAAACCCAAATGGGTGGCACACACAGTTCATATCATAGTTGTTAGGGTGGGTAAATAAGATTAGGATTCAAAAGAAATCGAGATCGTTTTATCCGTAGAGTTCTATCTCCACAGAGATTAAATGACTACCCAACTATCATAACCAGAAGATAAGAAATATAACAAACTTTTCATTTGTCTGTTGTTATTACTTAAAGTTAATCATGTCTATCAAAATAGGCATTATTTTTTCACCATTTCATATTATACAATTAAATTGGAGCAACATAATCTACCACAGTAAACAGCGCAATTTGAGGCGATCTGGTTACCGGAGAGGATATTTATATCAAATAAATCATCAAGACTTCGGACCAGTTGCGGTCGGGTGCGTTATGCGACGCTAACACACCCGACATCAAATCCATTACTTATAACAACGATCCGAACCATTATTACTTAATAACAACTGAATTAGATTATCGACGATGGCTTCGTCACTTCCAACCCTATTTCCTTGCCGTTGAGAATTCAAGTGAATTGATTGGAGATGATTCGATTCAGTCGGTTGAAGTCGTTTATAATCAAAGAAAAGTTTAATCTGTTCAAGAATGGCTTGTAATGATTTTGCTAGTATGCAAAGTAATAAAAATGATAAACTGCTACGTTCATTAAGGAGTTATATTATGTCTTCAGAGTATACTTTGGAACAAGAAATCACTTTACTTGAACAGGATTACATTCTATTAACCGAACTCCAAACCGAACTACAACAACGCTTAACCATAGAGGAAAAGAATCGACCTATTTTACAACAAAAAATCGCTGACAACGACAAAGAAATCAATGAAATTAAACAAAAATTAGAGCAACTTAAAGCCGCAGCGGGATTAGTACCTCATCCAACTTCAACCTTACCACCAGCTACTTTACATAATGTGCCGGATTTACCGGCTTATCTAGTCATTAATTTGCTGCTGTTTAATGAGCTTAAGGCTAAACTCGTTATTAAGCCAAGCTTAGTAGAAATTGCCGAGGGGCAAAAAAGCCCTTTATTAATTCAATCGCCAAGTGGTATGGGTAAATCCGTTATCGCTGCTGTTTTAGCCCATGATACCGCTATTCGCCGTACTTTTAGCGATGGTATTTTTTGGGTTCATTTAGGTCAACATTCTGATTTAATGAGTTGTCAAATAGCACTGATTCGGGCTTTGGGAGAAGAAGTCAAACACTTTCTCAATCCTCAAGCGGGAACAGAACGATTACGCCAACTGTGTGCTAAACGAAATTGTTTATTGATTTTAGATGATGTATGGGATGTCGATGAGGTGTTGGCTTTTAATGGACTTGGCAAGTATTGTCAATTGGTTATCACGACTTATGATAACACTTTGCTCGACTTCCTACTTCGAAGTATACCCAGTATTCAAGGGTATGTGCTCACTCCTTTAGTTGAAGAACAGGCTATCCAATTTTTCCTCAATTGTACGGGACAACAGTTAAGTCCGGTACCAATGGAAGTGAATACGATAGCACGTGCTTGTGATTACCTCCCACTCGCTCTCAAGTTAATTGCTGCCCTGGCGAGTAACCAACCCGCGTCGGTTTGGAATACCTTAGTTGATAGTTTACAAAACGCGACCACCAATGAATTTCCGGACACCCACCCGCGAACCTTGATGCAAGCCATGCAACTGAATGTCGATGCCCTTGGAGAACAAAGTGAATATTACTTAGCTTTAGCTGTTTTTGTTAACTATTCGGCTATTCCTCAAAAAACAGTGGTGATGTTATGGCAATATCTTTATCACCTCTCTGCTGATCAAGCAGATGCCTTTATCAGTAAATTAGTCACGCGAGGATTACTTCAAGTTGAAACGGTTTCGTCTAACCAATGCCTGAGTTTACATGCTTTCCAATACGATTATTTATATACTTCTGCAGAGGTAGAAAAATTGCACCATCATTTATTAGCCGCTTATCGTCGCCATTGTCTTCATGGTTGGTCGAATGGTCCCAATGACGGTTACTTTTTCGAGTATTTGTGCACTCATTTACTCGCCGCAGAACGGACCACCGAACTCAAATCTTTATTGCTTGATTTTGATTGGTTATATACTAAATTACAAAGATGTCCTTTACATAAATTATTAAGTGATTATGATTTATTACCGGACCGGGAACTGGAAACCATAAAAAAAGTGTTATCTCATTGGGTTAATGGCTTACAACCGGATCGTGAACAATTGGCTAACTACTTACTTAGCCAATTAGTTGATCAACCTGCAGCAGAGATACAAAAATTGTTAAATCAGCTCAAAGAAATATCTTCAGAATGGCAGCCACCTTTGAGCTAAATAATCAGGGTGGCTCTGTCAGAATCTTTTTAAAAATCGAGTATTAGAAGGCATGAATCGTGCCTTGAATTTTTTATGCGTCAGAAAATCCTAAGAATTTCCAAAGCTCGTAATAATGCTGCACATGCCTCTCTCCAGAGTTATTTTGACAGAATTTCTCACAGCTTGGAAGATCGCTTGAGTGAGTATGTGCAAATGAAAAAATACGTCCGAATTTATGGAGAATCTAAGAAGTTATTGGAAATTGAAAAAGCGGTTAATATTGCCGCCGGTAGTATCTATGAAATCAATATTGATAAAAGATTGGATACGAATTCCATGAAACAATTGCTCAAGCTATTAGAAGAAAAAACGAAAGAATTAACTGGATTAATACGAAATAAACCTAAAACACTACAATTTAAATTTGTTCACCAAGTTATCAAAAGTATTCATATCGTTATGAATAATTTGATCCAAATTAATAAAAATATTAATCGCGTCAATGAGCTCATTCCGATCATTAAAGCACTGCTTAAAATGCCTGATAAGGAAAGTAATTATGATAATAACGCTATTCTTTTAGAAATTAATAATGCTTTATCTGTCAGTATTACTGAACCCAATCTAACTGAAATTAAAAATGGCTTAACTAAAGAACGGATTGATTTAGCACAATATGATGCTCGATTGTTGTTCGAACATATGAATGATGTGAGTGATAAACTGATTGGATTACTTAATGACAAGCTACTGCTTATTATTGGAATATCTGAATTTCTAATAGCGGGTGTGGATGATGATGGTGCTAATGACGTCACGGCGATGCAAAGATTACCCGATGAACTCAGGGTGTTATTTTTAGCTTCTAGTTTATTTGATATTATTTATCGCATCAAACAAATTAGAGCCAATATTAAAGGAATTTTTAACAACATTAAACTCTGTTTGCAAATTATGAATAGTGAACGATTAGAAAGTCAGTATCAAGGTGCTTTAAAAGGAGGAACTCCGAGTGTATATGAGCTATTGGCAAGTAATACACCACGTCTGTTGCAAAGAATTAAAAAATCCATTATTGAAACTGCACCAGGCTTAGATGCTCTAGAGTTAAAATTAAAAATAGATACGCTGGATCTCAACACGATAATTAGAATGACCTATGGATTAATTTATGAAAAAGCGAATAAAGTATGGGAAAATCCTTATGAAATGGAGTAAATACACTTTAACAAGCAGTTAAGCGCTCGCCAAATAGTTCTATTATTTTAGGTTCTGTTATGATTTCACCTGACGTAACCAATTCTTCTCACTACTATCAACTTAAGGAATTTTCCCCTTTTTCAAATTTTTCTTGCCGGTCAATTAACTGTTCCATTGGCATAGTTAAAAATCTTCCACACATCCACAATGTCACTAAGACGCTAGAGACCACGCTACCTAACAATAATGCCCGGTTTACCATTGCTTTGGTGTCCCCAAAAACCGCCCAACCGCGCAATCCAACGCGCTGCATACTTAGCGTCAGAAAACTTCTCGTTTGTGCAAGAAAACTCTGTCTTTCGCCAACCAGCTTAAAAATCACCTTGGAGCTATTTGGTATTTCATCCGATATTATAATGAATTACTACTTTAGGAACACTACCCTATTTTCATCGATATTTTCTCAATCTGGGTTGTATTGGATATCGTTGCTGAGCGGCTTTGCATTTTTTTGGAAAGTATTATTATATTCATTTTTAAGAGGAACTTCAGCAAAGGATTGCCTTGCTACATTAGCGATTTTACCGTAGTTCACTGGTTCATTCGTTCGTTTCACTACACGCTAGATAGTTACTAAACTTAGAGTGATATTTTATACCCTATGGAAATAGAAAATAGAATTGCTGTTCTGATTGATTGTGATAATGCTAACGCTACTGCTATAGAGGGAGTTCTTAATGAATTGGCGAAATATGGCATAGCCAATGTACGAAGAGCTTATGGGAACTGGAAAAATTCTTACTTGAAACCTTGGGAAGAAAAATTACATCAATTCGCCATTAAGCCGATACAACAATTCAGTTATACGCAAGGGAAAAATGCAACTGACGCCGCTATGATTATAGATGCAATGGACTTGCTCTATACTCAGCATCTCGACGCCTTCGCCTTAGTGACGAGTGATAGCGACTTTACTCCTTTAGTTATGCGGATATTGACGAATGGTTTAAAGGTTTATGGGTTTGGTGAGAAAAAAACGCCGATACCCTTTGTTAACGCTTGCTCTCGATTTATTTATACGGAAAATTTGGAAATTCCCATCATTGAAAGTGACAATGAAAAAACGGCTACCCGAAGTGCCATTAAAAAAACGAGAAATGAATTGCGAGGTGACACTTGGTTAGTTACTTTGCTGAGAAATGCCGCAGAACAAACTTCTGAAGAAGATGGATGGTCACACCTGGGTCGAGTTGGAAGTTATATCTCTAATAATACTTCTTTCTCTCCGGTCAATTATGGTTACAAAAGATTAAGCGAAATAATTAGGGCGAGTGAATTATTTCATATTGAAATGCGTAGCAATAATAGTGAGATGTATATTAAAGATCGCCGAGAAAAACTTTGAGCGACTCAAGGGCAGACACGCGTGTTTGCCCCTACAATGTATGAGTTTGACCAAGCCGGTGCTAAAGTGGGAGTCATTTTATGGTAACAAGGAATGACAACCCCTTGTGGCGATATGACTAATATCACTACCGCTTTAGCACGACTCCCACAATTCATGCCTGACAGTCAAGTTATACCGTTTATTTTATTGAGGTTAGCAAACAGAAGTCATTGCTAATCATTATGGGTTATCCCATTGTTCAAATTATCATTTAAGGTGAAATGATTTGCTTACCTGGCGTGCTGGGCAACCGAAGTGGGGTTTGCTCGGGAAAATCTCCCGTTAAGGCATTAAGAAAGGCAACAATATCCTGTGCTTGCTTATCAGTTAACGCTTGATTAAGCTGTGTTTTAGCCATTACCCGCACCGCTTCATCTAAGGTAAGTACAGCACCATTGTGAAAATAAGGTGCAGTTAAAGCAATATTACGTAAAGTCGGGACTCGCCACAGGTGTTTATCCGCTTCTTTTTTAGTGGCTGAGTATCGTCCCATATCTTGGGTCAAATTGTATTGGGTTTCATATTGACTTCCCGCAAAGGTAGGAAATTTCATAAAAAATCCTTCACCCATTGATAATGATGGCCCACTAAAATTGGGTCCGGCGTGACAACTGGTGCAACCCAGTTCAGCAAAGGTATTCATGCCTTTTACTTGTTGTTCAGTTAACGCGGTTTTATCGCCCTTGACGTAACGGTCATAAGCTGAATTAGGGGTAATAAGCGTCCGTTCATAAGCGGCAATCGCCTTAACGGCATTATCGGCTGTCAATGGTTTGTCATCTCCAAAAGCTGATTTGAACAAGGTTACGTAGCCAGGAACAGCCTCTAGCCGATTAATAACGGCATCCCAATCTTTCATTCCCATTTCCACTGGATTAGTGACCGGACCTTTCGCTTGTTCTTCTAAGCTGCTAGCGCGACCATCCCAAAATTGGACTGACAAAAAAGCACTATTCCATACCGTAGGTGCACTTCGTCCGCCTTGTTTACCTTCTACACCCACTGAATGAGGACGGTTATCATCGCCACCCGCCATCACATTATGACAAGAATTACAGGATATCGTACCAGTACTGGAAAGGCGTGGATCAAAATATAAGGTTTTCCCGAGTAAAATTTTAGCTTCAGTTTGAGGATTATCTGCCGGTATAGGAGGGCTATTAGGTAATGCTTCCCATGGTGCTGCGTAGAGTGGCAATGTAGCCACACTTAATAAACTAGTTATTAGTGTTGTGTAAAATGATTTCATTTGAGTGATTCCTTTTGCTCAAAATAAAACGATAAACTCATTATTATCTCAATTTCAAGTCGCTAAAGTCTAAGGTTAAGACTAAACCCGCTTAAGCTCATCATCATAACTCTTAACGTATTTTTGATTCAACTACCTTCGGGAAGCAGGCAGAGTCACCGCATTAAAATTCCGTTCCAAACACCAGCTTGGCACGATAGTTATCATTCCAACTAGCCTTAGTTTTGTAGCCAGACTACCTCGGGTAGGATCTGAATCAAACATCCCCATACACAGTAGTAGTGTAGTAGTGTAGGATGCGGTGAGCTGGCGAACCGCATCAATCGTGAAGTGATGCTACGGGTTACTACCATTAAGTTAAGATTCCCCCCTTTGACAAAGGGGAGAACCGATTATTGAGGTACTTACCGAATGACTATCTCAATTCCAGTTTGATTGTGAATAACAATGGGCTTTCCGGCAGCATTGATTATTCGATAACCGAAGAATATCTCCACACGACCCGCCGCTACCGTTAATAAATCTTCGTAGAGGGGGACTAAATAATGGTTGGGGATGGCTGCTAAGGTTTCAAAAGCAACTAAGTTAGACAATTGACCGTTCCAAAGCTTCACTTGGGGTTTGCCACTATTTTCAGTGTTGATTAACATGAAATCAACGGGTTGTGTTTCTGAACTGTGGGGTTCATAACGACCATACACCACAATTTCAACCGGTTGGTTCATATGGGCTAGTTCGGCTTGAATTTGACCATAAACTTTTACCCAATCGGTTGCCGTCACTTCCGTGTGTTGCTGAAATTGAGCACCATTGATGGCAGCGCCGCCCGCCAATATCGCTTGAGTCGATTGCGATTGGGCTTGTTCATCGGTTGCTGTGGCTTCTAGATTAGGTAGAGTGATTAAATTCGCTGAGTCAATAATTTGAAGTGCCGCTGGTGAAACTGCGATTTGAACATTCTGCAAAGTCACCTCCCCGGTTAAGGTCACGCCTTTACCTAAAATAACGCATTCTAAATGACTTCCTGGTAGAACGGTAAGAGATTCTAAACGAGCTGGCGCCGGACAATGACCGATAATTTGGCCCGCTACTGCTCCACCACTCAATACGGTGTTATCGGCTAGTATCACATCCATGAAAGTTCCACCGATTTGACTTTGGTTAGCAATGACACCTTGTAAAGTGCCGCCGTGGACTTGTCTACCGACAAATTGGATATCGATTAAAGTGCCTTGATTATTAATATCACCCGTGAGTTTACCACCGGTCACTTGTGCCGCTGGGGCAATAGTCAGTTGGGAAAGCCAACCCTCATTATGAATAACGCCTGCTAGGATTCCACCGGCTACACTGGCTTGTGGTCCAAAGTTGACATCCTGAAGGGTTTGGTTGTGATTATCACAAGGCCAATCAATAAAATGGGTGTTTACCGGACAAGGAAATGAATCCATTAGGGTGAAATCCATCACTGTCGGTGCTAAGGTGGAATGTGGCGCGGTTATTGAGTAAGAACCGTCCGCCGCTATGATTTCTTGATGAGAATCTATCAAGTTTTCTCCCACGATATCTCCGACGGTAGCAGATTCTTGTTGAGAAGTGGTTGGTACAAGGTTATTTAGCTCGGGAAGATTATCTAGCGGTGGAATGGTGTTAGTTAATTGGTTCTCCGCTAAAAATGTTTGTAGCGTTGCTGTAGTGACCAGCGGCGCTTGATTGGTAACTGTCACCGAAATTTGCGCGGTTGCTTTGACATTGGGATCAGTTTGAGAAATCGCTGTCATGGTGATGACATTCATGGTACCGACTGCTTGAGGTAAAGTGACTTGTGGTGTCACGATAAGGTGAGTCAATCCCTCTACGCTTACTTGCTGTTCAGTAAAGCTGAGTGGCCAACCGGCGAGGTCAGTTACTTTGAGAAGATAGGTATCTGCTTGTGGACCGTTGTTAGATAAAGTAAAAGTGAGTGGCACCCGCGTTTGTGGTTGGGCAAATATTGAGCCATTGCCCACTAGAGCAACGTCTTGTAAGATTTTATTTGCTCCAACAACAATGGCTTTCGCTTCGATTAAGTCCGCTAAAATAACCCCTTGGTCAAGCAAAATGGTATCCGCAAACAGATTGACTTGGCCAGCGGCTTTCAAGAGAATGGTATTATTGTCACGTAGGTCAATTATTCCACCGGGACCCGTGGCGAGGGTAATATCTCCAGTGGCTTCGAGGAGTTCACCGGCCGTATTTCGCAAATTTAAAATCCAATCTTTGCCACCAAAAATGGTAATATTGCCACCGTTGACATGCGTGTGTGTGCCAGCTAAGTCAATGATACTCGGTTCAATTCGCACAAAACCATCTGTTCCATTGGAGTGACAATTATTACTGCCTTGACCCGCGCGATAGATGCCATCATTTAAATAAACCTCCGGGAGAGAAACCAACCATAGGTTACCCCCGTTACCGCCCATTTGTGGCTCAGTTGCTGCCGGATTGCACTTACCCCCGTCACCCGCAATGGCTTGGGCACCATTCTGGTTGTAAAGATGACCGGCACCGCCAAGGTTACCCCAAATTTGGGTCAGTCCACCGGCTCCCGCTTGCCCAGCGCCGGTGCCTAACACGTGACCACCTTGACCGGCTTGAATTAACCCTAAATTAGTGGTGTTACGACCGAGAACCAGGACATCTCCTCCTGCAGCACCATAGTTGAGACTGCTAGCGCCATTACCGGCTTTGATTTCACCCGAATTGAGAATGGGGCCACCACTCCCATACCACCAAAAATTGCCCAATTTACTTTGTTGCTCAAATTGGGAACCGACTTTGATAATGACACTTGCTCCCGGTTTAGCACAATCAGTCGTACAAGTTTCCCTACGGTTGCTCGCCCCGTTTAAACCGAGGACATGACCTTGATTTTGGAAATAATCTGTGGCTTGGATTTCCAGGGCGGTGCCTTGGTCGTCACGACTGAGAAGAATCGCTTGATTTTCAATACATAAGGCTTTAACTTGGATCAATGGTAAGCCTAATATAACATGAGCCGAGTTAATGCGAACTACATCGTTGGTGCTCGGAATTTTTGGACCTTCCTGGAGACGTTGCCAAGCCGCTGGATTTTCCCAAAGCGGAGATTGACCGGTAGTGGCTATCGTGATTTGCTCCGGTGAACAAGCGGTTGGGCCAATAACCGCTGCCTTAAGCGGTATCTGTACCGTTGTTCCTGCGTAAACTAGGGTCAGTTGAGCTAATTTGTCTCCCAAAGAAATCGGCGTCAATTGCACCCAGAGCTGACAACTTTGTTGCGGCGCAATTAAAGTACAATTACTGTCATACAGTTTGAATTCTGCTTGGTCAATACTCATTTGCTCAAACTCTAAGTTAGCCGTGCCACTATTAGTCAAAGTGAGTGACCAACTTGGCGTTTCTTCACCCAGCGTAATCGTCCCAAAGTCGTGTTCGGTCTCGGATAATTCGAGTTGCGGTTTCCCATCGCTAATCGCTTCAGCATTCCAACGATAAGGAGACATTTCCATAGTTGGATCAGTATAAGTGATCTGGGCTCGAACCTCTTTTAATCCGATCGACGTGGGATGAAATTCCGTCGTGAACCAACAAGAAGCATGATTTCGCCCTTGCCAAGTACCGTAGTAACAATCTTTCTCAAGTAGAGTGAATTCATCTACATGACGACCTTTTAAAGTAATTGTGTCTAAATCTAAGAAACCACAACCTTGCGACCACATATCAATGCGTTGTTGACGAGTCGTGGTATGACCAACCGTCACCACACCAAAATCTAAGCGGTAAGGTTCAATGCTAACCTGCCGTTGATAAGCATCGTCATCGCTACAACCTTGTCCTTGCAATGCCACGCTGGTTGGTGATTTTGGATCGTTAGAAGTAATCAATAATTGACCTTGGTAATCCGCAATCGTCGGCGTCGGTGGTTGAAATTGTAACGTCACGGTACAAGTACCATTGGGGATAAGCACGTTATTAGAACAATTATCTTTGCTCATTTGGAAAGTCGATGGTTCAATGAGTTCTACGGTTTCTATCCGTAATCCGCCGTTGCCGATATTCTGTATCGTCAGGGTGCGTTTAACTACAGTTCGAGTTTGCGCAAAATCAACCGCTTCTCGATCCAGCGTTAATTGAGGTATTCCAGCGATGCCAAACTCGGCGTTACAAGTGAGGTTGCTATAAACACCCACACTGGTTTTAGTCGTGGAACTGTCACAATCACCACTCCAACCCATAAAACTAGAACCCGCATCAGCTGTCGCTGTGAGAGTAACCGTGGTGCCGCTGAGATAAGAACGGATGCAATCATCGCCACAATCTAATTTACCGATATCGCTGGTGATATGACCATTACCTTGACCCGATTTAGTGACTGTTAAGGTGTAGATCGGTAATTTCTCAAAGCGGGCCTGACAATTTCGGTCTTGAGTGAGAGAGAAGGAACTGGCACAGCCTTGACCAAAAAAGCCAACCAAGTAGGAATCTGATTCAGGGATAGCCTGGAGAGTGATTTGGCTTTGGTGAACCAAAGTTTGAGTACAAGTCGGTTCGCAGGTGAGGGATGGTTTGTAGGGGGTGTTTAAGGTAAGAATTCCGCTACCAGAGCCAGTTTTCGTGACGGTGAGCGTGTGATCAGAAAAATCGATGCTGTCAAAGTGGGCGATGCAGGTCAAATTGTTGGTAATCTTTAGCGTAATCTCTGGGTCGAATTGGGTATTATTTGAGCTAATGCTCTTAATACAATCTTCGCCTTCCCAGCCCATGAAAGTAAAATTGGGATCAGCTTGAGCAAAGAGAGTGATGATGGTTTGAGCTGGATATTCTTCGCTGCAATCGGTGCCACAGTTGATGGTGTCATCCGGTTCGATGATGGTGCCGGTGCCTTCGCCGATTTTCTCGATAGTAAGAGTGTAAGTTTGGGAGGGGAGGCAATCATCGGGTGGCAGATCTTGAGTTTGCCATCCTGGGCATTTTTGATCGAGAAATTGACTGAGATTAGGATCACTTGAAGTGGTGAGGTGGTTGCTGGATAGGTTACATTCATTCAAGTTAGCTAATGAAGTAAGCGTATTAGGAATATCACCACAGAGATCATTATTTTTTAGACGAAGTTTTTTTAACTGACTTAGATTTCCTAAAGAATTAGGAATAGGGCCACTAAATTGATTATCAGACAACTGGAGTTGAGAAACGTTACCATTGGC
Source organism: Thioploca ingrica (assembly GCA_000828835.1). GTDB lineage: Bacteria > Pseudomonadota > Gammaproteobacteria > Beggiatoales > Beggiatoaceae > Thioploca > Thioploca ingrica. The sequence continues at coordinate 1,800,369 of AP014633.1, forward strand.
ACATTTTACTCCATACCAACTACAAGGCGTATTTGTCTCATTCCAATCATCCTTCTTGGTCCAATTTGGCCCATTAGTACTAGTATAAAGATCAAGCAGTGCTTGACACTCGCTTGGCGGAATTTCAGTCACTAGAGTACAATTGGTGGCGGTCCATCCCCAGCGAGATAGCATGAAAAAAGAAAATATTAAGAAATATTGATGGGGTTTTAAAGAAAATGAAATGGTCTTCATTTTCTCCTCCTCGGTGTAATTTGATGAAGTATTTCAGTTAAGTAGATCGAGTATAATTATAGTTGATTTTTTTGAATTTGCTATGATGTTATAAAATAACTTCACCATTTGTTATCACTGATTGGGTAATGCTAAACCGGTAGTGGTAAAAACCGGACCAGTTTTTGAAGTCGAGCAGATTTTTTGGGAAAAATCACTCCTTTTTTAGAACAAAGGTGCGTTACGGCTATCACCTAACGCACCCTACTTCCTTCCTTAATTGACAACCAGTGAGGGATTCCATAAATAGTTCGCTTTCCAATCATAAGGCGAAGGTGGGCTGCCTTTGAGTGGCTTGATTGATAAGCTGTCAGTATTTTCCAGGAGTTTATTACACTGGGTGATGAATAACTTACTCGCATCGAAAAAAGTAGCGGGTAACACCACCAGATTTTCACTGACATCTTGATCCGGGGAAGAAATCTCCACCACACCATCGATACCAAAGCGCGAAGAAGCATTGATAACCTGTTCTAAGGGTTCCGAGGATAAATTATAAATCCCAGTGGTAGTGATATTGATATTACCACCCTCACCACTGATGGCTTGAGCAAAAATGTGGCTGTGGTTAAGAATGACAAACTCAGAGTTTAACGTAATGTTACCGCCATTGCCGGCTTGGGCATTAACACTAGTGGTGATTTCACTGTTAGTTAATTGTAAGTAATTGGGTACCGTGATGTTAATGTTTCCCCCATCCGTTCGAGCCGCTGAAGTTCGGATTGAACCTTGTTGCATTCTTAATTTATCGGTTAGAGTGAGTTCAATATTACCGGCATTACCCACACCGTCACTGCGAACCGAAAGCGCACCCCCGTCAGCAAGAGTGAGTTGACCGGTGGTTATTCTCACCTCACCGCCTTGACCGGAACTGCGGTTATCGGTGGCGGCGGTTATGCCGGTGTTATTACCTTTAATTTTAATCGCTTGGCGGGCAACAATTTCAATATGACCACCTGGACCACTTCCAGCCAAAGTATTCGTCCGAATAGTCCCACCTTCAGCGAGTTCTAAAGTAGAAACCTGGAGATTGACACTGCCAGCATGACCTTGGCGTAAAGTCAGTGCCTGAATCGTTGCGCCTTGTTCTATGATCAGTTGAGGTGTCCACAGGTTAATTTGTCCCCCAGAACCATTCAAGGTAAACACATTACTCAATAAGCCACTGGGCTGATTCAAAGTTGACGATTTACCTTGGAGCCGAATGGCATCCGCTGCCGTTATCGTCAATTGTCCACCTTTACCAGCTCCCTGGACATGGCGTTGATCGCCTACCCCAACTGCAATTTGAGCACCATCACGTATCTCTAAAGTATTGACTTGTAAAGACAGGTTACCCGCTTCACCTTCACCGAGGGTATTCGCTTGTAATTGAGCGTCTTGTTCAAGTCGAACTTGCGGTGCAGTGATATTAATTTGACCGCCAGAACCATTACGAGTGGCATTACTCAATATCGCACTGGGCAACAAACCTTGTTGATCCATTCCACTAAGGAATAAAGCCGATTTTAGGGATAAGTTGATGTTACCAGCGGTACTCGCTGTATAACTGGTACTGGCAATTTGTGAACCGGCGGTTAATTGCAATTGCTCTGCTCGAATATCAATTGGACCGGCGGTACCGGTTGCTTGACCAAATAAGTTGTTATCAGCCACCTCGGTAGTAACACGAGCAGCCTGGGTAAGGGCAAATTCTTTATCCACCTGAATAGTAATCCCGCGTCCTGGCTGGTCGCCTAAAGTGTCCGCAAAAATCCAACCGCCCTCTAAAAAAAATTGCCCCGCACGGATAAAAACCGCTCCCCCACCGCGACCGCTTGTTTGTAAATTGCCGACTAATTGTCCGGTCGTGTCCGCATCACTTATTCGCACCGTGCCATAATCGGTAAAAGCACCAGTCGTTAACTGCTGGGTATCAACGGGCGCTTCTCCAGCAGAATCAACACTAACTATATTGATATTACTACCAAAAGTATCTACAACACTATCCTGAATGGTTATATCGCCACCGATAAATGCCAGAGTGTGATTAGGATTGGCTGTTCTTTGAATAGCCTGCTTGATATCGGTTGGACTGGTCAGATTTAACTGGCTGTTTTGTACTGTAATTGGCGAAGGATGATCTAAGAAACCAAATGCCGTCGGTGCAGCCACTGAGAGTAAAGTATTATTCGGCAGAGTAGCATTAAACTGTCCGGTTGCGCCTAATTGCAAATAATCGGCCGTACTCAGATATAATGACGCTGGCACATCGATTTGAGCCTGTGGTCCAAATAAAATACCCGCCGGATTAATAAAATAGAAGTTCGCCTGCGGAATTTGCGAACGAAATAGACCATTAATATGAGAGGGTTGTCCACCAGTGACCCGATTAATAACATTGTTAATCGTCGCTGGACCCGTAAAAGTAGCGCTTTCAGTTGGGTCGAGATTAAAGCGCTCAAAGCTGTGAAAGAGATTATCTCCTACTTGTTGTCCTAATGGTGCATCAATAACAAAATTTGGTCCCGGTAAGGAACCAGTGGTACCTAAAGTTCCATCGAAGACAACCTCTCCATGAGCCAATGAAACGACACTCAACCAACCGAATCCAGTTATTAAGTGACAACGCATTATTTTTAGGCCTTATATTGAGTGATTAGAATCAATAATCAGAAAATAAATGCTTTATGTACAAAATATTAGGTAGCTATAAAGCGATTACTTATTTATAAAAATCGGCAATGACTACGCTATTGTATAACACTTTGAGCGGGTACAACTAAAATAACTGCTATTTCTCTTCTTGCTGTCGTGCCCACATGGCGGCATAAACCCCGTTGGCGTTTAATAATTTGATATGAGTACCTTGTTCAATAATTTGCCTTTGTTCCATAACTAAAATCTGTTGAGCATCAACAATTGTCGAGAGACGGTGAGCAATCACTAAAGTGGTGTGATTCACGGCAACTTGAGATAAAGCGGTTTGGATGAGTTGTTCAGAATGAGAATCTAATGAAGAAGTGGCTTCATCAAAGATGAGAATCTGGGGGCATTTTAACATCGCACGTGCAATGGCAACTCGTTGCTTTTCACCACCAGATAATTTTAAACCACGTTCTCCTACGGTC